>NZ_JAILYN010000025.1 GCF_019795155.1 Marinobacterium arenosum | reverse complement strand
CTGTTAAGATCAGAATCCTTGAGCATAAACGGCGGCTTGGTTTTGGTGTGTGTTTGGCGACTTCACCATATACCATTCCGCCGTTTTTGTTTTGGGACTCCCCGGGAATCGTCGAAGAACCTTTTTTGTTTACTGTTTCTGCAATGCCATGCGGCGCAGGAACTCCGCCATCACCTCGTGATACAGGGTTTCACCGAGGAACTTGTCCTCGACGCCGGCATCGATGCTCGGGTTGTCGTTCACCTCGATCACCACGACACGCTTGCCGTCCTGCTTCAGGTCGACGCCATACAGGCCATCGCCGATCAAGCGGGAGGCCTTGAGGGCGGCATCCAGCACCTGGCGCGGCACCTCGTAGGTCGGCAGAGTGTCGAAGTCACCTGACGCCACCTGGCCGCCCTCCTTGTGGTGGTAGATCTGCCAATGGTCACGCACCATGTAATAGCGGCAGGCGTACAGCGGCTTGTTGTTGAGGATGCCGATCCGCCAGTCGTGCTCGGTATAGAGATACTCCTGGGCGATGATCAGCGCCGACTTCTGCATCAGCTGACGCAGTTCGAACTCCAGCTGCTCGCGGTCGTTGACCTTGACCACCCCACGCGAGAAGGAACCGTCCGGCACCTTCAGCACCATCGGAAAGCCGAACGCCTGGCACAGCTCATCCATCTCGGCACGGTCGCCCCGGCTGACGATCCGGGTGTTCGGCGTCGGTACGTTATGGGTGCGCAACAATTCGGCCAGGTAGACCTTGTTGGTGCAGCGCAGGATCGAGGTCGGATCATCCATCACCACCAGCCCCTCGGCTTCCGCCTTGCGGGCGAACCTGTAAGTATGGTGGTCGATCGAAGTGGTTTCGCGGATGAACAGGCCGTCATATTCGGGCAGCCGGTTGTAATCCCGCTTGCCGATCAGCTCGACATTGATACCCAGCTGATTACCCGCCTTGATAAACCGTTTCAGCGCCGTCTTGTCGCTTGGCGGCATCTCTTCCTGCGAATCCGCCAGCATCGCCAATTCGTAGCGGTAACGGCGCTTGTAGCGTGGCTTACGCCAGATTTTGCTGCTGAACCGCTCCAGCGCATGGGCGAACAGCTCCTGTTCGGCTTCGGCGCTGATATCGCGCACCGCCACCTGTTGGATCTTCTCGACATGCCACTCGCGGCCGTGATGCAGCTGCACCTCCAGCACCGGACAGGCGAACCGCTCGAATAGCTGTTTACCGAGCTCCTTCAGTTCCGGCAGCAGGGTTTCACCAAAAAACACCCGGAAACGCAGGGTCGCCTCATCATCGCTGTCGCTCAGCGCCGAACCGGCAAGCTTGTCCAGCGCCCGCTTGGTGTCGCCCAGCTCCAGGCTGTACAGCGACTTGCGGCGCAGGTCGTTCAATACCTGCACCGTCGGAATTACGTGGTGGCCGCGCCCTTCCGCCAGCAGCGAACAGTAGTAGGCGCGCCCCAGCGCGCGGGTATTGCGGCAACAGTTGATCACCCGCACACGGTCGCCGCCGGGCCGGGCGGCCAGGTTCAGATAGGTTTCAAAAGAGATGACGTCGTCACTGGGATAATAGGGTTTCCAGTCGGCAAAATCGTCGACAACGACATAGAACGATGACACGGCGGCAGCTACCTTCCATGAGTTGAGAAAGGCTGCAGTATGCGCCTGCTCGTGCGGCCGCAGAAGCTCTGACCAGGCCGATTTACGATGATATTTTTTCACCGATACGATAAGGAGTTATCACAGCACCATGGGATACTCGCCGGGTTATGCTGTCTGATATTATTTGTTATCTCAGTCTGGAATCCGCCCCTTGAGCCCGCTTTCCTACCGCCCCGCCCAGAGTTCCGATGTCGATCGCCTTGTCGCACTGGAAAACCTCTGCTTCGATAACGACCGTCTTTCGCGCCGCAGCTTCCAGCGGCTGGTCAAGCAGCAGCACAGCCTGATATTGCTGGCAGAACAGGATCAGCAGAATGAGCGGGAAAAACGGGTGCTCGGTTACATCCTGATCCTCTACCGGAGCAACACCAGTCTGGCGCGGCTCTATTCACTGGCGGTCGATCCGCAGGCGCGTGGCCTGGGCATTGCCGCCGAACTGATCCATCGGGCGGAGCAGTTCGCCGAGCAGCATGGCTGCGCCTTCATGCGGTTGGAGGTGGCCGTCGACAACCAGCCGGCTATCTCCCTTTACCATCGGCTCGGCTATCACCAGATCCAGCAGCTACCCGGCTATTACGAAAACGACAGCGACGGCCTGCGGATGGAGAAGAGTATCCGCCAGCGCCATCGGCGGCCGGTCCATACCCGGCTCTATATGCAGACCACGCCCTTTACCTGCGGCCCGGCCAGTCTGCTGATGGCGCTGCACCATCTGGACCCCGGTCGCCCGATGACCCGCCGCGAGGAGCTGCAGATCTGGCGCGAGTCGACCACCATCTTCATGACCGCCGGCCACGGCGGCTGCTCACCGCAAGGTCTGGCGCTGAGTGCCTGGCGGCGCAACCTGCAGGTGGAGGTCTATCTGAACCAGACCGACGTGCCGTTTCTGGACAGCGTGCGCGATCCGGAAAAGAAAGCGGTGATCGAACTGGTGCATGAGGATCTCAGCGATCAGTTGCGCGAAACCGACGTAAAGATGCATTACCAGGACTTGGCTATCGACCAGCTGCGTGATTTGTTGCAGCAAGGCGCAGTGCTGATCTGTCTGATCAGTACCTGGCGATTGAACCGCAACAAGGCGCCGCACTGGGTGCTGGTCACCGCCGCCGACGAGCGCTTCATCTACCTGACCGATCCGGAGCTGGAGCACGACCCCTGGCTGACCGAAACCGACTACCTGGATGTACCCATCGAATTCGACGAGTTCGCCCGAATGGCCGCGTTCGGCCGCCGCCGGCTGCGTTGCTCGCTGGTGTTACGGCCGCGGGATGGGATATCAGCAAATAAGCAGTAACAAACCGTTCGCCCAGGCTGGGGGAGCGCTTTGCGGATTTGCAATCCTTCTGCCAGAAAACCGCCTACGGCGGCGGCGCCCCGGGTGACGCCCTACAGAGTTTCGTAGCAGCCCGCTCCGCGGGCGACGCTTTTGGATTCTTTGAATATCACAGACAATAGGCGGTGGCGTCTTAGGTAACGCCCGACAATGGCGACAGCAATTACAAGCCGATCGCCCGTCCCCGCCATTCAATGTCATCAAGGCTGGCCAGCAGCAACATCGGCCCGGTATTCTCGGCGGCCACCAGCAACTCGCCACGCGGATTCCAGATTGCACTGCGGCCGGCCGAACTCCAGCCGCCGGTCGGTCCGCCATGGTTGGCCATCGCCACCAGCATCCGGTGATCGGCGGCATAGCGCTGCAGTTGTGTGCTGTCGGCGGCATAGCCGCGCTCGGAGAACAGCACGCCGGCGCTGTACAAGGTGGCTCCCGCCTCGGCAGCCCGTGCGGCATGCTCGGGCCGGTTGGTGTCGGCGCAGATCGCCAGTGCCAACCGCTGATCGCCCAGATTCAGCAACAGGTCGGCCGCGCCCGGCTGAAAATGGAGACACTCGTCGCCATGCAGGTACTGCTTGGCATAGTGCAGCAACGTGCCATCCGGCATAAATGCCAAAGTTGCCAACTGCGGTTTGCCACCGACCACCGTCAGCGGCACGCCGACCAGCACCGCGATGCCAAGGCGCGTTGCCTGCTCGCGCAACGGCGCCAATACCGGTTCGTCACCGGTCAACGCCATCTCGGCGGCAATATCCAGCTCGTAGCCGGTCAGTGACAGCTCCGGAAACTGGACAAACTGCGCGCCCTGCTCCGCCGCCAATTCGACGAACGACAGATGATGGGCGACATTTCCGGCGATATCGCCCCGCTCTGACTGCGACTGGGCGATCGCAAGGGTAAAGCTGGCCATGTTCGGTCCTCGGTGATGGCGAATTCAGCGGGTTGCAAACTCGACCAGGGCATCACCGGCCAGCCGGTAGCCGACCCATTCGTCCTGCGGGCGGGCGCCAATCGAACGGTAGAACTGGATCGCCGGTTCGTTCCAATCCAGCACGCTCCATTCGAAGCGGCCGCAACCGCGCTCGACGGCGATCTGCGCCAGATGCTTCAGCAAGGCCTTGCCGGCGCCGGTACCGCGATGTTTCGGCGAAATATAGAGGTCTTCCAGATAGAGACCGTGCTTGCCCAGCCAGGTGGAGTAATTGAAGAAATAGACTGCATAGCCCACCGGCTCGCCGGCGATCTGACAGATTAGCGCCCGGGTGGTGGACTGCTCGCCAAACAGCGAGGCGCGGATCTCCTCGACACTGGCCTTGACCTCATGCTCGGCCTTTTCGTAGATCGCCAGCTCGACGATATATTGGTGGATCAGCGCGGCATCGTCCGCGGTGGCCGGGCGAATGGTTACATCCTGCACGTACAGCTCCTGCTTTCAGTTCTTGTGATGGCTTGCCGGCATCGTCCGCGTATCTTTCATCACGCGTGAAGATGGCTATAAAAACGGATTCAAGGCCACCTCCCAGTAGAACCCGTCCGGGTCGCGGAAGTAGCCGGAGTAGCCGCCCCAAAACACCTTCTGGCCCGGCTTGACCAGATCGGCGCCGGCGGCGACCGCTTCCGCCAACGTGGCGTCGACGGCTTCGGGAGATTCTACATTGTGGGCCAGGGCAATGCCCGCAAAACCCCGGCCGTCGTCGTCGATGGTGATATCCTCGGCCAGTTTGTCGCGCGGATAGAGTGCCAACATGGTGCTGCCGGTTGCAAAAAACGCCACCCCTGCCGGGCTGTCCTTCAGCGGCAGACCCAACCCCTTGGCGTAAAATTCGATCGCCCGGTCGAGGTCTGCCACCCCCAGGGTGATCAGCGTGATATGGGGTTTCATCAGTTACCCTCCCCGGCTGGCGTGGCTGCTGACGGCGGGCTTCCTTTCTCGACCGGGTAACCGGCCAGCCGCCACTGCTGGAAACCACCGTCCAACGCGACCGCCCGGCCATAGCCGATACGGCGCATCATCGCGGTTGCCAGGGTAGAGATCTTGCCCTGCTCGCAGTACACCAGGATCCGCTGGGTCGGGTCCGGCAAGGCACCGTCTACGCGCAACTCCAACTGACCACGGGGAATATGGGTTGCCCCGGGGATGTGGCTCTTTTCGAACGCATCGCGCTCACGCACATCCAGCACCAGCAGGCTATCGTCACCGCCGCTGACCCGCCGGTACACCTCGTCGATCGACATGAACGAGATCCGGTCGGCCGCCTCGGCGATCAGCTGATCGATCGAATCGCCGCCGCTGCAGTTGATCCGCAACGCCTCGGTCAGGTGGGTCGGTGCCTTCATATTCAGATTGTTCATCTGCGCAATGAAGGCCTCCCGGTCTTTCACCTGCAGGCGGGGATTATTGGCCAGCTCGTAGGCCAGCGTGGAGTGTTCCTGCGCGTGGTAGTCGTGAGCCGGGTAGACCCGGGTTGCCGGCGGCAGCTTGAGCAGCGTGTTGAACAGGCTGTCATAGAGCTGCGCCGGATCGCCGGTCGGCAGGTCGGTCCGGCCGGTGGAGCCGATCAGCAGAGTATCGCCGGTCAGCACCCGATCCTCCAATTGCAGGCAGATCGAGTCGGCGGTATGGCCCGGCGTGTAAAGCACCTTAAGACGCAGGTCGCCGACGATTATACTTTCGCCGTCGTCGACCTGGATCTGCACGAACGGAGTCGGGCTTTTTCGATGCATGATCACCGGCAGATCGAGTTTTCGGGACAGCGTATGGCTGGCGGAGAAGTGATCGGCATGAGTATGGGTGTCGAGCAGATAGCGCAACTGCAGGCCATGCCGGCCGACACTGGCCAGGTAGCGGTCCACCAAGCTGACTTCCGGATCGACCAGGATTGCCACGCACTGCTGCTCACAGCCGATCAGGTAGGATAGGCAACCGCCGGCGCGGAACTGTTCAAAGATCATCCTGCACACCTCTCTCAGGCGCTTCGATACTGCTCTTAGCTTAGTTGCAGCCCGGTTGCTTTTCTCAGGGTCTGAAGGCATAAAGCACCCACAGCTCGATCTCGTCAACGCAGGCCCTTGTAGGGCGTATTTTAGTGCACCACTGTCGCAGCCGGTTGCGGAGCCCTGCGGGCTCCTGGCCGACTAAAGTCAGTCCTACCCCCCCCTCTGGGCGAAATATTTAGATGGCCGTTTCCGGCGAGCCGATCGACCAGCAGCGCGCTAGCATAGCAACCGAGTAAATCTGACCGATGGATAAACAACGATGAATAGCGCCGACCTGCGTGACCTGATACTGCTGGCCGCCCTTTGGGGTGGGTCCTTCCTGTTCATGCGGGTTGCGGTACCGGCATTCGGGGCGATACCGCTGATCGAGCTGCGGGTGTTGTTTGCCACGCTGGTATTGCTGCCGTTGCTGCTGCGCAGTGGCCAGTTGGCTGGCTTGCGCAGCTATGCGCGACCGATGCTGGTGGTCGGCCTGATCAACTCGGCACTGCCCTTCTGCCTGTTCGCTTATGCGATGCTGGATCTGACCTCCGGAGTCACCGCCATCATCAACGCCACCGCGCCGTTGTTCGGCGCGCTGATCGCCAGCCTGTTACGCGTCGAACGGCTGACCGCCGCACGCTGTTGCGGGCTGTTTCTGGGTTTTGCCGGGGTGGTCGGCTTAATCGCCAGCCAGGGCAGGCTCAATTTCGACGGCGGCGGCCTGCCGGTGCTGGCGGCACTGGGCGGTGCAATGTGCTACGGAATAGCGGCCAACTACAGCAGCCGTAAACTGGCCGGCGTGGCGCCGCTGGTGATCGCCGCCGGCAGTCAATTGGCGGCGACCGCGCTGTTGCTGCCGCTGGCGCTGTACAGTTGGCCTACGGTGCTGCCGTCGGCCGGCGACTGGGCCAGCGTGCTGGTGCTGGGCGTGGCCTGTACAGGATTTGCCTACCTGCTCTACTTCCGACTGATCAACAACCTGGGGGCAACCGGTGGTGTCAGTGTCACCTTTCTGATACCCGCTTTTGCGATGGGCTGGGGCGCCCTGCTGATCGATGAGCCGATAACACCGGCCATGCTGGCCTGCTGCGGCCTGATTCTGCTGGGCACCGCCTTGAGCATCGGCATACTGCGGCCGGGTTTTCTTCGGCTCCGTCGAACCGTCGAACCGTCGCTACGACAACAGTGACCTCCAGTAACGAAGGCAAACGGACCGGGTACCGTTGATCAGCAGGACTTCCATCGCCTTGGCGATCGCCTGACGAGCATCGGCGGCCCCTAGCAGCTAGCCGGCCCGCCGACACTTTCCTTCAGCAACGTCTTGACGAGATGGACTACCCCTCGGGTTCAAGGGGAATGGCCATCGCCTCTTTTTCCGAAATGAGCTGTTCACACCAGACCGGTTCCGCGATCTGGATATCGGCGACCAGATCCCGGTAGCTCTCCGCTGCCACCGCCTCCACCGGTGCTGGCGCATCCATTCCCCTCGCCAACATCTCCTGCAACCGTGCCTTGGCCTCCTCGCTGCTATGGGCATGGATGGATATGGTGACTGAAAAAATTGCCATCGGCGCCCGCCGATTGCCACTGTTCTGAGCCATTGCTGCTGCCTCCCGGTTTTGACGCTTTTATACGTTTACAGTCAGCAATATAGATGCCATGCCCGAGCCTTGACCTGGAATCAAGCGACTAGCATTCAAGAAAGGTTTGGCGAACCTAAGCTCGCGAGAAATATGTAAATCGGGTGAAACAATCGGCACAGCCGCAAGGCCGCGCCGGCTGGGGAAAACCTGATTAAGACAGGCTAGCAGACCAATGCCGCTTCGGCCCTGTCGACGCTTTCGGAGGCGCGGCTCCAGAGCGCACGCATATGGCTGATCGGCATGCTACCGCGATGTTGCAGGTTCATCCGGCCATCGTTGAACAATCGCGGGTCCATGGTGACCAGATCGGAATCGATGATTGGCCGGAACTCCATCTGGTCGAGGATATCGCGCTGCAGGTCGATGCCGGGCGCAATCTCGATCAGTTTCAGGCCGCGCTCGGTCAACCGGAACACCGCCCGTTCGGTGATGAAAGTCACCCGCTGCTGCCGGCTCAGTGCATACTGGCCATTGAAGGTGATCTGCTGGACCGCCTTGCGGAACTTCTTCACCGGGCCGTTGCTGATCACGTTCAGCTGACCATTGTGCAGCTCCAACTGCTGCGCACCGGAGGTGAAGGTGCCAAGGAAATACAGGTCGGCCGTATTCTGGCTGATATTGATGAAGCCGCCGGCACCGGCCAGTTTGTTGCCGAACCGACTGACGTTGACGTGCCCCTCGGCACAGGTTTCCGCCAGGCCGAGAAACGCCTGATCCAGTCCACCGCCATCATAGAAATCGAACTGGGCCGGCTGATCGATAATCGCATCCGCATTGCTGACCGCACCGAAGCTGAGTCCGCCGGCCGGCTGACCGCCGATGCCGCCCGGCTCCACCGTCAGGGTGAAATCATCGAGCCGGTTCTCCTCGGCAGCGACTGCCGAGATCACCTCCGGCATGCCGATCCCCAAATTGACCACCGCCCCGGAACGCAGCTCCATCAGCGCCCGACGGCCGATCACTTTACGGGCGCACAGCGGCGATGTCTGGACCGGGGATTCCACCGGCGGCAGCCGGATCTCGCCACTGTAGGCAGGATTGTAGGGCTCGGCGAAAGTTTGCGGATGATCCTCGGCCGGCGCCTGGACCACGTAGTCGACCAGGATACCGGGGATCCGCACCCGGTCCGGCGGCAGCAACTGCTGTTCGGTAATCCGCTCGACCTGCACCATGACCTTACCGCCGCTATTGCGTACCGCCTGGGCGATCGCCAATGTCTCCAGCGGCAACGCTTCGCGCTCCATCGAGATGTTGCCGTCCCGGTCGGCGGTGGTGCCACGGAGCAGTGCTATATCAATCGGGAACGCCTTGTAGAACAGGTAATCCTCGCCCATCAGCTGGATCCGCTCGACCAGATCGTCACCGCTGATGGCGTTGATCTTGCCCCCCTCCAGCTGCGGATCGACGAAGGTGTTGAGGCCGACACGGGTCAGGGTGCCGGGTTTACCGGCGGCGATGTCGCGGAACAGGTGGCAGATCACCCCCTGCGGCAGGTTGTAGGCTTCGATCTTATCGGCCAGTGCCAGCTCGCCCAGCTTCGGAGCCAGCCCCCAGTGCCCGCCCACCACGCGTTTGATTAGGCCTTCGTGGCCGAAATGGTTCAGGCCACGCTGCTGGCCGTCGCCCTGACCGGCGGCATACACCAGCGACAGGTTGCGCGGCTGGCGTTGATTGAGGAAACGTTGTTCGATCGCCTTGGCGAGGATTTCGGCAAAACCGATGCCGATAAAGCCGCCGGTGGCGACAGTGGCTCCATCTGGAATCAGACTGGCGGCATCCTCTGCGCTGATGAATTGGCTCATACTCCGCTCCCTGTTGTTTTTATTTGACCAGCACTGAGATACCAGCAAAGACCAAGCCAGAAGATATATCCATAATTATTTCAAATACTTATAACAAAGCATTCGAGATCTGCATAGCGCTAACCGTCTGAATAGTCAGACATTAGTGTCTAGCTGTCCGGCACTATCAGGACAACTGTCAGGACAGCTGGTATCGCTTCAACCGTTCGTACAATGTAGCACGCGAGATACCCAGTTGGCGGGCGGCACGACTTTTGTTGCCGGCACAGCTGTCGATCGCCTGCTGCAACGTACGGCACTCCGCCTGCCAGCGGCTCTCCGCCAAGCTGGACTGCCCTGCCGGCGTTTGGCCTAGCGGCTGAGCCGGCAGGTCGTCGTACGCGCCCAGGTCGACCGGCTCGATCCGCTCACCCTCCGCCATGACACAGGCCCGCTCCAACCGGTTGTGCAGCTCGCGCACGTTACCCGGCCAGGGGTATTGCTGTAGCCAGTGCAACGCCTGCTCACTCAGCGCCAGCGACGGCAGCTGGGCCTGCTGTTGAATCCGGTTCAGCAGGTGATGGCTGATCAGTGAAATGTCCTCTTTGCGGTCGCGCAGCGGCGGCAGGCGGATCGGCAACACGTTGAGCCGGTAGTAAAGGTCGGCGCGGAACTCCTTGCGCGCCACCCGCTCCTTAAGATCCACCGCGGTGGCGGCGATTACCCTCACATCCACCTTTTCCAGCCGGTTGGAGCCGAGCGCCTCCACCTCCCGTTCCTGCAACACCCGCAGCAGCTTGGCCTGCATGGTCAGCGGCATCTCGGCGATCTCGTCGAGGAACAGGGTGCCGCCGTTGGCCAGCTGCACCTTTCCCTGCCGGCCCCGCTTGTCGATGCCGGTATAGGCGCCGGGGGCCGCTCCGAACAGCTCCGCCTCCACCAGCGATTCCGGCAGCGCCGCCATATTGATACCGACGAACGGCCCCTGGCAGCGCGGCGAGGCGTTATGAATGCCCTGCGCCAGCAGCTCCTTGCCGGTGCCGGTCTCGCCCAGCAGCAGCAGCGTGGTGTCCAGCTGGGCGGCGCGCAACGCCTGCCGGCGCAGCTGTTTCAGCACCTCCGATTCACCGATCAGGTCATCCAGCGCGTACTTGCTGGAGCGGATCAGATTGTGGCTCTCCAGCTGCTGACGTAGCCGGGCGAACTTGTCGAACAGTGGCTGCAGGCTGTCCAGCTCCTGATAGAACACCAGGCCGATGGCACCGATCACCTCGCCCTGCTCATCCCGCAGCGGCATCCGATTGACCAGGCACCAGCGTTCGTTCAGCTGCATCAGGTCGGCGAACATCGGCTTGCCGCTGCGTACCACCCGCGGCAACTGGCTGGTCGGCAGCAGCTCCTCGACCGGCCGGCCCAATACCGCCGCGTCAGGCGACACGCTAAGCAACTGGCGGTAGGCATCGCTGATCCAGGCAACCTTACAGCGGCTGTCGATGACGATCGCCCCCTGGCAGGCGCCGGACAACAGTTCGAAAAGCCGACGTCCGTCGGGAGTATTTTCTAGAATCCGATGCAGTGCATCCGTATGAATCTCGCTCATAGCAGCAGTGTGCCAGAATGACTGCATCGCTGCAGCATCGGAGATGCGGCACTGCTACGCCATAACGAGTAGAATGGCGCCCCTTTTTCAAGGATTGCTAATGACCGTCGAAACACTGTTGCCGTTTATGGCGATCATCGCGCTCGGCACCTATGTGCAGACCGTTACCGGCTTCGCACTAGGGATGATCGTACTGGGTGGAGTCACTGGCTTCGGGCTGGCACCGGTCGCCTTCACCACCGTGGTAATCAGCCTGGTCAGCCTGGCCAATGGCGTGCTGGTGCTGAAAGGCAATCTGAGTGCCATCGACAAACGCGCGGTGGTTGCCGCCCTGGCCGGCTTGGTGCCGGCACTGGTGTTCGGCGTCTGGTTGCTGGATTATCTGAGCGAATCATTCGCCCGTACACTGCAGCTGCTGTTGGGCGCGACGATCGTCTGTGGTGGCCTGTTCATCATGCTGAAACCCGAACCGCTCAAGCAGCGTTCAGGCGCCGTGGCATTCAGCGCTGCGGGCGCTGCGGCAGGCGTGATCGGCGGCCTGTTCTCGATTGCCGGACCGCCGCTGGTTTACCAGTTCTACCGCCAACCGCTGGAGCTGCGTACCATCCGCCTCTGCCTATTGTCGATCTTCCTGATCACCAGCATCGGTCGCACGGCACTGATCGGTCTGCAGGACGGCTTGAACCTGGAGATCTTTCTCTACACTGCGCTGGCCCTGCCGGTGGTGGCACTGTTCACCTGGATCGGCAAACAATATCCGCCACCGGTCAGTGAACTCTGGCTACGGCGATTCGCTTTCGCGCTGCTGATCCTGATCGGCACCAGCCTGCTGATCACGGCCTGAGCATTCACCGGCTGGCGAATGCCGCTGAACCACCCTAAGGTGGTAACGTCCTTCCATTCAGGAACCGCCTATGACTCCACCGGATAAAATCCCGGCCCGACCACTGGCCGTACCCTGGCTGATCTGCTTCCTGGCAGTACTGGTCTGGTCGGCAATTGCCCCCAAAGACCGGTTGATCTGGTGGCTCGAGGCTGCACCGGCACTGGCGGCAGCAGTCGCGCTACTGGTCACCTGGCGCAGCTTTCCGCTGACCCGGCTGGTCTATCAGTTGATCCTGCTGCACGCCATCGTGCTGATGGTAGGCGCCCATTACACCTACGCCGAGGTGCCGGTGTTCGATTACCTGAAAGCCACAGTGGGATTCGAACGCAACAATTACGACAAGCTGGGCCACTTTCTGCAGGGGTTCGTACCGGCGCTTGTCGCCCGCGAGATCCTACTGCGCAAAGCGGTGATCAAGGGCACAAGCTGGCGCAACTTCCTGATCGTCTGTTTCTGCCTGGCGCTCAGCGCCTTCTACGAACTGATCGAATGGTGGGTGGCGCTGTTAAGCCAGCAGGCCGGCGACAGTTTTCTGGGAACCCAGGGTTACATCTGGGATACCCAGTCCGACATGGCCTTCGCATTGAGCGGTGCGATCCTCGCATTACTGCTGCTGGGTCGGCTACATGACCGCCAACTGGCGCAACTGAGGTCGCGCTAACGGTGGTCAATGCGCCGTTGCCGGCGAGTGCTGTGCCATACGGCCGTTGTCGTCTTCGCTCTGCAGCCCGGGATTCAGCGTCAGGTACTGCGGTTGGCGCGGTGGCGCCAGCAGATCGGCCGGCCGGCCCCGGTCCGGTCGGCTGTAATCGCATACTCCATCGGGGAAGATCGTCCGCAACTGCACCAGGTACGGGGTCATATCGACCGCGCCGTACAGCCCCCGCTCGATCGCCTGCTCTACCGGTTGCAGCTGGCACTTCAGCATATCGCCAGCGATGGAATCGCCAGCCACCCGGCGCGACAGGCTGTAGCTGGGGTAACGGTGGCTGCACTGGCCGGTCGGCCGACTATTCCAGCCGCCGTCCCAGACATGCTCACCCTGGGCAATCAGCCGGCCCTTGCCATCGTAGCAGCGATCGACCGCATCGATCGGCTTGTAGTGCCGCGCATCCCGATCATCCGCCGCCAGCATCGCCAGCATCCAGCGGTCGATCAATTCGAACGCCTCCGGCAGCGGTGAATGGGGCTTGCGGGTCATCCAGATCAACTGGTTGTCGGCATGCCCCTGCCCCTCGATCATCCGCTGGCGGGTCGAAAACGAAGCTGTGCTGTGGTGCATATCCAGCTGATCGTCCAGGTAGTGACGAATATCGACGATTGGTATGGATATCCGGCCGATAAACACTTGGCCGGAGCGGTAGGAGGCTTCCATCGCCGGTATATCGCCACGCATACGCGGTGCCGGCGTGGCACCACCATCCGGACTCAGATTCATGTTGTGGTGACTCCAGGGTGAAAAGCTCAGCAGGTCGGTGTTGCCGCCCCATTTCCAGAACCGGGCATCGCTCATCTGCGGGTGCGGCTTCCAGCTACCGACATTGGCATTGAGGTGCAGGAACTCCCGCGGGCTCAGCTCACCGCCACGCAGTGCGGCCAGGCCGTACTGCACGCCGACGTTGTCCCAGGTGTGACGGGCATAGCCCTGGCCATCGGTACCGAATATATATTTAAGGTCATCCCAGTAGGTCCAATGCACCCGCTCATGGACCGAAGGCGCATAGCGGTTGGCATGATGGATAAAGCGCGGGTTGTTGACCAGCGGGGTCAGGCCCCGCCAGGCATGGACACACTCGCTGGTGCCGGAAAAGTAATTCGGCGGCTGGTTCTGCAGCATCAAACCAATGTCATAGACGATCGAGCGTTCCGTGACGAAGCCGTTCAGCGCGTTCATCCCTTCCACCAGACGGCGCTGCTCCCAGTCGCGCCAGCGGCGGTTATCGGCGCCGGTCACATCGAAGTAATACTCCAGCAGTTCGCAGTCGAACACGTAAGTGGTCTGGGTGATCATATCCGGGTAGGAGTAGAGCGGAATCGCAGCGTCGATCAGCCCGCTGCCGTTCTGGCCGATCAGGTACTGCTGGACGGCACCGCCGGAGCCGCCGATACCCACGGTGTACAGATCCTCGCCATAGAGCGCGTTGAACTGCCGCTTGACCCGCAATGCGGTCTCCTCCGACAGCCAGATGTTGTAGTGGTTGCTGGTCTGATTGGCGCTGGAGTAGATCACCGCATAACCATCGCGCAGCTGGTCGATGCGCCGATGCAACACATCCTCCGGGCTGGCCCGTCCCTGCACCCTGCCGATGCCGACACCGCCCCGGAACTGGTAAACCAGGCGGCGATTCCAACGGCTGCCATCCGGCTTGGCCAGCGTGCCGCGGGGGCCTTTCAACGCGGCGATCACGTAAATAAAGCGGTTGATGGTACCGGTTTCGACTCGGACGATGAAGTCAACCGACTCACCATCGATCTCGATCTTGGCGATATCGCCACGTGCCTGCGACAGCGGAAAGAAATCCTCGGTGCCCTCGCGGTTGTACCAGTAACGGGCATTGGTCGGCAGCAGACAATCGCGGGTGTAGCCGATCACCTGATCGGTCTTGCGTCGGTTGATCTCCTGATAAACCGGCGCACCTTCACCACGCTGATTGTCCACCAGCGGCTGGCCAAGGCCCGACTCCTCGGTACGGCAGTAAAAGGGATACTGGTGTGGCCCGGCATAGATATGCGCCTGCGGTCCCAGCTGGCCAAGCCGGATCGGATACTCGAATGGATCCGGCGCCCGGCTCAGCAGACTGGGGTGGGGCCCATGATAGGACGAAATCCCGGGCGTATTGAGCGCGGACAAAGGCAGCCCGGCGACCTGATTTTTCAAGGCATCGCGCTGGTCGACCTTGAACTCGAGATAGCCGATCAGTCCGGCCGCCACCAATAGCGGCACCAGACCGATCAAGGTTGCTGCCGCCAGGAAAATACGCCAGAAAGAGCGCTTGCTGCGTTGCTTTGCCAAAAGACTCCCCTCCCAATCGCCTCGGATTCAGCTCGGATAGCGGGTTGCCCACGGATATAGCCATGTCGATACCGGAAACTGGAGGAAAGTTCAAAACGCGAACTAAACTTTTTGTAAACCTGTGTTTCAAAGATTAAACAGCACCAGCACAATCCTGTTGAGCTGATGCATCTGCAGCGTGCGAAACCCATAGTATGAGGAGCAGGCAGATGACCATTCATAGCGCCCTACGTCCCCCACTCTTTGTCCGACGTTACCAGGCCCGGGCCTTCAAGCTATGCACCCTGCTGCTGGCTATCGGGCTATTGGCGGGCTGTTCGCTTTCCCAGAAGCACTCTACCGCCCAACATAACGCCATTGACCTGGACGCCCTCCAACTGCAACAGCATGGCGTGGCCTTTATCAGCCCTTCGACCATTACCGGTAAGGAGGAAGATAAACAGACCATGGCGTTCATCTTCTCGAAAATGCTCGACAAGGAGCGGCCGGATATCCCCCACACGCCGCTGCCACAGGCACTTGGCGCCATCAACCAGGCCGGGCTGGCGAACGAGTACAAGTCGATGTTCAGGGATTACCAGGCTACCGGTATCTTCGATCGTGACCGGCTGAAAAAGATCGGCGGCGCGGTCAATGCGCGGTACCTGGTGCAATTGAACCTGGCCAGTTTCAACCAGGGCAGCCACGGGCGGTTCAGCGTGTTGGGCTACCGGCTGTTCCAGACCAAGCACGCCAACATCCGGATGTTCTTCCAGATCTGGGATACCAGCAACGGCTCGATTGTCTGGGAGGGGATCGAGGAGCTGATCCTGGCCGAGGACACCGGTAGCGAACGTAATATCAGCTTCACCACCGCGGTCGAAGAGTCCGCTCGCAACTTGATCCGGCTGCTGCCCGACAAAGATTTCTCGGCCAGCCAAATCTCCCAGTTGCGTCCGGAAGAAGCTGCCAACTGACCCACTGAAGTAGTAGAAGTTGCAAGGACGGTGCCAAGGCACCGTCCTTGATCAGACTGGACACCGTAGTTCTGCAGATGCCAGCCAGCGCACTTCGATTTCCGCCGGTGGCTGTGGTGTACCGTAGAGATAGCCCTGCAGCTGATCACAGCCGGCTGCCATCAGAAACGCCTGCTGCGCCTCGGTTTCAACCCCCTCGGCGATCACCGTGAACTTCAGGCTGTGGCCCAGCGCGATGATCGCCCGGGCGATGGCGGCATCATCGGCGTCGTCCGGCAACGCCTGCACGAAGGCGCGGTCGATCTTCAGCTTCTGCACCGGCAGTTGCTTCAGATAGGACATCGACGAGTAACCGGTACCGAAATCATCAATTGCCAGGGTCACGCCCAACTGGCGGATACTGTGCAACAGTTCATAGGCCTGGTCGCGGTGATCCAGGAAGAAGCTTTCAGTGATTTCCAGCTCCAGTCGCTCGGCCGGCAGACCGCTGCCGGCCAGCACCTGCTCCACCAGCTGCAGGATATTGGCACGCAGCATATGGGCGCGTGACAGGTTGACGCTGATGCGGCCGAACTCCAGCCCCTGATCCAGCCATTGGCGACCCTGGCGGCAGGCCTTATGCAGTACCAGTTCGCCCAGCGCCACGATCAGATCCGACTCTTCGGCCAGTGGAATGAAATGGCCCGGCAGGATCATGCCCAGATCCGGGTGCCGCCAGCGCACCAGCGCCTCCAGTCCACTCAACCGGCTGCCATCCATCGAAAACTGCGGCTGGTAGTACAACTCCAGTTGCTGCTGTTCGATGGCGCGACGTAATTCACTTTCCAGCTGGACATGACGATAGGCGTCATCGGTCATCTGCCGGGTATAGCAATGGTAGGTGTTGCGGCCGGCGGCCTTGGCACGGTACATCGCCGCATCCGCGTTGCGCAGCAGTTCGGTGCGTCCGATGCCGTCTTGTGGATAGAACGCCAGACCGATACTGGTACCGACGAACAGCTCGCGCCCCTCAACCTGGTAACCACTGGCAATCCGCTTGATCAGCAACTCGGCCAGGCGGCCAGCTTCATCCGCCTCGCCCATCTCCTCGAGCAGGATGGCGAACTCATCGCCACCGAGCCGGGCCACGGTGTCGGACTGGCGCAGGGTCGTGCGAATCCGCTCAGCCACCTGGCGCAGCAACAGGTCGCCGGTCTCATGCCCAAGACTGTCGTTGATATTCTTGAAATGATCGAGATCGAGGAACAACAGTCCCAGCCGCTCGCCGCTGCGATCGGCCCGCGCCATCGCATGTTCCAGCCGATCGTTGAACAATACCCGGTTGGGCAGGCCCGTCAGCAGGTCGTGGTGGGCCAGATGCTCCAACTCCCGCTGTGACTCCTTGATCTGGCTGATATCGGAGAATACCGCCACATAGTTCTGCAGATTCTGCCGTTCGTCCCGCACCGCCGCGATGGTCAGCCAGGCGGGATAAAGTTCACTATCCTTGCGGCGGTTCCAGATCTCGCCCTGCCAGCTCCCCTGACCGTCGATCGACTGCCACATCCGTCGATAGTAGTCGTGGTCATGGCGGCCGGATTTGAGAATCCCCGGACGCCGGCCACGCACCTCCTCTTCCGTGTAGCCGGTAATATCGCAGAAGGCGCGGTTAACCGCCTGGATCCGTTGCTCGGCGTCGGTGACGATCACCCCTTCACGACTGTGGTCGAACACCACCGCCGCCTGGCGCTGCCACTCTTCCGCTTTCAGCCGGCTGGTCACATCGTTGGCCAGGCCGATCAAGCCGACCACCTCGCCATCATCGTTGCGCAGGGTGACCTTGGTGAGTTCCAGGGTATGCAACTCGCCATCGTCGAACGTCAGGGTTTCGGTTGATCGGTGGGGAGCCTGCTGCGCCAGGCAAGCAGTATCGGACTCGCGGAAGCGCTGCGCGGTCTCCTCGCCGAGCGGCACCACATAGTGCTCCGCTTCCAGGAAGGTCTGCTCGTCGATCCCCAGCGCATTGCAGAAAGTCTGGTTGACGAACCGGGCCCGACCATTGCGATCAGTCAGCCAGATTCCGATCGGCGCGTTGTCCAGCAACGCTTCGAAGGTACGTCGCTGTTCCGCCAACACTTCTGACTGCGCCTTCAACGTATCTATATCGGTCAGCACCCCGACCAGATGAGAGGGCCGTCCCTCATCGTCGCAGATCACGGTAACCGCATCCCGGACCCAGATAACCCGGCCGTCAATGGTCAACATCCGATACTCAAAGGTGTGACTTCGGCCCTGCGCCGTCTCTATGGTACAGAAATGAACCGCCTGATCGCGGTCATCCGGGTGGATCATTTCGGCCCAGGCAGACAGAGTGCCCCAAGCCTCTGCCGGATAACCCAGCATCTTCTGGCTATGGGGCGACACGTAGGTGAACCGGTCAGCGCGAACATCGTATTCCCAGCCGACCGCATTGACATCCTCGACCAGCGCGCGGAAACGGGATTCATTACGTCGTAACGCATCCTCCACCGCCTGCTGTTCGGTCACATCCTGAGCGACGATGGTCAGTGCTGGGCGATTAGCGTCGCCGGCCGGTTCGATATTGATCCGCAGCAGCCGGCCCGATTCACGCGATGTCGAACCGACCAGCGGGCAGCACAGGTCGCTGACGGTCTGCATATTCTGGCGCGCCCGCTCGAAGCCCTCGCGCACCAGTGCCTGGGCCTCGGGGCGGACATGGCTGAAAAACAGTTCCCGCGAAGCGGTCTGCTCCTCCGGCGAAAGCCCCAGCAACTGGTACATCTGCGCCGACCAGTGGTGAGTATCGTCCGCGAGATTCCAGCGCCAGCTACCCAGTTCCGCCAGCCGCTGGGATTCGGCCAGCAGGTGGTTCAGTACCGACAGCTGGTGGGTACGCTCACTGACCTCCTCCTCTACTTCCGTGGTGCGACCGGCGATCACCAGCAGCAACCAGCTCAACAGACCGGTGAACAGGAAACCCGCCGCCATCAGGAAATAGCTGTCCCAGGCCAGCGACAGCAGTTCGTGCGGCGCATACTGCACCAACAGCCAGCGGTGACCGTCGATGCGAATCTCCCGCTGCTGCTGCAGCGGATACTCGGCCCGGTCCAGTGCCGCCAGCAGCTGTTCGTCACTGATCGCCTGCTCCGAGCGGTAGAGCACCTTGCGCTGGGCGCGCGGATCGATCAGCGCCACCTCGCTGCCCGGCATCCGGTGATCGGCGATCACCGGCGCCACCAGCTCGTCGAACACCAGTACGGCGACCACCATGCCGGCCGACTGTTGCAGCGAATCCGCCTGTTGCGCCACCGGCAGAAAGATCAGCATGCCATCGCGGGAACCGTGATTCTGTATCAGCGAAATCTTCTCGGTGGGGATCGCCCGACCGGTGCGGATCGCCTGATCGATGGTCGACCGGCGGATCGGATCGTAGTAGACATCGAAGCCCAATGCCGCCCGGTTGGTTGCCATCGGCTCTACCAGGCTGACCACCAGATAGTGGTCGGCCGGGTCGGCAACTTTAAGCCCCCCTTCCGGTTTCTTTTGACGGATGCTGAAGTCCGGCTGATCATAGCGGCGGGCCATCTGCCGCTCGAACTCGGCCCGTTGCGCATGGGGCACCCAGCAGTTCCAGGACACGGCGAACAGATGCGGCGAGCGTTGCAGCAGTTCCTCACTAAAGGTTGCGAAGCCTTCGGGGGTCGGGTTGTCAGTGGCGCGAATATAGCCACGCAGCGCGTACAGCGAGTCGACGGTGGCATCGACCTTCTCCTGCAGCGAGTCCTGCAGCAGCGCCGAATGCTCGGCGAATAGCTCCGCCTGGTGCGACTTTTCCTTTTCATCGCCCAGCAGAAACAGCGCCATTCCGATCGCTAGAATCAGCGCCAACGGCAGGCCGACCGTCCTGACCCGCGGCCACCAGAGATTGCGCGGCGGCGCGAAGAACAGCAGCAACAACGGTGTCATCACCACCACGCCGATGGTGTCGCCCACCCACCAGGTAAGCCATTGGTCCCAGTAGTTGGCCGACGTGACAATGCCCTGCCAGTAGAGCACACCGGTGCCCATCGTGGCATTGAACAGGCAGCTCAGCGGCCCGCCCAGCAGCAGACAGCGTAGCGACTCGCGAGTACGGTGGATCGGGAACGGGAAGCCGACGCTACGCCTAACCAAGGTCGCCGCCAGCTTGGCCTGCAGCGCTGCGCCCAGACCGATCAGCGCCGGCGTGACCGGGCTGCCGATTGCCGACAGTTCACCGCCGGCGGCCACGAACAGGTTCAATAGGAAGGACCCCAGCCAGACGCCCAGCAAAGCGCGATCGCCCAGCAACAGCACCGCCGCCAGGGCGATACCCGACGGCGGCCAGATCACGGTGGCAAATCCGGGTGGAATGGCCAGCGACAACCCCAGGGCACCGGTAACCAGGTAACCCAGCGCTGTCAAAAACACCGCTATAACAAATGAACCCGCAAAATGCATCCCGACAACCTACCTGTAACCCTGTTCATCGCCTGGTCGCCCCCTTGTAAGCCGGCACCGACCAAGCTTCCCTTCGCCGGCCGGTAACATAAACCGCCATACTGAAGCACCCTGCGAAGTTGAACAATCTTACCAAATAACCAACGGAAATATGGGGCTAAAAATCGCCCATTGCCGCCGCCTGGCCGTATATGCCCTGCACAATTGGTCCAATATCCAAAGCCTTTGCTGACCTAGAATCGAGCCCATCATTGCGCCCACTACGGCCGGAATCCAGCAAAAGGTAACCCGATGAGCGACATTCAGATTGATCAGCCGGACAAGATGGTCTCGGTACGCGAGCTGTTCGCGATCGACAGCGACCTGCAGGTACCCGCGTTCAGCGAGCGGGACGACCATGTACCGGAGATCGACCCGGCCTACCACTTCAACCCGGAGGTCACCCTGGCGATACTGGCCGGTTTCAGCCGCGACCGGCGGGTGCTGGTACAGGGGCTGCACGGCACCGGCAAGTCGACCCATATCGAGCAGGTGGCGGCACGGCTGAACTGGCCCTGCGTGCGAATCAATCTGGACGGCCATATCAGCCGGCTGGACCTGGTTGGCCGCGACAGCATCGTGTTGCGCGACGGCAAGCAGGTGACCGAGTTCCAGCAGGGCATCGTGCCCTGGGCGCTGGAGAGGCCGGTGGCGCTGATCTTCGACGAATTCGATGCCGGCAGGCCCGATGTGATGTTCGTGATTCAGCGGATTCTGGAGCGGGACGGTAAGTTCACCCTGCTGGACCAGAATCAGGTGATCCAACCGCACCCGAGCTTCCGGTTGTTCGCCACCGCCAACACTGTCGGCCTCGGCAACCTGAACGGCCTGTACCACGGTACCCAGTTGGTCAACCAAGCACAGATGGACCGCTGGAACATCGTCACCACGCTGAACTACCTGCCGCCGGCCGACGAGGTGCAGATCGTCCAGGCGCGGGTCCCCTCGCTGCAGAACGAACAGGGCCGCCAGTTGGTGGAGACCATGCTCGGCGTCGCTCAGATGACCCGCCAGGGTTTCGCCAGCGGCGACCTGTCGATCCTGATGTCGCCGCGCACCCTGATCAGTTGGGCGGAGAATATCGAGATCTTCCGCGACCCGGCGGTGGCGTTCCGACTGTCATTCCTGAACAAATGTGACGAGGCCGAGCGTACCGTCGTCGCCGAGTACTACCAGCGCTGCTTCGACCAGGAGCTGGCCGAGTCCTATATGAACCAGGCCGAGGTTCTGGCCGGATGAGCCAAGCTGAAGAGCGCGCACCGCGTACCGAAAAGCTGCAGCAGCAGGCAGAAGAACTCTGCGCCGCCACCCTGCGGGCGCTGACCGGCCTGCCGGGGCTGCGCTTTCGCGGCCGCCAACTGGAGCTGAACGGCAAACGCTGCCCGATCCACGCGCCGCACCTGCACACCGATGCCGCCGTCGACGACTTCCGATCGTTCCGTGGCGCCGCCGACGGCATGGCGCTCAGGTTGCTGTACAGCGATCCGGTTCTGCACCAGCAGAAGATGCCGCAGGCGCCGGTCTCCCGGCTGGTATTCGAACTGCTGGAGCAGCTACGTTGCGAGGCGCTGGCGACGGCCCAACTGCCGGGCATGAAGCAGAACCTGCTGCATCGATTTCAGCGTTGGTGCGAACAGTTCAACAGCTCCAGCATGACCGAGAATCATGTCGGGCTGCTGGTCTACACCCTGGCCCAGGTCTGCTGGTCGCGGCTTAGCGGCCGGCCGGTGGACGAACGTACCGAGGGACTGATCGAGCCGCACCGGATGATGTTGGCACCCCATATCGGTCACGACCTGGCCGGGCTGCGTCGCCAGGCCGCTTTCCAGGCCAAGTATGCCGACCATGCACTGGGGATAGTCGCAGTGTTGGAAAGCCTGGTCGAACAACTCGACCGGGAGAGCGACGAACAGGCGGCCAAGGCGCGCAAAGAGGAGCTGATCAGCAGCTTCAACCTGCATCTGAACATCGACGAGGGCGACAGTGAGCTGGCTGCGCTGGGTGCCAGCGGCTCGACACAGGCATGGAAAACACTGACCGAGCAGTTGGCCAGCTACCGGGTGTTCAGTCGTGCCTTCGACCGCGAGCTACCGGCTGCCAAGGCGGTGCGCCCCGCCCTGCTGCCACAGCTGCGCGAGCGGCTGGACCGGCGCATCGCCGGCCAGGGGGTTAACCTGAACCGGCTGACCCGCCTGCTGCGTCGACTGTTGGCCGCGCCACAACGGGACGGCTGGCAGTTCGGCATGGAGGAAGGCTACCTGGATGGACGACGGCTGCCGGCATTGGTGACCAACCCGGATAACCGCCAGCTGTTCAAGCAGGAGCGCAACCAGCCGCAAAGCGACTGCCTGGTGACCTTCCTGATCGACAATTCCGGCTCGATGAAGGGCCATATCGAATCGATCGCCATGCTGGTCGACCTGTTCAGCCGGGCACTGGAACAGGCCGGCGCCAACACCGAGATCCTCGGCTTCACCACCGGCGCCTGGCAGGGCGGCAAGGTGGTCAAGCAGTGGCAGCGCCAGGGCAAACCGGCCAACCCGGGCCGGCTCAACGAACTCTGCCATATCGTCTACAAGGATGCCGATACCCGCTGGCGCCGTGCCCGGCCGTCGATCGCCGCGATGCTCAAACCCGACCTGTTCCGCGAAGGGATCGACGGCGAGGCACTGCTCTGGGCCGCCAGCCGGATGAACGGCCGGCCGGAGCAGCGCAAGATCCTGATCGTGCTGTCGGACGGCTGTCCGATGGACACCGCTACCAGCCTGAACAACGAAGCGGATTATCTGGACAACCACCTCAAGCAGGTGGCGGCGATGCTGGAGAGCCGCGGCGAGATCGAGCTCTACGCGCTGGGCGTCGGCCTGGATCTCAGCGCCTACTACCGCCGCAGCCTCGCCCTGGATATTGAAGAGTCGCTGGATAACGGCGTCTTTATGGAGATACTGCAGTTGCTCGGCCGGCGTTGAATGAACATCTACACTCTGTCGCTCGCGGAGCGAGCTGCTACGGCACGGACTCCTGTAGCAGCGGGCTTGGCATGCCCTTTGGGTACCGACCGCGACGGGTGTGACACGTCCGTCGGGCGACAGATAATCTTCAATGCGGCACAGACACCTGCCAATCATCGTTCAGGCCAATCCGCTGCTCATCCCCCCGGCCAATAAACCCACCAACAGCCACTATACTTGTACCTGCCTTGACTACTGAACGTCGTATCAACTTCGGGAGCCGGACCATGGATACCTCGCACCACGACCTCAGCACCCTGTTCGCACAACTCGGTCTACCCAGCAGCGATCGGGAGATCAAAAACTTCATCAAGAAGCACAAAAACCTGCAGGACGATATCCGTCTTGACCAAGCGCCATTCTGGAACGCCGCCCAGGCCCGCTTCCTGCAGGAAGCGATCCTCGAAGATGCCGATTGGGCCGAAGTGGTCGACCAACTGGATACCAGTCTGCGTCACTGAACGATTTGACCGAGCGGGGTCACCACGATGAAGCGCAATGTCGCCCAGAAACTGCTGGCCAGCCACCTGCTGGAGGGACAGCTGCAAACCGGCCAGGAGATCGGCATCAGGATCGACCAGACGCTGACCCAGGATGCCACCGGCACCCTGGTGATGCTGGAACTGGAAGCGATGGAGCTGGCGCGGGTACAGACCGAACTGTCGGCCCAGTACGTCGATCACAACCTGCTGCAAACCGATTTCAAGAACGCCGACGACCACCGCTTCCTGCGTAGCGCCTGCCGCCGCTTCGGCGTCTATTACAGCCCGCCGGGTAACGGCATCAGCCACCCGGTGCACATGGAGCGGTTCGGCGTGCCGGGCAAAACCCTGCTCGGCTCCGACAGCCATACTTGCGCAGCCGGCGCGCTGGGCATGCTGGCGATCGGCGCCGGCGGCCTGGAGGTGGCGATGGCGATGGCCGGCGAGCCGTTCTTCCTGAAGATGCCGCAGATCTGGGGCGTCGAGCTGACCGGCACGCTGCCAGACTGGGTCAGCGCCAAGGACATCATCCTGGAGATGCTGCGTCGCCACGGTGTCGATGGCGGGGTCGGCAAGATCATCGAGTACCACGGTGACGGGCTGGCCCAGCTGTCGGCGATGGACCGGCATGTGATCGCCAATATGGGTGCCGAACTGGGCGCCACCACCAGCCTGTTTCCATCGGACGACAACAGCCGGACATTTCTGGCCCGGCAGCAGCGCGCCGCTGACTGGTCAGAACTTATCGCCGACCCCGGCGCCGATTACGACCTGCACGAGACCATCGATCTGAGCCAACTGGAGCCGCTGATCGCCTGCCCCAGCAGCCCCGGTAACGTGGTGCCGGTCAGCGAAGTGGCCGGCCGGGAGATCGGCCAGGCCTATATCGGCTCGTCGGCCAACCCGGGACTGCGCGACTTCGCCATCGCCGCGCTGATGGTCGACGGCCAGCGGGTACCGGACAACGTGTCGCTGGATATCAATCCCAGCAGCCGCCAGGTGCTCGAGCAGCTGATCAAGCTCAGCCTGCTGAGCAAACTGGTGCACAGCGGTGCCCGTCTGCACCAGACCGGCTGCAACGGCTGTATCGGCATGGGCCAGGCCCCGGCCAGCGGCCGGATCAGCCTGCGCACGGTACCGCGCAATTTCCCTGGCCGCTCCGGCACGCCGGAGGATCAGGTCTACCTGTGCAGCCCGGAAACCGCCACCGCCTCGGCGCTGACCGGAGTGATCACCGACCCGCGCACGCTGGCGATGCAGTATCCGCGCTTCGTCGAACCGGACAACCTGCCGCTGAACCTCGAGGCGATCCAGCCGTTGGCCAGCGGGCCGCCGGTGGCGCTGGAGAAAGGCCCCAATATTCAGCCGCTGCCGACATTCGAGCCACTACCGGAACGGCTGGCGGGCCCGCTGCTGCTGAAGATGGGCGACGACGTCTCCACCGATGAGATTCTGCCGGCGGGCGCCGAGATCCTGCCGCTGCGCAGTAATATCCCGGCGATCAGCCGGTTCACCTTCAGCCGCATAGACGCCAGCTACTACGAGCGCGCCCTGCCCTACCAGCACGAGGGCTCCTTTGTGGTTGGCGGACGCAACTACGGCCAGGGCTCCAGTCGCGAACACGCGGTGCTGGCGCCGCATTACCTGGGTCTCAAGGCAGTGATCGCCAAGAGCTTCGCCCGTATCCACTGGCAGAACCTGGTCAACTTCGGCATCCTGCCGCTGACCTTCGACGATCCGGCCGACTGGGATCGACTGCAGCAGGACGACCAGTTGGCACTCGAGGATATCCGTACCGCGCTGGAGCAGAACAGCGCCATCCGACTGACCAACCAGAGCCGCAACCAGCACTACCCGCTCTCGCACAGCCTCAGCCAGCGCCAGGTGGCGGTACTGCTGGCCGGCGGGCTGATCAACTGGGTGCGGCAGAAACAGAGCAGCGACCGGCGTCGCAGCAATGGCCCGACGCCCTCAGCTAAAAAGCCATAAGCGACAAGCTTGAAGCGGCAAGTCGCGGGTTGTAGTGGGTCGTAGCGGAAAGTTTGGCGCGCTGTCGGTTGGTCCAACCGGGTTTCGTGGGAGGCGCACCCCGCGGCGACACCCGCAGGACGTGCCAACCCGGTCGCGGTCAGTACCCAAAGGGCATGCCAAGCCCGCTGCTACAGCTGCTACAGGAGTCTAGCCGTAGCAGCCCGCTCCGAGGGCGACACCCGCAGGACGTGCCAACCCGGTCGCGGTCAGTACCCAAAGGGCATGCCAAGCCCGCTGCTACAGGGGGCCGTGCCGCAGCAGCCCGCTCCGAGGGCAACACCCGCAGGCCGTGCCAACCCGGTCGCGGTCAGTACCCAAAGGGCATGCCAAGCCCGCTGCTACAGGAGTCTAGCCGCAGCAGCCCGCTCCGAGGGCGACACCCGCAGGCCGTGCCAGCCCGGTCGCGGTCAGTACCCAAAGGGCATGCCAAGCCCGCTGCTACAGGGGTCCGTGCCGTAGCAGCCCGCTCCGAGGGCGACACCCGCAGGCCGTGCCAGCCCGGTCGCGGTCGGAGCTCGCTGCTACAGGAGTCCGTGCCGCAGCAGCCCGCTCCCGTTTACTGGGCCTGCCGATCTCTGATGGCCTGGGCACGCAAAGATGCTCAGCCCAGCACCAAGCCATTACAACACTAATTATTTCGACACAAAACATTCGCATTGACCTAGCGCACCAGCCACACAGCCGCTCAAGTCCGTCTACGACAGTCATTCTTGCCGATCCGCGACATTTCCACCATTAAGCGACATCCAGCTGCCAGTTGGCGACATATTGCCGCTATCAGCTTGCAAAAACCACTTCCCTGGCCTTCCTGAATGAAACCCTTTAGGCAGCGAAAAAACACTTCCATCCGCGCTACCTCGTCTGACGAAGTTGCGAAAATCTCATTCAATCCGACAAAAAAATTACAGATTTTGATTTGACTTCGAATGACCCACTCTGTTTTTATTAAATAAACATTTAATTAAAAAAACAGATTCGGATTGCTGTATGCCTAAAATCGGGATGCCGGAGATCAGGAAACCGCAGTTGATCAACGCCACCATGGACGCGGTCAACGAGGTTGGCCTGCAGGGCGCCAGCGTGGCGATGATCAGCCGCCACGCCGGGGTCTCGCCGGCAATCATCAACCACTATTTTGGCGGCAAGCACGGCCTGCTAGAGGCCACCATGCGCCACGTGCTGCGCCAGCTGTCCGAGGCGGTGCGTCTGCGCCTGGCCGAGTGCCAGCCGGACGACGTGCCGGGCCGGATCAAGGCGATCGTCGGCGGGAACTTCGACCCGCGCCAGCTGGACCCCAAGGTGGTCAAGACCTGGCTGGCGTTCTGGTCGCTGGCGATGCACGACCCGGCGCTCTACCGGCTACAGCGGGTCAACGAAAAACGGCTGCTGTCCCATCTGCGGCTGGAACTGCGCCGGCTGATGCCGCGCGACCGGGCCCAGTTCGTGGCCCAGGCGATTGCCGCATTGATCGACGGCATCTGGCTGCGCGGCGCGCTGACCCCCGAAGGGATCAACAGCGACCTGGCCCAGCGAATCATTGCCGACTACCTGGAGCTGCAGCTGCACGCTGGCAGCTCCGCCAACTAAGTTCAGGGTACGAGAGAGAACATCATGAAGGTTGAACGCTCATATATTCACGGCTGCGCCCATGACGCGCCGAACGCCGAGACGTTTCTGACCCGCAACCCGGCCACCGGCGAGCCGCTGGCAGAGGTCCAGTTGGCGGATGCAGCGGTGATCGACAAGGCGATCGAATCGGCCCGCCAGGGCCAGGCCCGCTGGGCGGCGATGACCGGCGTCGAACGCGGCCGCATCCTGCAGCGTGCCGCCGACCTGTTGCGCGAGCGCAACGACGAACTGGCCCGGCTGGAAGTGCTGGATACCGGCAAGCCCTGGCAGGAGGCCAGCGTGGTGGATATCCAGACCGGCGCCGACGTGATCGAGTACTACGCCGGGCTGGCGGCCAAGATCCAGGGCGACTACCAGCAGCTGGACGCACAGAACTTCTTCTACACCCGCCGTGAACCGCTGGGTATCTGCGCCGGCATCGGCGCCTGGAACTACCCGATCCAGATCGCCTGCTGGAAATCCGGCCCGGCGCTGGCGGCCGGTAACGCGATGCTGTTCAAGCCGTCCGAGGAGACGCCGCTGACCGCCCTCAAACTGGCCGAGATCTACAGCGAAGCAGGCCTGCCGGACGGGGTATTCAACGTGGTGCAGGGCGACGCCCGCACCGGCCGGCTGCTGACCGGCGATCCGCGTATCGCCAAGGTGTCGTTCACCGGCGAGTGCGGCACCGGCAAGGCGGTGATGGCCGATTCCGCCGCCAGCCTGAAAGAGGTCACCATGGAGCTGGGCGGCAAGTCGCCGCTGATCGTGTTCGACGACAGCTCGGTGGACAACGCGGTATCCGGCGCGATGCTGGCCAACTTCTACACCCAGGGCGAGGTCTGCACCCACGGCACCCGGGTATTCGTGCAGGACGGCATCTACGACGCCTTTGTCGAGGAACTGGCCAAACGCACCGGCCAGATGATCGTCGGCGATCCGCTCGACCCGGCCACCCAGGTCGGCGCGCTGATCTCCACCAACCATCTGGAAAAGGTACTGGGCTACATCGAGGCTGCCAAAACGGCCGGCGCCCGCCTGCTCTGCGGTGGCCAACGGGTTACCGACGGTAAGCTGGCCAGCGGTAATTTCGTCGCGCCGACGGTATTCGTCGACTGCAGCGACGAGATGCCGCAGGTCCGCGAAGAGATCTTCGGCCCGGTGATGTCGGTATTGCGCTTCAGCAGTGAGCTGGAGGTGATCGAGCGCGCCAACGACACCGACTACGGTCTGGCCGCCGGGGTGTTCACCCGCGATATCAGCCGCGCCCACCGGGTGATCAACCAGCTGCAGGCCGGCATCTGCTGGATCAACAGCTGGGGCGATTCACCGGCCGAAATGCCGGTCGGCGGCTACAAGCAGTCCGGCATCGGCCGCGAGAACGGCATCGCCACCCTCTACCACTACACCCAGACCAAGAGCGTCTACGTCCGTCTGGACGACCTCGAGCGTCCCTACTGACCGATCGGCGGAGGAGCCCTCATGGCAGACAAGTTTGACTACATCATCGTCGGCGCCGGTTCCGCCGGCTGTGTACTGGCCAACCGGCTCAGCGAGGACGGCCGTTACTCGGTCGCCCTGCTGGAAGCCGGCGGCAGCGACAAGAGCATCTTCATCCAGATGCCGACCGCGCTGTCCTACCCGATGAATACCGCGCGCTACAACTGGCAGTTCCACAGCGAACCGGAACCGCATCTCGACAACCGCGTACTGGACTGCCCACGCGGCAAGGTGCTGGGCGGCTCCTCGTCGATCAACGGCATGGTTTACGTGCGCGGCCACGCCTGCGACTTCGATCAATGGGAGGCCGAAGGCGCCGAGGGCTGGAACTACCAGAACTGCCTGCCCTACTTCCGCCGCGCCGAGCAGTGGAAGGACGGTGCCGACGATTATCGCGGCGGTGACGGCCCGCTGGCCACCTGTGCCGGCAACGACATGCGGCTGAACCCGCTCTACCAAGCATTCATCGATGCCGGCGAGCAGGCCGGCTATCCGACCACCGAGGACTACAACGGCCAGCAGCAGGAAGGCTTCGGCACCATGCATATGACCGTCAAAGACGGCGTGCGCTGGTCCACCGCCAACGCCTACCTGCGCCCCGCCCTGTCGCGGCCGAACCTGACCCTGATCAGCCAGGTACTGTGCCGCCGGATACTGCTGGAAGATGGTCGCGCGGTCGGCATCGAATATGAGCGCAATGGCAAGGTCAGCCAGCTGAAGGCCAACCAGGAGGTGATCCTGGCGGCCGGCGCAATCGGCTCGCCGCAGCTGCTGCAGTTGTCCGGCATCGGTCCGGCCGAGGTACTCCAGCAGGCCGGCGTCGAGCTCAAGCATGAACTGCCGGGGGTCGGGGAAAACCTGCAGGACCACCTGGAGGTCTATTTCCAGTACCACTGCAGCCAGCCGATCACCCTGAACAGCAAGCTGGACCCGATCAGCAAAGGTCTGATCGGCACCCGCTGGCTGCTGTTCAAGGATGGCCTCGGCGCCACCAACCACTTCGAATCCTGCGCCTTCATCCGTTCGCGGGCCGGGCTCAAGTGGCCGGATATCCAGTACCACTTCCTGCCGGCGGCGATGCGCTACGACGGCGGCAAAGCGATTCCGGGCCATGGTTTCCAGGTCCATGTCGGACCGAACAAGCCGAAAAGCCGCGGCTATGTGCGGATCACCTCGGCCGATCCGGCCGGCAAGCCCAGCATCCGTTTCAACTACCTGCAGGACGAGCAGGACCGGATCGACTGGCGCGCCTGCATCCGGCTGACCCGCGAGATCCTGCAGCAGCCGGCGATGGCGTCCTACCGGGGCGACGAGATCCAGCCGGGCATGGCGGTGCAGAGCGACGAACAGATCGACGCCTGGGTACGGGCCAACGTGGAGAGTGCCTACCACCCCTCCTGTACCTGCAAGATCGGCGCCGACGACGACCCGATGGCGGTACTGGATGCCGACTGCCGGGTACGCGGTGTGAACGCACTGCGGGTGGTGGACTCCTCGGTGTTCCCGACCATCACCAACGGCAACCTGAACGCGCCGACCATCATGGTGGCGGAACGCGCCGCCGACCTGATTCTCGGCAAGCCGGCACTGCCGGCGGCGAATGTGCCGGTCTGGATCCATCCGGAGTACCAGACCACCCAGCGCTGAACCAACGAATCCCTTAAAACCTGTGTGGCAGCCGAGCTGCCGCCACGCTGTATCCCCAAGGCAACCCGACCGGCAGGCCTGGTTTCCTTGGCGATATGGCTGAATCAGAAAAATAAAAGGAAGCCCTATGAGCAACAATACTGACAAAAACTACACCTCCACCCAGCGCACGCCGGCCTGGCGCCGGCTGATCGCCACCACCGGCCTGGCCGCGGCGATGTTCGGCTCCGCCGGCGCGCTGGCCAACAGCTGCGAAACGGTGCGCTTCTCCGATGTCGGCTGGACCGATATCACCGCCACCACCGCGGTAGCCTCGGAACTGGTCGCCGGGCTCGGCTACCAGCCGCGCGTTGAACTGCTGTCGGTACCGGTCACCTACAGCTCGCTGGCGGCCGGCGACCTGGACGTGTTCCTCGGCAACTGGATGCCGACCATGGAGGGCGATATCGCCAAATACCGTAAAGCCGGCACCGTCGAAACCGTGCGCGCCAACCTGGAGGGTGCCAAGTACACCCTGGCGGTCAACAAGGAGGCCTATGATCAGGGCGTCAAAAGCTTCGCCGACCTGGTCAAGTTCAAGGACAAGTTCGACGGCGCCATCTACGGCATCGAGGCCGGCAACGACGGCAACCGTCTGATCCAGGAGATGATCGACAAGAACGCCTTCGAGCTGGGCGACTTCAAACTGGTCGAGTCCTCCGAAGCCGGCATGCTGTCCCAGGTCAAGCGCTCGATCCGCCGCAACAAGTGGGTCGCCTTCCTCGGCTGGGCCCCGCACCCGATGAACGCCAACTTCGATATCGCCTACCTGAGCGGCGGTGACGACTGGTTTGGCCCCAACTACGGCGGCGCCACCGTCTACACCAACGTCCGCAAGAACTATCTGAAGGAGTGCCCGAACGTCGGTCAGCTGCTGAAGAACCTGCAGTTCTCGCTGGCGATGGAGAACCAGATCATGGGCTCGATCCTCGACGACGGCGAGGAACCGCGTGAAGCGGCACGCATCTGGCTGAAAAACAATCCCGAAGTGCTGAACAGCTGGCTGGACGGCATCAACACCAAAGATGGCCAGCCGGGCCTGGCAGCGGTGCGTCGTCACCTGGAGCTGTAACCCCCGTCTCAGCCCAATGGGGAGCGTCCCGCTCCCCTCTGCCACGCCCCACCCGGAGGATTGCCAATGAACTGGATTACCGACAATAAAATACCGGTCGGCGAATGGATGGAAATCTTCGTCGACTGGCTGACCCTCAACGCCGCCGGCTTCTTCGATGCCCTGGCCGCCGGCATGGAATGGATGATCCTCGCGGTGACCAGCCTGATGCTCTGGCTGCCGCCGCTGGCCATCATCGCCCTGGTGGCCGGCCTGGCCTGGTGGCTGCACCGCAGCTGGCCGCTGCTGCTGTTCGTAGTCGGCGCGCTGCTGCTGATCGCCAACCTCGGCTACTGGCAGGAGATGATCGAAACCCTGGTGCTGGTGCTGGTCGCCACCTTCCTGTGCGTGCTGATCGGCATCCCGCTGGGCATCATCGCTGCGCACAACCCGCGCTTCTACGCGCTGCTGCGGCCGGTACTCGACCTGATGCAGACCATTCCGACCTTCGTTTACCTGATCCCGACGCTGGTGCTGTTCGGCCTCGGCGTGGTACCGGGGCTGATCTCGACCATCATCTTCGCGATCGCCGCGCCGGTCCGGCTGACCTGCCTGGGCGTATCCAAGGTGCCGGAGGAACTGACCGAAGCGGCCAAGGCGTTTGGCGCCACCCGCTGGAAACTGCTGTTCAAGGTGGAACTGCCGGCGGCGATGCCGAGCATCATGGCCGGGGTCACCCAGTGCATCATGCTGTCGCTGTCGATGGTGGTGATCGCGGCGCTGGTCGGCGCCGACGGCCTCGGTAAACCGGTGGTACGTGCCTTGAACACCGTCAATATCTCGCAGGGCTTCGAAGCGGGCCTGGCGATCGTGCTGGTGGCGATCCTGCTCGACCGGCTGTGTAAGAAACCGGGTCAGGAGGCATAACCATGAGCGTAATCGATATCCAGAACCTCGACGTGGTATTCGGCGACAACGTGGCCAAATCGCTGACGCTGCTCGACCAGGGCCTCAGCCGGCAACAGATCATCGACCAGACCGGCGACGTGGTCGGCGTACACAACGCCAGCATCTCGGTCGACGAAGGCGAGATCTGCGTACTGATGGGGCTGTCCGGCTCCGGCAAATCCAGCCTGCTGCGCGCCATCAACGGCCTTAACCCGATCAGCCGCGGCCACCTGCGGGTGCGCGATGGCGAACGCAGTATCGACCTGGCCGACTGCGACGAGCGCACCCTGCGCCAGCTGCGCACCCACCGCATCTCGATGGTGTTCCAGAAGTTCGCGTTGATGCCCTGGCTCAGCGTACTGGACAACGTGGCCTTCGGCCTGGAGATGCAGGGGATCGACAAGAAGGAACGCCAGCGCCGGGCGATGGAGAAGCTGGAGATGGTCGGCCTGGCCGACTGGCACGCCCAACTGCCGCACGAACTGTCCGGCGGCATGCAGCAGCGGGTCGGCCTGGCCCGGGCGTTCGCGATGGACAGCGACATCCTGTTGATGGACGAGCCGTTCTCCGCGCTGGACCCGCTGATCCGCGCCCAGCTGCAGGACGAACTGATCGAGCTGCAACGGGCGCTGAAGAAGACCATCATCTTCGTCAGCCACGACCTGGACGAAGCGCTGAAGATCGGCTCCCATATCGCGATCATGGAATCGGCCCGCATCATCCAACACGACACCCCGGAGCAGATCGTGCTGAACCCGAAAACCCGCTACGTCGAGGATTTCGTCGCCCATACCAACCCGCTCAACGTACTGGCCGGCCGCACCCTGATGACGCCGAAGGCAGAACTGTCGCAGTTGGACGGTCGCCAGCAGCTCGATCCCGCCCACGATCTCTGGCTGCAACCGGAACAGGACGGCATCGGCAGCGTACTGCGTGGCAGCCAGCCTTTACCGGCACAACGCTGGCAGAAAGACGCCCCGCCACTGGACAAGGGCACGGTGGCGATCGCTTCTCCGGAGATTTCGATGCGCACCGCCATCGAGCTGCGCTACCAGACCGGCCTGCCGGTACTGCTGGAAGAACAGGGCAACTTCGTCGGCGTACTGTCGGACCACAACTTCTACCACGGCCTGCTCGGCAAGCACTTCAGCCAGACCGAAGGGACTGAAGAAACCGAAAAAACCGGCCAAACCGAAGCGGCCTGATCCTTAGTTCGTGCTACACCCCATTAACACCGGCGTATCCGATACGCCGGTTTTTTTATTTGTATATTCTCGCTTAACGCTTTCGGCCTGATGGATGCAAATCGCAGGAAGACAACTTCCGCTGCTGAGCTTAGTTAAAGTTCTTTTCGAACAATGTGCGGCCCCAGCTGAACCCTGACCAAGCATCGTAGGCTTCCATATTTCGCCGGGTCAATTGCTCTGTACAACCCTTGTCTTTAGCCTGTCGTAATAGGAATTTCACCATTGGTTCCCTTCCATCAAAGCTCAGTGCCCTTCTGAATTATCACAGTTTCAGTGATTTTTATTTTATCAAGCCTGCGCATAATCACTTAAAAAACTTATTACAACACCGTAACAAGATTTTAAAATTCATCATTATCCACCCGTCTCACCTTATCAAGGTGCATTCGCCCCCAGCTATGTAATGAACTGATTACCGGAGCCAAGGTTTTTCCGTAGTCGGTAATGGCGTACTCCACCCGTGGTGGAACTTCCGGGTAAACCGTTCGTAAAACCAGGCCGTGGGCCTCCAGCTCCCTCAGCTGCATGGTCAGCATTCGCTGGGTTATATCGGGCATCAGGCGCCGTATCTCGTTGAAGCGCATGACCTCCTGCAACAGGTGGTAGAGGATGGCGCCCCGCCACTTGCCGCCAATAACTTCCAGGGCCGCCTCTACCGGGCAGCCATGATTGCAGTCGTAGTCCGTGTGAGCCATGGGCCTCAAAACTCCATTGGTATACAAAAGGGTACCAGGTATCAAAAAATTGCGTTCTTACGAAAAATTTCGGCCTTTGCTATCGTCTTTCCATCTCGCAATACGGACTTTAAAAATTCCATCTCATGAGGACTAATAATGAACACCCTTGTTTTGCTGGCCCATTCCGATATGGAAAACCGATCTATTGCCAACCGTCGAATTATAACCAAGCTTAAAGCTGAGAGTCATGTGGAAGTCCGCGATCTCTATCGCTTGTACCCCGACTTTGATATCGACATCGAGGCTGAGCAGCGCGCTTTACAAAGTGCCGATCTGATTGTACTTCAATACCCGATCCACTGGTACAACGCGCCAGGACTGCTAAAAGAATGGATGGACAGGGTTCTGCAATACGGGTTTGCCTATGGTTCGCAGGGCGATAAGTTACACGGCAAAGGATTTATGGTATCCGTCACGGTGGGCGGACCGGAGAATTCATACCAGGAAGGCGGCGACAATAGCTTCCCGATGACAACCTTTCTGACGCCCTTGCAGCAAACGGCTAAGTTCTGCGGGATGCAATGGCAAGCGCCCGTTATCAGTCATGATATGGTCTATATCCCCGGGGTATGGAACGAGAAAGAAGCGGTTGCGCTACGTGCGGAAAATCACGCCGATCGATTACTCAACCAAATTGAGCAATACCGCTTGATGAATGCGGCCTAAACCCTAACCCGGAGAACCCCTTATGCCCCATATTGCTTTCGAGTCCGGCCAACTGCCTGATGCCGTTAAACAAAAGCTTATCGAGTGTTTGACGCAAGCTTCCGCCGATATAACCGGCATCCCTGAAGCGATGTTCATGGTGTCGATTCGCGAGCTTCCCGATGACAACCTGGCACTGGGAGGCAAAACAGTGACTCAACTAAAGCAGCAGCTTCGATAGACCGAGTGGCTGAGTGCCTATTTGCATACCCTCAAAATATGGTCGGACCCAATTCTTAATTCAGCAGACGCTTTGGCGCCCGCAGTAAATCCCCCTCTCAGCCGCATGCCCCAAGGGACACCGGCTGAGGTGTGATCGCATGTACCTGACAGCGCATACAGTTCGAAAGCGTGGGCACATCTCTTGTGCCCACGCGACACCTCATTCGCCAAATGCTCAGGCGCCAGCAAAACCGCCCCCTCAATCACAGGGAGCAGCCTTCAGCTAAGCAGTGCAATCCATACCGATGCCCCCAGCAATAGCGCCAGCAGTTGGTTCAGTCGGCGCTGCCGAGCCTCGGTTTTCATTAACCGGCCGCTGCCCTCACCCAACCAGGCCCAGGCGGCGATGCAGGGCACGGTGACGGTAAAGAAGATCAGCGCCAGCAGCAGGTTGTGGGCCAGGGCGGCACCATCACCCGGCGCGAACAGCCCGCTAACCGTCAGTGCCATCATCCAGGTTTTGGGGTTGACCAGCTGCATCAGCGCGCCCTGGTGCCAACCTGCCCGGGCGAGCCCATTGCGCGCCTGGTGGTCGATGTCGGGGGCATGGAACAGCTTCCAAGCCATCCAGCTCAGCCAGAGTGCTCCCAGCCAGGCCAACATCCGGCTTAGCAACGGATAGCCTGCGATCAGCTCCGCCAGCCCGCTGGTGGTCAACAACAGGATCACCGAGGTGCCGAAGGCGGCGCCGATCACGAAGGGCAAGGTCGCCAGGGTACCGAACCGGCTACCATTGCTCAGGGCAAGCACATTGGTCGGCCCCGGCGTGATAGAGGCGACGAACGCGAACAGGGAAAAGCTGAAAACCAACGTAGACATGAAGACTCCTCTCTGGGTGTGTCTTCAAATTCTCCCCCGCCGGCTGATGGTCAGTCTGGAACGCTGGTGCAGAGATTACGATAAGCGGCAGGCGTCAGGTTGTAAGCACGCCTGAACCAGCGGCCCAGGTGGCTCTGATCGGAAAAACAGAGTGCGCTGGCCACATCGGCAGGTCTACGCCCCAGCGCCAACAACTGCCGGGCCTGTACCAGTCGCAACTGGATCAGATAGCTGTGGGGCGCCACGCCGAAAGCGGCCTTGAACGCCCGAGTGACCCGGAAACGATCGCTGCCCAACGCCGCCGCCATATCCTCCAACCCGATATCCTGGAAGAGGTGCGCATGCAGGTAATCGCGCCCCTCCCGGGCCAATCGCGGCAGCAGCAGTTCATGCGCCTGCTTTCTCCGCCAGCTCAGGTGGGTCGTCATCCGCTCGATCATCTGATCCAGACAGGCGCTGCGCACGATACGCGGTTCCTGCGCCTGCAGCGCGATAAAGGCCGAGGCGATACTGCCCATCAGGCGACGGTCGTCCGACAGGGTGGACTCCACATGCAGCTCGTACTGATCGGGAAGATCCTCGAAGATGCCGCTCAGCTGGCGGTGCAGCCAGTCCGCCGGCAGATAGAGCGCGCGGTAGGTGAACCCCTCCTGCTGCGGCGCCTCGCCGTCATGGATCTCGCCGGGCTCAATCAGAAAACTGTTGCCCGGCGTGACGCGCTGCACCTGATCACGGCAGTGAAACTGCTGCAAGCCCTGCTCGTTGTAGCCGACCAGGTAATCGTCGTGCCAGTGCGGATCATACGCATGGCTATGACCGGTGAAATGGGTACGCACCAGCTCGATCCCGCTGTCGGTATCACGATCAAAGTGAACCCAGTTGCTCTGTGTGGAATGTGCCATGGCCAATTGAAGCTAACTCAGAGGTGATGCAGAAAGGTTACCAGTTAACCCCGGGGTAGTGTTCAGAGTTCTGTGTCGTTTCCTACACTACCTGAAAAAGGGAGCGACACATTCACTATTTTATAGTCCCCATCCTTCATTCTCACACTCAACTCCATCAGGGGATATATCAAAAAATTTACCTGTCTTTAAGTCTACTTTTTGTGCCCAACTTTTAGCTTTGAACCACCGTTTCTCTGTAACTTCCACAAGTGCAACAATAGTATCATCAAACACTCCATTTTGTAGACATATTCCCATCGAGAGAAAAGTATTATCGGGTTCTTCAGGCCAATCTATCTGATCTGTGATCTCCCAAATTGCTCGGTTACCTGAACGACCGATCTGCTTTTTAACGGTTAGAGCATATGGTTTTTCATCTTCTTGTCGTAATTCACCCACAGCGTAATCACACAACCGCCCTTTACCGAGTGATTTTCCAATACATTTACCGTATTTGCTCACTATACCGTCAGGGTAAGGGGGGACAGAAGTTCCAATCAGCGAGGAATAACAACCCATCAGAGTTAAAATAAAAATAGAAGTTATTAGCTTCATACATCTATCTACCAAACTGTAACTACCTTGGCCTGATACCCTTTTTCATTTCTTTTAGCTCACTGATTGATAAAGGTGGGTTTCTTCTATGCAGCATCGCGTGGCAATTTGGGCAGACAGGCCGTAAATCAAGGACCGGATCTACCTCATATTCCTTTCCTAATTGAGAGACAGGAAGCAGATGATGGACATGAATAAATCCTTGACCCAACTCCCCGTATACCTCTCCAAAGTTCATTTCACATACTGAACATGTTGTTCCATAGTGTTCGACACATTTGGCCCTAGCTCTAGGGTTTCGTTCATAAGAGTTTACGAATACTCTTTTCTTATGCCCTTCCAGCAAAACTTCTGGCTCATCCAAATCATCCGGATAAATCGATTGTTCAGTGAAAATAAGCGATTGGTACTCTGCTATTAAACTTCTTATCGAATTCAAATTTCCACGACCCAATCCCTCATAATATTCAACATGAGCTGTGGCAGCCTGCAATGCATTTCTTAGGGCACATAAACCATAATCCATATAGATATTATTAAAATAATAGTCAGTTGCCTCGGAATTAAATGTACGCTTATACCTTTCACCACTCATCATTTTATTGAAGCCGTAGATATAATCATTAGCAGTTCCACGATTCATGCCGAAATCACTTTCAAGATGATCTAATGCATCACCAAGCTTAGTTATCCTTTCATACACATCCTTTGCTGCAGCATAGGCTGACCGTGTCATTTCAGTTGTAATTTTCATGAACCACGTTCTCTCCACATAACGGCTTATTATTCGGCATACTTCAAATTACCTATCTAAATATCTAGTCTAATTGGGCCTAACATCTTTTCTTAGTTAATGGTTTTGTGATGCATCATCACTGACCGGAAACCAGCCAAATTTTTTTTCCAACTCAATTCTGTATTCGGTTCTTACTTGAACTGGTGTTTTGCGAACATACTCCTCTGCCACGCATTTTTGATCCAGTGACAACCCATTCAGATGCTCTATGACTCCAGTCAATGTGGGAAATTCATCTCGATTGGATCGAAACCCATACTTCAGATTTATCCACACTACACCATCCAATCCTTTCCCCAATGCCCATCTAGATATTTCTTCCGAGCACTTCCCATGCGATGTACCTGAGTTAGACTCCCAACACCCAATAGAAAATTTAATACTCTTATCAGATATTCCTTCACGCTTAGCTAAATCAGCCTTAGCTGTTTCGATGTCCGTTGCCCTTAGTATCGCCCACAGCGCGGGTGAATGTTTAACACCATCAACCAATACTAATGTAATTCGACCATCAGCAGATTCGCGAGCAAATTCTATCGGCAGGTTAGGTCCATCGCTGTTCCAACCAGATGAAAGCTGTAAATTACCAGGGTTCCATATCAGAGAGCCCCATCCTAAACATGCTATTTGCATCGTCAGTCCTTAATTTGAATAACACCTAGGCTCAGGATCGTTTGAAGCGGCAACAGCTTTTCGGCAGCAAAGCGCGTGACGGGTCTAACGTCCCCTGCAGCGACTGGTTAGGCGTCAATCCTCTTCCACTTCAGTACTTGGAAGATCACGAGTCAATTCAGCTTTGTGCTTGGCTGCCAACTGCCTAAGCTTTTCTTGTGCAGCAGCAACTTCCGCCTCCAGCTTTTCTTTTTCTTCAAGATGTTCAATATGCACTCGGTCTTTTTCACGAACATGATCGGCCATCTGTTTAACAGACATGCCATCTGGAATAAAGTACATCTCCGTTGAGATGCTATCTTTATCGTGATATTGCTCAAATAATGTATGGGCCAATGTTTCAGTTCGCTTGGCATCGTTTGTTTTAACTTTCTGGGCTATTTCCCATCTTCCACACATAAATTCGTTTCTACGGTTCGCCAGCTCAATGCGTGATTCCGCAGTTTCGATTGTCATGCCGATTTTAACCATCTGAGTTATTCTCGAATTTATGGCGAAATATACAACCCCAGAGCGTTTTTTCTTTTGACTGTCGCACGTCGTTTAATTGCCATTGACTAGTCTCCCAGTCAGATCAATGGATTTTCAAACTATCGGTTCAACCTGAATTCTATCACGGTCGGACAAGATCTACGCCTGTCTCAATATTTCGCGATTCCCCCGTGCCGCCCAACGTCGAAGCGCACCAACGCACTATAGTGCGTCCGCGTGAGGCGAAGCTGGTCAAAGCGCTTCGCGTGCTCAACCCTCGCTATTCTCGAACCGGCGGCCAAAGCCTATCGCTTAGCATCCAAAGAGAAAATTCCGTTATGAAGCATATCTAAACCAATAAGCTGTTGTATCAATTGGTTTTCGTTTTTTCATCCAATTCACCGTTTTTCGGCTTAAAATCACATCTGATTTTATTTTAGCACCTTTTCCGTTATTCTCGATACGAATATTAATAAGTTAGAGTAAGGAAGGAGCGAACAACAGGTAAAACTCTAAATTACATTCGGACACAGTGCATCACGCCTTAACTCTTCAATCTATTCTATTTGGGCCCCTCTCAAACACCATGTTTCCGTGGCAAGAACAAGTATCAGCATCGCAATGATCACCGTGGATAGAGCGACAACCCACGATGATACTGAGACAGCATTCAACTCTAGTTGAGCCTGAAAGCTCACCCCTAAGAAAATCCATCCGATGAAGATTAATGGTACAAGGAGAAGACCAAGAAGACCCAGGGTAAGCCAAAAACCATTTTCCTTTTTCTTCATATCGGCACCTAACTCGTTCCTATACCACCTGAGCTATCAGTTTGTTATACGACACGCCGTAATTTACCTATCTATACTGCATACCGTATAGATAATTTCTGCGTGGTCTTCATGTTTCGCAACACTATTGATCCCTTCCCCTCTGCACGATAGGCGACAGGATTCGTGTGATGGCAATCAGACTGTGCGCCTGCATTGTCCCCATGCCACTCAGCCAGCCTGCTCACATCAGTACGGGTTTCAAGTTGAGACCATCCCGCCTATACACACGCCGGAACCCTGGCTATAAACAGGTTCGCCGCACCAAGCCTCAAAGTCAGGCTAGTCCATAAACAAAGATCAAGCATACCGGCGCACCCCATCCGCCCGCCTTGCTATATCTGCATGAAGCTCAAAAACACAAGATTGCAGATTGTTGGACAATCAACAATGCTGTGCTATTCTCACCCCGTTACTCGGTGACTGAGCCGAGTCTGTGACGACAACGGAGCGTCGACACTCGCGACCAACGACAACAATAAGAGAGGTATCTACGATGGGTGCTCGCACTGACTGGCCGACCTTCGGCGCCACGCTGGTGGTGCTGCTCGGCATCTGCATTCCGCTGCTGGTGATGCAGCAGCAGGCAAACGATTTCATCAATGCGGCTTTTGCGGTGATGACCGAGAAGTTCGGCATTCTCTACCTGTGGGGCGGCATCGCCGCGGTCGGCCTGATGCTCTGGCTGGCACTGAGCCGGTTCGGCCATATCAAGCTGGGCGGCCCGAACGACAAGCCGGAGTTCACCGCCTTCAGCTGGGCCGGCATGCTGTTCTGCGCCGGCATCGGCTCCGGCATCCTGTACTGGGGCACCATCGAGTGGGCCTACTACCTGCAGTCGCCGCCGCTGGGCATTGAGGCCGGCAGCGACAAGGCCGCCGAGTGGGCCGCCACCTACGGCATGTTTCACTGGGGCATTACCGCCTGGGCGTTTTACGGCGTTCCGGCGATTCCGCTGGCCTACCTGTACCATGTCCGCAAGCAGCCGGAACTGAAGCTCAGCGCCGCCTGTGAAGGGGTGCTGGGCAAGCACGCCCACGGCCCGCTGGGTCGGCTGATCGACATCCTGTTCATGTTCGGCCTGCTGGGCGGGGTCGGCACCAGCCTGGGGTTGGGCACGCCGATGGTCGCCGCCGGCCTCAGCGAAGTGTTCGGTATCGAGAACTCCTTCGGCCTGAGCATCTTCGTGATGCTGCTGTGCACCGCCATCTTCGGCATCAGCGCTTATTCCGGCCTGAAGAAGGGGATCAAGGTGCTCAGCGATATCAACGTATGGCTGGCGGTGGCGCTGCTGGTGTTTATCGTGGTGGCCGGTCCGACCCTGTTCATCCTGAAAACCACCACCAACGGTCTGGGGCTGATGCTGCAGAACTTCGTGCAGATGAACTTCTGGACCGACCCGATCAGCAACTCCGGCTTCCCGGAAGGCTGGACCATCTTCTACTGGGCCTGGTGGATCGCCTACGGTCCGTTCATGGGGCTGTTCGTCGCCAAGATCTCCCGTGGCCGCACCATCCGCCAGGTGGTTACCGGCATGCTGGTGTTCGGCAGCATCGGCTGCTGGGCCTACTTCGGCGCGCTGGGCAACTTCGCCATGCACCTGGAGCTGAACGATATCCTGTCGGTCACCGGCCTGCTGAACGAAAAGGATGCCCCCACGGCGATCATCGCGGTGATCAACGCGCTACCGCTCTCCTCCATCGTGCTGCCGCTGTTCTGCGTACTGGCGCTGATCTTCCTGGCCACCCAGTTCGATTCCGCCGCTTACACCATGGCCGCGGTGGCCACCGTTGAGCTGCGCGAGGACGAGCACCCGGCCCGTTGGCAGCGCCTGTTCTGGGCCTTCGCGTTGGCCGGCCTGCCGCTGAGCCTGATGTTCGTCGGCGGTCTGAAAGCGTTGCAGACCACGGCGATCACCCTGGCGCTGCCGCAGCTGTTCATCACCGCCATCATGGCGGTCTCGCTGATCCGCTGGCTATACCAGGATGAGCGAAACGGCGTGCAGATCGCTCAGCAGACGATTAGTACCGCTCAACAACGTAGCGAAGCCGTTCTCACTTAATAAACAGTACATAGCGCTGTAATCATCCGTCAGGCGGCGGCCATAAAAAACAGGTCGCCGCCAGCCGGACCATCAAGCACACAGGATTCCCGATGAAACCACTTATCATTGACCGTGCCGAACTGTTCGTGGTGGGCCCAGACGTGGCCCGCTGCCGGCTGGCGGCGGACATGGGCGAGGTCTATGAAACCCTGACGCTGCTGCGACTGCATACCGCCTGCGGCCTGGAAGGGTTCGCCGGTGTCACCACCTACTCCGAACACTGTTTCGACGAGTCGCTGGGTGCCGCGCTGAAGCCCTTGCTGCCAATCCTGCCGGGGCTCGATGCCTGGAACAGCGATGCTATCTGGCAGCAGCTGATGCTGCGCTACAACAGCATGACACCCAAGCCGCAGTCGGCGATCGATATCGCCCTCTGGGACCTGAAAGCCAAGGCGCTCGACCTGCCGCTCTACCGACTGCTCGGCGGCAGCCGTGACAGCATCCGCAGCTATGCCAGCACGCCGGTGTTCGACACCCCGGCCGAGTACGTGGATTTCGTGCATACGCTGCGGGCCCAGGGCTTCGATACCGTCAAGTTCCACGTGCCCTGCGAACTGTCGCAGGATCTGGCGCTGCTCGATGCGCTGGATCAGGCGTTCGGAAAGGAGCTGGCCTTTATGGTCGATCTCGAGGAGCGTTACAGCCGACCGGATGCGCAGCGTATCGCCAGGCGGCTGGAAACGATGAACTGCGTCTGGCTGGAAGCGCCGCTGATAGACACCGACCTGGCCGGCTATGCCGAACTGCGCCGCAACACCTCGGTGCCGATCCTGCCGGCCGGCAACACCCTGTTGACGCCCGGCCTGATGAACCAGGGGATCGAGCAGCAGGCCTGGGACGCCCTGCGTACCGATGTCACCTATGCCGGCGGTTTTACCGCCACCCGCACCATCGCCGCCCTGGCCCAGGCCCACAGCCTGCCGCTGGAGCTGCAGTCCTGGGGCTACACCCCCAGCCAGGCGGCCAACCTGCAGATGATGCTGTCGATCCCCAACGCGGTCTATTTCGAGCAACCGGTGCCCTCCAGCAGCCACGAAGCCTGCTGCCCGACGCCGATCCGTACCGACAACGGCCGGGTGCATGCACCGGACGGGGCCGGTTTGGGAATCGAGATTGACTGGCAGCAGGTCGCCAAGCAGGCACTCTGGCATCACCGTATCGGAGGCTAGATGATACGTATTATTGATATCGAGGTGATCGAACTGCGGGTGCCCGGCAAGCGCCAGCTGGATCTCGACCCGACCGATAACGGCTGCCTGATCCGGATTCATACCGACGCCGGTATCAGCGGCATCGCCGAGGTCGACAGCCTGCCGTCGGTGATCAAGGCGATCGTCGAGGCGCCGCCACGGATCCGAACGCTGATGGGGCTGAAATCGATACTGGTCGGGGAAGATCCGCGCGATATCGCCGGCTTGTGGCAGAAGATGTACCACCACACCAGCTACTGCGGCCGGCGCGGGGTGGTGATGCACGCGATCAGCGGCATCGATATCGCCCTCTGGGACCTGCTCGGCAAGCTGGAGAACAAACCGGTCAGCCAGCTGCTGGGCCAGCCACAGCACCAACGGCTGCCGGCCTATATCACCGTCTATCCGCTTGGCGGCACAGTCGATGAACTGCAGCAGGCGCTGGATCACGCCCTGCAGTACCCGGTACGGGCGTTGAAGCTGGCGATCGATCCGTTCTGGCGGGAACAGCCCGCGCTGGCGACCGAACTGCTGTGCGCAGCCCGCAAGTATGTCGGCGACGAGATCGAACTGATGCTGGATGCCACCGCCAGCTTCGCCAACTGCCAGCAGCTGGAACCGCTGCTGCCGGTACTGCGCGACTGCCAGGTGCGCTGGCTGGAAGCGCCCTTTCCGCTGGACGAGATCGACCAGTACCGTCAGCTAAAAGAAGCAGGAATTCCGGTGGGCGCCGGCGACACCGGCCTGACCGCGCCGGCCGAGTGGCGGCCCTACTTCGAACAGGGCCAGATCGATATCGCCCAGCCGGATATCAGCTGGGTCGGCGGTTTTACCGCATTACAGCAGCTCGCAGAGATGGCGGCCCGGGCCGGCAGCCGGCTGATCCCGCATGGCTGGAACACCGACCTGACGCTGGCGGCCAACCTGCAGTTTCTGGCGGTGCAACCGCTGGCAGAATACGCCGAGTTCTCCACCTCCGCCTCGCCGCTGCGCTGGCAACTGGCGAAAAACGGCCCCGGCATCGATTCGGACGGCATGATCCCAGTGCCGCAAGGACCGGGGCTTGGCGTGACTCTGAATGAAGAGACGGTCGCGCGTTACCGCGTCCGATGATCACCGCATGGAGCGTGCTTAACCGGCCCGCTCCTGCTGCAACTGCTCAAACCCGGTAATATTGTTCACCGCCTCGGCCTCGGCCCGCTCCCCCTCGCCGGCACAGATCGCTTCAACCAGCGCCTGATGACTGTGACCGACCTCATGGGGATCGAAGGTCCGGTTGGCTGCCGTGATATAGCTCAGGAACTGGTTCTCGATCAGTTGGTACTGGTGGGCGAGCCGGCGGTGCCCCGACAGCTCGATGATGGTCTTGTGCAGATCGAGGTCGCCACGGGTGATCGCCTGCAGATCCTCGCCTTCGCACAGTTTCAGCAACTGGTTGTAGGCGGCCTGCAAGCGTTCGACCCCCTGCTGGCAGATCCGCTCCGCCGCCAGCCGCGCCGCCAGCCCCTCCAGCGTAGCCCGCAGGGTGTAGAGTTCCCAGATATCCTGGTCATCCAGCGTCGCCACCGACCAGCCGGCGTACGGCACCTGGGTCACCAACCCCTCTGTGCCCAGTTGATGCAAGGCGATGCGGATGGTGCCACGCGACAGGCCGTACTCCTTCGCCAACGTGGTTTCGACCAGTCGGGTCCCCGGTGTCAGCACGCCATTGACGATATCCTGACGCAACAGATCGGCCGCCTGCTCCTCCAGGCTACGCTTGTTGATCAACCCGGCTTTCTTCATGTTGAACGCATCCTTCAAGATCGTCTGATTGATCGACAATCATACCAGAGCATTCAACGGCTGTGTGCTGTAACGGCCTGCCATCGCCTGCGTACAGCCCCCCTCAAACCACCTGTTTCGCCGCGTTGGGCCGATCCCTGAACCGTTCCAGGATATCGATGAACGCCTGCCGTCTAGCCCGGTAGATCTCCACCAGCGCCGGGTCGAACTTGACGCCGGACTGTTCAAAGATGAAGTTGTCGATCTGCTCCAGCGCCCAGGCATCCTTGTAGCAGCGCTTGCTGGCCAGCGCATCGAACACGTCCGCCAGCGCCACGATCCGGCCGAAGATATGGATCTGCTCGCCGACCAGGCCGTGCGGGTAACCACTGCCATCCCAGTTCTCGTGGTGCTGCTCGGCAATGATGGCGCCGGCCTGCAATACCGGCTGGCGCGAGCGCTTCATGATCTGCGCGCCGATGGTGGTATGGGTTTTCATCAGCGTCCACTCGTCGCCGCTCAATTTGCCGGGCTTGTTCAGCACTGCGTCCGGGATGCCGATCTTGCCGACATCGTGCAAGGGCGCCGCCAGGAACACCTGGTCGCACTGCAAGCGGTCCAGCCCCAGCGACTGCGCCATCAGCCGCGAATAGTACGCCACCCGACGGACATGGTTGCCGGTCTCCCGCGAGCGGGTTTCCGCCAGTTCGCAGAGTGCGTAGACGATCTCCTTCTGGGTCTCACGCAGATTACTGTTCAGACGTACATTTTCAAATGCGACCGCCACATTGCGGCAATAAAGATCGAGCAGACGCTGGTCGGAAATCGCCAATGGCTGTTTTCCCGCCATATAGAGTACGGTTTCGACGCCATTTTTATTGGCGATATAACGTACGCAGTAATCTTTATCGACCACGTCCGTTTTTGATTCCAGCGCCTGCTGAATCTGGGCCCGAATACCAAAGTCATACTCGATAGAGTGCTCTTTATTCCCCTGGGAAGTGTGCGCCAATATAGAAATACCATCGTCATCTTTTTCAGCGACCACCCCTTCATATTCCGCCAGCAACATCGGTTGATCCATATAGAGCAGCGCAGCCAGCTGTTCCAACACCCCCTGGGCCAGGCTCTGCATCGAACTCTCCTGAAGGATGCTGGTGGTGGCGTTGACGACCTTCTCCAGCCCGGCGCGATTACGCTCAAGCGCGACTATATCGCGATAGGAGCGCAACGCGGTATAGACCGCAGAATAGAGCTTACGGTAGGTCAGCTCGGTCTTTTCCTTGTAATCGTTGATGTCATAGCGCTCCACCACCTTCTCTTCCGGCGCCTGGCCCGGCTGGCCGGTGCGCAGAATGATGCGGGTACTGTGGTTGCCCAGCTCGTAGCGGATATAGTCCGCCACCTGCAGGCCGGCATCGTCGGTTTCCATCACCACGTCCAGCAACACCACGGCGATATCCTCATGTTCGGCCAACACCCGCCGGGCCTCCTGACCGCTATAGGCCTTCAGAAACTGCAGGCCGCTGCCGTCAAAACGAACACGGCTCAGCGCCATCTCGGTAACGGCATGGATGCCCTCCTCGTCATCGACGATTAAAATCTTCCACTTTTTGAAAGGTTTTTCAGGCTGATCGATTTCAGACTCAGAATTATTACCGAACAGCAACTGATCCGCTGCGTTATTTGTCATCATCCGCGCTCCCTGCTAAACATAATTACTGCGCATTCGATAAATCTAGTACAGGAAAGTAAAAGTGCGCACCGTCGACCGTTGAGTAATATCTTATTCATGCGCCGGAACATGCAGGGAGCAACGTTAATGTCCATCTATCAACGCGTTATTACCGCCTGCGTCGGTTTGACGATCGTGGCCATCATTACCTTCGGCGTACTTTCCTATCAGAGTGGCCAGCGGATGCTGCTGGACTCGATCCGCGCGCGGCTGGACGCCGTGGCGACCAATCAACACGACAAGATAGAAGCCGTGGTGGCAGCCTGGCACGACCGGGTCGCCCTGATTGCCAGCCGTACCCAGCTGCGCCTCAGCCTGCGCCATTACCTGACCACCGGCGACCAGGCCTCGCTGGCACGAATCAACAAGATCATCACCGACGCCCAGCACTCGGTGCGCGCGGTACAATCCATCGCGGTTGGCCCGCCAGACGGCAAAGTGCTGGCACAGGCCGGTCCGGCGCTGGAGGGGGCCATCCGCAGCCTGGAATTCAATAATGACACCAGTGATATCCGGCTGGCCGGCATGTATCTAGCCGCCAACGGAACGCTGTACGCCCGCTTCGACGCGCCGATGTTGCTGGACGGCAAACAGGTCGGCCGCGCCCAGGTGACCCTGCTGGCCGACGAGCTGATCCGGGCCGCCGCCGATTACACCGGGCTGGGAGACAGTGGCGAAACCCTGCTGGTCACGGAAGACGCCCGTGGCCAGCCGGTCTACCTGACCGCACTGCGCCACCAGCCGGATAGCGCGTTGACCGTCGTCTCCTCCGACCCGTCCGGGGCGCTGCAGCAGGCCCTGTCCGGCCAGTCATTGCTGGCCTCGGCAGCGATCGACTACCGTAGCCAGCCAATCATGACCTCTGCCCGGGTGATGTCCGGTACCGGCTGGGGGGTGCTGGTCAAGATGGACCAGCAGGAGATCCTGGCCCCGGTCAGCGCCTTCCAGAACCGGTTGCTGATCGCCGCCAGCGTACTGATCGCCTGCGCCATTGCACTGGGGCTGATCATCGCCCGCGCCATCGCCCGGCCGGTCGAGCAGCTGGCCGAGGATGCCCGCCGTATACAGCAGGGCGAACGCACGGTGCGGGCGGAGGTCGAACCCCAGCATGCCAGAGAGATTCAGCTGCTGGCGACCAGCTTCAACAGCCTGGCGGACAGCCTGCTGAACGCCAATACCCGGCTGGAACTGCGGGTTTCCGAACGCACGGCGCAGTTGCAGGAGTTGAATGAAACCCTGGAGCAGCGGGTCGAGGAGCGGACCCAGGCGCTGCACCGGACCAACCAGGAGTTGCAGGCGGCCATGGAGGAACTGCAACAAGCCCAGCAGGAGCTGATCCGCTCCGAGAAGATGGCCGCCCTCGGCGGCTTGGTGGCCGGAGTGGCCCACGAGATCAACACCCCGCTGGGGATCGGCATCACCGGCGCTTCGCACCTGAAGGAGGAGACCGACGAGATTCATGGCAAAGCCGAGGCCGGCCAGATCACCCGCGGCGACCTGGACCGATTCCTTAGCTCCACCCGGACATCCTGTGAGTTGATGCTGAGCCAGCTCGCTCGTGCCGCCGACCTGGTATCCGACTTCAAGCAGGTGGCCGTCGACCAGTCGCAACCGGATATCCGTCAGATCGAACTGCCCGACTACCTGGACAAGGTGGTCACCACCCTGCAACCGCAGTTCAAGCGCACCCGGCTGCAGATCAAGGTGCAGGCCCCGCCGACGCTGAACCTGACCACCTGCCCGGGCGCCTTGGCGCAGGCGTTGACCGCGCTGCTGGCCAACTGCCTGACCCACGCCTTCGAACCCGATCAGCCTGGTGAGGTGGTGGTAAGCGCAATCGCCACAACAGACGGCTGTCGGATCGAGCTGGCCGACAACGGCAAGGGTATAGCGGCGGAGCACCTGTCGAAGATCTTCGATCCGTTCTTCACCACCCGCCGCGGCCAGGGCGGCAGCGGCCTGGGGCTGAGCATCGTGCACAACATCGTCACCGACGTATTGCGCGGCACTATCCACTGCGAAAGCACGCCGGGTGAAGGCAGTCGTTTTATTATGGAATTGCCGGAATTGAAAGCGCAGTCAATGGCGGCGCTAGACCGCCCAGCGGTAGCAGCAGAGGAAAGCAGCTGAACCTATATTTGTGCAGGGCACGGAATTGCTCTGCAGGGCGTTGCCGGGGCACCAGCGCCGCAGGCGGTTAACCTGATCAGGGGCCTGAGCCCCTGACCGGTCGAACATCTTCAACCGCTAATAAATCAGGCCACCACCTGCGCCGCGTCATCCGCTTCCGCACTCTCCACCAACCCTTTCACCTGCTCGACGATATAGCCGCCGATCGGGATCGCCGAGGTGGCGGCCGGTGAAGGCGCGTTGCACACCGCCAGTGCGCGCTGGGTGTTGAAGAACAGGAAGTCGTCCACCAGCGAGCCGTCCTTCGCCACCGCCTGGGCACGGATACCGGCCGGGTAGGGTTTGAGGTCGTCTAACGTCAGGCTGGGGCAGTATTTCTGCACCAGTTTCAGGTAGCCACGCTTGCAGAGGCTGTTCTTCAGTTCCACCAGGCTGATCTTGAAGTTGCGCATCAGCACCTTCAGCATGCCGGGATAGCTGAACATCTCGAAGCAGTCCTTCAGGCTGATATCGAACTTGCCGTAGCCCTCGCGGGCGAAGGCGATCACCGCGTTCGGGCCGACCGTCACGGTACCGTCGATCATCCGGGTCAGGTGGACGCCGAGGAACGGCAGCTCCGGATCGGGGATCGGGTAGATCAGGTGGTTGACGATCTGGTTGTGCTGGGCGTCCAGCAGGAAGTATTCGCCGCGGAACGGGATGATCTTGAAGTCCGGTTCCAGCCCCATCATCCGCACGATCCGATCGGCGTGCAGGCCGGCGCAGGCCACCAGGTAGCGGCCCTGCACCCGCCCTTCGTTGGTGAACACCGTCACCCGGTCGGCGAACTCCTCCAGTTTCTGCACCTCGGTGTTGAAGCGCACCTCGCCGCCGTTGGCCTGCACCAGCTCGCCCATCCTGGCGCTGATCTCGGTGTAGCTGACGATCCCGGTGGACGGCACGAAGATCGCACCGACACCGCTGATATTGGGCTCGCGCGCTTTCAGCTGCTCGGCGTCCAGCACCTCGATCTCGATACCGTTTTCGGCACAGCGGCCAACCAGCGCCTGCATCCGCTCCAGTTCCACCGCGTTGGTGGCAACCAGCAGCTTACCGCACTGGTCGTACTTGATGTCGTGTTGCTCGCAGAACTGCCGGGTGGCGATATTGCCCTCCTTACAGAAACGCGCTTTCAGGCTGCCCGGCTTGTAGTAGACCCCGGCGTGGATCACGCCGGAGTTGTGGCCGGTCTGGTGACGGGCCGGGCCGGACTCTTTCTCCAGCACCAGCACCGAACGGCCCGGGTAGGCCTGTTGCAACTGCATGGCGGTGGACATACCGATGATGCCGCCGCCAATTACGACAAAGTCATAGATCACTTAGCTACTACTCCGTTACTCGCTGCCTGCGCCTGGTCGCCATTCTGCCGGCGACTGTAAAGGAACAAACCGAGGAATACCACCAGGCCGGCCAGGTCGATCGCCAGCTGGCCGTGCGGCCAGAGCATCGCCAGCGCGCAAACGCCGCTGACCAGCCGCAGCAGGATATTCAGTTTGCCCTCCAGGTGGCCCTCCATGAAGCCGACGAAGGCATAGAGGCCGAACAGCGAGAACAGGAAGATAGTCATCACCTCCTGCGCCGAGCCACCGATAAAGTTGGTGTAGGCAAACAGCAGAGGCACGATATAGAGCCCCTTGGCGATCTTCCAGGCGGTAAAGCCGGTTGCCATCGGCGGGGTCTTGGCAATCGCCGCCGCGGCGAAGGCGGTCAGGCAGACCGGCGGCGTCACGTTGGAGTCCTGCGACAGCCAGAAGATAATCATATGGGCTGACAGCAGCGTAGCCGCCAGGATCGACGGATCGAGCGCCTGTTCCAGCAGTTGGCTGCGGAAGTCGTCCGGCACCTGGGCCAGCAGCGCCAGCGCATCCGCTTCACTCATCGGCGCCGACAGCAGCGCGAACTGGTCCGGGCTGATCAGCATGAAGATCATCTTGGCCTGCTCCGGCAGGTTGCCGGCGGCGATCAGATCGACCAGCTGGGACTCGGCGATCAGGTTGTACAGCGCCGGCGCCGACAGGGTCGCCAATACGATGTAGGAGGCGGTCACCGGCAAGCCCATACCGAGGATCAACGATGCCAGCGCCACCAGCACCAGCATGATCAGCAGGCTGCCGCCGGCCCATTCGGTGACCATCAGCGAGAACACGTTACCGATACCGGTCATCGCCACCACGTTGACCACCAGGCCGATCGAGACCAGCAGCATCGCGGTGGTCGCCATGTTCTTGGCGCCCTGTGCCAGCGCATCCAGGATATCCTTCGGCCCCATCGGCTGACGCGACAGCCAGGAGGCCACCACCACCGAGATAATCGAGATACCGGCGGCGTAGGTCGGCGTGAAGCCGTAGATCAGCAAAGCAACCAGCACCACCAACGGCAGCAGGAAGTGCCAGCCCTCCTTGAACACTTCGCCGATCGGCCGGCTGTCCAGCTCCACCGCATGGGCGTGGCTGCGCTTGGCCTCGACCCGCACGTAGAAACCGACCGACAGGAAGTACAGCAGCGCCGGCAAGGCAGCGATGGCGATGATGTCGATATAGGGGATCTGGGTATAGGAGGCCATGATGAACGCCCCTGCCCCCATCACCGGCGGCATCAGCTGACCGCCGGTGGAGGCGGCCGCCTCGACGCCGGCGGCGAAGCGGGCCGGGAAGCCGGCGCGCTGCATCAGCGGGATGGTGATCACGCCGGTGGACACGGTGTTGGCCACCGAGGAGCCGGATACCGAGCCCATCAGGCCGGAACCCAGCACCGCCACGAAGCCGGGGCCGCCGACGAAGCGACCGGCCGCGCAACGGGACAGTTCGATAATGAAGTCACCGGCGCCGGACTTGACCAGGAAAGCGCCGAACAGGATGAACATGAACACGTAGGTCCAGGAGATACGGGCGATCTGGCCGAACATCCCCTCGGATGAGAAATAGGAACGGTACAGCAGGGTCTCCAGGCTCAACCCGGCAAAGCCGAAGATCCCTTCGATATAGGGGCCCCACCAGAACACGTAGGTCAGCGCCACCAGGATCATGCTCGGGATGAACCAGCCGGTGGTGCGGCGGGCCATCTCCAGTGCGATGAAGATTGCGCACAGCGAGAAGAACCAGTCGGAGGCGATGAAGTGCACGCCGCGGTCGTAGAGTGCATCCTCAAAACCGATCAGGTAGAGCGTGCAGGCGATCGCCGCCAACCCCACCAATACATCGAGCACCAGCGCCAGCTTCTGCTTGGCGGCACTGCTGCTACGGATCGACGGCACCATCAGCGCGCAGATCAGTGCAAAACCACCGAAGTGGATCGCCGATACCCAGAGCTCAGACATCGTACCCAGGGTATTGAAGTAGATATGGGCGAGAGAGAACAGTACGCCGGCCCAGTAGATGAAGCGGCCGGCGGCCGATTGCTCGTCGCGCTTGGCCAGCTCCAGGCTTTTCAGCTTGGCCGCCGTCTCCCGATCGGTCATCGGTGTGGCGTTGGATTCAGACATGGCTAGACCCGTTATCCGTTTGAGGCTTTCGAGCAACAGCGAAACGACGACGCAGCAAAGGCGACATCGGCTGTGCTCAGCTTTCTAATTATGATTGATGAGGAAATCGGCGCAGGACTGCATACGTCAGCCCTGCACCGGACAGCTTGCGGCTGGAAGCTTGCCGCTTAACGCTGCAACGCTTAGTCGGCGATCAGGTGGGCCGGGATCTCCAGGCCGACTTCCTTGTAGTAACGGGCGGCACCCGGGTGCAGCGGTACCGGCAGGCCGGCAATCGCTTTTTCAATCGCCATCGCTTTGGTGGCCTTGTGGATACCGTTCAGGAACGGCAGGTTCTCGTAGACGGTCTTGGTCAGCAGGTAGACATCTTCTTCGGAGATATCGTCGCGCACCGCCAGGAAGTTCGGCTGCGCCATGGTGCGGATCTCCTTGCTCTGGCCCGGGTAGGTGTTGGCCGGAATCACGTAGCGGGTCCACAGCTTGTATTTACCGTTGGCCTGCTCGATCTGCTCGTCGGTGAACTCCAGCATGGTGATATCGCTACCCAGCGCCGCGTAAGCACGGGTGATCGCGCTGGTCGGCACCCCGGACGGGATGTTCATGCCATCGACGGTGCCGTTCTGCAGCGCATCGGCGGACGGGCCGTAACCCATGTAGGCCAGGTTGAAGCTGTCAGGATCGATACCCAGGTTGTTGAGGATGGTACGGCCGGAACCTTCGGTACCGGAGTTCTTCTTACCGATCGAGAACTTCTCGCCCTTCAACCCTTTCAGGTCGGTAATGGTGCCGCTCTGGGCGTAGTCGCTCTTGACCACGAACTGCTCGACGTTCTGCCACAGCATGGTGACCGAGCGCAGCTGTTTCTGCGGACCGGACTGCGCCATGCGGCCCTCGCCCTCCCAGCCCCAGGCGCCGTACAAGCCCTGCAGGATGGCGAACTGGGCTTCGTTCTCGCGCAGCAGCTTGATGTTTTCACCGGAACCGGCGGAGTTGATCGCCGACATCGAGATCTTGTGCGTCGGCTCCAGCTTGACCTTGGTCAGGGTCGCCAGCGCGACACCGACCGGGTAGTAGGTACCGCCGGTGGACGCGGTCGCCATCACGTAGGCACGCTTGTCGTCCGCCAGTGCCTGAGTAGCGGCACCCACAGCGGTGCTCAGTACCAGGGCGGCGCCCATACCTTTGATGAAGCTGCGTTTACTCATGCTCATTTTCTAGTCCTTATGCTTGTTGTTATTCAGATTATGAATCCGGCATCGGAGGAGAATCCTCAGCGTAGACCAGATAAAGCAAACCACAGGCCAATTTCTATTATTTTCTGTAACTATTTGTTTTTTAATAAATAAACGAGCCAAGCACAGGTAGACACAGGATAGCCGTAAGCAATTTTTTGCTTATTGACCCACAAATCAATAAGCAAAATTTTGCCTATAGCCAGCAGATACTGATCAAGCGTTGTACTGCTGCGGATAGTTGAAGGGGTATCGGAGGAAAAAAGAACCCGGTTTCGGCGGTGAAAAACAGGATAGGCAAAATTTTGCCCATCCCGTTCAGGCGCTTTGCTCAGGATCCGCTTCAGACAGGAAATCGTTGCGGTTCAGGCCATACTTGACCATCTTCTGGTTCAGGGTCCGGCGCGGCAGGTCCAGCTCATCCATTACCGACTTGATATTGCCCTTATGGCGCATCAGCGACTGGCGAATTACCTCCGCTTCGAAAGCCGCCACCTGCAATGCCAGTGACAGCGGCTTATCCTGCGGCGCTTCGAACACCACCGGTTGAGTATGAGCGCTGAGCAGCTCCGCCAGGCTGGCCCGCTGGTCCAGTGCAAAGCGGATCGCCACGTTTTTCAGCTCGCGTACGTTGCCGGGCCAGTTATAGCCCTGCAGGGTGCGCTGGTCCTGCTCGCTCAGGTTACGGCTGTTGCGATCATGGGCCGCGGCGGCCTGGCGCACATAGTGGGCGAACAGCAGCGGCACATCCTCCAGCCGCTCGCGCAGCGGCGGGATATGCAGCTGGGCAACATTGAGTCGATAGAACAGGTCCTCGCGGAAATTCGCTTCCTCGCGCAGATCGGCCTTGGAGGCCGCTACCACCCGCAGATCGACCGAGATCGGCTGGTTGGAGCCCAACCGTTCGATCACCCCTTCCTGCAGCGCACGCAACACCTTGACCTGCAGGTGCGGCGGCATGCTCTCGATCTCATCGAGGAACAGGGTGCCGCCATCGGCGTGCTCGAACTTGCCGATGCGGCGCTTGGCGGCGCTGGTAAAGGCACCGGCCTCGTGACCGAACAGCTCGCTCTCGATCAGCGCCTCCGGTATCGCACCGCAGTTGATCGGCACGAAATGACGACTGTTGCGGCTGCTGAACTCGTGCAGGCACTGGGCGACCAGCTCCTTGCCGGTGCCGGTCTCGCCGTAGATCACCACATTGGTATCCAGCGCCGCCAGCGCCAGGATCTCCCGTTTCAGCCGCTGAATCGCCGGCGAAATGCCGATCAGCTTGGCATCGATGCCGGAGCGTGAGGCCAGGTCCTGCTGCAGCCGCAGGTTCTCCAGCATCAGCCGACGCTTGTCGCAGGCCCGGTTGATGGTTTCCACCAGCCGTTCCGGTACGAACGGCTTCTCGATGAAATCGTAGGCCCCCTCGCGCATTGCGCTGATCGCCATATCCACGTCGCCGTGTGCGGTCAGCAGGATCACCGGCAGCTCGGCGATCCGGCTGCGCGCCTCGCGCATCAGCTGCAGACCATCCATACCCGGCATCTTCACGTCGGTCAGCAGCACACCGGGAAACGCCTCGTCGAGCTGTGCCAGCGCCTGCTCGGCGCCGGAGCAACTGATCACCTCGAAGCCGGACATCTTCAACCACTGCTCGGTGGCCTGCCGGACCATCTGTTCGTCGTCGACCAGCAACACCTGGCCGCGTACCGCCTGCGACATTCAAACTCTCCCCTGTTCGCAATGGCCGCAGTATACGCGAACAGCACGGGCCGGTTACAAGTCGCGGGTATCAGCCACGCACCGCCGCCAGCGGCCGAGCGGCCCGGTCCAGCTCATCCAGCGAATCGTCGCTCAGTTTGAGCCAGCCGATCAGCAGCGTGCCCAGCGCGACGAAACCGCCGGCCAGCCAGAGGCCGCTGTCGTAGCTGCCGGTCCGTTCGGCCATCATGCCGGTCAGTGCCGGCGCGACGATCTGCGCCACGCCATAGGCCAGGGTCAACTTGCCCATCAACTTGGCCGGCTTGGTCGGGAACAGCCGGCCGGCCAGGGTCAGCACCAGGCTGACACAGCCTATGAAGGTGGCACCGTACAGCAGCGCGCTAAGCAGCGCGGCGGCCAGGCCATGGTCCAGTGCCGGCAGCAGGATACCCAGCACCTGCAGGCCGTAGGCCAGCATCAGGGCACCCAGATAGCCGAACCGGCGGGCGAGCAGGTCCCAGAGCATCACCGCCGGCGTAGCCGCCAGGCCGACCAGCGCGAACGCCAGCGGTCCCATACCGGTCAGCTCCGGCTGGCGCTCGACAATGGTGACGATGAAGGTGGCGTGGATCACGTAGCCGTAGCCGGCACAAAAGTAAGCTGCCAGCATGATCAGCATGAAGCGCCGACTCGGCGGCCGGTCGACCAGCGGCTGACCACCGGTGGTCACCGGCCGGGTATCCGGCGGCGGCAACCAACGCCAGGCCGGTACTGCAAGTACTACCGCCAGCAGACCGAACCAGAACCACTGCTGCGCCCAGTCGAGGCTGAGCCGTAACATCAATTCCACCGCCACTGCGGCGAAGATGATCCCCAGGCCGGCGCCGGCGTAATGGATGCCCAGCTCGCCGCGATGATGATGGCGAATCAGCCAGTTCAGGATCAGCGCGGCGGCGAGCAGCATCGAGCCGGCACTGCTGAGGCCGGACAGGAAGCGCCAGAACGACCACCAGAACATATCCTCGGTCCAGGCCATCGCCACGGTGGTGACCACCGCCAGCAGCAGGCCGGTCCGGTACAACCGGTCCTTCAACCGCAGGTCGCTGACCGAGGCGGCCAGCAGCGCACCGCACATGTAGCCGGCATAGTTGATCGCCGCCAGCCAGCCCCCTTCGGCATCGCCGATCCAGGTCTGCTGCTGCATCACCGGCAACAGCGGGGTATAGGCGAAACGGGCGATTCCGATACAGAGAATCTGGCTGAAGATGCCGGCGAACAGCACCTTCATACGACTGCTTTGAGCATGCATGTTGAGGCTCCCAGGCTGAGGTCAGTCGCGCTGAATCATGAAGGTGGCGGTGGCATGGGCGTACAGCTTGCCGGCTTCATCGACCAGCCGCCCCTCTGCCACGCCCAAACGGCGGGACAGGTTGAGAGTGGTGCCGATCGCCCGTAGTACCATGCCGGCCTGGATCGGCCGCATCATCTTGACGTTCAGTTCGATGGTGCTGCAGCTGCTGCCCGCCGCCAACTGGGTCTGCACCGCACAGCCGGTGCAGGAATCCAGTGCCGTGGCGGCAAAACCGCCATGCACCATGCCGCGGGGATTCAGATGTTGCCGGTCCGGCCGGGCCTCGAATTCGACCAGACCCGACTCGACTCGCAGCAGCTGCATCGGCAGCGTCTGCAACATGCTGGGCGGCGGCACCATCCCCTCGGCTATGCCGCGCAAAAACTCCAAACCTGACGGATAACTGCCCATCGCCTCACTCCCAAATCACTTATATGCTTTTTATATTTACACGTATTACTCGTGTACAAGCAATATAGATAATCAGGGAGTTTCCCTACAAGGTCTATTTGGGGAACTCAGAGTCGCGCCAGCAGCGCCTTAAGCTGTTCCAGTTCCGCGTCGGATAAGTTGCCGGTAAATGAGCGGTTGGCCTGTTCCATTACCGGGTGGATCTGTTCGGCCAGTTCACGGCCCTGCGGGGTCAGGCAGATCAGGATGGCACGCCGGTCCCTGTCGTGGCGTTGGCGTTCGATCAGTCCGTCGCGTTCGAGCCGGTCGAGCACCCCGGTCAGCGTGGCGCTGTCCAGCTGGGTACGCTCGCCCAGCTCCACCGACAGGATGCGATCGCCCTCCTGCAACGCGTGCAGCACCATGGCCTGCACACCGGTCACCCCGAAACCGGTAACATGCTGTTTCCAGTATTTGCTGGCGCGCCGCGCCGCGGTGGTCAGGGAGAAAAAGACACAGTCGTCCAAGTGCATGGCAAGTTACTCGTACTAAAGTATATTGCGTACAAGTATCCCCGCCCGTTCCGCAACGTCAAGCATGGTTTGGTCCCCTATCCTTTTGACGGCACACGCTCTAGGCAGGTACCGATCGTATCGTAGCAGCCCTCTTGTTATACCTGTGAGTGCCGAGGGCGCTTTCCACGAACTATCCGACTTGTCGCGGTCGGAGCCCGCTGCTACGGGGTCCGGGCTTCGTAGCCGCCCGCTTTTATGCCCGCGGGTGCCGAGGGCAACATCCGCGGCCGCTCCAACCCTATCGCGGCCAGAGCCCGCTGCTACGGGGTCCGGGCTTCGTAGCCGCCCGCTTTTATGCTCGCGGGTACCGAGGGCAACACCCGCAGACTGCGTTAACCCTGTCGCGACCGATAGTACTAAATCCCAACCTAAATCATTGGTCATCCTGGCAAATCCACTGCTAAGATGCCCGAAATACCGGTTGTGGAATTAGGGAATATTTGGGACGAGGATGATGGGACTGAGATCGGTTCGAGTCGGACTGCTGCTGATTATCTGCGCACTGGTGACCGCCTGTGGCGGCCTATCGCACAAACCTGCCTCATACCACTACACAGCCTCCCCCGACAGCAGCCCGGTCGCCCAGGCACTGTACGACCAGCATCTGCAATGGCGCGGTACCCCGTACGAGCTAGGCGGTACCGACCGTAGCGGTATCGACTGCTCGGCCTTCACTCAACGCACCTTTCTCGACCAGTTCGGCACCCGCCTACCCCGGACCACCGCCCGTCAGCAGTACAGCGGTCAGCCGGTGCCCCGTCAGCAACTGCAGCCGGGCGACCTGGTATTTTTCAAGACCAGCCGCAAAGTCCGCCACGTCGGCATCTATATCGAACGCAACCGTTTCCTGCACGCATCAACCAGCAACGGCGTGATGATCAGCAATCTGAATAACCCGTACTGGCAAACGCATTACTGGAAGGCGGTACGCCCGATGCAGCCATTGTCCGTATCGCAACGCTGATCGTTTAACCACAGAATCGTCAAACGAAGGAAGCCCCCGGCGTTGGAATGCACAAAGGGCTTCGGGGCAACTGTTGCCACTTACGGTGGCGGTGATTCTTGGTTAATCAATGCTGCGGATAGTCAGCCTATATACTCCTGACGGTTGGTGCGCCCCTTATTTTCTGGCGCCGTGATCAGCGGGCTGGTAAGGGTTAAAGATGTTGTTGATGTTCTGTTCTATGACATCCTGTCCGGCTGCCGGTATCGAGTCAGCAGTCGCAGTAACACTACCGCTGGCCAATCCCAGCACCACCAGCAGCGTAATCAAGAGATGTTTCATAAAGGCCTCCCCTAACAGACAGCTGTTAGAAGCCTGGATGGGGTGAGCAGGTCAGCAGCGTCTCGGCCAATATTAGTCCCGGCGCGCTTGTTTGCTTACACCCACACTCTAGATCCTCCGCCTGTATTCCGGCGGAGTTCGGCTCGAAATTCGTTCCAAAGTATGAACTTTCCCAGCAGACGATAACGGTGATGGCGCCCTGCTCCGCTGCCCCGCATTTGCCCCAGGTCAGGCGTCCGGCATGGAAAGCGATCTACACTTAGTCGGTATTTTTGCCGTTAGCCGCGCCGCCGACCAAGGGAGTGCCCCCCATGTTCGAATTGTCGATCCCCTCACTGAAAAACAGCATCGACCGCATCACCCACGCCATCCAGGGACGCTATACCGGCGGCCTGTCACCTGCTGCGCTGCAACTGGCCTACTGCGACTGGCTGATCCACCTGTGCCATTCGCCCGGCAAGATGGCGGAGATTGCCGAAAACATGGCCCGCAAGGGCGGTGATTTCATGACTTGGGCGGCGCTCAGCCATCACCGCCGGGATGGCGATGCCTTTCCCTTTATCGAACCGCTGATGGATGATCGTCGTTTTCGTGCGGAGGCCTGGCAGCGCTATCCATTCAACCTCATCTCCCAAGGCTTTCTGCTGCAGGAGCAGTGGTGGCATTACGCTACCACCGATATTCCCGGTCTGTCGCGCCACCATGAGCGGGTCGTCAGCTTCATGGCCCGCCAATGGCTGGATCTACTGTCGCCGACGAACTTCCCCGCCACCAACCCCGAAGTCATCGATAAAACCGTGCAGAGCGGCGGCCAGAACCTGCTCGACGGTTGGAGCAACCTGCTGAACGATACCCTGGGCCGATTGAATGCCACCTCGAACAACGACAGCGAATACAAGGTCGGCGAGAATCTGGCGGTAACGCCAGGAAAAGTGGTCTACCGCAACCCGTTGATCGAGCTGATCCAGTACAGCCCTACTACCGCCGAGGTGAAACCGGAGCCGATCCTGATCGTGCCGGCCTGGATCATGAAGTACTACATCCTCGACCTGTCGCCGCACAACTCGATGATCAAGTACCTGGTCGACCAGGGTTACACGGTGTTCGCCATCTCCTGGCACAACCCGACCGAAGCCGACCGCGACATGCGACTCAGCGACTACCGGCGATTTGGCGTCATGGACGCATTGAAGGCGATCAACGCCATTGTGCCAGGACAGTCGGTGCATGCCACCGGCTATTGCCTGGGCGGCACCCTGCTGTCGATCGCCGCGGCGGCGATGGCACGGGATGGCGACAAGCGGCTTAAATCGGTAACCCTGTTCGCCTCACAGACCGATTTCACCGAGGCCGGCGAGCTGATGCTGTTCATCGACGAGAGCCAGCTCAGCTTCATGGAAGACATGATGTGGGACCAGGGATTCCTGGAGTCCAGCCAGATGGCCGGTGCCTTTACCCTGCTGCACTCCTATGACCTGTTCTGGTCACGGCTGGTCAACGACTACCTGCTGGGCGAACGCGGCCGGGTCAACGACCTGATGGCCTGGAACCACGACACCACGCGGATGCCCTACAAGATGCACACCCAGTACCTGCACTGGCTGTTCCTGAACAACGACCTGGCGACCGGCCGCTACGTGGTGGACGACCGACCGATCTCGCTACGCGATATCCGTACGCCGATCTTCGCAGTGGCCACCGAGAACGACCATATCGCCCCCTGGCATTCGGTCTACAAGATCATCGACCTGACCAATACCGAGGTGACCTTCGCGTTGACCAGCGGCGGCCATAACGCCGGCATCGTCAGCGAGCCGGGCCACCCACGGCGCCACTACCGCATCGCCAGCCACCAGGCGGACGACCGGTTTATCGCCCCGGACGACTGGCAGCTGCGCCAGCAGCCGCAGGAAGGCTCATGGTGGCTGGCCTGGGTAGACTGGCTGGACCGCCACTCCGGTCCGGCAATCAAGCCGCCGCCGCTCGGTCGGGCCGACGCCGGCTATCCGGCGATCTGCGATGCACCGGGAAGCTATATCTACGAGAGCTGATTTCCTATCTCGTCCCCTCCGGCACAGCATCGGTCGAGAGCGCATCAAACTGCTGTCGATCTGTGCGGGAGGCACTCCGGTAGCGCACCGGCTACTGGTGCAACTAATCATGATCAGTTACCCAGCGCCTGCTCTATCAGTGGCTGCAGCCGATCCAGCCCCTCCGCCATCGCCGGCGCGTCGTAGCCGGCGAAACCGATTACCAGGCCGGGCTGACCGACATGGTGGTGGTAGTAATGCGACAGCGCGCGTATCCCGACGCCCCGCTCCAGCGCCTGCCGGTAGAGTTCACGGTCGTCGCAGCCATCCGGCAACAGGTAGACGGAGTGCATGCCGCCGTCGGATGCCACCCGCTGCAGTCGTTTGCCGAAACGGGCCTGCACCATCTCCGTCAGCAGATCGCGGCGCTGCTTGTAGAGCTTGCGCATCCGCCGTACATGGCCGGAAAACTGCCCGCTGGCCATGAAATCGGCCAACGCCAGCTGCGGCAATAACGACAGACCACCATCCAGGTAGGCCCGGGCGGTCGCGAAGGCGTCGACCACCGAACGCGGCAGGATCAGGTAGCCGAGTCGGATCGCCGGATGCAGGATACGACTGAAGGTACCTGCATAGATCACCGGCGCATCGGCGGCCAGCCCCTGCAACGCGGTCAGCGGCGATCCGTCGAAGCGAAACTCGCTGTCATAATCATCCTCGATGATCCAGCCGCCGGAGGCCTCGGCCCACTGCAGCAGTTCCAGCCGGCGCTGCAGGCTCAGGGTATAACCCATCGGGTAGTTGCGCGAGGGTGTCAGCAGCGCCAACCGTGCTTGTGGCGCTGCCTGCAAGCCGTCCAACAGCCTGAAGCCATCAACATCCACCGTTACCGGCACCCTGTCGGCACTCACCGCGGCCAAGGCCCCATCGATGCCCGGGAAGCCCGGATTTTCCACCAACACCGGCTCGCCCGGATCGACCAGCATGCTCAGCGCCAGCCAGATCGCCTGCTGGGAGCCGGAACAGATCAGCACCTGCCCGGCATCGCAACGGATACCACGACTGACGCCGAGGTAGTCGACAATCTGCTGACGCAGCGCTGCCAGGCCCAAGCCCCCCGACTCGGTCTCAAACTTCATCGCCCGCCCGGCCCTGGCCACCGAGCGCTGCCAGCTCTGCCAGGGAAACTGGTCCAGCGCTGGCATCGCCGGCAGTAGCAGGTCACCACGCCTCAACCGGTGGCGGCCAGCCGGTGGTGCCAACCGGTCGGCCAAGCGGGACAGCTGGGCTTGCCGCGCGCCGGAGCGAACCGGCGCTAGCTGTTCGGAAAGCGGTTTCAGCTCCGGCAGCTGCGTCGACACGAAACTGCCGGCACCGTGCCGCGTCTCGATATAACCCTCCGCCTGCAGCATCTCGTAAACGGTTTTGACGGTGTTACGCGACAGCGACAACTCGCTGCTGAGCGCCCGGCTGGCAGGCAACTTGGCACCGGCCGGCAACAGGCCGGACAGAATCGCCTGCTGAAAGGCGCGAAACAGCCGGCGATAACGCGGCCTGGAGTCGTCCTGCCCGCTATCTGCCAGGAAAGGACGGAAAAGCTCTGCCGATAGCTGACTGTCGCTCAAAGTGGGCCCCATATCTTCCAATAAATGGATCTCATATTAGATCCACAGTCTGCGTAATCTGGCCCCACCTGACAACATTGCAGTAAGGACTCAGCTATGAAACCGATCTCCGTCACCGAGCAAACCCAAGTAAAACGGGGCCCGAAGAAGGCCTGTTACGACCGGGAAACCATCTACCGTATCTACGACGACACCTACCTGTGCCATATCGGCGCCACCATCCACGGCCAGGCGGTGGTACAGCCGAACCTGCACTGGCGGATCGGCGACGAACTGCTGGTGCACGGCTCGGCCAAAAACGCCCTGTTCCAGTCGATCCTGCAGGGCGAGAAAGCCTGCATCACGGTGTCGACGCTGGATGGCCTGGTATTCGCCCGTTCGGCCTTTCACCACTCGGTCAATTTCCGCTCGGTGATGCTCTATGGACAGGGCCGACTGATCGAGGACGAACAGGAAAAACGGGCCGCGCTGGACGCGTTGCTGGAGCGCTACAGCCCGGGCCGGAGCGGCGAGGCCCGGCCGCCGAATGACACCGAGCTGAAAGCGACCTCGGTGTTCGCCTTTCCGATCGAAGAGGTATCGGCCAAGATCCGCACCGGCGGGCCGGTCGACGATCCGGCCGATATGGCGCTCGATGTCTGGGCCGGCGTCCGGCCGGTGGAAACCCGGGTTGGCGAACTGATAGTTGATTGAGATCTGTCGTACCAAGCGGTTCGCTCAATGAGCGAGCCGCTGCCATTTCCACGCCTGCATACGGCGCTCCCTGCAGCAGATAGATTGTCCCCCAACCAGTTCGCCGGGGCGGGAACCAGCAACTGCGGCTAGTTTCATACTCCCCTCACCCAAGCAGCCCGGCGCACCCAGCAAGCCATCAGGTAGCGATATGCGCTACTTTTACGTTTTTACTGTCCGCTACCCGCTCGCCATTCGACACTTCGCCTGTCATCGAACCGGATATAACCAAACCGAGAGGACAGAGCGATGTTCCGTTTTTGCCAACTGATACTGATTGCAGCCGCCAGCCTGTTGCTGGCGCTGCCCAGCCAGGCCGCCGGCCTGATCAAGCCGGTCAACAGCAGCTACGCCGATCTGCAGATCCGCCAGCACCATGTTGAGGTGGTGATCGAGGACGGCTATGCCACCACCCAGGTCGAACAGGTGTTCTACAACCCCAACGCCGGCGAGTTGGAGGCGATCTACAGCTTCCCGGTACCGGACAAGGCGGTGGTCGGCGAATTCAGCTACTGGATCGACGGCCAGCCGGTGACCGGCGAGGTGCTGGAGAAGCAGCAGGCACGTCAGGTCTACGAACAGGAGAAGCTGGCGGGCCGGGAAACCGCGCTGGTCGAGAAGGATGCGTACAAGACCTTCGAGATCAACGTCTATCCGGTGCGGCCCCAGCAGGAGGTGCGGGTACGGCTGGTTTACCTGCAGACCGCCGAGGTCGATCACGGTGTCGGTCGCTACCTTTATCCGCTGGAGGAAGGCGGCGTCGACGAGCAGAAACTGGCGTTCTGGAGCCGCAACGAGACGGTCGAAGCCCAGTTCAGCTTCAACCTGAAATTGCGTACCAGCTATCCGATCGACGGCCTGCGGCTGCCGCAGCATCCCGACGCCCGAGTACAGCAATTGGATGCCCAACAGTGGCAGGTCAGCCTCGCCAGCGCCCCCGCAGTCGAGGAAGGCGCTGCCACATCGAGCGGCCCTGCCGCCACGCTCGACCAGGACATTCTCGTTTACTGGCGTCACCAGCAGGGGCTGCCCGGCCGATTGGAACTGGTTGCCCAGCGCGATGCCGGCTCCGAGCCCGGCACCTTCATGCTGACCCTGACACCGGGCGACGACCTGCCGGCGCTGCAGGGCGGCCGCGATTGGGTATTCGTGCTGGACCGTTCCGGCTCGATGCGCGGCAAGTTCGCCACGCTGGCCGAAGGGGTCCGCCAGGGGCTCGGCAAGCTGCGACCGGACGATCGTTACCGGATCATGCTGTTCAATGACAGCGCCGATGAGTTCACCCGCGGCTTCCAGCCCGCCACCAGCGACCATATCGAGCGCACCCTGAACCGGCTCGGCCAGCTGCAGGCCGGCGGCAGCACCAACCTCTACGCCGGCCTGGAACTGGGCCTCGACAGCCTGGACAGCGACCGGCCCGGCGCCATCGTGCTGGTAACCGACGGGGTGGCCAATGTCGGTAACACCGAACGACGGGACTTTCTCGACCTGCTGCAACGCAAGGATGTCAGGCTGTTCACCTTCATCATGGGCAACAGTGCCAACCGGCCGCTGCTGGAGGGGATGACCCGGGTCTCCAACGGCTTCGCGATGACCGTCTCCAACGCCGATGACATCGTCGGCAAGCTGATGCAGGCGACCAGCAAACTGAACCACGCCGCACTGCGGGATATCGAGTTACGTATCGACGGCGGCCGGGTCAGCGAGGTCACCCGCAACCAGCTGGGCTCGCTCTATCGCGGCCAGCAGCTGATCACGCTGGGCCGCTACCAGCAGCCCGGCCCGGTCACGGTGACCCTGACCGGCAAGGTCGGCGACCAGCCGCGCAGCTACCAGACCACCATAGAGCTACCGGCACAGGCCAACCTGCATCCGGAACTGGAGCGGCTCTGGGCGTTCGCCACCATCGACAACCTACGGGCGGAGCAGGACTACCTGGGCGCCGATGCCGACGCCCGCCAAGCGATGAAGGACCTGGCCCTGCAATACGACCTGGTCACCGACCAGACCTCGATGGTGGTACTGCGCGACGAGGTGTTCGCGGCGATGAACATCGATCGCGATAACCGGACACGCGTCGCCAATGAACAGCAGGCCCGGGTACAGCGGGCACAATTGCCGGTGCAGCAACGCCAGGCCGATCAGCAGCAGCCGATGTTCAGCGGCAACAGCGCCAGCCTGGGTGGCGGCAATGGAAACGGCGGCGGCAACGGTAGCGGCGCAGTCTCGCCCTGGCTGTTGCTGGTTGTTTTGATAGCCCTCGGCGCCCCGCTGCAAAGCCGGTTGTTTAATCGGAGTACCTGCTGATGCGGCCGCTAACGCAGTTGCCGGGCCGGCCTCAGCTGCCGCTGATTACGCTGTCGGTTGGTCTGGCCAGCTTGTTGCTGGCCAATTTCGGCGAACTGCTGGACTGGTGCTTCGATTATGACGCTGTCATCCAGGGGCAATGGTGGCGGCTTATAAGCGGCCACCTGGTGCACAGTTCGGCCAGTCACCTGTGCTGGGACTTGCTGGCCTTCAGCCTGGCAGCCGGTTACCTGGAACGTCGTAGCCGCACCCTGCTCTGCGCCTGCCTGCTGGTCGGTCTGCTGAGTGTCGATCTGCTGTTGCTGTCAGACCTGTCACCGCTGGCCCGGTACTGCGGCTTGTCCGGCCTGCTCTACGCACCACTGACGGTGGCACTGTTTCTCCATGGTCGTCGGCAACATGGCCCGCTCGGCTGGCTGCCGTTGTTGATGGTGGCCGGCAAAACGGCGCTCGAGCTGATCGATAACAGTACGCTGATCGTTGCCGGCGGCTGGCCCGGCTACCCGACGGCGCACCTGGCCGGCGGCTTAGGCGGTATGCTGAGCCTGCTGCTGATGGCATGCTTCAAGACAGCGATTCAAACTCGCCTAACGCATTTGCGGTCACTGGGCTGCGCGAAAAGCAGCTGCTTGCGGAATGGCTATTGAGGCAATACAAATTCTGTCGCGGTGCCGTTTTTGAAATCGAGTAGGAGGAGGCCTCACGGCCTCCGTCCTCTCACACCACCGTACGTACGGTTCCGTATACGGCGGTTCACGTCATACATTTGAGCCGATGGTATTGTCCCATCAGCGATACCAGT
>NZ_JAILYN010000024.1 GCF_019795155.1 Marinobacterium arenosum | reverse complement strand
GGGCGCCGCCATGCGCAAGCTGGTACACATCTGTTTCGGTGTGGTGAAAAACCAGCAAGAATTCCAACCACAACTGCCGTAAAAGGCCGTTGTGGCCGGAATCGAGAGATGGTATCTACAAAGGATCTGATTTTGGTAGATACCATCTCTCGAGGCCGGCTAAACGCCGACAGGCGTTTTCAACCCCCTACGGCGGTGGCGCCCCACAGGGCTCTGCCGTAGCAGCCCGCTCTGCGGGCGATCATCGATACTAGATACAACGGAGAATCCCTCTTCCCACCGGCATTATTTCTGCTCCCCAACCGATCTAGCCGTCAGCCTCCCCCTTGGCATCCCCCCACGCTTTGTGTAAACACTGTCTGTCCGACCTTACGGACACACCGACCAAGCAACACAAGGCGTAACGATGGACAAGCAGCAGTTGCAGCAAGGCTTCTTCGACTATTTCCAGAAACTCAGCGGCCTCGCACAGCCGGTGGACTGGTTTCAACTGCAACTGAACGCCGAGGTGCGCCACTACCGCAAAGGGGACTATCTGTTCCGCCAGGGCGAACAGGCCGCGCGTCTGTTCTTCCTGGCCACCGGGCTGGTGCGCTATATCAGCGTCGACAGCGAGGGCAAGGCGTTCACCCAGGCGTTCTATGCCGCCCCGGCGCTGGCCGGCTCCACCCGCGCGATGGTGCGTGGTACCCCGGCGCTGTTCAGTATCGAATTATTGGAAGACGCGCTGGTGCTGGAGTTCGATTGGACTCTGTTCTTCGAGCAGATGAAGCACTGCCCGCGATTCCTGCAAGGCTATGTGCGCATCCTGGAAGCGATGTTTATCCAGAAGGAGGAGCGCGAAAACTCTCTGGCGCGGCAAAGCGCCGAGCAGCGCTACCTGCAGTTCCTCGAGCAGCAACCCGACCTGGCCGAGCGCATTCCGCTGCAATATATCGCCTGCTATATCGGAATCACCCCGGTGGCCCTTAGCCGGATTCGCAGCCGGTTGAAATGATGCAGGTTGGAGGGGCCACTTCACCAGTTTTTCATTCGTGCGTACGGACTACCTGCTCGGTGGCAGGGAATTGCTCTTTTACACTGCCGGGAGCCTCGCCGGTGCTTGTTTACTGGTGGCAGCACACAAAAATTTGTAGCAGAATCGGTGAATGGACAAGCGGTCAGGTAGATACTGAGACCCCCCGTATATTACAGCTATAAAGCATGCAAGATTTGCAAGGAAGCAGATATCGAACACCCCTCTTTATCTCCTTTCTTTTCAATCGGTTATCTCTACCTATGCGCTGTCTAGCAAGGGGAGATATACGGCATGCTGTATACACAAACGTTATGTGCTACCAATAAATAGAAGGATTTTAGTCAGTGTTTGAAATAGAAAAAGTTATCAAGATTAATGCTCCAAAAGCTCGAGTTTTTCAGGCATTAACGAGTAGCAATGAAATTCCTAAGTACTACCCACTCAACGAAGTTGTGAGTACCTGGGAGGTTGGTTCAGAGGTTTTGTACAAGGGTGAAATTAATGGTTCTCCTTTTACTGATTATGGTGTAATTGAAAGCCTGAATGAACCTGGTTTCTATTCATATCGCTATTGGAGCGACAACCACGGCACTGAACGTACTTCAGAGAATTACATACTTATTAGTTATGCTCTTTCGGAAATCCCAGAAGGTACAGAGTTAAAACTTGTTCAAAGTAACATTAGGTCAGAAGAGCTATACAACTTAATGGAAACTCAGGTATGGGACTTCCTGTTGGGAGCTTTAAAAGAATACGTTGAACCCCGCACATAACAAAGCGTTTAAGAGTGATTCCAAACGCTTGCCGGTTTCGCTTATCTCACAGTATGACAAGCGCTTGTCAAACTTTAACGCGCGTGATGCCGAGGAGAATTTAGCTTTATGCCTAAACCCGATCCAGCGAGAATCATGACCTTTGCATCGCCGAAAGATCTCGGCCGATGGCTCAAGGTGAATCACGCCACCGAAAGTGAACTTTGGGTAAAGATATTCAAGAAAAAAACAGGGATTCCGAGCGTGACTTGGGACGATGTCGTGGTCGAGTCTCTGTGCTGGGGCTGGATCGATGGCGTCAAGAGGTCGATCGATGACCAAGCCTATCTCCAGCGGGTCACGCCAAGAAAAGCGCGAAGCAACTGGTCGAAAAGGAATATAGAGCATGTTGAGCGTTTGATAAACGAGGGCCGGATGATGGAGGCAGGGCTCGTGCACGTTCGTGCCGCCAAAGCGGACGGCCGGTGGGAGAACGCCTATGCGGTAAGTGAAATGAAAGTGCCGGAGGATTTCTTGGCGGCACTAGAGAGCAAGCCGAAGGCGAAGCAGTTTTTTGAAACGCTCACTAAATCGAGTCGTTATGTCATCGCGCATGGATTGACAAGTGCTAAGAAACCCGAAACCAGACAAAGGCGGTTTGCAAAATTTATAGATATGCTTGTCCGCCAAGAAAAGCCGACTTAGTCTTAAAAAAGACGAAAAGTCATAACAAGGAATCTAAACCAAACAAAAACGGTTGGCTTTGTTTCGTGCATCAAAAAGTATAGCTATATTTTTATCCGATTAAGGCGTCGTTAGCTGTACCCAAGAGTTAAAGTATATGCTTTGCATCGGTAGTTTATTGGCAGTATTGCTAGGGTTTATTTATTCAATTATGGGTGAAAATACATTCTAATAAGACTCTTTCGAAGAGATAATCCCCACAATTGCTCGGTAGTGAATGGTTTACAAAAAGGGTGTTGTAATTTTCTTGGTATATTACAACTATCGCATGCTGGGGTTTCGCAGCTATTATGTATGTTTTGTCCGACCCCGGCCCACACATCATAGATGAGGTGTTACAAATAACGGGAATTGTGTTTCTTTTAAGTGGCCTGCTATCTGCTTGGTTTACGAATGGTAAGCACATATCGTGGGTTGTATTCTTGTCAATTTCTGGCTTATGTTTCTATGCTGCCACACACAGATAATAAATGGCTATAAATCGCTCAGACCGCAAGCGGCCTACACTGGGGCGCGATTATAGCGCGCCTTTTAGCCAGGTGTTAAACAGTACTTTGGAAATGGAGAACTCCTTTGTTGTTCAAAATCGAAAATCCAAGCAGGGTTTTGGTTGTTGCTTCGTAAGCGGTTAGTATATTCAGGAAATTAAGGAAGGATTATGAAATTCGGCTATACGATCATCTACGTGGAATCGGTCGAGCAGACGCTCGAATTCTATCGCGCCGCCTTTGGCTTCGAGATCCGCTTTCTGCACGAGTCCAAGGATTATGGCGAGCTGGATACCGGTGCCACCGTGCTGGCGTTTGCCTCCCATGAGCTGGGCGAGCTCAATCTGAACGGCCGCTATATCAAGGGAGGCAGCGAAACCCCGCCGCTCGGCTTCGAGCTGGCGTTCGTCACCGAGGAAGTGCAGGCCGCCTATGAGCGGGCGCTGTCCGCTGGGGCCCAGCCGATGAAAGCGCCGGAGGCGAAGCCCTGGGGGCAGCTGGTGGGTTATGTCAGGGCCATCGACGGCACCGTCGTCGAGCTCTGCTCTCCTGTTAACGGGTAACCCGCTGATCCGGCGGGCAGAGCCCGGCAGCGGCGCCTCTTGTGGGCGAACTGAAGGACGAACCAAAGGAACAAGATGAAAGCGATAGTTTGCCCGGCTTACGGCGCTGCGGAGCTGCTGGAACTGAGGGAGGTCGAGCGGCCAACTGCCAAGGATAATGAGTTGCTGGTGCGGGTGCGGGCCTCGGCGGTGACCGCGGCGGATACCATGATGCGCAGCGGTACCCCCTATATCGGCCGGCTGGCGACCGGGCTGCGCCGGCCCGCCCGGCAGATTCCCGGTACCGGCTTTGCCGGTGAGGTGGAGGCGGTCGGCAAGGCGGTGACCGGGTTCCGGGTGGGGGATCGGGTATTCGGCGAGACCGGGCTGAATTTCGGCGCCAATGCCGAGTATCTGTGTGTCGCCGAAGATGCTCTGGTGGCGACGCTGCCGGCCGGGATCAGTTTTGAACAGGCGGCGCCGGTCTGCGACGGTGCGCTGACCTCGCTGAGCTTCCTGAGGCATATCGGCCAACTGCAGCGCGGCCAGCGGCTGCTGGTGATCGGCGCCTCCGGCAGCCTCGGCACGGCGGCGGTGCAGCTCGGCAAGCATTTCGGCGCCGAGGTGACCGGGCTGTGCAGCGGCGCCAACCGGGAGCTGGTGATGTCGCTCGGTGCCGACCGGGTGATCGACTATACCCGTGAGGATTTCACCCGCGCCGACCTGCGCTACGACATCATCTTTGATACGGTGGGCAAGAGTTCGTTCGCCCGCTGCAAAGCGGTGCTGAGCGACGATGGCCAGTACCTGTCGCCGGTGCTGGGCCTGCCGTTGTTCCGCCATATGCTGCAGACCGCTTTGGCCGGCCGCAAGAAGGCCAGATTTTCGGCCACCGGAATGCGGCCTGCCGCCGAGCTGCGGCTGCTGGTGGAGCAGCTGAAGGCGCTGCTCGAGACCGGCGCGTTGAAGATGGTCATCGACCGTCGCTATCCGCTGGCGCAGGTCGCCGAGGCGCACGCCTACGTAGAGCAGGGCCACAAGCGGGGCAACCTGGTGATCAACATCGACGACGTCGGCGACTGAGCGATCGGTCGCCGGCAGAATGTGGCCTGCCCCATTGGTTACACCGCTCCCCCGTTCATCTGGCGTTCGGCTCGGGCCGCTAAGCTGGCATCCTGCTGGCTGTGCCAATGGCCGGGAATCCGCTAACGATGGGGAGCGCATCTATGAAAACAATCACCGCGCTAAAACTCTCTCTACTGTTTCTGGCTGTCGGTCTGGGCTGCCTGGTTGCCTTTCAGCTGACGGGCAGCACCATCGATGCTGACGGTTATCTGCAGGAGCCGTTCGCGCTGCTGCCGGTTGGCTGGTTCTGCCTGGTGACCGGCTTTGCATTTGCCCTGGCCTCGCTGAGCCGCTCGCTCTGGCGACGTTGGTCACGGCGCAGCTGCTGACCGATCGCTGCCTGTCGCCCGGCGGGTCAAGTGGCTCGTCCACCGCTTTCTGAATTCATCCATATACTTTGAACTATCGCCACCCTGCGGGGGCTCGCGCCCTTGTAGAGATGCTGGCGTGCCGGCAGCCAAGGCATGGCGCTGTGTCATGCCGGCCGTGCGTTCGGATGCCAGCCATCCGCAACCCAACTGGGGAGGCTATACGAGATGAAATTCATGGCGACCTGGTCGATTCCACCGCAAAGCTACGATGCGGCGCTGGATGCCTTTCTTGCCGCCGGCGCGCCCCTGCCGGAAGGGGTGACCACGCTGGGGCGCTGGCATGCGCCGGGCTCCAATCGGGGCTGGCTGCTCTGCGAGACCGACGACCTGGTGGCGCTGTCCGCGCATATTGCCGAGTGGGCACCGTTGCTGGAGATCGACGTGACGCCGGTGGTGGACGATCAACAGGCGGGCGAGGCGGCGGCGCGGGTGCGGGCGTCGTAGATCCGTTGTATACCCGGAACAGGCGCCGGGCCGCCCGCCCGGCTACCTGCTGAACCGCAGCGCGTGGCTTCGAGGCGATTCAGCTCGCTGGCAGCCTGTGGGGCGCGCGTTTTCTATCGTCGGCATTGTCCTGTTGAGGCCATCGTCACCAGTATCGCCTTCGTTGGCCGCTTTGCCATGGCCTGCAGGGGAAACGCTGGTCTGCTACCTGTCGCGGCTGTTTGAACTATGCTGTTTATCCGGCCCGGTTGGGCCGGACCGCTCTCGGGCAGATTGACGAATGACAGGGAGGGGGCATGAAAACGCGACGTTTGATACTGCTGGCAGCCGGGGTGCTGTTGGCAGGGTGCTCGAATTTACAGGGAGGTAACCGAATGATCAGCAAAACGATCGATTTCAAACAGGTGGACTGGTACGCCCAACGGGCCAGCGCGGCCTATCAGAGCGAGGCGCAGATCCGTGCTCAGTTTCCGGACACGGTGAGGGTGGCGACGGTGGCCGACGAGGATGTGCAGTATTTTCTGGAGCAGGACCCGCAGCAGAAACTGCAGGTACTCAGTATCCGCGGCACCGACAACCTGGAAAATGGGCTGCTGGATGCCGACTTCATGCCGTGGAACGATAAAGCGCTGGGGATCTATGTGCACAAGGGCTTTGCCAAGTCGACGGCCAAGCTCTACGCCGATGTGCGGCCCTATCTGAAGCCGGATTATGTGACCCGGGTGACCGGCCACTCGCTGGGCGCGGCGATCGCGGTGTTGACCATGATGCAATTGCATGACGACGGCTTTCAGTTGGACCATGCGTTCAATTTCGGCCAGCCCAAGGTGACCAACGCCAAGGGGGGGGCCGCCTACGGCTTCCTGCCGCTAACCCGGGTGGTCGACGAGAACGATGTGGTGCCGTTGGTGCCGCCGGTGACGCTGCTGGATTCGACTCACGGCCGTTACGAGCATCTGGGCGAGGAGGTGATCCTGCTGGATGGACAACGGTATGTCTATCTGGACCAGCACGATGCGACCCGGCTGTCGGTTGACAGCTTCTGGCATGACCTGGGCCACGAGAGCATCCGGGAGCATTTCATGGTGAATTACCTGGCCCATATCCGCGCCAAGCTGGCGGGTGCGGTGCAGGTCCCTTATGCCGAGCGGGAACGCTTCGTGGCGGCCGAGCACTGAGCTCGGTGGGCTAAGCGCAGCATTGCTCAGGCTGTCTAACGAACGCCTCGGCCACCCGGGTGGCCGAGGCTGGCAGTATTGCAAAGCCACTTTATTTGAAAGCCACTTCCCTGCTAGTCAGTCGACATCCCAGGCGGTTACGAAGCCGCTCGGCTGGCCGTCGTAGGACTCGTTGATCATCCCCAGAATGGCGGTCATATCGCCCCGGCTCAGGCTGACGCTGTTGAGGTCGACGCTCTCCAGTCCGCCCAGCAGCAGGCTCATCGCCGCGTCATAGACCTCATGAACGCTGGTGCCGGCATCATCCAATGCGGCCACCTTTGCGCCCAGCTCTGAATAGACCAGGCTGCTGCAGTGCTGCTGGCCGTCGTCGACACAGTCGCTGTACAGCTCCGGGTTGTGGAACACCGGATCGATCAGCCCGGCGGCGGCGCCATCCACGTAGTCCTGCACCGGGTCGACGTTGATGTAGTAGGACCCCATCAGGCCGTCGGCCGGGATCAGCCACAGGTTGAAGTTCAGCGACAGGGTGATCTGCTGGGCGGCGAGGTTCAGGCCGGGGCCGTTGACCGACGGATTGCCGGCCGGCAGGAAGCCGCCGTCCTTGTTGCCGCCGGTATTGCCCACGGTACCGGTCAGGAACAGCGCCAGGTCGGACCAGTAGGCCTCATCGCAGCTGCTGAGCAGCGAGCTGAAACCGGCCTGGAACAGGATATCGTGGATCGGTGTGCAGACATTGCCGTCGATCAGGCTGGCCACCAGCATCTCGCCGACCGGTGAGGAGCCGTAGAAGCCCTGGCCGTAGCTCAGGGTGCCGTCGGGCAGCGGATCGCCCTGGGTGATGATCAGATCGACACAAGCCGACTTGGCCTGCGACGGCTTATGGGCACCGCCGCCACCGCTGGGTACGTAATGGACCCGGAAGCCCAGCGTCTGGCCGCCCAGGCCGCTGGTATCGAAGGCCATCTGGTAGTTTGGTGCGGCGGACTGGCCAAGCATCTCATAATCCAGCGGTTGGTGGCTGCAGTCGGTCGGCTGGCCGTCGCCATCCACTACCGCCTGAATGTGCAGGCTGCCGGTTCCAACCAGCTGATTGGCCTCCTGGCAGTGGCCGGCCGGCTGGCCTCTGAAGCTGTGCTGCTCGCTACAGTAGGCGTTTGCGATCAGTGTGACCTCTGTGCCTGCGCCTACGGTATTGCCGGGCTGCAGGGTCAGGGTGGCATAGCTGTCCGCCGAGTGCGCCCAGGCGGGGGCAGTGCTCAGTGCGGAGAGTATCAGGGCCAATAGCGAGACTGGCCGCCAACACGCGTGCAGGTTTTCCATAGCGGTTCCCCTTTCCTCATTTTTTCCTCGTCGGAGCCTGTCCATAGGGCTCTCTGCTGAAAAACAGCAGTCAATCCATCGCTGTGACAGGAGCCTAGGCAAGCGTGGGTCTGCACGGTTAGGACAAATTTTTGGACTACTGGAACTATTTTGCAGGCGCAGCTTATTTTTATTTATTTCAATGGCTTAGTCTGGTTACTAATAATTTGTTAAGCGTGGCTATCAGCGTATAGACAGGGGGGAGGGCGATAAAAAAAGAAAAGAGCCAAGCGATTTTAATAGCGCCTGACAGACATCATTTGATGAGTAGAGGGGATGTGGGGGCTTGGCCAGCATGAGTGATCAAGCTGCCGCAGACCCTGTATCGGGCCGGCGGCAGCTGATTAGTGTCCATGCAAAAGCCGGAATCGGCTTAGTTGGATTTTTTCAGGTAGCAGGAGAGCAGCACGATACGGGTGCCGTTGACCCGGCCTTCGATATGCTCCGGGTTGGAGGTCAGTGAGATATTGCGCACCGCGGTACCGCGTTTGGCGGTGAAGTTGGCGCCCTTGACCACCAGGTCCTTGATGATGGTGACGGTGTCGCCGGCCTGCAGGCGGGTGCCGTTGCAGTCCAGGGTCGGCTCGGCATCGTCATCGCTGTCGGCGGCGATACCGGCTTCGGCCCACTGCTGAGTCTCCTCATCCAGGTACAGCATATCCAGCAGGTCCTGCGCCCAGGGTTCTCCGGACAGCTGCTTCAGCATCCGCCAGGCCATCACCTGTACCGCCGGTACCGGTGCCCACATACTGTCGTTCAGGCAGCGCCAGTGATTGACGTCCAGCTGCTCCGGGTTGTCGATCTGGCCACGGCAGGTGTCGCACAGCATGATACTGCTGCCCGCATCAGGGCTGTCCACCGGCGGCACTGGGTACACGGAGAGATGGCCGGCGGAGGCGCAAAGCTCGCATTTGGAGCCACAACGCTGTAGCAGGGTGTGTTCAATACTCATAAGGCTATATCACTGAAAATTTGCGGATGGTGTTTTTATATAGCATCCAATTATATCAATAACACCAATTGTTAGATGAACTTTTTTGTGGGTTTTCCCGGCGAGCTAGCTTTTCGAGCGCAGCAGTAGGTGGACCCCCAGCAGCCCGACCGGGCCGAGGAAGAACACGCAGGCGTCGGCTTCGGCAATCGCCATCGCATGGCTGTTATAGAACTGATCGCCCCGCTGCCGGTAGTGCCGGTCAAGCCGTTGGGCGGCATTGATGCCGCAGACGAACCAGGTGGCGACCAGACCGATTACCAGCAATCCAGTTGGTCCCATATTTGACTCCAGCGCCGGGGCTTGGCGGGTTGTGTATTCAGCGGGCAGAGCGGCGGGCGTAACGCCGGTAATAGCCTGAGTATAGTCGGGGCAGTTGTGTTGAGCGGTTGTGGATAAATCGGCAAGCCGTAAACGACCGGCTGTTATCCACAGCCTGGGTGGGCACGGCGCGACCCGGCCTGGCTGAGCCGTTATAATCCGGCTTCCGGTTGGCGCGACAGCCTGGCCGGAACTGTCTTCCATGTTTGCCATCTTCTCCACAACCGGTAGCCGTAGATGAAACCACCGCAACACAGACCGACCGGCGAGCGCAACGGTCTGCACCCGCGTAATCCGCATCGGGCGCACTACGATTTTGACCGGCTGATCGCTCGTTGCCCGCCACTGGCGCCGTTCGTGTCGGTCGGCCGAGGCGGCCGGCCGTCGATCGACTTTGCCGATCCGGCGGCGGTCAAGGCGCTGAACCAGGCGCTGCTGGCGGACGGCTACGGTATCGAACACTGGGATATTCCCGAGGGCTACCTCTGCCCGCCGATTCCCGGCCGGGCCGACTACCTGCACCACCTGGCCGATCTGCTGGCCGAAAGCAACGGCGGCGAGATTCCGCGTGGCCGGTCGGTAGTCGGGTTGGATATCGGTGTCGGTGCCAACTGCATCTACCCGATCATCGGCCTGCGCAGCTACGGCTGGCGCTTCGTCGGCGCCGATATCGACCCGGTATCGGTCGGCAGCGCGCAACTGATCGCCGATGCCAATCCGCCGCTACGCGGTAGCATCGAGTGCCGCCTGCAAAAGCATGCCGGCGACATCTTCAACGGCATCATCAAGCCGACCGAGCGGTTCGCCTTCAGCCTCTGTAATCCGCCCTTCCATAGCTCCGTTGAGGAAGCGTCGGCCGGCAGCCGGCGTAAGCTGAGCAACCTGGCCAAAGGGAAGAAAGGGGCAACGGTAACGCGCGGGGCAGTGGACAAACCCCAGCTCAATTTCGGCGGCCAGAACGCGGAACTCTGGTGCCCGGGCGGCGAGGCGGCTTTTGTGCGGAAGATGGTCGAGCAGAGCGCGCACTTCGCTGATCAATGCCTCTGGTTCAGCAGCCTGATCGCCAAGCAGGCCAACCTGCCGGCGGTCTACCAGGCGTTGCAGCGGGTCGGGGTCGTCGAGGTGCGCACTATCGAGATGGCCCAGGGCCAGAAGCGCAGCCGGCTGGTGGCCTGGAGCTTTCTGGACGAAGCTGCCCGCCAGGCATGGTTTTCCGGGGCTAAGCCTCAAGGAGGGACTCGATGAGTCGCGATCAGCAGAAATGGGACGCGCGCTATAGTGCCAAAGACCGGCAACAGCCGCCGCAAACGCCGGCGTTCCTGCCATCGCTGGTCGCCGAACTGAAGCCGGGTCGGCTGCTGGATGTCGCCAGCGGTGACGGCGCCGCCGCACTTTACCTGGCGCAGGCGGGATTTTCCGTTACCGCGCTGGATATCTCGCCGGCCGGACTGGATCGGCTGCAACAGTTCGCCGAGCGGTGCGGCCTGGCGGTTCAGACCGTGCGGGCCGATCTGGAGCACGCGGATGGGCTGGCGCAGCTGGCTGAACCTGCTGGCTTCGACAGTATCCTGGTCTGCCGCTACAAGCCGACCCCTGCACTGTGGCAGCAGTTGGTGGAACGGTTGGCGCCGGGCGGCGTGTTGATGCTGGTCTCCTTCAACCTGCTGCAGCACCAGCGGCATGGCTTCAACGCCCGCTTCTGCCTGCAGCCGCAGGAGTATCTCGAGCTGGATGATCGGCTGGAGCTACTCAGTTACCGTCAACTGCAGCAGGACGACGACTATCTGGATCTGTACCTCTTTCGCCGCCGGGCCGGTTGATCTGCTGTCAAGGTGAGGTCCCGTAGGAAATGGGATATCACCTTGTAGGAGGCGCTTCAGCGGCAACCCACGGGGGCTTTGAAATCCGCGGCTTGTCGCCCTCGGAGCGGGCTGCTACGGCCGGGCCCGGCCCTACATTGGCGTGGTGAAGAACCAGCAGGAGCTCCAGCTACAAGGCTGTAAAAGGCTGTTGTGGCCGGAATCGAGAGATGGTATCTGCGAAGACCGACCCTGTAGGAAAGCGTCTGGTACGGGGGAGGGGCGAATCTGCAATACGATCGTAACAGGCCGCTTGTACTACAACAGCAAACTATCCGCCAGGTAGATCACCATCAGGTAGCGCAGCCCCTTGCCGAGGAACACCAGCGCCAGGAACACCGAAAAGCGCACGTTCATGATGCCGGCGATAAAGGTGATCGCATCGCCGCCCAGCGGCAGCCAGGCCATCAGCAGCGACCAGACCCCGTAGCGCTGGAACCAGCGCTGGCCCCGCTCCAGATGATGCTCCTTGATCGGGAACCAGCGCCTGTGGCGGTAGTGCAGCAGGTACTTGCCGATCCCCCAGTTGACCGCCGCGCCCAGGGTATTGCCCCAGCTGGCGACCAGCCACAGCATCGGCCAGTTGTCCGGCTGCTTGGCCAGCAGCGAGGCCAGTATCACTTCGGAGTAGAACGGCAGCACCGTGGCGGATAGGAAGGCGCTGCCAAACAGCAACAGGTAGTCAATCATCCAGGGCTTCCGGTTTGGCGAGTCGGGCACAGTGTACCAGATGGCGGAACAGCCGCCGTTGGCTGCGCAGGTAGGGTAGGTACTCGGGGTGCCACTGCACGCCGATGATCAGCCGGTGGTCGGTCGACTCCACCGCCTGGACGAAGTTGTCCAGGTCGTGGGCGGTGACGATCAGGCCGTCGCCAAGTTGGTCGATCGCCTGGTGGTGCAGGCTGTTGATCCGCCAGCGCCGTTGTCGCATCACCCCATCCAGCTGGCCGCGCTGGGTGCCGATGGCGGTCTTGCGTGGCAGCGGCGTGCGCCGGTTGGAGGTACGCTGGCGCATCGACCGGATATCGGGAAACAGCGAACCGCCCAGCACCACGTTGATCAGCTGGGCGCCGCGACAGATGCCGAGGATCGGCAGCTGGGTATGCAGTGCGTGCTCGATCATCTCGATCTCGAACCGGTCGCGCTCCGGGTCGATCGGCGCGCGGCCGTCGTCGTGGCCGTACAGGCCGGGGTCGATATCGTCGCCGCCGCCGATAATCAGCCCGTTCAGCTGGTCGTGCTCGTGCAGCAGGTAGGTGCTGGGGGTCAGCCGCAACGGGGCGCCGCCGGCCAACCGCACCGACAGCCAACTGGCCCACCAACCGATGGCGAAGGTGTGGTCCGGGCCGGTTACACCGATGATGGGAGGTTTAGCCACTGGGTCACCTGCTCCTTCCAGGGGGCTATCCAGTCCGGCGTCAGGCTGTTCAGGTGGGCCAGGTAATGATCGCAAACCTCAATCAGCAGAGGGCGGTCATTGGCCAGGGCCTCCACCTGCAGCCAGTCGCACCAGGCGCGGCCCAGGTTCCAGTTCGGGTTGTCGATATCGGAGTTGGGCAGCCGGTAGTGCAGGGTGGGGCGCTTGCTGACCCGCTCGTCGTCGATTGCCGCCCGCACCGCCGCTTCGTCCAGGTAGGCCAGCAGCGGCAGCAGGTCCAGCGAGCGGTTGCGGCTGGGGTTGTTGGCCAGGTAGTCGCGGCTGAAGCGGGCCAGGTCGGGCCAGTAATCGGCGCGCAGCACCCGCCGGCAGTACTCTTTGGAAAATGGCTGGATATAGGGGCTCAGGCGGCGGGTCAGCGCGGCATCCTCGCGCTCTTCCAGCCAGTCCTGCAGGCAGAGATAAGCCTTGAAGTAGCGCAGCAGGGTCTCGCTGTTCAACGCTGGCAGTTCCGGATTGAAGTGCAGGCCGAAGGCGTAATGGACCGCATCATAGGTGCCCTTGGCGCCGGCCTGGCGTAGCTTGACCACCACCTCCTCCAGCCGGCCTATTTGCGAAATCGGTACCGGCGGGCTGATCAGTTCGAACGGCACCAGGTTCTTGGCCATCTCCGCCAGGGCATCGGTCACCAGCAGCTCCAGGCTGCCGGTGCTGAGATCCTCGTTCTGTTCCCTCGCCAGCCGCTTCAGGAAATTGAAATCCAGTTCCACCCGGAAGCAGCCCAGCGCGCTGTCGACGATCTCCAGTTCATAGGGGGAGATATTCCGAACCTGACCGCCGTAGCTGTGGATCACGCAGGCGGCGATGGTCGGCAGCTCGATCCCGGCCAACTCCAGTTCGATGCCCACCCGGCGCTCCCGACCCTGGTCGGTGTAAAGCACGTCCGGCAGTGGCAGTGTGCTGGCCATGGTGTCTCCTGCGTATCTCTAATGAGTCCGGCGGTTGCTGGTGGTCCGCACCCTTGAGCTTATGCCCGGATCGGTGGTTCGTAAATTCTACTGGTGTCGGATCGTCCTGAGACTGCTAGTGCCGCTGCCGGCAAACCGTTACAATGCCGGCCGTTTCGGGTGCTGTTTTTATTACATATTCGCCCGACTATTTTTCCTAAGGGGTGGCGACTGTTGACGGCGTTTGAACGTCGGCAGCAGGCCTGAGATGCCGTGACCGGCAAACCCTTTGAACCTGATCCGGATGATGCCGGCGTAGGGATAGGAGCGAGAGTCCGCCGCCTTATTTTCCCCGCGTTCAACCGGGTCTCTGCGTATCCAGACCGGAGACTTGATGTGAAGACCTTTCGATTGACTACCCTGGCCGGTGCGATGCTGATGGCACAGGGGGCGTTTGCCCAGCAACCGAGCGACAGCGATGTCACTGAGATGACGGCGGTGGTGGTGACCGGCGAGTTCCGCGAAGCGGAGCTGCAGGAGATCCCCAACAGCATCAGCGTGATCGATCAGCAGACGATCAACGCTCGCGGTGCCGAGCATCTGGAGGATGTACTCGGCCTGGCGCCGAACGTCAACTTCGCCGGCGGCTCGTCGCGGGCGCGGTTCTACCAGATTCGCGGTATCGGCGAGCGCAGCCAGTTCGTAGAGCCGCTCAATCCGTCGGTCGGGGTGCTGGTGGATGGTATCGACATGAGCGGCATCGGTAGCGGCGCGACCCTGCTGGATGTGCAGCAGGTCGAGGTGTTTCGCGGCCCTCAGGGTACCCTGTTCGGCGCCAATGCGCTGGCCGGGCTGATCAACATCAAAAGCAACGACCCGACCGACTACCGCACCGGCAGCATCGAAACCACGCTGGGTAACTACGACACTTACAGCGTCAAGGGTGTGCTCAGTGGGCCGATCAGTGATCGGGTCGGCTACCGGCTGGCACTGCAGAGCTACGGCAGCGACGGCTACATCAGCAACGACTTCCTGGATCGCGACGACACCAACGACCGCGATGAGCAGACCCTGCGCGGCAAGCTGCGGATCGAGGCCAGCGAAGACCTGACCATCGACCTGACCGCGCTGCTGGTGGATATCGACAATGGCTACGACGCCTTCTCGCTGGATAACACCCGCCACACCCTGTCCGACGAGCCGGGCCACGACCGCCAGGAGACCGCCGCGCTGGCGTTCGCCTCCAGCTGGAGCGGTAACGACAGCTTTCTGGTGGAGACCTCGCTGAGCTTCGCCGACTCCGACCTGGAGTACGGTTACGACGAGGACTGGACCTTCGACGGTTTCCACCCGTTCGGCTACAGCTCGACCGACAACTACATCCGCGACCGCCAGACCGCCACCGGCGAGATTCGGCTGGTGTCGCGACCGGGCGCCGAGATCTTCAACGGCACCACCCAGTGGGTGGCCGGCGTCTACCTCAACGACCAGTCGGTCGACCTGACCCGCGAGTACACCTTCAACGCGGAGGATTTCACCAGCAAGTTCGACAGCACCCGCACCGCGCTGTACGGCCAGCTGGAAACCTGGTTGTCCGACGATTGGACGCTGACCACCGGGCTGCGGGTGGAGCGCTGGGACGCCGACTACCGCGACAGCGACGGGGTCAGTTCCGATCCGAGCGAAACCCTGTGGGGTGGCCGGGTTGCGCTGGACTACATGCTCAACGATGACACCATCCTGTACGGCCTGATCTCGCGTGGCTACAAGGCCGGCGGCTTCAACTCCGACGGCACCCTGCCGGAGGCGCTGCGCACCTACGACACCGAATACATGTGGAACTACGAGACCGGCGTCAAGGGCAGCTGGTTGGATAACCGGCTGCAGACCCAGCTGGCGCTGTTCTACCAGCAGCGCCGGGACGTGCAGATCAAGGGGTCGCGGGTGGTGACCCGCGACGACGGCAGCAGCGAGTTCATCGACTTCATCGACAACTCCTCCGAAGGCACCAACTACGGCATCGAGCTGGAAGCCAACCTGGCGGTCAACAGCCAGCTGACCCTGTTCGGCGCGCTCGGCTGGCTGCAGACCGATCTGCAGGAGGAGGGCGCTAGCTGGGATGGCCGCCAGCAGGCCCATGCACCGAACTACCAGTTCCTGATCGGCGCCCACTACGACTACGGCAACGGCTGGTACGCACGGGTCGATCTGGAGGGCAAGGACGAGTTCTACTTCTCCGACCGTCATAATGCCGAGTCCGACGCCTACGAGCTGCTCAACGCCCGCATCGGTTACCGTACGCCGGACTGGGAGCTCAGCCTGTGGGGCCGCAACCTGACCGACGAGGACTACTACGTGCGCGGCTTCGGCAGCTTCGGCAACGACCCGCGCAAGGACTACGTCACCGAACCTTACTACCAGTTCGGCGATCCGCGCCTGATCGGGGTGACGGCTAAGCTGATGTTCTAACCGTTGTTTTGCACAAGCCGCCTGCGGCGCTTAGGCGCCCCGAGTGGCACCCCTGTAGGGTCGGCTCCGGCCGGGCAGGTTTAGCCGGCCAGGAGTTTGTAGGGTTGGCTTTAGCCGACCAGGAGTGCGAAGCACTCCACCCGAGAAAGAACCACCGGCGGCGGTGGCACACTGATACCCAAAGGGGCACACCGAGTTCGCCCTGCAGGGGCTTTGTCGGGGCCGCAACGCCCACCAGATCAGAAGGAAAGGCACCATGAAATTGAGCGTAGAGATCAGCCTGTACCCGCTGGCGGACGACTTCATTCCGCCGATCGAAGAGGTGATTCAGGCGTTTCACCAGTACGACGATATCCAGGTGGTGACCAACTCGATGAGCACCCAGCTGTACGGCGACTACGAGCGGGTGATGGAGATTCTGGACGTCGAGATGCGCCGCTCGTTCGCCCGGCATGGCCGGGCGGTGTTCGTCGCCAAGTTCATCGCCGGTGACGTGCGGGAGCTGGCGTGAGCGACTGGCAGCAGACCCTGCTGGCCGGCTGGCAGGCGATGTCCGGCTGGGAGCTGGTGGCGGTGCTGCTGTCGCTGGCCTACCTGCTGCTGGCGATGCGGCAGAACAACCTCTGCTGGTACGCCGCCTTCGTCAGCACGGCGATCTTCACGGTGCTGTTCTGGGATGCCAGCCTGCTGATGGAATCGGCATTGCAGGTCTATTACCTGGCGATGGCGCTGTACGGCTGGTATCAGTGGCGCAACGGCGATACGGGGCGGAACGAGCCGCTGTCGATCAGCCGCTGGTCGCTGTCGCGCCACCTGCTGGCGATCGCCGGCGTACTGCTGCTGACGTTGATCTCCGGAGGCTTGCTGGCGGGCAATACCTCCGCCGCGCTGCCCTACCTGGACTCCTTCACCACCTGGGGCGCGGTATTGACCACCTACATGGTGACCCGCAAGATCCTCGAGAACTGGCTCTACTGGCTGGTGATCGACGGCCTGTCGATCTACCTCTATCTGGACCGCGGTCTGCTGTTGACCGCCGGGCTGTTCTGCCTCTATGAGCTGATCGTGGTGTTCGGCTTTATCCGCTGGTACCGCGAATACCGCCAGGCGGCCAGGGTTGGCTTCAGCCGACCCGCCGCCCACAGGGCGACCGCTCAGGCTTAACCGCCTGCCCAGCCCGGATATGTCCCGCAGGCGAGCCTTTGTAGGCTGTCGCCACACTCCGGATGGAAACTGCTCTTCCGGTGTTTGGGGCTATCGAAAACCAACTTTTCACTTCCCGTCTCTCGGATTCCTGTAACCCCTGCCGTAACAGCCGCCATCTCGGGCTTTCAGCTTTCCTCGTCCTGTTGGCACGCTCCTTGTAATGAAACCGTCAATTCAGGTTTTGCTGACAACAGGTTTCGCTGACAGGAGCGGGCAATGGCGCAAAAAAACGTTCTGATCCTCGGTATCGGCAACATCCTCTGGGCGGATGAGGGCTTCGGTGTGCGCGCCGTCGAGCAGCTGAACCGCTATTACCGGTTCGACGACAACGTCCGGCTGATGGATGGCGGTACCCAGGGGATCTACCTGGTGCAGCATGTGCAGCAGGCCGACATCCTGGTGGTGTTCGATGCGATCGACTACGGCCTGGTGCCCGGCACCCTGAAGCTGATTCACGATGACCAGGTGCCGAAGTTCATGGGCGCCAAGCGGATGAGCCTGCACCAGACCGGTTTTCAGGAGGTGCTGGCGATGGCCGAGTTCACCGGTTCCTACCCGCAGAAGTTGCTGTTGATCGGCGTGCAACCGGTCGAGCTGGAGGACTTCGGCGGCAGCCTGCGCGAGCCGGTACGGGCCCAGCTCGAGTCGGCGGTACAGCTGGCGCTGGATTACCTGGCCGGCTTCGGCGTGAAGCCGCAACGGCGGGAAACCCCGCTGGTCACCACCGACCTGGCGCCCGATGAACTGACCCTGCAGCGCTATGAAGAGGGCCGGCCGGCGGAGGTCGAGGCCTGCCGGATCGGCGATGCGCGGGTGTTGAACCGGCGCTTCGAGCAGGAGTGAGGCGATGTGTATCGGCATTCCGATGCAGGTGATCGAGAGTCACCCCGGTTTCGCGCTGTGCGATAACGGCGGCGTGCAGCAGCGGGTGGATACCGCGCTGGTCGGGCCACAGCCGGCTGGCAGCTGGCTGCTGGTGTTTCTCGGCGCGGCCCGTGAGGTGCTCAGCGAGCAGCGTGCCCGCCAAGTGCGTCAGGCGCTGCTGGCGATGAAAGCGGTCGCCGATGGTCGAGCTGACGAAGGTGCGCTGCTGGACAGTCTGTTCTCCGATCTGCTCAAGCGCGAGCCGGAGTTGCCGCCCCATCTGGCCGAACAGATATCGCCGAATGCCAAGTAAGCCCCCGGCATTTTGAAAAAACGAAATTATTAGAAAGACATTATTAAAAAGACATTATTAAAAAAGCGAGAGTGAGTGTTATGTCCTCCCCGTTAATCGACCGGTTGGTCGACGACTACGGTTACCCGCTGCTGGATGGCGACAGCTTCGACGGTTTCGTCGAGCGCCAGCCCTACAGTCTGCTGTTCTTTAGCGAGGCGCCGGCGCGCTTTCCGGAATCCAACGACCTGGCGGTGATCCTGCCGGAGCTGGTCAAGGCGTTTCCGCAACTGTCGGTGGCGGTGATCGCCCGCAGTGCCGAGAAAGCGCTGCAGGGGCGTTACAACTTCCAGCAGTGGCCGACCCTGGTATTGCTGAAACAGGGCCGCTACCTGGGCCAGATCAGCCGGGTGCAGAACTGGGATGACTACCTGAGCGAGATCGATCGCATGCTGGCGCTTGAGCCAAGCCGCAACCCCGGCATCGGTATTCCGGTCGTCGTCAACAATACAGGCCCGAACGGCGTTGGTGCGCCGGGCTGCGGTCATTGAGGTGAGTCATGCCGTCTGATATCCCGCTGATCAATATACCGCTGGGGCCGGGTAGCCGGCCGGAATCCGACGACGAGCGGGTGCTTGACTACCTGCCGATGCCGAGCGAGATGGCCAGCTACGATATGCCGGTGCTGCCGGAGGCGGAGCAGGCGGCCCAGTGCCCGCAGGCGGTGGCGTTGCTCGACAAATTGCAGCACCTGCTTGACGGCTATCGGGTCGGGCTGGGCGCGCTGAGCCTGCCGATGGGCCAGCTGCCGCTGGAAGACCAGGATCTGCTGAACCAGATTCTTGGCGAGGGTGAGGTCAGCCTGGTGTTCGAGGGCGAGCCGCGTATTCTGGCGCAGGAGACGGTGCTGGCCGGCGTCTGGCGGCTGCGCACGCTGTCCGACGACGGCGACAGTCAAAACGAGACCATCGAGGTGGCTGACATTCCGGCGCGGGTGCGCAGCGCTGCCTTTCATGGCTGCCAGCCGTTGACCTTGTGCGGGCAGGAGCTGGCCGGCGATCTGCTCAACGCGCCGGCGGTATTGACCGAGCTGGCCGAGCACACGCAGAACTACCGGCCCGGCCGGCCGCCCCATGTGGTTAACCTGTCGCTGCTGCCGTTCTCGCCGAACGATCATCAGTTTCTCGATGAAAAGCTGGGCGCCGGCCCGGTCACCATCCTGTCACGCGGCTACGGCAACTGCCGGATCACCAGTACCCGGGTGCCTGCGCTCTGGCGGGTGCAGTACTACAACTCCACCGATCAGCTGATCCTCGACACTCTGGAGGTGGTCGACGTGCCGGCGGTGGCCTGCGCCGCGCAGGAGGATATCGACGACAGCGCATTGCGACTGCGCGAGATCCGCGAGGTACTGGTATGAGCGGCGGTTTCGAGGTGTGTTTTAAGGACTGCTTCGAAGGCAGCTACCTGGGCAAGGACCATCAGCTGGCCGACGATAGCCGGTTGGAGTGCAAGATCTGCTGGTACGTCTACGACCCGTTGCAGGGCGATCCGGTCTGGCAGGTTGCGCCGGGCACGCCGTTCAGCCAATTGCCGGACCACTGGCGCTGCCCGGAGTGCGACGGCGACCGGCTGCAGTTCATGGTGCTGGACAGGTGATCGGTCCGGCACAGCTCGAACAGCGTTACCGGCAGATCGAGCGCGAGCAGATGGCCGGGCTGCCGATGCTGAACCCGGCCTTGTCGGTAAGGGCGCTTGGCTTTCGGGAGTTCGAGGGACGCCGGCTGGGGGCGTTGCTGACCCCCTGGTTCATGAACCTGATGCTGCTGCCGGGCGAAGACGATCGCTGGTGCGAAGGCGACAGCGGCGAAAAGCGGCGGCTGCTATTGCCCAGCGGCAGCTACGAGTTTATCCACGGCTGGGATGCGCATTTCGGTGGTTACTGCGCCTGTTCGCTGTTCTCGCCGGTGTTCGAATTCGCCGACCAGGCGGCGGCGGAAGCGACCGCCGGGGCCGCTCTGGCGGCGCTGTTTCAAGCTGCGGAGCCCGCCACCGATGTGCCCGCCGAGAAAGATTTGGCAGGCCAGCCACAACAGCTGAGTCGACGTGGATTTTTAACCGGGTTGGCCGGCGGGTCGGCACGATGAACGGGCGAGCCTTGGCCGCCAATCCGGTCGGCGAGTTGCGCATACGTTTGCGGTTGGCCGATGAACCGGGCCGGACCCGGATCGCCGCCGTCGAGATCGACTCCAGCCGGCCAACGGCGCTGGCCCGGCTGTTCGTCGGCCGCTCGGTCGATCAATTGTTGGTTGGATTGCCGTTGCTGTTCGCACTGTGCGGTAATGCCCAGCGGATAGCCGCGTTGCAGGCGGTCGAGCAGGCGCTGGGTATCGAGGCGTCGGAATCGGTACGGCGGGCCCGCGCCCAGCTGCTGTTGGCGGAGAGCGGACGTGAACAGTTACTGCGTCTGCTGCGTGATTGGCTCGGTATGCCGGCCGAGTTGCGCCCGCTGTTGGCGGCGTTCAACCGATTTTACGCCGCCTACTGTGACCGGCGCAGTGATGCGCTGCGGTTGGCTGGGCAGGCGTCAAGCAACCCGGCTGTGGGCCATGGGCTAGTATCGGAGTTACAGCAGAGCTGGCTACCCTTAAGCGAGTTACCGCTGGAAATGTGGCTTCAGCAGCGGCTGGCCGCTGCTGAGCAGAGCCCTGTCGGCCGGTTGCTGGTTGGCTTGCAGCGGCGGTTCGGTGAAGTTGACCTGCATCAGGGCAGCGCCACGCTAAGTGCATTGCCGCGTGACTGGCTGCACCGACAGTTGCAGACTGAGCAGTCGGCAGCCTTCTGTCGCGCGCCGACTCTGCACGGTGAACCCCGCGAGACCGGTCTCTGGCCGCGTTGGCGGGGCGCGCCGCTGCAGCGGCTGACGGCGGATCAGGGGCTGCACCCGCTGGTGCAACGGCTGCTGGCGCTGCTCGACGAGTTGCGGCAATTGCCTGTACGGCTGCTGCAGGCCGAACCGCTGGCGTTGGAGTCGGCACCAGCCCCCGGTTGGGGGCTGGCGACGGTGGACAGTGCCCGCGGGCTGTTGAGTCACCAGCTCAGGCTGGTGGATGGCGTGGTGGCCGAGCTGGCGCTGCTGGCGCCGACCGAGTGGAACTTCCACCCGGCCGGCAGCCTGGTGCGGCAGCTGCGCGGAGTCACGGTGGCCGACCGGCAGCAGGCGTTGGCACTGGTGCGGACGCTGGCACTGCTGCTGGACCCCTGTGTGAAATTTGACGTGGAGATCGGGCCGGATGCATGAGATGTCGATCGCCGAAGGGATCGTCCAGCTGCTGGAGCAGCAGGCGGTCGAGCAGCAGTACCGCCGGGTCCGCACCGTCTGGCTGGAGATCGGCCCGCTGGCGGCGGTGGAAACCGAGGCATTGCGGTTCTGTTTCGAGGCGGTGACCCGTGACAGCCTGGCCGAGGGTGCCCGGCTGGAGATCATCGAGCTGCCGGCCAGCGGCTGGTGTCTGGGCTGTGCGTCGCAGATCGAGATCCGGCAACGCTACGACAGCTGTCCGGCTTGCGGCAGCTACCAGGTGCAGGTCACCAGTGGCGAAGAGCTGAGAATAAAAGAACTGGAGGTGGACTGAGTATGTGTACGGTATGCGGATGCGGCGAAGGGGAATTGTCGATCGAGGGGCATGATCACCACCATCATCATGATCATGCGCACGATCATCACCCTCACGACCACATTCATGACCATCAAGGTCACGATCATCATCACCACGACCATCATCCCCATGAAACGGACGCAGTGGTGCAGGACGGTGATAACCACCACTACGGCCAGGGGCCGGCCCGAGCCCATGCGCCGGGGCTGAGTCAGCGCCGGATGGTGCAGATCGAGCAGGATATCCTCGGCAAGAACGACCGCTATGCCGCTGCCAACCGGGCCCGCTTCGAGCGCGACAACCTGCTGGTGCTGAACCTGGTCTCCAGCCCCGGCTCCGGCAAGACCAGCCTGCTGACCGAGACCATCGGCCGGTTGCAAGGCCGACGGCCGTTGGCGGTGATCGAGGGCGACCAGCAGACCGCCAACGATGCCGACCGGATCCGCGCCACCGGGGTGCCGGCGGTGCAGGTCAACACCGGCAAGGGCTGCCATCTGGACGCCCATATGGTCGGTCATGCGCTGGACAACTTCGACCAGCTGAGCGGCGGCCTGCTGTTTATCGAGAATGTCGGCAACCTGGTCTGCCCGGCGGCGTTCGACCTCGGCGAAGCCCACAAGGTGGCGATCCTGTCGGTCACCGAGGGGGAGGACAAGCCGATCAAGTATCCGGACATGTTCCACGCCGCCGATCTGATGTTGTTGAACAAGATCGACCTGCTATCGCACCTGGATTTCGACGTCGAGGCCTGTATCGACTACGCCCGCCGGGTCAATCCCGATATCGACGTGATCCAGTTGTCGGCGCGCAGCGGCGAGGGGATGGACAGCTGGCTGGACTGGCTGGAAAGCCGGCGCCGCAGTCGCCTGCAGCAGCGGATCGACCGGCTGCAGTCACAAATCGATCAGCTACGCACGCTGCTCTGAGGATCGCCCATGGAGATGATCAAGCGGCCCCGGGTGCTCTGCGTCGACGACGAGGTCCGCTCGCTGGAGACCCTGGAGCGCACCCTGGACGAGGAGTTCGACGTGCTGACCGCCAGCAATGCCGAGCAGGCGCTGGCGCTGCTGGAGCAGCAGCCGGTCAACGCGGTGCTGTGCGATCAGCGGATGCCCGGCACCAGCGGCGTGGAGCTGCTGAGCCAGGTGCGCGAGCGCTGGCCTGACACCGCCCGGCTGATCCTGTCCGGCTACACCGACTCCGAGGATATCATCCGCGGCGTCAACGACTCCGGCATCCACCAGTACATCACCAAGCCCTGGCATCCGGAGGCGCTGCTGGACAGCCTGCGCCAGGCCTGCCAGCTGTCCAGCCTGCAGCAGCAGAACGAGCTGCTGGCGATGGAGATGAAGCTGACCGCGCCGCAGTTGCAGCGCGAGCTGTCGGCCCGCAAGGCGCAGCTGAAGCAGCAGTTCCAGCTGGCCGAGATCCGACGCGGCGCCGACAGCCCGCTGAACGGGATCTGCGAGCAGGTCGGCCGGATCGCACCCTACGACATCTCGGTGCTGATCACCGGCCAGTCCGGCACCGGCAAGGAGCTGTTCGCCCGTGCGCTGCACTACAACAGCAGCCGTGCCGAGCAGCCGTTCGTGGTCGAGAACTGCGGCGCGATGCCGGACGAGCTGCTGGCCTCGGAGCTGTTCGGCCATAAGAAGGGCGCCTTCACCGGCGCGATCAACGACCATGTCGGGCTGTTCGAACAGGCCGATGGCGGCACCATTTTTCTCGACGAGATCGGCGAGATCAGCCCGGCGTTCCAGGTGAAGCTACTGCGGGTATTGCAGGAGCGCGAAGTGCGCCCGCTCGGTGACCACCGCCGCCGCAAGGTCAACGTGCGGGTGGTGGCCTCGACCAACCGCGATCTGGAGGAGGAGGTGCGCGCCGGCCGCTTCCGCCAGGACCTCTACTACCGGCTGGCCGAGGTGACCCTGACGCTACCGCCGCTGGCGCAGCGGCGGGTGGATATCCCGCTGCTTGCGCAGCATTTTCTGGACAAGGCCCAGCGGGAGTTCGATAAGCCGGTGCGCGGTTACAGCGACGAGGCGCTGGCCTGCATGCAGCGCTACCACTGGCCGGGCAATGTGCGTGAGCTGCAGAACGAGGTGCGCCGGATGCTGGTGTTGGCCGGCGAAGACTGGGTCGGTGCCGATCTGCTGTCGCCGCGCATCCTGCGGGCCGGCCCCGAAGAGGCCGGCGAGCTGCTTGATCAGGTAGCGAGTTTGCAGGGCAGCCTGAAGGAGCGGATCGAGGCGCTGGAGAAGCGGATTCTGCGCGAAACCCTGATCCGCCACCGCTGGAACAAGTCGCAGGCCTCGCGTGAACTGGGGCTGTCCCGGGTTGGCTTACGTGCCAAACTGGAACGTTACGAGATGGACCGGGCTCGCCCTGTACCAGCTGCAGAGACAGAACACTGAGAGGAAGCTGAAGATGTGTTTGGGAATTCCCGGCCAGATCGTCGAGATCGTCGATGCCGAGCAGATGCTGGCGATGGTGGACGTCTGTGGCGTCAAGCGAGAGGTCAACCTGGCCTGCGTGTTGGCCGAGGCGGCCGATGCCGGGTCGCTGATCGGCCGCTGGACGCTGGTCCATGTCGGTTTCGCGATGAGCCTGATCGACGAACAGGAAGCGCAAAAGACCCTGGAGTTGCTGGCCGAGTTCGGCGAGATGGAGGAGGAGCTGGCGGCGATCAGGAATACCGGCGCCTGAGTTGGCGTTGCCCCTGTAGGAGGGGCTTCAGCCGCGACTGAACCGGTCTAGCACCGAGACCGAATTTGGCACAGCAGTGGCTCCGGATTTAGTGGTTTAAACGCCTATCGGCGTTTGGTCGCCTGAAGGCAATCCTACATCGCTAGCACCCCTTGTAGGAGGGACTTCGGCCGCGACCGATATGGCACCGAACAGCACAGATAAACCGCAGCAGATCTGCAGAGAGATAACCATGGCTGATAACGACGATATTCTCGCCTCGATGTACCCCTTTATGGCACCGGACCAGCCGGCGGCACCGCGCGACAAATCCGCCGGGCTGCAGGACTCGATCCAGCTCAAGGTGCAGCAGAGCCTGGCCGCTAAGCAGGCGTTCTTCGCCAAGTACAGCGGTGTGTTGGCGCAAATCGCCGAAGCGATCGCCGAAAGCTACCGCAATGGCGGTCGGCTGCTGACCGCCGGCAACGGCGGCTCCAGCTGCGACTCGGCCCACCTGGCGCTGGAGTTCATGCACCCGGTCACCGCCGGTCGGCCGGCGCTGCCGGCGATCAATCTGAGCCAGGACAACGCCATGCTGACCGCGGTGGCCAACGATATCGGCTTCCAGCATGTGCTGCCGCGCCAGCTATTGGCGCTGGCCAAACCGGAGGATCTGCTGGTGGTGTTCTCCACCTCCGGCAACTCGGCCAACATTACCGCGGCGGTCAACAAGGCCAAGCAGCTGGGGCTGTCGGTGGTGGCGTTCTCCGGCGGCGACGGTGGTGAACTGGCACAGAGTTCCAATGTGGACCACTGCCTGATCGTCGAGACCGACAGCGTGCACCGCATCCAGGAGTGCCACCTGGTCTGCTACCACATCCTGTGGGACCTGGTGCACACCCTGCTGGCCGACGAGCGCGGTTACCTGGGCGAGCACGGCCGTTAGGCTTGCGATGGAAGTTCTGTGACAGGCGTGTCCTGCGCGGTCCGCCGATCCGGCGAGACCGCACCCTGGAGCGCGTGCCAGCCACAAACAAAACACAGCACCTGGCAGAGGTGCGGTTGAGGTGAGCAGATGAAATTTGTCGACGAGTTCCGCGATCCGAAGATGGCCAAGGCGGTGCTGGAGCAGATCCACGCCGTCATCAAGGAGATCCCGAAGGCGCAGCAGCAGCCATTGCAGATCATGGAGGTCTGCGGCGGCCATACCCACTCGATCTTCCGCTACGGCCTGGAGCAGCTGCTGCCGAAGGAGATCGAACTGGTGCATGGGCCGGGCTGTCCGGTCTGCGTGTTGCCGATGGGACGGGTCGACGACTGCGTGGCGATCGCCGAGCAGCCGGATGTGATCTTCACCACTTTCGGCGACGCGATGCGGGTGCCGGGCTCGAAAAAGAGTCTGCAGCAGGCCAAGGCGGACGGCTGCGACGTGCGGATGGTCTATTCGCCGATGGATGCATTGGCGCTGGCGATTGCCAACCCGGACAAGCGGGTGGTGTTCTTCGGGCTGGGCTTCGAGACCACCATGCCGAGCACCGCGCTGACGGTGAAGCAGGCCAAGGTGCAGGGGATCGACAACTTCTTCCTGTTCTGCAACCACATCACCATCATCCCGACCATCAAGGCGATCCTCGACAGCCCGGATATGTATATCGACGGCTTCCTGGGCCCCGGCCATGTCAGCATGGTGATCGGCCAGAAGCCCTATGAGTTCGTTTCCCGGCACTACGACCGGCCGCTGGTGGTGTCCGGCTTCGAGCCGCTCGACGTGCTGCAGTCGATCCATATGCTGTTGCTGCAGATCCGTGACGGCGAGGCGCGGATCGAGAACCAGTACAAGCGGATCGTGCCGGACGGCGGCAACACACAGGCATTGCAGGCGGTGGCCGAGGTGTTCGAGTTGCGTGAGTTCTTCGAGTGGCGCGGCTTGGGGTCGATCGACCACTCCGGGGTGCAGATCCGCGAAGGCTATGCCGCGTTCGATGCCGAAAAGCAGTTCACCCTGCCGAACCTGAAGATCGCCGATCCGAAATCCTGCCAGTGCGGCGAGGTGCTCAAGGGGGTGATCAAGCCCTGGCAGTGTAAGGTGTTCGGCAAGCAGTGCACGCCGGAAACGCCGCTCGGCGCGCTGATGGTGTCGACCGAGGGGGCCTGCTCGGCCTATCACAGCTACGGCCGCATCGACGCCGTGAATATGTGAATTTCAAAATATTACTGTTGTAGGAGGGACTCCGGCCGGGCAGGTTTAGCCGCGACCAACGCCGAGCACCATGGCGAAGAGGTCGCGGCTAAAGAGGGTGTCGCAAAATGTAGCGAGCGAAGGTGAGACAAGGCAAAAATCGGCGAAAAAGCGGAGTTTACGTGCTGAAAATGAGCATTTTGAGCCGATTTTTAACGCAGCATCACCGAGCGTAGTAGTTTTGCGACACCCTCTGAAGCCCCTCCTACACGTGGTAAAACAAGATAGCTACAAGCCAGATAAGAAGACTGCTATGACTAACCGACCCAGACGTACCCTGAAAGCCGATACCATCACCATGGCGCACGGTTCCGGGTGCAAGGCGATGCGCGACCTGATCGAGGACCTGTTTGTCGGTGCCTTCGATAATCCTGATCTGAACCCGCTGGAGGACCAGGCCCGCTTCGACCTGGCGGCTCTGTCGGCGCAGGGCGGCCAGCTGGCCTTTACCACCGACTCCTACGTGGTCGATCCGCTGTTCTTCCCGGGCGGCAATATCGGCACGTTGGCGGTCAACGGTACGGTCAACGATCTGGCGGTCAGCGGGGCGATCCCCAAATACCTCTCCTGCGGCATGATCATCGAAGAGGGAATGGCGGTCAGCGAGCTGCGCCAGATCGTGCAGTCGATGCGCCAGACGGCCGATGCGGCCGGTGTCACCATCGTCACCGGCGATACCAAGGTGGTGCCCAAGGGCAAGGGCGACAAGCTGTTCATCAACACCAGCGGTATCGGCGTGATCAAGGCCGGCGTCAATATCTCCGCCCAGCGCTGCCGGCCGGGCGACAAGGTGATCGTCAACGGCTTTATCGGCGATCACGGCGCGGCGATCCTCAACGCCCGTGGCGATCTGGCGCTCGACGTGGAGCTTAAGACCGACTGCCAGCCGCTGCACTCGCTGGTGCAGGCGATGCTGGAGGTCTGCCCGGATATCCACGCCATTCGTGATGCCTCGCGCGGCGGCGTGGCGACGGTGGTCAACGAGTTCGCCGAGAGTTCGGCGCTGTCGATCCGGTTGCTCGAGGAGGCCCTGCCGGTGCGCGACGAAGTGCGCGGGGTGTGCGAGATTCTGGGGCTGGATGCGCTCTATTTCGCCAATGAGGGCAAGCTGGTGGCGGTGGTGCCCGGCGAGCAGGCCGAAGCGGTGCTGGCCGCGATGCAGGCCCATCCGGCGGGCCGGGGCTCGGCGATTATCGGTGAGGTGCTGGCCGGGCCGGCCGGGCGGGTGCTGGTGCAGACCGGCTTCGGCGGCGAGCGTATTCTGGATATGCTGGTTGGCGAACAGCTGCCGCGGATCTGTTAGTTCAGTATGGCGATGGGATGCGAAGGGGCCAGACCTAACTGTCCTGGCGATTAGGGGGGGAAGCGTATCTCCTTCGAAGACCCGTAGTCGGCAGCGATAGAAAATAAAAAGCCCCGCTGTCAGGCGGGGCTTCTTTTGGCCGCGGTCAACTTACTTGGCGTTGCCGACCATGTGCTGGATAGCGGCGGACAGTTCGGTATCGGAGCAGTCCATGCAGGTGCCTTTCGGCGGCATGGCGCCCTTACCGCTCTTGGCGGTGGCCAGCAGCGCGTCCATACCCTGGGCAACGCGAGCTTCCCAGGCGGCGGCGTCGCCGAGCTTCGGTGCGCCGGCTACGCCTGCTGCGTGGCAGACGGCACATTTGGTGTTGTAGACCTCTTCGCCGGAGCGTTCAGCCATGGCGGCTGCCGGGAACATCAGCGCGGCGGCGGTAGCAGCGATCAGAGCTTTTTTCATGGTTATATCCTTCAGTGCTCACTAGTCATTGGCGGTGACCCGCAAAGGCCCGCGGGCGCAGTGTACGCATAGGCGTTACTTTATGTAAATACGCCCAAAGCCCTGAACCGAAGGTGAATATGCGCTGTATCAAGGCTTGTGCGAATAACCCGGTTAAAGGCGCGAAAACGCCGGCGTTTAACCCTAAATATAGTGTGTTTATAAGGAGAAGGGTGAGTTTTCGGCGATTTTCGGCTGGGTTTTTGACGCTCTTGGTTGACCGGCAAGGGCGGCGGACTGGTTCAGCTAGCGGATGTTTTTATTGCTTGGTGCTTTGGCTGTTGCGGGTAGCGCCGCTTAGCGGGCGCTGCCCAGGTACATGGCGTACTCGGCCTGCTGGCGCAACGGTCGCTGCTGCTGTTCGCGCTGCAGGCTCTGGGCCTGGTATTCGGCGATCGCCTGTTCCACCAGGATGCGCGGGCCAATCACCAGGTTGCGCACATCGTCAATCGAGTAACCACTGCGCAGCAACTGTTTCAGCTGCGCCACCAGATGCTGTTTTTCCATCTTAGTATCCTCAAAATATTCTCAAATCTGTTGATGACATCAGTTTTACCTGAGCCATATTGCAGGGATATTGCAACTGTGCGGCGAAATGATGAACGGCTCTGGCATCGTGCTGGAGCGCTTTGAAGGCGTGGTGCTAAGATGGCCGATACTTTGCTCAGCAGGATGCTTAGATCAATGCCTGAATCCCCCCGCCTGGCGGAACAGCTGACACCGGTCGATGACCGCCAGGTTCAGCTGACCCGACGCTGGTTGCAACCCAATCTGGTACTTATTGAAAGCGAACTGCTGCGACTGCGGGAGCAGGTCGATCCGTCGCTCGAGCGACAGTACCCGGCCCAGGGGGAAAAGGCGTACCCTATTGGTCGTTGCCTGGAGATCTCCCAGGCTGTTTACCGGCTGCTGCAGCAGGGGATCCAGCGGCCGCAAAATCCGGCTCAGCAGCTGATCCGCCAGTTCGTCGCCGAGGGGGGCGTGGCCCGGCGGGTCTGGGGCGCATTGCGCGAAAGCTATTTCCAGAACGCCTTCCAGTTCGGCACGCTCTATGTCGATGTTGCCAACGATACCGTGGACCCGGCCAAGCCCAAGGTCGAGATTCTGCCGTTGTCTGAATCGGGCTTCTGCAATATCCGCGACTTCGAGCACTTCCAGGCGGTGGCCGGCAGATACTGGCAGTGCGAGGTCTACGCCAACCATCTGTTGCCGACGTTGAGCCCGCTGTTCCCATTGCTTATCCACTACCCGGCGACCGGCCGGCTGTCGGTCGAAACCCGCATCGATTACATGCTGCGGCTGAATATGCACAGCGGCTTCCGGTTGGCGCAAAGCTGGCTGGCAAGCGGCGGTCATCAGCAAAGCGGATTGCCGTCAGAGACGGCAGCCCCGCTGCTGCGAAGGGCGGTCGAGCTGGGGATTGAGATCGATGAGCAGGGTGATGGGGCGGCACTGGATTGTTGTCGGCAGTATCGTGATCAACGGCGCGATATCGATACAGGTTTTCTGCAGCAATTGCTTGAGCAGCGAAACCGGTTGATGCAGCTGGATTAGGTCGGCTTAGGGCGGTTTGGCATCATCGCTTTCTGTCGTCGCGGCCTGTTTCTCGTGCGGGGGCCCTGGTCGGCCAGCAGGCCGACATCCAGCACCGGAGAGGCGTCGATATGCTGGGCGTCCATCATCTGGGCGACCCGTTGCAGGGCGGAGATGATCAGGGTCTGCTCCCAATCCTGCAGATTATCGAATTGACGGGTGAACTGCTCCTGCAATGGGATCGGGGCGCTTTTCAATATTTCGTGTGCCGCATTGGTCAGATGGGCGTGCACTTTGCGCTTGTCCGTCGCCGAGCGTTGGCGATAGACCAGGCCGCGTTTCTCCAGTCGATCCAGCACGGTGGTCACCGTGGCCTGGCTCAGGCTGATATCGCTGGCCAGCTCGCCGATGGTCAGCAGGCCCTTGTCCCGGATCGCTTGCAGCAACAGGATCTGCGGTGCCGTCAGCCCGGTTGTCTTGGCCAGGTACTTCGAATGCAGGTCGGTTGCCCTTATGACCCGGCGTAGCGCGATCAGTACTTCCTCAATTCGATCCAAGTTCAGCCCCTTTTCCTGCGCTGATTGAATGGTGCTGGATGCGCCGAGCCGGCGGCCCGCCCCCTGTTGACCGCCCATCTGGTGTCGACTGGGTGGCAGTGCCTTGGCATGAATCCCCTTCCGCGTATGCGTAATACATCGCCCCATCCAGTTGCCGACCGCTCCCTTCCTATTGGCCGCAGCCCTTGTAGCTAGCCGGTGTCCGTCCTCTTGTGCCCGGTTGTTTGTGTGTATTTGTTAAGGGTCCAAAAAGTATAGCCGTGTCTACATCATTTGTTCACTGAAGATGTTTAGTGTACGATGCTTAGAGTTCTAAGCAAATGTGCCTGAAAACTACGGGATAACTGTTGGTTTTGGTCGCTTTTGTTGTTCTGTAGGTGGTGTTTCTTATTTATTGCGTGAAAAGCAATTTGAGTACTAATAATTAGATTCGGATGTGATTTTGGTGATGAATGATTCCCAGACTGAACAGGTGAGCGTGCAGTTGCGAGCGCCGGTTTCGGCAGATGGAGCCGCGGTCCATCGGCTGGTGGCTGCTTGCCCGCCGCTGGATGGCAACTCCATGTACTGCAATTTGTTGCAGTGCAGTCATATGGCCGAGACGTCGGTGGCGGCGCTCAGTGGTGATCAGCTGGTCGGTTTTATCTCCGGTTATCGGCTGCCCGAGCGTCCCGACACTCTGTTCATCTGGCAGGTGGCGGTCGGTGAACAGGCGCGCGGCCAGGGGCTGGCGAGCCGGATGCTGCATGACATTCTGCAGCGCCCCCAGTGTCAGGGGGTGAGCTATCTCGAAACCACGATTACCGAGGCGAACGGCGCCTCCTGGGCGCTGTTCGAGCGCCTGGCTCGCAGCTTGGGCGCCGAGTTGAACCGTTCGGTGCTGTTTGATCGGCAGACGCACTTCGACGGCGAGCATGCCACCGAGATGCTGGTTCGCATCGGCCCATTTCAGTAAGTCGGCAAACCGGCCAGGCCCGGAAATGGGCCGGTCGTGTCCGCGAAAGAATTCAGAAACTTAAGGAGAGATAAATGAAAATTTTTGAAGAGATTGAATCGGAAGTACAGTGTTATGCCCGTTCCTTCCCGCGCGTATTCCACAAGGCGCAGGGTGAGTTCCTGTTCGACCAGGAGGGTAACCGGTACATCGATTTTCTCGCCGGGGCCGGTACGCTGAACTACGGTCATAACAACCCGCTCTTCAAGCAGGAATTGCTCGACTACATCCAGAGCGATGGCATTACTCACGGCCTGGACTTGCACACCAAGGCCAAGGGGGAGTTCCTGGAGGCCTTCAACGACAAGATCCTCAAGCCGCGCGGCTATGAATATGTCATGCAGTTTACCGGTCCGACCGGTACCAACGCCGTCGAGGCAGCCATCAAGCTGGCCCGCAGTGTCACCGGTCGGGAAAATATCATCGCCTTCACCAATGGCTTCCATGGCGTTACCCTGGGCGCACTGTCCGCCACCGGTAATTCCCACCATCGTGGTGCGGCCGGTGTGACCCTCGGCGGTGTCAGCCGGATGCCGTATGAAAACTATCTGGGTGATCAGCTCGATACCACCGCCTACCTGGACAAGGTGCTGTCCGACTCCAGCAGCGGTGTCGACAAGCCGGCGGCGGTGATCGTCGAAACCGTGCAGGGCGAGGGCGGCATCAACGCCGCCAGCGTCGAGTGGCTGCAGAGCCTCGATGTGGTCTGCAAGAAGCATGAAATCCTGCTGATCATCGACGATATCCAGGCCGGCTGCGGCCGTACCGGCACCTTCTTCAGCTTCGAGGAAGCCGGTATCTATCCCGATATGGTGACCCTGTCCAAGTCACTGAGCGGTTATGGCCTGCCGTTCGCGGTGGTGCTGTTCCGGCCGGAGCTGGATCAGTGGAAGCCGGGCGAGCATAACGGCACCTTCCGCGGCAACAACCTGGCCTTCGTCACCGCCAAGGCGGCGATCGATCATTACTGGTCGGATGACAAGTTCTCCAACGAGATCAAGCGCAAGGGCGACTATATCGCTCGGCGGCTGGATGCGATCGTCGAGCAGTACGGCGAAGGCAACTTCACCACCCGTGGCCGGGGCATGTTTCAGGGGATCAACTGCATCAACGGCGAACTGGCCGGCAAGGTCACCCGTATCGCTTTCCAGAAAGGGCTGATCATCGAAACCAGCGGCGCGGATGACCAGATCGTCAAGTTCCTCTGCCCGCTGATCATCAGCGACGAAAGCCTGAAGCAGGGGATGGATATCGTCGAGCAGGCGATCAAGGAGGTCTGCGCGAAAGAGGACTCGATCCCCGAAGAGAAGGATTACTTCGATCTCGCCAGCTAAGCCCGGGCTCCGTCACGCGGCACTATTTCAAGTTAATTGGGCTGGAGGCGCCGAGTGCTGCGCTAGTGTCTTACCGCAGCTGCGCCTCGCCCGTATACAAACTTAGCAAACAGGACAGATCATGATCGTTAGAACATTGCAGGCAGCGGAAAACTCCAACCGGCGCGTCGTTTCGGAAGGTGGCAACTGGGAGAGTACCCGCCTGCTGCTGAAGGATGACCAGATGGGTTTTTCCTTCCATATCACCACCATCTACCAGGGTGCCGATTTTCGGATGCACTACCAGAACCATCTGGAGTCGGTCTACTGCATGTCCGGCGAAGGTGAGGTGGAAACCCTGAACGACGGCAGGAAATACCCGATCAAGCCGGGCACCATCTATATCCTGGATCAGCATGACGAGCATATTCTGCGCGCCTTCTCCGAGATGAAGATGGCCTGCGTGTTCAATCCGCCGCTGAACGGCAAGGAAGTTCACAACGCCGAAGGCGCCTACGAGCTGGAAGCCGAAGCGGTGACGGACTGAACCAGGAGGATCAGCGAAGGAGAACCCGATAATGGCCGAGCAAGCAGTGAATTCCACTCAGCACAACGCAGATGCCTACCCCTCGCGCGGCGGGCGTCAGCCGGCACTGGCGGAGCGTAAGGACCCCGTGGTCTACAGTACCAACGCCCTGGAGTGCCCGATCGATTATGCCCTGGTCGAGCAGTACGAGCGGCAGGGCTTTCTGATCCTTGAAAACGTTTTCAGCGAGCGGGAGGTTGCCGCGTTTCAGCAGGAGCTGGGGTCGCTGCTGGAGGATGACGGCGTCAAGGCCTCGGAGCATTCGATCACTGAGCCCGGCAGCGGCGATATCCGCTCGATCTTCATGGTTCACGAGACCAGCCTGGTTTTCAAAAAGCTGGCTGCCGATCCGCGCCTGGCGGGTCTGGCCCGTTATCTGTTGAATGACCAGGTGTACGTGCATCAGTCGCGGTTGAACTACAAGCCGGGCTTTGCCGGCAAGGAGTTCTACTGGCACTCCGATTTCGAGACCTGGCATATCGAGGACGGCATGCCGCGGATGCGGGCGTTGAGTATCTCGATCACCCTGACCGAGAACTTCGATTGCAACGGTCCGCTGATGCTGGTGCCCGGCTCGCACAAATCCTATGCGGTGTGCGAAGGGGAAACCCCGGCCGATCACTACAAATCCTCGCTGAAGAAGCAGGAGTGCGGCGTACCGAGCAACGACTGCCTGAGCCAATTGGTTGAGGCGGGTGGCATCGAGACGGCAACGGGCAAGCCGGGCAGTATCATTGTGTTCGATTGCAACACCATGCATGGCTCCAACGGCAATATCACGCCGTTTCCGCGCTCCAACGCGTTTTTTGTTTACAACGCGTTGAGCAACCGGGTGGTTGAACCGTTCTGTGATCAGCCGCCGCGCCCCGAGTATATCTGCAGTCGCGAGCGCATTCAGCCGATCGATCTGTGACGGCAGGCCGCTGTCAATCGCGAGCAGTCCCCGGAATAGGCTCCGTTCATCGGGCGGTCTGTTCCGGGGAAATCTTATAAAACAAAGGCTTTGCTGGAATCGCCTCAATTGTCGGTGCATCGTTTGCGCGACCAAGGAGAGGGCGGAGCGGTGCCATAAAACAACCGGTCCGCCGGCCGAGCAAAGCCGATAATGGAGACCCAATAATGCAAGCCCATACGGTAGAAAAGGTGGGCGGTACCTCGATGAGCGACTATGCCGCTCTGCGGGATAACGTCATTCTGAAGCCCGTCCATCAACACTCCCTCTACCAAAGAATTTTCGTTGTCTCCGCCTATGGCGGTATCACCAACCAGCTGTTGGAACACAAGAAGACCGGCCGGCCCGGCGTCTTTGCACTGTTTGCCAACGGCATTAATGACGACAGCTGGCGGGAAGCGCTGCAGCAGCTGAAGCAGGATATGTTCGCCATCAATGCCGAGCTGTTCGGCGATGGCACGCAATTGGTGCAAGCCAACGCCTTTATCGGCGAGCGACTGGACGATGCCGAAGGCTGCCTGCTCGGTCTGCAGCAGCTCTGCCAGCACGGCCACTTCTCGCTGGATGCGCACCTGGCCACGGTGCGCGAGATGCTGGCCAGTATCGGCGAGGCGCACAGCGCCTGGAATACCGCCCAGTTGCTGAAGCGCGACGGCGTCAACGCCTGTTTCGTCGACCTGACCGGCTGGCGTGCCGACAAGCATATGTCGCTGGACGAGCGGATCGAAAAGGCCTTCGCCGGGCTCGATTTGGGTACCCAGCTGCCGGTAGCAACCGGCTACGCGCACAGCGAGCAGGGTCTGATGTCGACTTTCGATCGCGGCTACAGCGAGATGACCTTCAGCCGTATCGCGGTGTTGACCAAAGCCCGTGAGGCGATCATCCACAAGGAGTTTCACCTCAGCAGCGCCGACCCGCGATTGGTGGGCGAGGCCAACGTGGTGCCGATCGGCCGTACCAACTACGACGTGGCGGACCAGCTGGCCAACCTCGGCATGGAGGCGATCCACCCGCGCGCCGCCAAGGGGCTGCGCCAGAACGGCATTCCCCTGCGGGTCAAGAACACCTTCGAGCCGGAGCACGCCGGCACCCTGATCACCGGTGATTATGTCAGCGATACACCTTGTGTGGAGATCATCGCCGGCGCCACCGGGATGTACGCCATCGAAGTGTTCGACCAGGAGATGACCGGCAGCGTCGGTCGTTACGACCGCGAGATCCTGGCGGTGCTCGGCCGCTTCAAGGCCAATATCGTCTCCAAGGATGTGAACGCCAATACCATCACCCACTACCTGTCGACCAATCTGAAGACCGTCAAGCGGATCCGGCGGGCGCTGGAAGAGCAGTGTGCCGAGGCCGAGATCAACCAGCGCAAGGTGGCCATCGTATCGGCCATCGGCAGTGATATGCAGATTAGCGGCATGCTGGCTAAGGCGGTCGGGGCGCTGGCCGAGCAGCAGATCAACGTACAGGCGATGCACCAGTCGATGCGCCAGGTGGATATGCAGTTCGTGGTCGACGAGGATGACTACGCCGGCGCGATCAAGAGCCTGCACCGCTGCCTGGTGGAGGTGCATGACCACGGACGGGCGATATGTCTCGCATCCTGACGGTACTGGCTTTTTGCCTATTGGTGCAGCTGGCCGCTCCGCTGCGGGCGGAGCCGGCCGCCGAGGAGGCGGAGGCTGCGCGGCGGAACGTCGAGCAGCTGGATCAGCCGTTGTACTCCCCGTTCGTCGAGCGCTACGTGCTCGACGAGCTGAAGCAGCTGCGGGTCGACCTGTCGGCGCAGAAGGCGGAGCTGCTGCAGCAGATCGTCGATCGCGAACTGGGCTCGGTCGACCGGGCGGTCACCTACGCCACCGATACCATCACCTACTTCTTCTACCTGATCGCCGGCGCCAGCTCGATCCTGGTGCTGGTCGGCTGGACCTCAATCCGCGAGATCAAGGAGCGGGTTCACTCGCTGGCCGACGAGGAGATCAGCAAGCTGGTCAGCGAGTATGAGCGACGGCTGCACGCCATTGAGCAGCAACTGAACCAGAAGACCCGCCATATCGAAGAGAATCGAGAAGAGATCGAGCTGACCCAGGAGGTTCAGTCGCTTTGGCTGCGGGCGGCGCAGGAGCACAATCCGTCGGGCAAGCTGGCGATCTACGACCAGATCCTCAAGTTGCGCCGCGACGACGGTGAAGCGCTGACCTACAAGGCCGATGCCGTACTTGAGCTCGGCGAGCCTCAGTGGGCTGCCAGTCTCTGTCGCCAGGCGCTGACCATCGATCCGGACAATGTGCACGCCTTCTATCAGCTGGCCTGCGCCTGTACCGCGATGGAGCAGTGCGACGAGGCGGTCAGCCATCTGGTCGAGGTGATCTCGCGCACCGAATCCTACCGTGACGACATCCTGAAGGACCCTGCGTTGATGCCGCTGCATGGCTTTGCGCCGTTCAAGGAGCTGCTGAATCTGGAATTGGCCAGCTGACGGCGGCTGGTTGAATGGGGCTGTGCGCTTCTTGGGCGGCGATTTGCCTGCCGGTGGTATGCGCCGCTGCGCGGCCGGGCTGGATGGACTGCGGGTGGTTTGTTGCAGGCACAAAAAAAGCCGCCGTTGGGCAGCTTCTCTTGCTTGATTTGGTGGAGGTGGCGGGTTTCGAACCCGCGTCCGCCAATCCTCTGCCTTGAGATCTACATGCTTAGGCTGCTCTATTTAGTTAACCCAGCACGACCCGAGAGCCAGGGTGTTTAGGGCGAGCCTCTTTAAGTTTTAACCGTTCAGCTTGAGGCAAAGCGTCCGGGCGATTCTGTCTCAAATGACACTGCAAAATCCTGTAGTTACAGACACCTCCAGGAGCAGTGCTGGCGGCCCTTAGGCTGCCAGGGCGTAGTTATCGTCGTTTGCAACTATAACTAGTGTGATGATGGATTTACGAGAATCATCACGTTCTCGGCATGCACCCAAGGGTTCGTAATCGGCGTCGAAGCCAAGTCACCCCCGGATATGAGCGCAGAGTCTACGCGATCAGTAGACAAGAAGAAAGAGGGAAAAGTTCAACGCGTCGCCATGGCGCGCTGTTTTTCGCGATTCCAGTCGCGTTCCTTCTCGGTGGCACGCTTGTCGTGCAGCTTCTTGCCCTTCACCAGCGCGATCTCGCATTTGACCCGGCCCTGCTTCCAGTACAGTGCCAGGGCGACACAGGTGTAGCCCTTGGCCTGGGTGGCGTCGGCCAGCCTGTCGATCTCGCGGCGGTGCAACAGCAGTTTGCGGTCGCGGGTCGGGTCCGCCACCACGTGGGTGCAGGCGGTCTTCAGCGGTGTGAAGTGAGCGCCGACCAGCCAGGCCTCGCCGTCCTTCAGCACCACATAGGAATCGACCAGCTGTGCGCGGCCTTCGCGCAGGCTTTTGACCTCCCACCCGGTCAGCGCCAGGCCCGCCTCGAATTTGTCCTCGATGGAGTATTCGTGGCGTGCCTTCTTGTTGAGACAGATGGTGTTGCTGGTATTACCGGTTTTTTTCTTCTTTGCCATGGGGCGCGATTATATAAGTGGCTGATCGACAAGGAAAGCGAACTCGCAGCCGGACGTGGCGGCACCAGCTGCTGCGGGCTCGGCGATGTTTGTGCTGGTTACTTGATGGGTATCAAGGGGGCCGGTTTCAAGCCGCTGCAGAATCGGGTTGCAGCGGCGATTGTGGGTAAAAAGTTGTAATCTTGCACAGTTGTCGCAAGAATGCGCGCTTTTCTTCCCATAACTAGATTATAAGTTCCATGAGTAAGACAGAAAGCATCCACGGTACCTGGGCGAGTCGCTGGGTATTTATCTTCGCTGCAGCGGGATCTGCGGTCGGCCTGGGTAACATCTGGAAGTTTCCATATATTGTTGGTGAAAACGGCGGCGGCGCCTTCGTGCTGGTTTACCTGGCCTGTATCTTGATGGTTGGCGTGCCGGTGATGATGGGCGAAGTGCTGATCGGTCGTCGGGCGCGCCAGAGTCCGGTCAATGCCCTGCATGAGCTGGCCACCGAAACCGGTGTCGATACCCGCTGGAGCCTGGTTGGGCTGATGGGCGTGTTGGCCGGTTTTCTTATCTTTTCCTTCTACTCGGTAGTGGCCGGCTGGGTGCTGCACTATGTGGCGCTCAGCGGCAGCGGCCAGATGGTCGACCTGGGCCAGGAGCAGGCCGGCGACCTGTTCAACGGCCTGCTGGCCGATCCATCGACCCTGTTCCTGTGGCACAGCCTGTTCGTGGCGCTAGTGATGACGGTGGTCGCCGGCGGGGTAATCAACGGCCTGGAGCGGGCGACCCGCCTGCTGATGCCGGCCCTGTTCGCTCTGCTAGTGGTGCTGATGGGTTATTCCTCCACCACCGGTCAGTTCGGCAATGCCTGGAACTTCCTGTTCGGCTTCGATTTCGGCGCGCTGAGCTGGGATGGGGTGCTGGTGGCATTGGGCCATGCCTTCTTTACCCTGTCGCTCGGTATGGGCGCGATCATGGCCTACGGCTCCTATATGCCGAAGAAGGCGTCGATCGGCGGTGCGGTACTGACCATCGCAGCGTTGGATACGCTGGTGGCGCTGATGTCCGGGCTGGTGATCTTCCCGATCGTGTTTGCCACCCAGATGGACCCGGGCGCCGGTCCGGGGCTGATGTTCGTGACCCTGCCGGTGGCGTTCAGCCAGATGCCGGGTGGCCAGATCATCGGCTTCATGTTCTTCGTGCTGGTGGCGCTGGCGGCGCTCAGTTCGGCGATCTCGCTGGTCGAACCGGCGGTCGCCTGGCTGGTGGAGCGTAAGGGATTCGGCCGTTTGAAATCCTGCGCATTGATCGGTGCGCTGGTCTGGTTGCTGGGTATAGGCGCGCTGGGCTCGTTCAACTTCCTGAGCGATTTCGAGCCGTTCGGCAAGAATATCTTCGACCTGCTCGATTTCGTGACCGCCAACCTGTTGCTGCCGTTGGGCGGAATCTGCGTGGCGCTGTTCGTCGGCTGGCGCTTGAAACAGTCGATCAGCGCCGACGAACTGGCGATCAGCAATCCGTTGCTGTTTAAGGTATGGTATGCGCTGATTCGATTTGTGGCACCGGTGGCGATCGGGTTCATTTTCCTGCAGAACCTGTAACGCCATCGAACGAGAGGTAGTAGCAGTTTTATGACCCAGGTAGACCGCAGTGCGCTGGTATTGCACAGCGCCGAACAGATGTTCGATCTGGTCAATGCGGTGGAGGCGTATCCGGCATTCCTGCCCGGATGCGCCCGCACGGAGGTGATCAGCCGCAGTGAGGGCGAGCTGGTCGCCACCCTGTATCTGGCCAAGGGGGGCTTGAAATACCATTTCACCACCCGCAACCAGTTGCAGCGTCCCGGCCGTATGACGCTGACCCTGGAGGAAGGGCCTTTCAGCCGGCTGCAGGGGGAGTGGCAGTTTATCGCGCTGAGTGAAGAAGCCTGCAAGGTGGTGCTGAACCTGACCTTCGATTTCTCCAATAAACTGACCAGTCTGGCGATGAGCAAGCTGTTCGAACAGCTGGCCACCACCATGGTGGACGCCTTCGTCAGCCGGGCCGACCAGGTCTATGGTGGATAACCGATCATGAAAGTAGAAGTAGCCTTCGCGCTGCCCGAAGAGCAGCGGATTATCAGCCTGCAGGTGGAGGATGGCTGCACCGCGTATGAGGCGGTCATCAACTCCGGCATCGTCGAGCTGTTCCCGCAGATCGACCCCGAAAACACGCCGATGGGAATCTTCGGCAAGGCGATTCGCGACCCGAAGAGCACGGTGCTGAAAGAGGGCCAGCGGGTCGAGATCTATCGGCCGTTGATCGCCGATCCGAAAGAGGCCCGCGCCAAGCGTGCCGCCAAGATGAAAGCCCAGAAGGAGGCCGAGCAGGCCGGCAACAAGGATTGATCTGCCGGGGCCCTGCTGGGCCCCGGCATCTATCGAACAATCGGTAAGGCGTTAGCAAACCGGTAGCGGCTTGCCGGGACTTGTATCGATCTTACGGCTGGTTCGCGCCCGGACGGAAATCGCCGTTCAGACCCACCAGGCGGTCATTTTCGAAGCGCAGCGTCAGCTTCTGGCGGCTGTAGCTGCCGTCGCCGCTCTTGCGGGTCAGGATGTAGTCCCAGCGATCGGCGTGGAAAGTGTCTTCAATCAACGGGGTGCCCATCACGAAGCGGACCTGCTTACGGGTCATGCCGGGACGCAGCTGATCCACCATCTCCTGAGTGACCACATTGCCCTGCGGAATATCGATCTTGTAAACGCCGGGGAAGTCCGAGCAGGCAGTCAGAAAAAATGTAAAAATAGAAATTGTAACGAGAGTTCTTATCATCTGTGATTTACTTCCAATGTGCTGTCTAAACACAGATAATGAAGTTTACACATCGAGTCACCAACAGCATAGAGAATTGTTATGGCGCTTGAGAATCAAGAGCTTCGAAAAGCCGGCCTGAAAGTTACCCTGCCGCGTGTCAAGATCTACCAGATTCTGGAAAAGGCAGGGGAAGGGGATCATTTCAGCGCGGAAGATATCTACAAGCAGCTTATGGAACAGGGCGAGGATGTCGGCCTGGCGACCGTCTACCGGGTGTTGACCCAGTTCGAGGCGGCGGGGCTGGTATCACGTCATCACTTCGAGGGCGGCCACTCCGTGTTCGAGCTGGCGCGTGACGAGCAGCACGACCACATCGTCTGTGTGCGTTGCGGCAAGGTCCGCGAATTCAGCGATCCGATGCTGAAGCAGCGCCAGGACGAGATCGCCGAGCAGCTGGGCTTTACCATCACCGACCGTACCCTGTACCTGTACGGCCTCTGCAAAGACGGTTGCGACGAGAAATAACTCGCCGCCAGTCTGGCTACAGATAAATAAGCCATAAAAAGCCGGCCTTGTGCCGGCTTTTTTATATTTCCCTGTTTTTTATAGACATATAAGTTGTATAGATAACGCGTGCTGGCGGCGATATTCAGGCCGGCAGGCTGAGCATTTCCCGGGCGTGCTCGATCGAGCGCTCGGTAATATCGATACCGCCCAGCATCCGGGCGACCTCCTGGACGCGCTGGTCGTCGGTCAGCTGGGCGATCCGGGTGTGGGTCTGCTGCTTATCGGCCCGCTTGCTGACGAACAGGTGCTGGTGGCCCTGCGAGGCGACCTGCGGCTGGTGGGTGACGCAGAGAATCTGGGTGCGCCCGCCCAGTTGACGCAGCATCCGGCCGACCACCTCGGCGATGGCGCCGCCGATGCCGACATCCACCTCGTCGAAGATCAGTGTCGGTGTGCTGCTGGTCTGGGCGGTGATCACCTGGATCGCCAGGCTGATCCGCGACAGTTCGCCGCCCGAGGCGACCTTGGCCAGCGGCCGGGCCGGCTGGCCGCGGTTGGCGCTGATCAGGAACTCAACCTCCTCCAGGCCGTGGGGACCCTGCTGGTTTTCCGGTAGCGGGGTCAGCGCGGCTTCGAAGTGGGCTGCCGGCATGCCGAGCGCGTGCAGTTGCTGGTCGACCGCCTTGTTCAGCTTACCGGCCGCTTTGCGGCGCGCCCGGCTGAGCTTCTCCGCGCTGGTCTGGTAGGCGGCGCGGGCCTGCTCCACCTGTTGCTGCAGCTGCTCCAGGTCTTCATCGGAACGCTGCAGGCCGGCCAGTTCCTGGTACAGTTCGCGGTGGAACGACAACAGCTGGTCGGGGCGGATGCGGTGCTTGCGGGCGGTTTCGTAAAGCGTGGAAAGGCGCTCCTCGACGAACTGCTGCCGTTCCGGGTTCAGCTCGACCCGGTCCAGGTAGTGGCGCAACTCGCTACCGGCTTCTTCGATCTGGATCTGTGCCGAGCCGAGCAGCTCGGCCAGATTGCCTAGTGCATCGGTATGATTGCTCAGATTGGCCAGCAACTGCTGGCAGTGGTTCAACAGACTGAGGCAGGTGTCGCCCTCGTCGTCGCCGGTCATCGCCAGCAACTGGTGGCCGGTCTGCAGGATCTCGCCGGCATGGGCCAGGGTCTTCTGCTCCGCTTCCAACTCGTCCAGTTCGCCCTCTGACAGCGCCAGCTGGTCCAGTTCCTCGATCTGGTAGCTGAGCAGCTGGACACGGGCCGCCTGTTCGTCGCTCTGTTCGGTCAGCTGGCGCAATTCGCGTGCCAGGCGTTGCCAGTGCAGGAACTGTTCGCGGACCTTACCGGCCAGCCGGGCCTGGCCGGCGAAGTCATCCAGCAGGGTGCGGTGGTGGTCTTTCTTCAGCAACCGCTGGTGTTCGTGCTGGCCGTGAATGTCGATCAGCAGGCTGCCGAACTCGCGCAGCAGGTTGAGCGGACAGGGCTGGCCGTTGATGTAGCTGCGCGAGCGTCCCTCCTTGGTGATTACCCGGCGCAACAGGCACTCCCCGTCGCAGTCCAACTGCTGGGCCTGCAGCCAGTCGCGTGCTTCGCCGATGCTGCTCAGGTCGAAGCTGGCAACGATCTCGGCCCGTTCGGCGCCATTGCGCACGGCACCGCTGTCGGCGCGGTCGCCCAGCGTCAGGCCGAGGGCGTCCAGCATGATCGACTTGCCGGCACCGGTTTCGCCGCTGATCACGGTCATGCCGCCGTGCAGGTCCAGATCAAGCGTTTCCACGATCGCGTAGTTCTGAATGGTCAGCTGGGTCAGCATCGGGGTATTCCATACATGTGTATTTATACAGTAGTTATTGTATAAGCGAATTTCTGGCTGGAGGCAATTGTTCAATGTGTCGCCAGCGGAATTTTTTCGCTCGGTTGGTTGAATTCCAAATGATCGGCCCCATATAGAGCATCAACGTAGGCAGGGGCGTGGGCGCCTGCGGGCTGGTACCGGCAACGGTGCTGATGCCGTCCGAACATTCAGTTGAGCAGCGTCGATCGAACGCGGCCGGGTGCCGCGAACGGTCGGCTTTTGCCTGGATGTTCAGCGCCCACACTGAACCCCGGTTATGACAGCCCCTTTTCGGTTACGAACAGTGTTTTCAGTTGGAGAAGTGCAGATGGCAAGCGAACAGAAGTCTCAGACAGAACAGCCGGAGACTCCGGTAAACGACCTCCAGGCAGAAGCCACCGAACAAGCGGCTGCCAGCGAGCAGCCGACGGCGGAAAATGCGGCCGGGGCTGAAAGTGCTGAGGCGGGCCAGCTGTTGCCGGAAAATGAAGCGGCGGAACTGCTGGCCCAGTTGGCGGCGGCCGAGCAGGAGATCGCCTCGCTGCGTGAGCAGGCGCTGCGTGCCCAGGCCGATGTGCAGAATATCCGGCGCCGTGCCGAACAGGATGTGGAAAAAGCGCACAAGTTCGGCCTGGAGAAGTTTGCCGGCGAGCTGCTGCCGGTGGTCGACAACCTGGAGCGGGCGCTGGAAGCCTGCAATGCCGACGAGGAAGCGGTCAAGGCACTGGTGGAAGGGGTCGAGATGACCCTGAACATGTTTGTCGGCGGACTGGAGAAGTTCCAGATCGAGCAGATCAACCCGCTGGGTGAAACTTTCGATCCGAGCCTGCACCAGGCGATGTCGATGGTGGACGCCGGCGACGCCAAGCCGAACACGGTGGTGGCGGTGATGCAGAAGGGCTACACCCTGCATGGCCGGCTGATCCGCCCGGCGATGGTGATGGTCGCCAAGGGCTAAAAAAACCGCATCGGTCCCTTGAAAACCATTTTGGCGGACCAATATAGCCTTACAAAGCGAATTGACAGTTTTCCGCCCGCCACAAGCGGGCAATCGAAATCGGAGTAGATAGCAAAATGGGTAAGATCATCGGTATTGACCTGGGTACCACCAACTCCTGCGTCGCTATCCTGGATGGTGACAAGTCCAAGGTAATCGAGAACGCCGAAGGCGATCGCACCACACCGTCCATCATCGCCTATACCGATGACGGTGAAACACTGGTCGGCCAGCCGGCCAAGCGCCAGGCGGTAACCAACCCGGACAACACCCTGTTCGCCATCAAGCGCCTGATCGGTCGTCGCTTCAAGGACGACGTGGTGCAAAAAGATATCAAGATGGTGCCGTACAAGATCGTCGAAGCGGACAATGGCGATGCCTGGGTTGAGGTGAAGGGCCAGAAGCTGGCGGCACCGCAGATCTCTGCGGAAATCCTCAAGAAGATGAAGAAGACCGCCGAAGACTACCTGGGCGAGCCGGTGACCGAAGCCGTTATCACCGTACCGGCGTACTTCAACGACTCCCAGCGTCAGGCGACCAAGGACGCCGGTAAGATCGCCGGTCTGGACGTCAAGCGCATCATCAACGAGCCGACCGCCGCGGCACTGGCTTACGGCATGGACAAGTCCAAGGGCGACAAGACCATCGCGGTCTACGACCTGGGTGGTGGTACCTTCGATATCTCGATCATCGAGATTGCCGATGTCGACGGCGAACACCAGTTCGAGGTACTGGCCACCAACGGTGACACCTTCCTGGGTGGTGAAGACTTCGACCTGCGCCTGATCGAGTACCTGGCGGCCGAGTTCAAGAAAGAGAGCGGCATCGATCTGCACAACGACCCGCTGGCGCTGCAGCGTCTGAAAGAAGCGGCCGAGAAGGCGAAAGTCGAGCTGTCTTCCGCCCAGCAGACCGACGTCAACCTGCCGTACATCACCGCCGACGCCACCGGTCCGAAGCACCTGAACGTCAAGGTGACCCGTGCCAAGCTGGAGTCCCTGGTGGAAGAGCTGGTACAGCGCTCCATGGAGCCGTGCCGCATTGCGCTGAAGGATGCCGACCTGTCCGCATCCGAAATCGACGAGGTTATCCTGGTCGGTGGTCAGACCCGTATGCCGATGGTGCAGGCCAAGGTTGCCGAGTTCTTCGGCAAGGAGCCGCGTAAGGACGTCAACCCGGATGAGGCGGTTGCGATCGGTGCCTCCATCCAGGGCGCGGTACTGGCCGGTGACGTCAAGGACGTGCTGCTGCTGGACGTAACTCCGCTGACCCTGGGTATCGAAACCATGGGCGGCGTGGCGACCCCGGTAATCGAGAAGAACACCACCATCCCGACCAAGAAGTCGCAGGTGTTCTCTACCGCTGACGATAACCAGACCGCGGTGACCATCCACGTGGTCCAGGGTGAGCGTAAGCAGGCGAGCCAGAACAAATCGCTGGGCCGTTTTGACCTGGCCGATATCCCGCCGGCACCGCGCGGTATCCCGCAGATCGAAGTGACCTTCGATATCGATGCCAACGGTATCCTGCACGTCCACGCTAAGGACAAGGCGACCGGTAAGGAGCAGTCGATCGTGATCAAGGCCTCCTCCGGCCTGAACGATGACGAGATCGAACAGATGGTGCGCGACGCCGAGGCGCACGCCGAAGAGGACAAGAAGTTCGAGGAACTGACCCAGGCGCGCAACCAGGGTGATGCGATGGTGCATTCCGCCAAGAAGACCATCGAGGAAGCCGGCGACAAGGCGACCGACGAAGAGAAAGCCAATGTCGAGAAGGCGATCTCCGAGCTGGAAGAAGCGCTGAAGGGCCAGGACAAGGACGCCATCGAAACCAAGACCGCGGCGCTGACCGAAGCGATCTCCGGCGTGGCACAGAAGATGTACGCCGACGCGGCTCAGCAGGCGGAAGCCGGCGAGCAGCAGGCTGACGCGGAAGCTGGCGGTAAAGATGACGCCGTCGATGCGGAGTTTGAAGAGGTTAAAGACGACAAGAAATAAGCGTCGTCCCACTCTTTCTGGTGACCCACGGGGCCGGCCTGCGCCGGTCCCGTTCCGGTGTCACAGTGGCATCGCGGGCTCTGGCCCGCGTTGTCGTATGCGCTGGGGGCGCTCTCGATTATTCTGGCAGCGTTGATTGAATAATCGAGAACGTCCCCCCTAATGCTCCGTAGCCCTATGCAAACCGTCCAACTCGATGGCGGTTTTAATAGGACTACGGATGCCTTAGCCATAATCGGGTTTAGAGCGGATTATGTCGAAACGAGACTATTACGAAGTGCTGGGCGTCGAACGCGACGCTTCCGACCGCGATATCAAGAAAGCCTTCCGTCGCATGGCGATGAAGTATCATCCGGACCGCAACCCGGACGATAAGGAGATGGAGGACAAGTTCAAGGAGGTCAACGAGGCCTACGAAGTACTGTCCGACAGCCAGAAAAAAGCGGCCTACGACCAGTTCGGCCACGCCGGCGTCGAAGGCCAGGGCGGCCATGGCCCGGGTGGTTTCGAGGGCGGTTTCGGCGATATCTTCGGCGACGTGTTCGGCGATATCTTCGGCGGCGGTGGCGGTCGTCGGCGCAGCTCGGTGCAGCGCGGTACCGACCTGCGCTACAACCTGGAGCTGAGCCTGGAAGAGGCGGTGCGTGGTTTCGACACCACCATCAAGGTGCCGACCCTGGTCAACTGCGAGACCTGTCATGGCAGCGGCGCCAAGCCGGGCACCCAGCCGCGGGTCTGTGGCACCTGTGGTGGCGCCGGCCAGGTACGGATGCAGCAGGGCTTCTTCTCGGTGCAGCAGACCTGTCCGGCCTGCCGCGGCGAGGGTAAGGTGATCAGCGATCCCTGTAGCGACTGCCACGGTCACGGCCGCAAGGAAAAAACCAAGACCCTATCGGTCAAGATTCCGGCCGGCGTCGATACCGGCGACCGCATCCGCCTTTCCGGCGAGGGCGAAGCGGGTACTCATGGCGGGCCGGCCGGCGATCTCTATGTGCAGGTTCATGTCCGTGAGCATCCGATCTTCGAGCGCGACGGCAAGCACCTGTACTGCGAAGTGCCGATCAGCTTCATCGATGCCGCGCTGGGGGGCGAACTGGAGGTGCCGACCCTGGATGGTCGGGTTAAGCTGAAGGTACCGGCGGAAACCCAGACCGGTAAGCTGTTCCGCCTGCGCGGCAAAGGGATCGCCCCGGTGCGCGGCGGTTCAACCGGCGACCTGCTGGTGCGGGTGGTGGTGGAAACCCCGGTTAAGCTGAGCAACCGCCAGAAGGAACTGCTGAAGGAGTTCCAGCAGGAGATGGAGCAGGGCAACCGTACCCACAGTCCGAAAAAACATGGCTTCTTCGACTCGGTGAAGAAGTTCTTCGAAGATATGACCTGAGGCCTTGTGTCTTGGGCTACCCGGCCAGGCCGACGGCCGGCCGGGTGCCGACAACCAGCGAGGACAGTATGACCTCCATACCCGTTGAAGCCGGCGCCCTCTGGGCGTTGATTCAGGAGGAAGCTCGCCAGGAAGCGGACAAGGAGCCGTTCCTGGCCAGTTTCTTCCACGCCACCATTATCGGACACCGCGACCTGGCGTCGGCGCTGTCCTACCTGCTGGCCGGCAAGCTGGCCGACGAAGTGATGCCGGTGGTCACTCTGCGCGAGTTGATCGACCAGGCCTACAGCCAGGAACCGGAGATTATCGACTGCGCCTGCCACGACCTGGTGGCGGTGCGTACCCGCGACCCGGCGATCAGCAAGCTATCCACCGTACTGCTCTACCTGAAGGGCTTTCACTCCATCCAGGCCCACCGGGTGGCGCACTGGATGTGGAAGCAGGGCCGCACCTCGCTGGCGCTCTATATCCAGAGTCGGGTCAGTGCGTCCATGCAGGTCGATATCCATCCGGCGGCCCGGGTCGGCCGCGGTGTGATGTTCGACCACGCCACCGGTATCGTGGTCGGTGAAACCTGCGTGATCGAGAACGATGTCTCCATTTTGCAGAACGTTACCCTGGGCGGTACCGGCAAGGAGAGCGGCGACCGTCATCCGAAGATCCGCGAAGGGGTGCTGATTGCCGCCGGTGCCAAGATTTTCGGCAATATCGAGATCGGTACCGGTGCCAAGGTAGGCGGCGGTTCGGTGGTTCTGGAAGATGTGCCGCCGCACACCACGGTGGTCGGGGTACCGGCCAAAGTGGTTGGTCGACCGGAATGCGAAAAACCGGCGCTGGATATGGACCAGAGTATCCAGCACGATGAACAGTCTGCCAACCAAGGTTGAGAGGGACAGAATCTGATGATTAGAGTAGCGGTAACCGGTGCGGCCGGTCGTATGGGCAAGACCAATATCGAAGCGATCCTGCAGGCCGAGGGGACCGAGCTGGGCGCGGCGATTGTCGAGCCGACCAGCAGCCTGATCGGCGCTGATGCCGGTGAACTGGCCGGTGTCGGCAAGCTGGGCGTCAAGGTGGTCGGCAGCCTGGCCGACGCCAAGGACGATTTCGACGTGCTGATCGACTTTACCGCCCCGCAGGCGACCCTGGCCAACCTGGAGTTCTGCGCCGCCCACGGCAAGCAGATGGTGATCGGAACCACCGGCCTGACCGACAAGCAGCGTGATCAGCTGAACAGCTACGGCGATAAAATGGCATTGGTGTTCGCGTCCAACATGAGCGTCGGCGTCAACCTGTGCTTCAAATTGCTGGATATGGCCGCCCGGGCGCTGGGCGACGATTACGATGTCGAGGTGATCGAGGCGCACCACCGCCACAAGGTCGATTCACCGTCCGGTACCGCGCTGAGCATGGGCGAAGTGCTGGCCAATGCGCTGGGCCGCGATCTCAAGGAGTGCGCGGTCTATGGCCGTGAGGGCCAGGTCGGCGCCCGGCCGCAGAAGGAGATCGGTTTCGCCACCATCCGTGCCGGCGACGTGGTCGGCGACCACACGGTGCTGTTCGGCACCGAAGGTGAGCGGATCGAGATCACCCACAAGGCCAGCTCGCGGATGACCTTCGCCAAGGGGGCGGTGCGCGCCGCCAAGTGGCTGCACGGCAAGGCCAACGGCGTCTACAACATGCAGGACGTGCTGGACCTGAACTGAGTCCGGTTCTTCTTGATAGCGTTTGATCACAAGACCCTCCACGTGAGGGTCTTTTTTATCGTGCTGAGTTCACAGTTGCCGGTTGCCAGCTAGCATCCGCTTACCGCTTACCGCTTACCGCTTACCGCTTACCGCTTACCGCTTACCGCTTACCGCTTACCGCTTACCGCTTACCGCTTACCGCTTACCGCTTTAACCGCGTGCTAATCGCGATTGCCAATGTAGGGTCGACTTCAGTCGACCAGGGGCCCGCAGGGCCCCACACCCCCTCACCGCTTCTCGGCCGGTTTTTGTGCCTCAAGCCGGGTTCTAAGACTAAAGTGTAATGCCTGCCACCCTGTGCTACCCTGCGCGGCTTTTCCGGCGGCGTGTCACCTGCACAGGCACTTTTCTGAAGGATCCGCTCTGCTATTCGAACAGACTCACTTAGCCTGCGCCGCCGGGTTGTTGTCCGTTTCATATGTAGAAGGCAATTACCTTGGAAGCACTGATTAACTTTCTAAATGGTCTGCTCTGGGGCCAGCTGCTGGTACCGCTGCTGCTGGGTGTGGGGCTGCTGTTTACCGTTCGCCTGAAACTGCTCCAGCTGCGTAAATTCAGCCACATGTTCGGCGTGCTGGCGCACAGCCGACAGGAAGATATCAACGGTATCTCGCCGTTCCAGGCGCTGTGCACCTCGCTGGCGTCGCGGGTCGGCACCGGTAACCTGGCCGGCGTGGCGGTGGCGATCTATCTGGGCGGTGCCGGCGCGGTATTCTGGATGTGGATGACCGCGCTGCTGGGCATGGCGACCGGTTACGCCGAGAGCTGCCTGGCACAGCTGTACAAAGTAAAGGATGACAGCGGCACTTACCGTGGCGGCCCGGCCTATTACATCGAGCGCGGCCTGGGCCAGCGCTGGCTGGGCATGCTGTTCGCGCTGCTGCTGATCCTGTCGTTCGGCTTCGTCTTCAATGCGGTGCAGGCCAACTCGATCGCCTCGGCGATGGAGACCGCGTTCGGTTTCGACACCCAATGGACCGGCGTGGTGATCGCGCTGCTGGCTGGCCTGGTAATCTTCGGTGGCGTGCGCTCGATCGCCCGGGTCGCCGAGATGGTGGTGCCGCTGATGGCCCTGATCTACCTGCTGATCGCACTGGCGATCCTGGTGATGAATATCGACCAGGTGCCGGCGGTGTTCGGCAACATCATCGACAGTGCCTTCGGCCTGAACCAGGCGGCGGGCGGAATCGCCGGCGGCCTGATGGCGGCGATGATGAATGGCGTCAAGCGTGGCCTGTTCTCCAACGAAGCGGGCATGGGCTCGGCACCGAATGCGGCGGCCACCGCCAGCCCGACACCGCATCATCCGGCGTCGCAGGGCTTCATGCAGGCGCTGGGGGTGTTCATCGACACCGTCGTGATCTGCTCCTGCACCGCGTTCATCATCCTGGTGTCCGGCGTGTTCGAGCCGGGCAATGGCGTCTCCGGCGTCGAGCTGACCCAGCTGGCCCTGGACCAGACCCTCGGCGGCGTCGGCAAGTACCTGGTCGCCATTGCGATCCTGTTCTTCGCCTTCACGTCGATCATCGGCAACTACATGTACGCCGAAAACAACGTGGTCTACCTGCTGCGCGACCGGCCGACCCGGCTGGTGCTGAACCTGGTGCGCAGCGCGGTACTGGCGATGGTGCTCTGGGGCGCGATGGAGAAGGTCGGCGTGGTCTGGGATGCCGCCGACGCGTCGATGGGGCTGATGGCGCTGGTCAACTTGGTGGCGCTGCTGCTGCTGTCCGGCGTAGTGGTCAAACTGACCCGCGACTACGAGGCCCAGCAGAGTCAGGGGCTGGTGCCGCACTTCGACCTGAGGCGGGTTCCGCTGCCGGGCCGGGTCGATCGTTCGATCTGGGGCCATCCGGCGCCGTCAGTACCCTACAACGGTGTCGTCGCCGGCCAGGCGAAACAGGCCGACAAGGTCGGCGCCTGAGTGTTTTTTAACCGCCTGTCCGTCTGATGGAAGCCCCGCAATTGCGGGGCTTTTTTATCGGCGCGATAATGGCGACCTCGCTAACGGATAGAGCCTGACAGATGGAAAACCAGGGAACCACGCCGGCCGAACAGGCGGCCCGGCAGCTCAGTTATCAATTGCGCCAGCTGATCATGACCGGCGAATACGGCACCGGCAGCTGGCTCAAGCAGATCGAGATCGAGCGGCGCTTCGGCGTTAACCGTTTCACCGTGCGCTCGGCGTTCAACGAGCTGACCGTCGCCGGCCTGCTGGAGCACGTGCCCTATCGGGGACACCGGGTGAAAGCCCATACGCTACAGGAACGGATCGAGCTGAGCGAGGCACGTGCGTTGATCGAGTCGGTGGCGGCCGTACAGGCGCTACAGCACATCGACGAGGCCGGCCTGCAACAGCTGACCGAGCTGGCCGAACAGTTCCGCCAGGCACTGGAGGCCGGCGACCGGCCCACCATGGTGGCGCACAACTTCGCCTTCCACCGGCTGTTCTACAGCTACTGTCGTAACCGTTATATCAGCCGGCTGGTGGAGGATATGCGCGAGCGCGGCGTCACCGGCGCGGCCAATGGCTGGCGTACCGACCAGCTGCAACGGCTGAGCTGCCAGGATCATTTCGAGATGGTGGAGGCGCTGCGCGCGCGCGACGGTGCGCGCTTGCAGACGCTGATCCACCTCCACCTGAACCGCTGGCGGGAAGGATTGCCGGCCGAGGCCGAACCGGCGCAGTGAGCCGGCGCTTTTGCCGCTACAGAGAGGCGGCGGCGCGGGACGCCTGATCGTACAGGCTGGCGAGGGCGCGCATATAGCGCGCGTACTCGGTCAGTTGCTCCGGCGAGACGTTGAGGTTTTTCAGCGAGTCGATCAGGCAGCCCTCGCGGACCTCGCGGTAGCGGGCACAGAATGTCCGGCCCTCCTCGCTGGTTTTGTAGAACATCTCCTTGCCGACTTTTTCGCCCTCCACCAGATCCTTCTTCAGTAGCTTCTTCAACGAGTAGTTCACCGTGTGGGCGTCCTCGATGTTCAGCACGAAGCAGATATCGGCCAGCCGCTTGGCGCGCTCGCGGTGGTTGATATGGTGCACCACCAGGATATCCAGCGGCGTCATGTCGTTGACCCCGCTGGCCTTGGCGCAATGCAGCATCCAGCGGTTGAAGGCGTTGTTGGCGATGATCAGGCCGAACTCGTACTCGCTCAGCGAGGCCCCCTTTTCGGAGGCCAGGTGGGCGGAGGAGACAATGCGTTGTCCGTTCATCGGCTTACCTCTGGGTCATGGTGGTCGGCAGGTAGGTGACGATCTCCGGGAACCAGGTGATCAACAGAATCGCTACCAGGATCAGCAGGAAGAACGGCAGCGCGGCCCGGGCGACATAGAGGATATCTTTGCCGGTCAGCGACTGGATCACGAACAGGTTGAAGCCGACCGGCGGGGTGATCTGCGACATCTCCACCACCAGTACGATGTAGATACCGAACCACAGCAGGTCGATGCCGGCCTGCTGCACCATCGGCAGCACCACCGCGGTGGTCAGTACGACGACCGAGATACCGTCCAGGAAGCAGCCCAGTACCACGAACAGCACGGTCAGGTAGATCAGCAGTTCCATCGGTGACAGGGTCATCTGGCCGATCCACTCGGCCAGCGCTTTCGGAATGCCGAGGAAGCCCATGGCGATGGTCAGGAAGTGGGCGCCGACCAGGATCAGGCCGATCATGCAGGAGCTTTTCACCGCGCCGAGCAGGCTCTCGCGGAAGCTGCTGCCACTGAGCGAGCCGGTGACGGCGGCCAGTGCCAGGGCGCCGACGACGCCGAGTGCCGCCGCCTCGGTCGGCGTGGTCAGGCCGCCGTAGATGGAACCCAGTACGAAGCCGATCAATGCGACGATCGGCAGCAACTGGCGCAGCGCCTTCAGCTTGGCTGACAGCGAGATCTGCTCCTCGCTGTGCTTGGGCAGTTCGTCCCGGTTCAGGCTGGCCCAAACCATCGTATAGCCCATGAACAGCGCGACCAACAGCAGGCCGGGCAGGGCGCCGGCGATAAACAGCCGGCCGATCGATACTTCGGCGGCGACCCCGTAGACGATCAGGATGATCGACGGCGGGATCAGCAGCCCCAGGGTGCCGGAGCCGGCCAGGGTGCCGACCGCCATCCGTTCGCTGTAGCCGCGCGCCTGCAGTTCCGGCAGGGTCATCCGGCCGATGGTGGCGGCGGTGGCGGCCGAGGAACCGGAGACCGCGGCGAAGATGCCGCAGCTCAGCACATTGACGTGCAGCAGCTTGCCGGGCAGGCCGCTCAGCCAGGGCGACAGCCCCTTGAACAGGTCCTCCGACAGCCGGGTGCGGAACAGCACCTCACCCATCCAGATGAACAGCGGCAGCGCGGTCAGCGACCAGCCGGTGCTGGAGCCCCAGGTGGAGGTGGCGAACAGCAGGCCGATCTGTTCGTTGCCGGACAGGGCAAGGCCGATCACCCCGACGCCGACCAGCGCCAGTGCGACCCATACGCCGCACGCCAGCATCAGGATCATGCTGGCTGCCAGGATAATGGAAAGCATGACGGTATCCATCAGACTTCCTCCAGATTAATTTCGTCTTCGTGCTGCATGTAGTCGGGATTGGTGCCCTTCAGCACCGCGATCAGATCGTCCAGCACCGCCAGCGTCAACGCGATCATCCCCAGCGCCACCGGTATCTGCGGAATCCAGATCGGCACCGGGATATAGCCGTAGGAGACCTCCTCGAACACGTAGGATTCCCACACCATATGAACGCAGTAGTAGGACATGTAGAGGGTCATCAGCAGGGCCAGTACCAGGATCACCAGCTCCTGCACGCGGCGTGCCTTCGCCGGCAGCGAGCGGATCGCCAGGGTGACCCGGATATGGCCGCCCTCGCGGAAGGTGTAGGCTAGTCCGAAGAAGGTGGCGGCGGCCAGGCAGTAGCCGGAGAAGTCTTCCACGGAGGGGACGATAAAGCCGAGCAGCCGGCCGACGATCTGGGCGACGATCAGCAGGGTGATGGCAACGATGCAGAAACCGGCCAGGTACCCGGAGGTCAGGTACAGCCTATCTCGAAGCGTGCTCATGGGGGATACCTCGGGGCTGAACCGGCCCTGCACTGCCGGGCCGGTTCGATGCTGTGACTTACTGTTTGTATTTGCTGAGGATGGCGTCAATTTCCGGGCCGGCCTCATCGCGCCACTCCTGGATCATGATCTCGCCGATCTTGTTCAGTTCGTCCAGCAGCTCCTGCGACGGCTCGGTGACTGTCATGCCGTTGGCAGCCAGCGCCTGGGTGTCTTTCTCGGCCTGTTCGCGAACGATCTTCCAGCCCTGGGCTTCGGCATTGGCGGCGGCCTCAAGGATCGCCTGTTGAGTGGACTTATCCAGCCGCTTGAAGGCGCGCTTGTTGACCACCACCACGTTCTTCGGAATCCAGGCGCGGACATCGGTGAAGTGCTGCACGTAGTCCCAGGCCTGACCGTTTACGCCGGTGGTCGGCGAGGTGATCATCGCCTCGATGATGCCGGTGCTGAAGGCCTGCGGGATTTCCGGTACCTGTACGGTGGTCGGCGTGGTGCCCATCAGTACCGCCAGTCGCGACGTGGACGGGCTGTAGGCGCGCATTTTCAGCCCCTTCAGGTCTTCCAGCTGGCTGACAGGCTCTTTGGTGTACAGGCTCTGTGCCGGCCAGGCAACGGTGTACAGCAACTGCAGGCCTTCCTTGTTCAGCTGCTTCTCGACCTGCGGCTTGGCGGCCTCCCACAGCTTTTCGGCGTCGTCGAAGTTGGTCGCCAGGAACGGGATATTGTCATGCTTGAAGACCGGGTGGGTGTTACCCATGATGCCGATGAAAACCTCACCCAACTGAACCTGGCCGGTGCGTACCGCACGGGGAATTTCCGGGTGCTTAACCAGCGACGCGCCGGAGTGAACGGTGATCTCCAGTTCGCCGTTGGTTTTGCTCTTTACCTCTTCGGCGAACGCATAGGCGATCTTGGTCGGGTGGTTGGCGTCGCCGTAGGGGGTCGGCATATGCCACTGGGCGGCGTTGACGGAAGTAGCGAGAAGGGTGCCAAGCAGAGCGGCAGCGCCGAATGTCTTTTTCAGCATTATGGTAGCTCCAACGTTATTGTTGTTGTGTCGTTGTTGTGTCGTTATTGAGTGTAGCGGTGATCTGGCGACAAGGATGGGCCAGAAGGAAGTGATCTTAGTTAAACGCTGATAAAACGTCGACGTATCGTGTTTGATGGGTTTTTGACCAGCTTGTGGTCGTTTACCCGTAATCAGTCTGTATGCCGCGCCACTGCTGGTTGTGGAGGGATTTTATGAATATTTTGATAAATCAGTGAAAAATCCCGATATCCTCAATAAATCAGAGGTATTTTCTGATTTTGTCGGTCTAGCATGATTTTTAGAGTACTTCGGGCTGACGTGAAGAAAATTTTGGCGAATTTCGATAGAGACGCCCACAGCGGGAAATTTGGCCGTCGGAAGGGAGGCTGCCAGACGCCTGCAGCTGATATTCGGCCATGCGCCCGGGGGAAGGGGAGGCCCCGGGCTGCACGGTCGATGGTCGGTCAGTATCAGAACTGAATGTTGTAGGTCAGCGTCAGCGAACGGCCCGGTGCCGGTACCCGGCCGATCGGGCTGACATCGACGCCGCGGAAGTAGTAGTCCTCGTCGAAGATGTTGTTCAGCGCCACCGACAGCCGGCTGTCGGCGCTCAGCCGGGTGCTGGCCTGGGCGTTCCATACCCAGTGGGACGGCATCCGGCCGGCACTGCCGTTGGCGGTTTCCACTTCGGTGTTGGCGGCGTCGCTGAACGCCTTGCTGAGGTACTGGGTGTTCAGGTTCAGCTGCCAGTCGGCGATGGCGTAGTCCGCCGCCAGGTAGAGCTGGTGGTGGGAGGTGAACGGCAGCTCATTACCCTGGTTGGCGCCGCTGCGCTGTTCGGTATCCAGGTAGGTGTAGGCGGCGTTCAGGCTTAGCGCCGGCAGGCTGTCCGGCTGCCAGTCGGCTTCCAGTTCCAGGCCCTGGTAGCGGGCTTCACCCAGGTTCATGAAGGTCAGCGCGGTGCGGTCGAACTCGATCTTATCCTCGAAATCGATGCGGAACAGGGTGGCACTGATCATGCTGCTGCTGTTCGGGAAATAGCGCGCGCCCAATTCGTAGTTCCAGGCCTGTTCGGCGGTCAGCAGGCCGTCGCGGGCCACTTGGGCGATCTGCGGCGGGTTCAGCGACTGCTGGGTGTTGGCGAACAGGAACCAGTCGTCGGTCAGCTGGTAACCGACGGTCAGGCCGGGCAGCCATTCGGTGATCGAGTTGCGGTCGGTGGTGCCGCTGTTCAGATCCCGGTAATCGGTTTCAACATCCTCCAGCCGCAACCCCGGAGTCAGCTTCAGGCGACCGTCGGCCAGACTGATGGTATCGCTGGCATAGAGCGCCAGGCCGCGGGTATCGAATTTCCAGTCACGCAGGGTGCTGCTGCTGCCGTCCGACAGCATCTTGCGATCCACCTTGTAGCTGATCTCTTCGTCGATCAGGCGGGCGCCGATGGTGATCTGCTGGTTGTCGCCCAGCAGGAAACTGTAGCGCGGCTCGGTGCCGAACACCTTGAAGTTGCGCGGCGAGGAGCGCACGTCGGTGGTCGCCTCGGACGGGTCGAACGGGAAGCCGAAGTCGAAGCGACGGTCGCTGTCGTGGCCGAACAGGCTCCAGTTCAGCTCGCTGTCGTTGTCGAACTGCTGGTTGTAGACCAGCGAGCCGCGCCAGGTGTCCGCTTCGAAGGCGTCGAACGGCCGCTGGCTCTGCTGACGGTCCTGCTCGTAGGCCTCCGGCAGTAGTGCGCCGGCCAGTTCGCTGTCCGCCTTGTAGTACTGCAGATGACCTTTCAGGGTCTGCTGCTGGCTCAGGTGCCAGATGGCGTCCAGTGACAGGTTGTTGACCTCGGTGTCGGAGTGGTCGCGGAAGGATTCGCCGTACTGGCTGTCCAGCTGCAGCTGCAGGCCGAAGTCGTCGGTCAGGTAGCCGCCGCTACGCAGGTAGGTGTTATGCAGCAGATTGCCACCCTTCCATGCGGTCAGGCGCTGCTGCAATTCGGTTTCCTGCTCTCGGCTGATCGGCCGGGAGATGAAGTTGATTACCCCGCCAACGTTGTTCGGGCCGTAGTGTACCGCCGCACCGCCGCGCACGATGTCGATCCGCTCGATGCTGTTCAGGGTCAGCGGGAACAGTGACAGACCCAGGTGGCTGTAGGGGCCCAGGCTGACCGGGATACCATCCTGCAGCGCCTGTACCCGCACGCTGCGCAGCGGGTTCAGGCCGCGGATGGAGATATTCGGCAGTACGCCGGTGCCGGTTTCGTCGGCCACCCGCACCCCCGGTACCCGGTTCAGCGCATCTTCGATATTCAATACCGCCTTGTTCTGAAGGCTGTCGCGATCGATCAGGCTGCGCGCGCCGGTGTATTCGGGCAGGTCCGCTTCGGCACTGTTCTGCAGCCAGTCGCCGCTGATCACCAGCCGCTCCAGGTTGACCTCCTCCGCCTGGGCCGTCGCGGCCAGGATGCTGCTGATGGCAAGAAACAGCGGGCTGATTAGCGCGGGTGCGGGGCGCTCCCAATGCATGGCGAATCTCCTTTATCTAGCGAAATATCTAGCGAAATTTGAAATTGGCGCCAATTGTAATGACAATTAAATCCAAATGTAAATAGGTGTCATTTGTATTTTAGGGCGGAGCCTGAGGCCCCGGAATTCGGCCCTTGTCCCCGATGGCCCGGCGATTTTCCCGACGAAAACCGGGCAGCGTAGCGGTTGATTTGTGTATTGAAATGAAAATACGTAGCATTTGCGTTCGTTTTTATTGGGGAAAGGATGCGATGTTTCCGAGGCTGCTTTACGGATTGCTGCTGACGATGATCGTCGGTGCGGCACAGGCCCGCCAGATTGCCGACGCCGGTGAAGGGCTGACCATCGAGGGACAACCCCAGCGAGTGGTGGTGCTGGAGTACTCCTTCCTTGATGCAGTGGTGCTGGCGGGCCTGAGCCCGGTCGGTATTGCCGACGACAACAATCCCGCTCGGATCCTGCCGGCGCTGCGCGAGCGGCTGGCCGACTACCGTTCGGTGGGGCTGCGCAGCCAGCCCAGTCTGGAGCTAATCGCCAGCCTGCAGCCGGATCTGATCATTGCCGACCTCAACCGTCACCAGGCGGTCTACCCGGCATTGCAACAGATCGCGCCGACCCTGCTACTGCCCAGCCGGGGCATCGAGTATTCGACCGTGCTCGATGAGCTGCTGACTATCGGCCAAGCGCTGGGCCGCGAAGCGCAGCTGCAGGCGCGGCTGGCCGAGCATGAACGGATTATGGATCGCTACCGCGAAACCCTGGCCCGCGACGAGAGCCTGCTGTTCGCGGTGGCCGGCGCCGGCGGCATGACGGTGCACGGTCCCAAGGCATTTGCCAGCGGGGTGATGAGGCGACTGGGGCTGCGTACCGCCACCCCGGAGCAGGCCGAACAGGCCTACATCAAGGTCAGCTTCGAACAGTTCGCGTACCTGAATCCGGACTGGCTGCTGCTGGGCGACTACCAGGCGGCGCAGGGGGGAGCCGAGTTCTTTCTCCGCTGGCAGCGACATCCACTCTGGTCCCATCTCAGCGCGGTAGATAAGCGGCAGCTGCGCCGGGTATCGCCCTATAGCTGGTCGCTGGCGCGCGGCTTGCTGGGCGCCGAACAGATCGCCGCAGACCTGCAGGAACAGTTGCGATGAAGCTGGCGAGCGCGATCAAAGCCGGCCAACCGGGCCAGTTCGGCTGGTTCGGCAGCACCGGCCTGGCTGTGTTGTTACTAGTGGTGGGAATACCGGCGGCGCTGTTGGGCGGCTCCAGCTTCCAGCTGGGGTTGGCCGAATTGAACGAGGCGCTGTTCGGCGATGCTCGGTCGCTGGCGGCGCAGTTGATCCTGACGGTGCGTCTGCCACGGGTGCTGGTGGCGGCACTGGTCGGCGCGGCGCTGGCGGTGGCCGGCGCGTTGATGCAGGGGATGACTCGCAATCCGCTGGCCTCGCCGGGCTTGTTCGGCATCAACGCCGGCGCCGCCTGTCTGCTGGTGCTGGTGCAGAGTGGCTTGCTGACCGGGCTGACCGGGCTGGCCGGGCTGAGCGAACTGCCATTGCTGCTGGTGACCGGCAGCGGCGCGGCGCTGGCCGGCGCACTGGTATTGCTGCTGGGCGGTGGCTGGTGCCGGCCGATCCACCCGGTCCGCCTGGTATTGGCCGGGGTGGCGGTCAGTGCGCTGCTGACCGCGCTGACCCGGACACTGTTGATCGTCGACGAACAGGCCCAGCAGGTGCTCGACTGGCTGGCCGGCTCGGTGGCCGAAACCGGTTGGCAGCAGTGGCACCAGCTCTGGCCCGGCGTTCTGCTGGGGCTGCTGGCGGCGCTGCTACTGGCTCAGCCGCTCAATCTACTGGCGCTGGGTGACGAGGCATCGGCCGGGCTGGGGCAGTCGCCGCAGCGGCTGCGGCTGCAGGTGGCGCTGGTGGTGATCCTGCTGGCCGCGTCGGCGGTGGCGGTCGCCGGTCCGGTCGCCTTCGTCGGTTTGCTGGTGCCGCACCTGTGTCGCGGCCTTGCCGGCGGCGACCACCGCCGGCTGCTGCCACTGGCAGCGCTGTTCGGTGCCGCGCTGATGGTCTGGGCCGATCTGATCTCCCGGCTGCTGGTGTTTCCGTCGGAGACGCCGGTCGGCATCGTCACCGCGCTGATCGGTGCGCCCGGTTTCCTGTGGTTGACCTGTCGTGGCAGGGGAGGTTTGGTATGAGTCAGCAACTGCGCTTATGGCTGCTGCTGCCGGTGTTGCTGCTGGCGGCGCTGGCCGGGCTCTGGTTGGGGGCGCTGGATCTGTCCACGGTTGGCCGTGGCGCCGAGCTGATCTTGACCGATTTCCGCTTGCCGCGGGTGCTGGTGGCGCTATTAGCCGGGGCCGGCTTGGGGTTGGCCGGCGCGCTGATCCAGGGGGTGGTACGCAATCCGCTGGCTTCACCGGACCTGCTCGGCGTCACCGCCGGGGCCGGCCTGGCCGCTACCGCGCTGCTGGTATTCTGGCCGGCGCTGCCGTTCGGCTGGCTGATCCCCGGCGCGATGGCCGGCGGCTGGCTGGCGATGCTGTTGCTGTTGTGGCTGGCGCGCGATCGGCAGTTGAATCCGGCCCGCTTGATCCTGATCGGCATCGCCTTGAACGCCTGGCTGGCGGCGCTGACCGATTGGTTGCTGGTCAGTCATCCGACCGGCATCGACGCGGCACTGGTCTGGCTGACCGGCAGCCTGTGGGGGCGCAGCTGGCCGCAACTCTGGTGGCTGCTGCCCTGGTTGCTGCTGTTGCTGCCGCTGACCTTGGCCCTGGCGCTGCGGCTGGACCTGCTGGCGCTGGGTGATGAAGCCGCCGAGGGGCTGGGCGCCGCCGTGATCCGTAGCCGCCGCCTGGCGCTGCTGTTGGCGGTGATGCTGGCGGCGGTCAGCGTGGCGGTCTGCGGTACGCTGAGCTTCGTCGGCCTGGTGGCGCCGCACTTGGCCCGCCTGCTGGTGGGCGCGGCCCATCGACGGCTGCTGCCGGCCAGCGCGATGCTCGGTGCGCTGCTGGTGCTGGTGGCGGATATCGCCGGCCGCAGCCTGGCGCCGCCGTTGGAGCTGCCGGCCGGTATTCTGACCGCGCTGATCGGCGCGCCCTATTTCCTGTTTCTTCTGACCCGATATCGAGGCTGGTAATGGCCTATCTGAGTATTGAAAATCTGCAGGTGGGCTATGCCGACCGCGTTATCCTGCCGCAGCTCTCGCTGCAGATCCCGCAGGGCAAGATCAGCGCGCTGATCGGCCCGAACGGTTGCGGTAAATCGACCCTGTTGAAGACCATCGCCCGTATCCTGGCACCTACCCAGGGGCGGGTGTTGCTGCAGGGCGACGACCTGCACCGGCTGGATACCCGCGCGGTGGCGCGCCGGCTGGCGTTGCTGCCGCAGGCGCCGATCACCCCGGACGGGGTCAGCTGCCGCGAGCTGGTCGGTTACGGCCGGGCGCCCTGGCGTTCGCGCTGGGGCCGGCTGTCGGCCGAGGATCGGCGGTTGGTCGACGAAGCCTTGCAGCAGGTGGGCCTGGCCGAGTTTGCCGACCGGCCGCTGGCGGCGCTGTCCGGCGGTCAACGCCAGCGGGCCTGGATCGCCATGACTCTGGCCCAGCAGACCGACCTGATCCTGCTGGACGAGCCGACCACCTGGCTCGATATCGCCCATCAGATCGAGCTGCTGACCCTGCTGCGACAGCTCAACCAGGCCGGCAAGACCATCGTGCTGGTGCTACATGATCTCAACCAGGCCTGCCGCTACTGCGACCAGCTGGTGGTGCTGCGCGACGGTCAACTGCAGGCCCAGGGCACCCCGCAGCAGGTGTTCACCGCCGGCCTGGTGCAGCAGGTGTTCGACCTGCCGGCCGAGATCCATCCCGACCCGGTGGCCGGCACGCCGCAACTGGTACCGGTGTGACTGTCTTTGTAATCGCTCTAGCGTAACAGACCGCTTGGTATGCCCCTTGGGTACCGAGGGCGACACCTTCGGCCCATACCAACCTGGTCGCGGTCAGAGCCCGCTGCTACCGGGCCGCACTTCGTAGCAGTCCGCTCCGAGGGTGACTCCTTCGGACCATACCAACCCTGTCGCGGTCGGAGCCCGCTGCTACCGGGCCGCGCTTTGTAGCAGTCCGCTCCGAGGACGACACCCACGAACTATGCCAGGCCAGTCGCGGTCAGAGCCCGCTGCTACCGGGCCGCACTTCGTAGCAACCCGTTCCGAGGGCGATTCCTTCGGACCATACCAACCCTGTCGCGGTCAGAGCCCGTTGCTACCGGGCCGCGCTTCGTAGCAGTCCGCTCCGAGGACGACTCCTTCGGGCCATACCAACCCTGTCGCGGTCAGAGCCCGCGGCTACGGACGCCGCACTTCGTAGCAGTCCGCTCCGAGGACGATTTCTTCGGACCATACCAACCCTGTCGCGGTCAGAGCCTGCGGCTACGGGCGCCGTACTTCGTAGCAGTCCGCTCCGAGGACGATTCCTTCAGACCACACCAACCCTGTCGCGGTCGGAGCCCGCTGCTACCGGGCCGCGCTTTGTAGCAGTCCGCTCCGAGGACGATTCCTTCGGACCATACCAACCCTGTCGCGGTCGGAGCCCGCGGCTACGGACGCCGTACTTCGTAGCAGTCCGCTCCGAAGGCGACTCCTTGGGGCCATACCAACCCTGTCGCGGTCAGAGCCTGCGGCTACGGGCGCCGTACTTCGTAGCAGTCCGCTCCGAGGACGATTCCTTCGGACCATACCAACCCTGTCGCGGTCAGAGCCCGCTGCTACGGGCGCCGTACTTCGTAGCAACCCGTTCCGAGGGCGATTCCTTCGGACCATACCAGCCTTGTCGCGGTCGGAGCCCGCTGCTACCGGGCCGCACTTCGTAGCAGTCCGCTCCGAGGACGATTCCTTCGGACCATACCAACCCTGTCGCGGTCAGAGCCCGCTGCTACCGGGCCGCACTTCGTAGCAGTCCGCTCCGAGGACGACACCCACGAACTATGCCAGGCCAGTCGCGGTCGGAGCCCGCTGCTACGGACGCCGTACTTCGTAGCAGTCCGCTCCGAGGACGACACCCACGAACTATGCCAGGCCAGTCGCGGTCGGAGCCCGCTGCTACCGGGCCGCGCTTTGTAGCAGTCCGCTCCGAGGACGACTCCTTGGGGCCATACTAACCCTGTCGCGGTCAGAGCCCGCTGCTATGGGCGCCGCGCTTTGTAGCAGTCCGCTCCGAGGGCGACTCCTTGGGGCCATACCAACCCTGTCGCGGTCGGAGCCCGCTGCTATGGGCGCCGCGCTTCGTAGCAGTCCGCTCCGAGGACGACACCCACGAACTATGCCAGGCCAGTCGCGGTCGGAGCCCGCTGCTATGGGCGCCGTACTTCGTAGCAGCTCGCTCCGAGGACGACTCCTTCGGACCACACCAGTCTTGTCGCGGTCAGAGCCCGCTGCTACCGGGCCGCGCTTTGTAGCAGTCCGCTTCGAGGACGACTCCTTCGGACCATACCAACCTGGTCGCGGTCAGGGCCCGCTGCTACGGGCGCCGCGCTTCGTAGCAGTCCGCTCGGCGGGCGACAGCTGAGTAGGGGTTGAACAAACAGGCTATTGATCAACCGGCTTCGACGGTCGGATCCGTTCGTCGCGGAGGTCCGCCTCGCCGCTGAGCCGCAGCACAGCCGCCCGGCACTGGTCGCGTAGCTTCAGCGCCCGTTGCCAGTCGTCGCGTTCGCGGCCGGGCTGCGCGGGCGGCGGTTCGATCGGTTGACCGACGGCAATGAGCAGCTGGCCTCGGCGCGGAAACCAACTGTCCGCGCGCATCATGCCACGGCTGCCGCGGATCGCCAGCGGCACCACCGGCAGCTCCTGCTGCACCGCGGTGACGAAGGCGCCGAGCTGGAATGGCAGCAGGCCGGAGATCCGGGTCAGCATCCCTTCGGCGAAATAGAGCAGTGGCGCATCCCGGCGGGCCTGCTCGGTCAGCCGGACAGCGTCCTCGGCGCCCTGGCGGCTGTCGAACCGCTCGACGAACTGGGCGTCGAGCCGACTCAGCAGGCCGGCAACCAGCCGTTTTTCTTTCAGCTCTCCCTTGGCGACAAAGCGCACCCGACGCGGCAGGAAACCGAGCAGCATGAAGCCGTCCAGGTAGCTGGCATGGTTGCAGACGAAAACGCAGGGCTGCTCAGGCGGTGGCAGTCGTTCGCCGCCGGTCAGCCGGACCGGCGTGGCGCTGAGCCGGGCCAGCGTTTTTACCGCACCGCGTAGCAGCGCCCAGCGCCGCTCTTTACCTGGCAGCAGTAGGAAGGGCGGCAGGGTCAGTAGTGCCAACAGGCTGAACAGTGCCCAGCCGTAGCCGGCAAAGGCGTATTCCGCGCTGCGGCGTTGCAGCTGGCGTAACTGGCCACGCAGACCGGCGCCCAGTAGCCGGCCGTACAGTTGCCAGCGTTGCGGGGCCGGCCGGTTCAGCTCACCCTGTTCGTAGAGCTGACGGCAGGCGGCGCGGCGCAATTTGCCGCTGGAGGTCTTCAGCAGCGTTCGGGGGGGGAGCAGCAGCACTTGGTCGGCCGGCATGCCGATCTGCTCGGTCGCCAGCTGGTTGATCGCCCGGCGCAGTTGCTGTTGCTGCGCCTCGTCCTGCTCGCGGCTCTCGGCCAGCACCACCAGTTGCTCGGTGCCGCTGTCGCGCTGATGGCCGCCGATCACCGCCACGCAGCCGCGGCGGATACCGTCCAGCTGGCTGATTGACTGCTCCAGTTCGGCCGGATGGATATTGCGGCCGGCGATGATGATCAGATCTTTCTGGCGGCCGGTCAGGAACAGTTCGCCGTCGGCGATATAGCCCAGGTCGCCGCTTTCCAGCCAGTCGCCATGGAACAGTGCCCGGGTCTGTTCCGGATTGCGGTAGTAGCCGGCGGTGGCCGATGGGCCGCGAAACTGCACCCGACCCTGGCGGCGGTCGGGCAGTTCGCGGTCGTCGCTGTCGACCACTCGCAACTGATGGCCGGACATAGGTCGGCCGCAGCTGGCCAGGGTCAATACCTCGCTGCTGTTGCCGGCCAACGGTTCGGCCACCTCCTCCGCCAGCAACCGCTGCCGGTCGATCCGGTCGTAGCGTGGCCCCCGCTGCAATGGCGGAAAGGTCAGCCCGACGGTGTTCTCCGCCAGCCCATACACCGGCATCATCGCCTGGCGGCGGAAACCGTGCCGGCCGAAACGCTGGCAGAAAGCCTCCAGGGTTGCCGGGCTGACCGCTTCGGCGCCGTTGAAGGCGCAACGCCAACTGCTCAGGTCGAGGCCGTCGAGATCGAGCGAGCCCAGCTGGCGCAGGCAGTGTTCGTAGCCGAAGTTGGGGGCGGCCGACAGGGTGCCGCGAAAACGGTGGATCGCTTCCAGCCAGCGCCGTGGCCGGGCGATAAAATCCAGCGGCGACATGATCACCAGCGGTGCGCCATGGTAGAGGCTGCCGAACCAGGCGCCGATCAGCCCCATGTCGTGGTATAGCGGCAGCCAGCTGACGAACAGGTCCTGCGAACTGGCCGCTACCGCCCGGCCCATCCCTCTGACGTTGTTCAGCAGGTTGGCGTGGCTCAGTATCACCCCCTTCGGATTGCCGGTACTGCCGGAGGTGTACTGCAGGAAGGCGGTCTGATGACTGCTGACCTTCGGTAAAGTCGTCGCGGAACTGGTCTTGTCGAGTTGCTCCGGGGTCACCAGTTGCAGCGGCTGGGCCAGCTGCAGCCGCAGTAGCCTGGCAAACGGCCGGGCCTGCGGGACGGTGATCAGCAGCCGGGCGCCGGCATTGTCGAGGATCGACAGGTGACGGCGCAGGTGGTCCTCCAGCTGATTAAGCCGTGCCGGCGGGTAGAGCGCGCAGGGGATGGCGCCGGCCAGCAGGATGCCGAAGAAGCAGCTGAAATAGTCGCGCCCGGTTGGCAGCATCAATGCCACCACCTGCTGTGGTTGCAGGCCTTGCTGCAGCAAGCCTGCGGCGATCCGGCCGGCTCCGTCCAGCAGCTGCCGATGGCTGATCGTCTCGCCGTCGTCATTATCCTGGTACAACCGGATATGGAGCCGGTCGGGATGCTGCGCCGCATGCCACTGAAGCACCTCCGGCAAGGTCTGAGCGCGCAGCGGTGTTTCGACAGTGTCGCAGGGCTCCGGCTCGGTGGCCTGCTCGAATACCGGGGTTGGTCGTTCGGCGCCGGCCCTATCTGCCGACTGCAGGGCACGCAGCAGGTCGCGCGGGCTTTCGGCGGAGGCCAGCAACTGATCGGACAGGCTGACGGTGAAGGTCTGTTCCAGCCGCAACAGCAGTTCCACCCGGGCCAGACTGTCGAAGGCGAAGTCGAGGTCGAGCGAGCTGTCCAGCCCCAGCCCCGGCGGCGGCGGGCTGTCGGGGTGCAGCTCGCGGGCCAGCTGGTAGAGACAGTGCATCAGCTGGGCGGCATGGTTGTGGCCGGCAGGCGGAACCGGGGACGCGCCGGAGCTGCCCCGCTCATCGGTCAAGGGTTACTCCTTGCTGGCAACAATCTTGCTCATGGCGTTGGCCAGTTCAATCGGCAGAGGGAACACGATGGTGCTGCTGTGCTCGCCGGCAATCTCGGTCAGTGTCTGCAGGTAGCGCAACTGCAGGGCTTGCGGCTGCTCGGACAGGATAGCGGCCGCCTCGCTCAGTTTCACCGAGGCTTCCAGCTCGCCGGTGGCGTGGATCACCTTGGCGCGCCGTTCACGCTCAGCTTCGGCCTGCTTGGCGATGGCGCGGATCATCGACTCGTTCAGGTCGACGTGTTTGATCTCGACATTGCTGACCTTGATCCCCCAGTCGTCGGTCTGCTGGTCGAGGATGGTCTGGATATCGCGGTTCAGAGCCTCGCGGGAGGCCAGCATCTCGTCCAGCTCATGCTGGCCCAGTACCGAACGCAGGGTGGTCTGCGCCAGCTGACTGGTGGCGTCGTGGAAATTTTCCACGTTGATGATCGCCTTCTGCGAATCGACCACCCGGTAGTAGATCACCGCGTTGACCTTGACCGACACGTTGTCGCGCGAGATCACGTCCTGGGTCGGCACGTCCATCACCACGGTGCGGATATCGACCCGCACCATCGCCTGGATCAGCGGGATCACGATGATCAGGCCGGGGCCCTTGACCCTGTAAAAGCGACCGAGCATGAAGATCACCCCGCGCTCGTACTCGCGCAGGATGCGGAAGGTACTGATCAGCAACGCCAGTATCAAGGCACCGAGCGTCATATAGAAGTAGAAGGTGATCATGGTGGTTCCTCCGGCGATAGTTGTCCCTGTTTGCTGACCTCCAGTACCAATCCGTTGACTGCAACCACGGTGACGGTTTCTCCCCGCTGTACCTGGCCGGTGCAACGGGCATTCCAGATTTCGCCATTGAGCTGGACCTTGCCCTGACCGTGGAAGTTGTCCAGCGCCACGGCCGGCTGTCCGACCAGCGTCTGCACCCCGCTGACCAGTACCCCTTTGCGCGCCTTCAACGCCAACGCCAGGACGAGCAGGCAGACCCCGGCGGTAAACAGGGTGAAGGCGGCGATGATCGGCAGCGCGATCTGGAAGCCCGGCAGCTCGGTATCGATCAGCATCACCGAGCCGACCGCGAAGGCCACCACCCCGCCGAAGCCGAACACCCCGAAGCTGGGCGACAGGGCTTCAGTAATCATCAGGCCGATGCCGAGTGCTATCAGTGCCAGCCCGGCATAGCTGATCGGCAGCAGCTGCAGCGCGTACAGCGCGGTGATCAGGCAGATGCCGCCGACGATGCCGGGCAGCCCCATGCCGGGGTTGTAGAACTCCATCAACAGGCCGTAGATGCCCAGCAGCATCAGGATATAGGCGACATTGGGGTTGGTGATGGTGCTGAGGAAGCGGTGCCGCCAATCGGGGATGATCTCGACCAGCTGAGTGTTGCCGGTCTGCAGCCGGTAGTCGCGGTCACGCACCTGGACCACCCGGCCGTCGATCTTGTCTAGCAGGTCGTTGATGTCGTTGGCGACCAGGTCGATCACGTTCATTTCCAGCGCCTTGTCGGCTTCCAGGCTGGCCGCCTCGCGTACCGCCTGCTCGGCCCAGTCGGCATTGCGGTCGTGCAGTGCCGCCAGGCCGCGGATATACGCGATGGCATCGTTCATGATCTTCTTCTGCAGGGCCTGGGCGGAGGAGGCTGGTGGCTGCTCCTTGTCGCCCTGCTTATCGTCCGAGGGCGCTTGGGGGGGCTGCGGCGTGCCCGGCATGCCGATCTGTACCGGCGTGGCGGCGCCGAGGTTGGTTGCCGGCGCCATCGCCGCAATATGGCTGGCCAGCAGCAGGTAGGTGCCGGCGCTGGCGGCGCGGGCGCCCTTCGGATAGACGAAGGTGGCGACCGGCATCTGGGCGTCGATGATCTGGTGGATCATTGCCCGCATCGAGGTGTCCAGGCCGCCGGGAGTGTCCATGGTCAGAATCAGCAGGTGGACCCCCTGTTCGCCGGCATCCCTGATCGTGCGCTCCAGCAGGTCGCTGATTGCTGGGCCGATCACGCCTTCGATACGCAACTGCCAGACGGTATTGGGCAAAGCAGCCTCGGCCGCCGGTGCAGCGCTCTGGGCCGGTGGTGCCTCAGTCTGGACCGGTGTCTGGGCCGGTGTCAGGCCGGCCAGCAGGCCGATGACCAGTGTCAGGGCTGTCAGGCTTTGTAGCAGGGTTCGGGTGATTGTCGCCACGGGCTTTCACTATGTATCACCAGTTGTACGCTAAGCATAGTACAGGCCGCATCTGTGCCACCGGGTGAATCGAAATGTCCCTTCGCGCTGTCCGGGAGCCCCATAGCCTTGGGCTATCCATCGGATAATCAAAGTCAATTTAGTTAACGGGTAGGCGGCTTCCTAAGCTGATCATGACGGCTTTGGTTAAAAATTAATCAGCATGGCCGGGCTTTGATCAACCAGAGGAGACACGCCATGTCACTCAAAGGTAGCAGGACCGAACAGAACCTGAAGGATGCCTTTGCCGGTGAATCCCAGGCCAACCGCCGTTACCTCTATTTCGCCGCCAAGGCCGATGTGGAGGGCTATAACGACGTGTCGGCGGTGTTCCGCTCCACAGCGGAAGGCGAGACCGGCCATGCCCACGGCCACCTGGACTACCTGGCCGAGGTAGGCGACCCGGTCACCGGGCTGCCGATCGGTGCCACCGGCGACAACCTGAAATCAGCTATCGCCGGGGAGACCTACGAGTACACCGATATGTACCCGGGTATGGCGAAAGAGGCGCGCGACGAGGGGTTCGACGAGATCGCCGACTGGTTCGAGACGCTGGCGAAGGCGGAGCGCAGTCACGCCAACCGTTTCCAGAAGGCACTCGACGCACTCGACTGATCCACAAGCCGCCGGCGGCCTGCGAGGGCCGCCGGTGTTGCCGATAGTAACGGCGGAGCAGGCGCTATGAGCAGCGACAAGAAAAACCGCGAGGGCGGTCTGGACGCGCCGACCCGTCACCCGCTCGACTGGCAGAATGAGCAGTTCTACGACCGCCAGTCGCTGGATGCCGAGCTGGAACGGGTGTTCGATATCTGCCATGGCTGCCGCCGCTGCGTCAGCTTGTGCGACACCTTTCCGACCCTGTTCGAGCTGGTCGACAATTCCGCCACTCTGGAGATCGACGGCGTCGCCAAGGCGGATTATCAGCAGGTGATCGACCAGTGCTACCTGTGCGATCTCTGCTACATGACCAAGTGCCCCTATGTACCGCCGCATGAGTGGAATGTCGACTTTCCGCACCTGATGCTGCGCGGCAAGGCGGCTCATTTCAAAGAGCAGGGCGCGTCCCTGCGCGACCGGCTGCTGACCAGCACCGATGCGGTCGCCAGGATGGCGACCATCCCGCTGCTGGATATCACCGTCAATGCACTGAACCGGAACAAGCCGGCCCGCAAGGCGCTGGAGAAGACCCTCGGCGTGGCGGCCGATGCGCCGCTGCCGGAGTATCACCGCGATAGCCTGCATAAGCGCGGCCGGCATTTATTCACGCCGGTCGATGTGCAGCCGGGCGAGCGAACCCGCGGTCGGGTGGCGCTGTTCGCCACCTGCTACGGCAACTACAACAGCCCGCAGATCGGTGAGGACCTGATCCGGGTGTTCCAGCACAACGGCATCGAGATGCGACTGGCCGACAAGCAGCGTTGCTGCGGCATGCCGAAGCTGGAGCTGGGCGACCTGGACAGCGTCAAGCGGGCCCGCGACGCCAACATCCCGCGGCTGGCGGCGCTGGTGGACGAGGGCTACGATCTGACCGCGCCGATGCCCTCCTGCGTACTGATGTTCAAGCGCGAGCTGCCGCTGATGTTCCCCGGCGATGCCGAGGTGGCCAAGGTCGCCGCGGCGTTCTTCGATCCGTTCGAATACCTCTGGCTGCGCCACAAGGATGGCCTGTTGATGACCGACTTCCAGCAGGGGCTGGGCAATATCAGCTACCACGTGGCCTGCCACCTGCGGGTGCAGAATGTCGGCCTGAAGGCGCGTGACCTGTTGCAGCTGGTGCCAGATACCCGGGTCGAGGCGATCGAGCGCTGCTCGGGCCACGACGGCACCTACGGGGTACGCAGCGAAACCCGCACGCGGTCGGTCAAGATCGCCAGACTGGTGGTGCGCAAGATCGATCAACAGCAGGCCGATCATCTGGCCAGCGATTGCCCGATGGCGGCCAACCACCTGGCCAGCCTGGCCGAGGGGAAGCGTCCGCCGATGCATCCGATCACCCTGTTACGGCAGGCCTACGGCCTGTAAGGAGCCCTGACATGACGCCGTTGAAGCGTAGCGATCTCTGGTCGCTGGAAGTCTACGCCGGGGCCCGGCCGGAATTCCGCCGCCGGGTGATGGCGCACAAGCGCGATCGCCAGCTGTCCTTGGGCGAGCATGTGCGGCTGCTGTTCGAAGACAGGTTGACCATCCATTACCAGATACAGGAGATGTTGCGGGTGGAGCGGATCTTCGAAGCGGCGGCGATACAGGATGAGCTGGACGCCTACAACCCGCTGATCCCCGACGGCGACAACTGGAAGGCGACCATGCTGATCGAATATGCCGATGTGACCGAGCGCAGGCTGGCGCTGGCTCGCTTGATCGGTATCGAACGCTCTGTCTGGCTGCGGGTCGGCGACGGGGCGCCGATCCGGCCGATCGCCGACGAGGACCTGGCGCGGGAAACCGCCGACAAGACCTCCAGCGTGCACTTTCTGCGTTTCCAGCTGGCGCCGGAGCAGCTGTGCGCGTTACACGATGGCGCGGCGCTGCATGCCGGCATCGACCACCCCGACTACCGGGTGGCACTGGTATTGGTCGAGGGCGCGCTGCGCCAGGCGTTACTGGACGATCTGGCTTGAAAGCTACAGCAGCAAGTTTTAAGCCGCAAGCAGCGCCATGCTTGCGGCTTATCGCTTAGCGCTCTTCCGTCAAATAGCGTGCATGGAACTGCAGGTGGTCGTCGATAAAGCTGCTGATGAAGTAGTAGCTGTGGTCGTAACCCGGGTGCATCCGCAGAGTCAGCGGCTGTTCGTTGGCGGTGCAGGCGTGCTGCAGCGCTTCCGGGCGCAGCTGTTCGCTGAGGAACTCGTCGTCGCCGCCCTGGTCGACCAGCAACGGCAATGACTGCTTGGCCTGGCGCATCAGCAGGCTGGCGTCCCACTGTTTCCACTTCGTGCGGTCTTCACCCAGGTAGCCTCTGAACGCTTTCTGTCCCCAGGAGCACTCGGTCGGGTTGCTGATCGGTGCAAAGGCGCTGACCGAGCAGTAACGCTCGGGGTTCTTCAGCGCACAGATCAGCGCGCCGTGGCCGCCCATCGAGTGGCCGCTGATTGCCCGCTTGCCGTTGAACGGCAGTTCCGCCTCCACCAGCGCCGGCAGCTCGCTGCTGACATAATCGTACATCCGGTAGTGCTCGGCCCAGGGCTGCTCGGTGGCGTTGATGTAGAAACCGGCACCGGAGCCGAAATCGTAGCTGTCATGCTCGCCGGGCAGCTCGGTGCCGCGCGGGCTGGTGTCCGGGCAGACGATCGCCAGCCCCAGTTCGGCGGCGGTGCGGAAGGCGCCCGCCTTCTGGCAGAAGTTCTCGTCGGTGCAGGTCAGGCCGGACAGCCAGTAGAGAAACGGCACCGGGCCCTCTTCGACCTGCGGCGGCAGGTAGACGGCAAACACCATCTCGCAGTTCAGTGCCTTGGAGCGGTGGCGATAGCGCTGCAGCCAGCCGCCGAACGCCTTGTTCTTGCTGATAAGTTCGATAGACATAGCGAAATTCCAGAGTCGCCCGGCAGGCCGTTGGCCGGCCCGCCGGGCAGGTGATCAGAACAATACGACGGAGCGGATGCTCTTGCCCTCATGCATCAGGTCGAAGGCCTTGTTGATATCCTCCAGCCCCATGGTGTGGGTGACGAAATCGTCGATCTTGATATCGCCCTTCATGTAACGCTCAACGTAGTCCGGCAGCTGGCTGCGCCCCTTGACGCCGCCGAAGGCGGTGCCGCGCCAGACCCGGCCGGTGACCAGCTGGAACGGCCGGGTGCTGATCTCCTGGCCGGCACCGGCCACGCCGATGATCACCGATTCGCCCCAGCCCTTGTGGCAGCATTCCAGCGCCGAACGCATCAGGTGGGTGTTGCCGATACATTCGAACGAGTAGTCGACGCCGCCGTCGGTCAGCTCGACGATCACGTCCTGGATCGGGGCGTCGTAGTTCTTCGGGTTGACGAAGTCGGTGGCGCCCAGCATCCGGGCCATCTCGAATTTGTCTTCGTTGATATCGATGGCGATGATCCGTTCCGCCTTGGCCAGCACCGCGCCCTGGATCACGCTCAGGCCGATGCCGCCGAGACCGAAGACCGCCACGGTCGAGCCCGGCTCAACCTTGGCGGTGTTCAGCACCGCGCCGATACCGGTGGTGACGCCGCAGCCGAGCAGGCAGACCTTGTCCAGCGGTGCTTCTTTGCTGATCTTGGCGACGGCGATCTCCGGCATCACGCTGTATTCGGAGAAGGTCGAGGTGCCCATGTAGTGGTAGATGGTCTGGCCGTTCAGCGAGAAACGGCTGGTACCGTCCGGCATCAGCCCCTGGCCCTGGGTGGCGCGGATCGCCTGACACAGGTTGGTCTTACCGGATTTGCAGAATTTGCACTCGCCGCACTCCGGGGTGTACAGCGGAATCACGTGATCGCCCGGCTTGACGCTGGTGACGCCCGGACCGACCTCTTCGACGATACCGCCACCCTCGTGGCCGAGGATGGTCGGGAAGATCCCCTCCGGGTCTTCGCCGGACAGGGTAAAGGCGTCGGTGTGGCAGACGCCGGTGGCGACCATCCGTACCAGGACTTCGCCGGCTTTCGGTCCCTGAACGTCCACTTCTTCGATGGTCAGCGGTTTGCCCGCTGCCCAGGCGACGGCTGCGCGTGATTTCATGTCTAAGTCTCCTGTGCTGTCGCCACTGTGCGGCGCTTCAATTCTACTGAGCCTGAAGTCTAGTGCATCGGCGGAAATCGGATATATAGTGCTGCTGAGCAAAGAGTTTTGCACAGGAGCAATAATGAGTCGTTGGGATGGCCTCGAGGCCTTCGTCCAGGTGGTGCGCCTCGGCACCCTGTCCGCCGCCGCTCGTGAACTGCAGGTGTCCACCTCCCATATCAGCCGGCTGATCAACCGGTTGGAAGACCGGCTGGGTGCCCAGCTACTGGTGCGTACCACCCGCAACGTGCGGCCGACCGAGGTAGGGCAGGCGTATTTTGAACAATGTCAGCAGCTGCTGGCCGGGCTGACCGGTGCCGAGCAGCAGGTGCGCGATTACCAGCGCTCACCGAGCGGCCTGCTGCGGCTGAGTTGCGGCACGGTGTTCGGCGAGCGCTATATCGCGCCGTTGGTCAATGACTTCATCTGTCAGCATCCGGGGCTGCAGTTGGACCTGCACCTGAGCAACCGGATGGTCGATCTGGTACAGGACGGCTACGATTTGGCGATCCGCATGGGGCTGTTGCGCGATTCCACGCTGGTGGCGCGCAGGCTCTGCGAGCGGCGTGAATATATTGTTGCCTCACCCGACTACCTGGCCCGCCATGGCGAGCCGAAGACGGTGGCCGATCTGACCAGCCACAACTGCCTGATCGGTTCCAATGAATATTGGCGCATCCGCCTGGACGGTAGCGTTCGTGAATTGAGGGTGCGCGGCGGCTGGCGAGCCAATGCCGGCAGCGCGATTCTGGATGCTGCGCTGAAGGGGATCGGCATCGCCCAACTGCCGGACTACTACGTCGACGGTCACCTGGCCAGCGGTGCCCTGCAGCGGCTGCTGGTGACAGCCGAGATCGACGACGCGGCGGTCTGGGCGGTCTATCCGAAAAGCCGTCATCTGTCGCCCAAGGTGCGTCTGTTGGTGGACTATCTACAGCAGCGCTTCGCCGCCGGATTGCCCTGGCAGCAATCATCGGACAGGGAAAACGGAGGCTCACTACGGGTGGGGTCGCACAAGTGAATATAGAGGGGCAGATTTTGCAAGCAGATCGGCGCAATGCTGTTATGATGGGCCTATAGACTTTGGTAGGGGGAATAGGCCCTGCCGGAGGCGGCATATTCCTGAATGAATGATGTTGGAGATTGATCGGACATGGCAAAAGAGCAGTTCGAAACCCTCAAGGAAATGGGCATTGAGGATGTTCATGACATCGAAAAGTACAACTCCCGTACTGAAGGTGATACGGATATCCTCAAGATCTACTTCCACCGCCACCAGGGCGAGTGGTTTGCCAAGAGCAAGAAGTTCAAGTTCAAGCGTCTGCACAAGAATGTGAAGGTTAACGAGGGGCTGGTGCCTTACCGCGCCACCACCGAGTCTTCGCCATACTTCCTGCGCGCAGTGACCGAGCTGGACAAGCTGGTGACCGAGGAGAAAACCACCCAGACCCGCAAGGAGGTCCTGATCGAAGAGCTGGATCACCTGGAAAAAGTGGTTGCCCGCAAGTTGGAAGACCTCCGTCGCCAGATCGACGAACTCTAAGTTCGCGTTTCTTACGTACCCTGACCGATCGCCCGCGGTACCCAAGGGGCATGCCAAGCGAGCTGCTACAAAGCTCCCTGCTCCCGTAGCAGCCCGCTCCGAGGGCGACACCGTCGGACCGTGCCAAGGCCTGTCGCGGTCAGAGCCCGCTGCTACGGACGCCGTACTCCGTAGCAGTCCGCTTCGAGGGCGACACCTTCGGACTGTGCCAAGGCCTGTCGCGGTCAGAGCCCGCTGCTACGGACGCCGTACTCCGTAGCAGTCCGCTTCGAGGGCGACACCTTCGGACCATGCCAACCTGTCGCGGTCAGAGCCCGCTGCTACGGACGCCGTACTCCGTAGATACCATCTCTCGATTCCGGCCACAACGGCCTTTTACGGCAGTTGTGGTTGGAATTCTTGCTGGTTTTTCACCACACCGAAACAGATGTGTACCAGCTTGCGCATGGCGGCGCCCAG
>NZ_JAILYN010000023.1 GCF_019795155.1 Marinobacterium arenosum | reverse complement strand
TCTGTTCGTCAGGCCAGTGCTTTGCTTTCGGCTGCCTTCGGATTCCACCTCGCGGCGGACACCCTTGCCGTTCAGCTAATCGTTCCCCTTGCCGGGCCGATAGTGGACTTTCACCACCAAGTCGTCCGATCACCGCCACAGTGACCGGAACAGCTCCGAAGAGCTACGTGCCATGCCGGGCACACATTGTTAAGGGCAGTAGCCCTTAACGCGCCAGCAGGCGCAACCCCAACTGTGATACACGCCCACGACTCTTTGAGGATCACCCTTGGGCAATTATTTCCCTCCGGTTCTTTTCCCTCCCCTCACCCGCTACACTCTGCCGTTCCTGTTGCTTCGATGGACCCGGACCGATGCCCCAACCCTCCGCCGTCGGCGGCGCAATCCTCTGGATGAGCGGCGCCCTGCTATCGTTTATCGCCATGGCGTTGAGCGGCCGCGAACTGTCCGCCGAGCTGACCACCTGGCAGATCCTGCTGCTGCGATCGCTGGTCGGCCTGCTGCTGATCAGCGCACTGATCGGCCGGCGTGACTGGTCGCTGCTGAAAACCGGCCGGCCCGGCCTGCAACTGGTGCGCAACCTGTCCCACTATATCGGCCAGTGGGGCTGGTTTTACGGCATCGCGCTGATCCCGTTGGCTGAGGTGTTCGCCATCGAGTTCACGGTGCCGATCTGGACCGCCTTCCTGGCGCCGCTGCTGCTGGGCGAGCGGCTGACTCCGGTGCGTCTGCTGACGGTAATGATCGGCTTCGCCGGCATCCTGATCGTGCTGCGCCCCGGCATCGAGGTGGTCTCGCCGGCGGCGCTGGCGGTACTGGTCGGCGCAATCGGCTTTGCCGGCGCCTACGTACTGACCAAGAAGCTGACCGCAAGCGAGCCGCCGCTGACCATCCTGTTCTACATGTGCCTGCTGCAACTGCCGATGGGGCTGATCCCCAGCCTGTTCGACTGGCAACCGCTGGCCTGGCACCAGCTGCCGTGGATCCTGCTGGTCGGTGTCACCGCAATGAGCGCCCACTACTGCATCGCCCGGGCGATGCAGCTGGCCGATGCCACGCTGGTGATTCCGCTCGATTTCCTGCGGCTGCCGCTGATCGCGCTGATCGGCTTTCTGCTGTACGGCGAACCGATCGACGGCTGGGTGCTGCTCGGCGCGCTGGTGATGGTCGCCGGCAATGGCCTCAACGTGGTCAGCGAACAGCGCAAACAGGCGCGACTGTTGGCCGAGGCGGTTGATTAATGGCATTCCAGCTGCGCGACTATCAGCGGGCGACCGCCGACGCCACCCTGAACCAAATCCGCAACAGCAACGGGGTGGTGAACTGATGGCGTTCCAGCTGCGCGACTACCAGCGCGAGGCGGTCGACGCCACCCTGAATCAGGTCCGCAACAGCAACGGGGTGGTGAACTGATGGCGTTCCAGCTGCGCGACTACCAGCGCGAGGCGGTCGACGCCACCCTGAATCAGGTCCGCAACAGCAACGGGGTGGCGGACTGATGGCGTTCCAGCTGCGCGACTACCAGCGCGAGGCGGTCGACGCCACGCTGCGCCATTTCCGCAAAACCGACCAAGCCGCGGTGATCGTACTGCCGACCGGCGCCGGCAAGAGTCTGGTGATCGCCGAGCTGGCCCGGCTGGCGCGACGGCGTATCCTGGTACTGGCCCACGTCAAGGAGCTGGTCGAGCAGAACCACGCCAAGTACCAGGCCTATGGCCTGCAGGCCGGCATCTTCGCCGCCGGCCTGAAGCAGAAGAACAACCGTCATCAGGTCACCTTCGCCAGCGTGCAGTCGGTGGCACCGAACCTGGACCAGTTCCAGGGCGAATACTCGCTGCTGATCATCGACGAGTGCCACCGGGTTAGCGACCAGGAAGACAGCCAGTACCAGCAGATCATCAACCGGCTGAAGCAGCAGAACCCGGGGCTGAAAGTGCTGGGGCTGACCGCCACCCCCTACCGGCTCGGCAGCGGCTGGATCTACCGCTACCACTACCGCGGCTACAGCCACAGCGACGAACCGCGGCCGTTCGAGCAGTGCATCTACGAGCTGCCGCTGCGCTACATGATCAAGCGCAACTACCTGACCCCGCCGACACTGGTCGACGCGGCGGTGGCCCAGTACGATTTCTCCACGCTGCAGGCCAACGCCAATGGCGAATACCCGGCGCCGGCGGTCAACCAGCTGCTGATCAAGCATAAACGGGTCACCCGGGCGATCTGCGAGCAGGTCGAACAGCTGGCCGCCGAGCGCCAGGGGGTGATGCTGTTCGCCGCCACCGTCGAGCACGCCCGGGAGATTGCCTGCTACCTGCCGGCCGACCAGTGCGCGCTGATCACCGGCGAAACCGACAACGCCGAGCGGGACCGGCTGATCCAGCAGTTCAAGGAACGCCGGCTGAAATACCTGGTCAACGTGGCAGTGCTGACCACCGGCTTCGACGCGCCCCATGTCGACCTGATCGCGATCCTGCGGCCGACCCAGTCGGTCAGCCTCTACCAGCAGATCATCGGCCGCGGCCTGCGGCTGTCCGACGGCAAGCAGGACTGCCTGGTGATCGACTACGCCGGCAACGGCTTCGATCTCTACCAGCCGGAGGTGGGCGCCCCCAAGCCCAACCCCGACTCAGAGCCGGTGCAGGTGTTCTGCCCGCAGTGCGAGTTCCCCAATATCTTCTGGGGCAAGACCGACGGCCAGGGCACGGTGATCGAACACTACGGCCGGCGCTGCCAGGGGTTCAGTGAACAGCCGGACGGCGGCAAACTGCGCTGCGACTACCGCTTTCGCTTCAAGGAGTGCCCGCACTGCGGCGGTGAGAACGATATCGCCGCCCGCCGCTGCGGCCAGTGCGACCAGCCGCTGGTCGATCCGGACGACCAGCTAAAGGCCGCGCTGCAGTTGAAGGACGCGCTGGTGATCCGCTGCGCCGGGCTCAGCTTCAGCCGGTACAACGAGCGGCTGCGAATCACCTACCACGACGAACAGGGCGAGGAGCTGCACGAGAGCTTCGACCTGCGCCACAACGGCCAGCGGCAGGTGTTCAACCGTGAGTTCGGCCGCCGCTTCGCCGGCGGCGGTCAGCCGCGCACCTTCAACTCGGTCGACGAGGTACTGGCCGCCGAGCACGGCTTCACCGCGCCCGATTTCGTGGTGGCGCGCAAACCGGGCAAGGCCGGCAAGGAGGGCAAGAACCATCGCCACTGGCGGATTCAGGAAAGGATCTTCGATTACCAGGGCCGCTACCGCAAAGCCAATGAGCTAAGTTAATGGCCGCTGCTACAAGGACCGCTCGCCGTAGATACCATCTCTCGTTTTCGGCCACACCAGCCTTTTAGAGCCCTTGTGGCTGGAGCTCCTGCTGGTTCTTCACCACGCCAATGTAGGGCCGGACCCGGCCGGGTAGGCCTGACCGGCCAAACGCCGGCAGGCGTTTTCAATCGCCTGCGGCGGTGGCGCCCCGGGTGACGCCCTACAGGGCTCGTACTTTTTCAACGACAAATTAAAGCAACCAGAGCGTGGCCAGACCCAAAAAGACGAAAAAGCCCACCGCATCGGTGGCGGTGGTCAGCACCACTCCGCCGGCCAGTGCCGGGTCGATACCCAGCTGTTTCAGCAGCGCCGGCAGCAGGCTGCCGACCAGCGCGCCGGTCAGGGTGACGATCAGCAGCGCGATGCCGAACACCGCCGCCAGCGATCCGTCGCCGAACCAAAAGATCGCAATCAACGCCACCACCAGTGCCCAGAGCAGGCCGTTGAGACTTGCAATCGCCAGTTCGTGGCGCACCAACCGCCAGATGTTGTTGCGGCCGACCTGGTCCAGCGCTAGACCGCGGGTAACCAGCGTCAGCGTCTGGCTGCCGGCGACGCCGCCCATACTGGCCACCACCGGCATCAGCACCGCCAGCGCCACCACCTTCTCGATCGACGCCTCGAACAGGCCGATCACCCAGGCGGCGATAAAGGCGGTGACCAGGTTGATACCCAGCCACAGCGCCCGTCGGTAGGAACTGCTGATCAGCGGCGCGAACAGGTCGGGGTGCTGCTCCAGGCCGGCCCGACCGAGGATTTCACGGTTGGCCTCGTCGCGCAGCACGTCGATCACATCGTCCACGGTGATCCGTCCGAGCAGGTAACCGCGCTCGTCGACCACCGGCGCCGATAGCAGATCCTCATCCTCGAACCGGCGCGCCACCTCTGCAGCCGGGGTCAGCGGCGTAATCGCCTGCACCCCCTCCACCATCACCTCGGCGACGCTGGTGTCGGCATCATGGGAGACCAGCTGGCTCAATGGCAGCGTGCCCAGATAGCGGTTGTTACGGTCCACCACCATCAGGCTGTCGAGGTGCTCCGGTAGTTCACCCTCACGGCGGCGAATTCGGCGCAGGAAGCGCAACACCGCCTTCAGCGTGACATCGGCCCGCACCGCGGTGGCATCCACGTCCATCAAGCCGCCGGCACTGTCGTCCGGGTACTGGCTGACCTGCCGGTAGCGCTGGCGACGTTGGCTATCCATCGCCTGCACCATCGCGTTGACCACCGAGATCGGCAGGTCCTCGTTCAGGTCGGCCAGCTCATCCATCTGCATCGCCGACAGGCTGACGATCAGTTCCGCTTCGTCGGTCTCGCCGATCAACGCACGACGGATATCACCGTGCAACGCCAGCAGCACCTCCCCTGTCAACGACACCGTGATCTGTCGCCAAAGTGGTATCCGCGCCTCGCCCGGCAACGCCTCGATAATCCGGGCAAGCTCGGCGGCGGAGAGCGGCGCGATCAGCGTCTGCAGGTCCGCCTCAGCATCCCGTTCCAGCTGATCGGTGATCAGCCCGATCAGTTCAACCATCTTCGTGGGCATCGGTAGATCCTGGTTCAGGCCGCGCGGTGTAGTAGACGGATCACAGGGTATCCGTTGCAGAACACGTCGACCGTTAGACAGATGAAAAGACCGCGTCGGCCGCTGAAACGGCCGGCGCGGCGAAATGCTACGCCTGGAAACAGCGTAGCAGGAAGAGTTTACTGGCCGGTAACCTGGCGCTCGTGCCGCAGGCCCAGGTAGAGCGACAGGCACATCAGAATCAGTACCAGGGTAAACGGCAGGCCGGTGGTGATGGCGCCGGCCTGCAGTGCGCTAAGCGCTTCGGCGCCGCCGCCGAACAGTAGTACGCCGGCGATCAGCCCCTCCAATGAGGCCCAGAACACCCGCTGAGGTACCGGTGCATCCAGCTTGCCGCCGGCGGTGATGCTATCGATCACCAACGAGCCGGAGTCGGACGAGGTGACGAAGAACACCAGCACCAGCACGATGCCGATAAAGGAGGTGATCTCGTGCAGCGGCAGGTTTTCCAACATCTGGAACATCGCCAGCGACACTTCGCCGATTCCACCGCTCAGCTCGCCAATACCGTTCTGCACCTGCTCCAGCGCGCTACCGCCGAAGGCGGCCATCCAGACCATGGTCACCAGTGTCGGCACCAGCAGCACCGCAATGACGAACTCGCGCACCGTACGGCCACGGGAGATACGGGCGATGAACATGCCGACGAACGGCGACCAGGAGACCCACCAGGCCCAGTAGAACACCGTCCAGCCATGGAAGAACTTCTCGTCCTCGCGACCGATCCAGTTGCTCAGCGGCACGATGTTTTCGACGTAACTGGTCAGGGTGGTGCCGAAACCGGCGGCGATCGCCAGGGTCGGGCCGACCAGGATCACGAACAGCAGCAGCAACAGTGCCAGCGCCATGTTGATATTGCTGAGCAGCTTGACGCCGCCGTCCAGGCCGCGCACCACCGAGATGATGGCGACGAAGGTCACGCCGACGATGATGCCGATCTGGGTACTGATGGTGTCTTCGACGCCGAACAGGAATGCCAGGCCGCTGGCGGCCTGCTTGGCGCCCAGGCCGAGCGAGGTGGCCAGGCCGAAGATGGTCGCCAGCACCGCCAGCACATCGATGAAGTGGCCGATCGGCCCCCAGCAGCGCTCGCCCAGCAGCGGGTAGAAGGTGGAGCGGATAGTCAGCGGCATCCCCTTGTTATAGGCGAAGAACGCCAGCGACAGGCCAACCACGCCGTAGATCGCCCAGGGGTGCAGCCCCCAGTGGAACATGGTGCCGCCCATCGCTGCGGCAGCGCCCATCTCGGTGCGCGCCTCGGCATTCAGCGGCGTACCCCACCAGTCGGTGTAGTAAGCCACCGGTTCGGCGACACTCCAGAACATCAGGCCGATCCCCATGCCGGCGGCAAACAGCATGGCGAACCAGGAGTTCAGCGAGAAATCGGGCTTGGCGTCTTCACCGCCCAGCCGGATCCGGCCGACCGGCAGCACGATCAGGGCCAGGCAGAACAGCACGAACAGGTTGCCGCCGGCCATGAACAGCCAGTCGAAGTTGTTGATCGCCCAGCCTTTGCTGGCCTCCAGCAGGCTCTTGGCATCCGCCGGGAACATCAGCGTGCCGACCACGAACGCCACGGTCAAAAAGGCACTGATAAAAAATACCGGGTTGTGCACCTCCATCCCGAGCATCTGCACATTGTCCTGGCCCGCCTGGTAATCGGTGTCATAGGCGGTGTCGATCTGATCAGCCTCTGTCACTGAGTCTGTTGCTTGAGTCATGCATTTCCTCTTTCAATCAACGATATTCGTCATGCGTCGTTCGGTGATCCCCTTTCGAGAGAGGGATCGAGAAACTCTGTATTCGTTTCTTTGGTTACTTCGGTTGTCACCAGCCAGTTGCTGTCGCTGTGCTCAACAGGCCATCTTGTGTGATAAGCCTTTAGGGTCAGCTCGGTGTCACACACAAAAAAAAAACCGCTAACCAAGCCCGTTCAGCTGTTGGCACAGCTCGCAGTCGTTGTAGCTGCGGCGGTTGAAGACCCGGTCAAGGCCCGGTTCGGGATCAACCGGCGGCGGCTGGACATGGCCGGAAAGGTCAATGATTTTTAGTCGGCGGTGGCCCAACGCAACCGCGCTGCGGACCAGAAGCCCCCTCGCTATCCGGACCTGAGGGAGCTACATCGCGGGCCACCTTTTTCAGCCGATAGCCTTTCGAACTCGTAGCTTCCGAAAATGGATCCCGGCAAACCCGCACAATAATCATCCTGCGTTTTATAGGTCTTTTCTCCATGGACCTGCCGGAAATAACCTCCTTTTCACGGCCAACTCATCAAAACTTTGCGCCATATTATTACATCTCTAATATTTAGAACTCAAATTAATATCAGATGACAGCCCGTTACAGGAAAGAGATCGGCAATCCGAAGCAGAATCAGCAGTCCGCTGTGGACGGCCTCAATAAGCGAAAATCAACAGCCGTACAGGTGACACCTGTAACGACTGGCGGACTAGCTGTCAGCGCGTGTCAGCAGCCGCAGCCAGCTGTAACCCAGCAGACCGGCAATCAGCGAACCGACCAGAATGGCGGCTTTGGCCACCACCAGCTGATCGGGCTCGGTGGCGAAACCGAGATTGGCGATAAAGATCGACATGCTGAAGCCGACCCCGCCGAGTAACCCCACCCCGGCGATATGGCCGAGTCGCATACCGGTAGGCAAGCGGCCCAGGCGGAACCGCAGCACCAGCCAGCAGAAGCCGGTGATGCCGACAAATTTCCCCACCACCAGCCCCAGCGTAATCCCCAGCGCAAGCGGTTGGTGCAGCGCCGCCAGGATCTCCGCCGGTTCAATCGCTATACCGGCATTGGCCAGCGCAAAGGTCGGCAGCACGAACAGTGCGGTAGGCCGCTCCAGCATCAGCTCCCAGCGCCTCAACGGGGTGGTGGCCTTCATGGCCGAGTCCTGAACCCGCTCGGCCAGCTCATGCTGCGCCTTATCGGACAGAATACTGCTTGAGCCCCCCTTTCTAGCCTGCCGGTATTCAAATTCGGTCGCCAACCGTCGCACCTGGCTGACGAACCAGGCCGGACCACGCTTGGGCCGGGCCGGTACCGTCATCGCCACCAATATTCCGGCCAGCGTGGCATGCAGGCCAGAGTGCTGTAGCGTCAGCCAGACCATACCACCGACCAGCCAGTAGCAGAGTGGACTTCGTACGCCCAGCAGATTGAATAGAATCAGAATGGTGAAAAAGAACAGCGTATAACCCAGGTAGGGCAACGACAGGTCATCGCTGTAAAACAGCGCGATGACCAGGATCGCGCCTATATCGTCGATGATCGCCAAGGCGATCAGGAAGGTCGACAGGGCCGGCGGTATACGTCCGCGCACCAGGTAGAGTACGCCAACCGCAAAGGCGGTATCGGTCGCCATCGGTATACCCCAGCCCCTGATCGTGTCACTGCCCGCATTGAACAGCAGGAAGATCGCCGCCGGCAGCAGCATACCGCCGAAAGCACTGGCGATCACCGGCAGCGAACGGCGTGGATCCTGCAGTTCACCGGCCAGGATCTCGCGCTTGATCTCCAGCCCGATAGCGAAAAAGAAGATCGCCATCAACGCGTCGTTGATCCAGTGATGAACCGTTTTCTGCAAGGTCCAGCCACCGATAAAGCCGCCAACCGGCGTCTCGAGTACCGTGTGGTAGAGATGCGCCGCCGGCGAGTTTGCCAGCAGCAGCGCCAGCAGAACACAGCCCCCCAAAATGAGGCTGCCCACCGTCTGGTCGGCGATGAACAACTGCAACGGGCTGACCGCCTTCTCGAATCGCCTCTCCAGCGAATCACCGACCCGGCCGTCCCGCATGGGTTCCTTATCCTGGCCTGTCATGCATCACCGTCACCTGGGCTGTTAGCAGCGGAGCAGTCCGAAGAGTTTCGAGTCAAATTTTCTTCTTGATCGACTCAAGCCGCTGTTTCAATACTTCGCTGCTCTGCATCTGGCGAGTCACAGTCTGATCGCCTTCCGTTAGTTGCTTGAAATGATCCAGCGCCTCGTTGAGTTGCCGCACGGTCTCCCTGATCTGGCTGTACACGGCGCCATCCAGCCGATCGACTGTGGCCAGCGCCTGGCGGGCTTCAATCAACACCCCCGGCAAGGCTTCAAGTACCGCCACCTCGACCGGCTTGTCGGCCAGCGCCGCCTGCAGCCGTGCCCGCTCCTGCAGCCACTGCTCCAGCTGTGCGATCTCCTGCGGCCCCAGCTCGGCAGCCACATGAGGCGCCACCCGGTCCACGTTGGCATCGAACGACACCACCACCGCTTCCACCGGCTTGCCGGTATGGGGGTCGGTGGAAATCCTGACACAGTTAACCTTGTCTCCCTCCGTTACAAACTTCATAACAACCTCTTTGTCTTGCCCGGCCCGGTTTGAGTACACTGCGACAGTTCACAGCCCGAACCACAGCGCGAACCGGGTCGCTGGTTTGCCCTTTAAACCATAGCAGGGACAGCTAAACGCTGAAGAAAATCCCGCTTGCCCTGTCGATTAACCGCCCAACTCGACCTTGAAACCAGCCGCTACACCCTTGGTAGCGATCGCCACCGCATTATGGGCGTGCAGGCTCTCCTGATGTTCCACCTTCAGCCAGAAATCCTCGACCGGGACCATGCTATCGAGCGTGCGCTTGATCCGCCGGGCGGCATCCTCGCAGAACATCAGGTTGTGGCCGTTCAGGCGGGCGAACTCCTGTTCGTCCTCGCGTTTGACGGCCGTCTGGACCGGCGTCTGCAAGCAGGCCTCCACCCGCTCGATCAACGCCTGCAACGGAAAGGCTTGCTGCGGCGCCAGCCGTATCCGCAGGTGGGCGTAAGAACGCTGGCTGTGCGGGGTGGCGAACGAGCCCTGCTCGCTCAGCAACCAGCGGCTCAGCTGCGCCTTGTCGATGCTATCGCCGTCACCGAACTCCCGCTGCATCGCCTGATCCAGCAGTTGGCGCGACAGCGAGGCGGAACAGGGGCAGGTGCTGGAGTACGGGATGCTCAGTTTCAGCTCGAGCTGCGTCCGGCCCTGCTGCAGCCGGGCCAGCAACTCAACCGGATAGGCCTTCCAGCCCTGATGATCGCTCTTCAGCGCCGGCCGGCGCAGGTAGAGATCGAACCGTAGCGCCAAGCAGGCGCTGTCGCTGATCTCCCGGTGGGTGGCCAACTTGTCGGCCAGGAAGTCGCTCAACGAGCGGGGCGTCAGCAGCTGCTGCTCGGCGAACGCTTCCAGCAGCAGGTAGAGCCGCGACATGTGGATCCCCTTGACGTCCGGCCGGCAGATATTGACGTAGGCCTGCGCCCGACCCTGACAGGCGATCTCGCCCCGGTCCGCGTCCAGCAGTCGGAACGGCAGCGCAATCTCCGACATCCCGACCCAATCCAGCGTGGTGCGGATATGCGCCGCATCACTGGTCGCCACATCGGGCAACCGCTGTTCATGAATGGTCAAACTGTTCATTTAATTATCCAATTGATTCGATCTCTCCGGTACGTCCCGATCCGGCCGGCAGATCCTCATTGACCCGGACCAGCTGTTCATCGGGGCGTACGCTGAAATAGAAGCAGTTGCTGCGCCCGGTATGGCAGGCCGGCCCGATCTGGTCCACAAGGCAGAGCAAGCTGTCGCCGTCGCAGTCGACCCGCATCTCCAGCAGCAGCTGGCTATGCCCGCTGCTCTCCCCCTTGCGCCAGAAGCAGCGACGCGAACGCGACCAGTAGGTCATGCGGCCGCTTGCCAGGGTCCGGTCGATCGCCTCGGCGTTCATCCAGGCCATCATCAACACCTGTCCGCTGTCATATTGTTGGGCGATCACCGGAATCAGCCCGGCGTCGTTGAAGTTCAGCTGGTCAAGAAACGACTGCAGCACGAACTCGCTACCTGCCGGGCAGGTCTCTGCTGCCCGAAAAAACTCAGTTGCCATGATCTGTCCGTCGCCCCAGCGGCCGGCACCGGTAAGTACCGGCCACCGCTGTCGTTAAGAAGTTAATGCGGAAAACAAAATGATATAATATAACATTTCATAAAAACAGAACTGCCGCTATCCGCCGCCAGGCAAGCGGCTGCCACCCCACCCTGCATGAGGAGAGAGATCAATGCCGCAACCCGCAGCCATGGCCCAGCTAATTCCACAGGTCCAGCAGGCGGACAACGTGGAAGTACTGACCCGGATCTACCGGCCGGATTGCAACCTGGCGGTTTGGCAGCGTTCGTCGTCCGAGCGGATCCACTGCTATGTGCGCCATCTGGCCGACATCAACAGCCAGCTGAACCTGCGCACCCTGCTGGGCTTGGGGGATGTCGCCGCCGAACTGAGCGCACGGCTGCCTCAGCACCCGGACCGCCAGCCGCTGATCGACGATATCCACCAGCTGGTCGATATGTTCAGCTGCCTGTTCGAGCTACCCAGGGTCGGTTTGCGGCTCGCCCTGCTGCGCCAGGCAATGTGTCCGAAGTTTCATGTCGATAGGGTGCCCTGCCGGCTGGTAACCACCTACTGCGGTCCGGCCAGCCAATGGCTGACCGAGCCGACCGGCGACTCGCCGAGAATACCGCCACAGCAACCCGAGCAATGGCAGCAACTGGCCGCTGGCGATGTCGCACTGCTGAAAGGCGATGGCTGGTATGGCAATGACGGCCGCGGTATCGTCCACCGTTCGCCGGCGGTGCTCGCCGGTCAGTGTCGGCTGTTCCTGTCGCTGGATTTTGCCAACTAGCAGCTGATTGAAGTGGGAGGAAAGCTGCAGGCCGGATATGCCCGCAGCCCGGAAACGCGAGGTTTATGCCTGGCGGGGATCGGTCGCTTGGATAACCGGTCGCGACAGCTGGCGCTGATGGAAGGCCCGCAGTTGAGGATAGTCGTCAAGGTTGAGCAGCTCGCGGAAATCCGCCCAGTCCAGCAGGCAGAACAGACAGACTTCCGGATAGCGCCAGCCGTCGAATTGCCCTTCGGCTACGTGCTGTTCCAAGGTTGCCAGGGTATTGGCGATACGTTCCTTCTGCAGGTCCAGGAACATCAGCTGCTGATTGCTATCCAGCCCGGAGCGCTTGAGCAACAGCAGCGAGACCAGTGAATCGTTGACCGCATCGATCAATGTCAGCCGGTTCTCATCGTCCCAACTAAGCGACTCGCGTTGCAACTTGGCGTTCAGATAACGGTAGATCACCCGGGAATCGAACAGCGTCTGACCATCGTCGACCAGCGCCGGAATCTTCATCGTCGGGGTATAGCCCTTCAGCGCTTTGCGCCCCACCTCGCTGTAGATATCCAGGCTAACGAACGCGTAGTCCTCCCCCTCCAGCCACAGCCTTAAGCGACGGACATAGGGCGACATGGCGGAACCGATCAGTTTCATGCGGAACTCCTTTTATGCGTGCCCGTTCAGGCCGGGCGATGCTCAGGTAACGCCCGCTTCCGGCAGTGGAAACAGGGCATCGTACAGCCAGTTATAGAGATACGCGAAAACCAGGTAGAACACCACCATCGACAGGTCCATCAACAACGCCTGCCAGAGCGAAACCTCCAGCCACCAGGCGATCAGCGGCAGGGTCAGCCAGAGCAGACCGAGCTCAAAGCTCAGCGCATGTACCAGCCGATCAACCGGCCTTTTGTGCAGGGTGCCTCTCCAGCGCAGCATCAGCCGGTCGAACAGCAGGTTAAAGAGGTAATTCCAGCCAGCCCCCAGAAAGGTGAAGAACAGTGCCAGCGGCCCGATATCGACCATATCCTGATGGAACAGCCAACTGGCCAGTGGCGTCAGCAGGGCCAATCCCAGCAGTTCAAAGCCGATGGTATGGCGGATCCTGTCAGCCGTGGTGCGCATCATCAACTCCCGAAATGAAATAGCTTGATGCAGCGATGATATACAGCTAAAACAGATCCATATAATTGGATAGTATCGGTCAAACAGATAGATGGATTTTTCACTGGAGCAACTGCAAGCGTTCCGTGCCGCCGCCCAGAGCGGCTCCTTCTCGGCCGCCGCCCGCCAGCTGGGTAAAGCGCAGTCGGTGGTTAGCTGCGCCGTCAGCAACCTGGAGATCGCGCTGAACATCGAGCTGTTCGACCGTTCCGGCCGCTATCCACAGCTGACGCCGGCCGGCCAGCGCCTGCTGGCCGAAGCCGAGTTGATCCTGGAGCGTTGCAGCCATATGCTGGGCCTGGCCCGACAGCTGTCGGAGGGGCTGGAAGAGAAGATCACCCTGGCGATCGACGACCTCAGCGACGAGCAGCAGATCTCCCGGGTACTGAGCCGCTTTGAGCAGCAGTTCCCAACCGTCCAGCTGGAACTGCTGCTGCCGATGATGGAGGACGTCAGCCGGATGGTTCTGCAGGGCCGGGTCGATATCGGCCTGGTGTGGCAACAGCAAACCCAGCCGGAAACCCTGGCGTTTCGCATGGCCGAACCGGTCAGCCTGGTGGCGGTGGCCGCACCGGACCATCCGCTGGTGCAGGCCGGCCCGATCGACTGGGAAGACCTGAAGGCTCACCGCCAGCTGCTGGCCACCCCGCGCTCCGCCAGCACCGAGCGCGACCGCTTCCGGATCGCAGCGGACGTCTGGTGGGTGGAGAGCCACTGGGTGATGCTCAGCATGGCCTGCCACAAGCTGGGCTGGGCACTGCTGCCGCGCCATATCGCCGCCGAAGGGCTGGCCGATGGCCGGCTCAACGAACTGCAGCTCAGTTTCGGCCGCAACACCCTGGAGGTTGGCGTAATCCTGGTTTGGCACAAACAGAAACCGATCGGCCCCGCCACCCGCTGGCTGCTCGATCATCTCAGCCAGCCGGCCCGTTGATAACTCCGGGCGGTGAATTATTAACATTTCCAGACAGCCCGCCTACAATGTGGCCGCAGCCTGTGCCAATGCCGGCAAAATTTCACTCGCAACGCTGCCAGGAGGGCAACCGTGGGGATTGAACGCTACTCGATTTCGGGCCACTTCGCCCGGGCGCTGGTTGATGCCGCCCGCCGCCGGGGCCTCGACTGCAGCGAAGTGATCCGTCAGGCACAACTTAACGAAGACCTGCTGCAGAGTCCGCAGGTACGCATCACCCCGGATCAGTTCAGCCGCCTGATGGTGGGGCTGTGGCACCTGAGCGACGACGAGTTCCTCTGCATGGGCAGCCGCCCGTCCCGTTTCGGCATCTACACCCTGATGACCAAGCAGGTGATCCACGCCGCCAACCTGCGGGCAGTGTTTCGCCGCAGCAGCCACTTCTACAACCTGGTGGCGGACGCGGTCGAGCTCCACTTCGAGGAGCAGGCCGGCAAGGCCCGGCTGACACTCACCCTGACCGATCCGAGCCGGGACCCAGACCACGCCCTGTGCGAATTCCTGCTGCTGATCTGGCACCGCTTCCCCAGCTGGTTGATCGGCCAGCCGATCCCGCTCAGCCGGGTCGAGTTGAGCTACCCGAAGCCGGCTCACGTCGGTGAATACCGGCTGATGTTCCCCTGTCCGGCCCATTTCGACCAGCCAACCAACTGCCTGGAGTTCGACAGCCAGATTCTCAACGCACCGGTGATCCAGACCCCGCAGACGCTGCGCAGCTACCTGAAACGGACACCGTTGGACTGGTTCCGCCAGCAGGCCTACTACCCGGTATTCACCCGCCGGGTGATGGACATGTTGCAGAACGGCAGCGACCCGCAGGCGCTACGGATGGAGGCGGTCGCCGCCGAGTTGCATGTCACCACCCGCACGCTGTGCCGCAAACTGACCGACGAGGGCACCAGCTTCCAGCAATTGAAGGACAGCGTCCGTCGCGATGCGGCGATCCACGCGCTCAGCCAGCGCGACCAGACCATCGCCGAGATCGCCCGCCAATTGGGTTTTACCGAACCGGCCGCCTTTACCCGCGCCTTCAAGCACTGGACCGGCGTCTCGCCACGGGTCTACCGCAGCCAGGCGGCATCCCACGGGAAAAGCTGACAGTCAGCAGCTTCAGGTCCGGTAAATCTGTGCAATGCCAACATGCCATTCCGAGTTTTTAACCGACGGGGCTGGAAATCTTCGTTTAATTGCGAGATAGTCGAGCCATGACGGTTCGTCAAAAGCATGTCGTGCTCGTAAGCTATCGAGTGGAACCGGGAGGCAAAGCCAAGTGCCCTGCCGCCCCCCAGCAACGGAGATTGCACCATGTCAGGCTTCCAAAATGCGAATCAAAACAAGTTGATTGACCACTTCAACCACCAGTGTCAGCAACTGCTGGAACAGTTTTCCGGACATAGCGATTCCGACCTGCTGTTTCAACAGATATCCGATTTACATGAGACCTTGCTGCGCCAGCTGTATGGTCGAAACGTAAAGCCGGCCGCCAACGCCGACTAAGCTCAGCAAGGCCGGCACCAGCCCAGCCCGAAAGGGCACCCCATAAAAATACCCGTGCCGTAAGGTACGGGTATTTTTTCATCTGGCAGATTTTGACTGGACAGGATTCAGTAAACAGTTGCTCACCGCCCGGCGGCCGAGATGACGGCCAGACGCTGCTCTGCGTCACGGTATTAACGGCCTTTTTTACGCGGCGGTGCCTGTTCCAGCTGGTAGACCTCTTCGCTGAGCAGTTCGAAGCGGTGGTTCAGCAATGCCTGCACATCCGACAGCGCGCGGTTGTAGAAGTGATGGCCCATCTGCTCATTGAAGAAATCGAGCAGGAACTCGGCCTGGAAACCGCCGATCTCCTGGTCCAACTCGCGCTGGAAATAGTCCTGCAGCTGCTCCACCAGCAGCGCCTTTTCATCACGGTCGAACTTGATCATCCAATCTCCCTGTACATTCACTACCTGCTCGGTGTGCGAGGCCCCTTGAAATACTGAAAAGAACAAAAACCGCCCGCAGGCGGTTTTTCCGAATATCACTGGCCAGCGCTTGAATTAGCCGTCGGCGTTGATCTGGCTGATCAGCTCCTGCAGCACCGCTTCGGCGCGGTCATTGTCCACCTGGCAGGTACCGGCCGCCTGATGGCCGCCGCCGCCGTACTTCAGCATCAGCTCGCCGACATTGGTGTTGGAGCCGCGGTCGAAGATCGACTTACCGGTGGCGAACACGGTGTTCTGCTGCTTCAGCCCCCAGAGCACGTGGATCGAGATATTGGTTTGCGGGAACAGCGCGTAGATCATGAAGCGGTTGCCGGCCCAGATGGTTTCCTCGTTACGCAGATCCAGCACCACCAGGTTGCCATGCACGCTGGCGCAGCGCTTGATCTGCTCGACGAACTTGTCCTGCTGCTCCATGTACAGCTCGACCCGTTCCTGTACATCCGGCAGCTGCAAAATCTCATCGATACTGTGGTTCTTGCAGTAGTCGATCAGGTCCATCATCAGGTTGTAGTTGGAGATGCGGAACTCGCGGAACCGGCCCAGACCGGTGCGGGCGTCCATCAGGAAGTTAAGCAGTTCCCAGCCCTGCGGATTGAGCACCTCCTCGCGGCTGAACTGGGCGGAATCGCCCTTATCGACCGCTGCCATCATCTCCTGCCAGCTGCGCGGGAAAACGTCGTAGCCGCCATAATAGTCGAATACCACCCGCGCCGCCGACGGCGCTTCGGGATCGATGATATGGTTGTCCCGCTGCTCGTTGCGCAGGGTTTCCGACAGGTGGTGATCGAACGCCAGATGCACGCCGGGGACGTAGGGCAGGTTGGTGGAGATATCCTTGCCGCTGACCTCGACCTTGCCGTCCTGCATATCCTTCGGATGGACGAACTTGATCTCGTCCACCAGATCCAGGTGCTTTAACAGTACGGCGCAGACCAAGCCGTCGAAATCGCTACGGGTAACCAGGCGGTATTTTGCTTCAGCCATCGGATTTCAGTCCTTTGTCGCTAAATGGGTCGCTACAGAGTTGATCCCACATCATACACCGCCCTGGGCACGATGGCGCAAGCCAGCCGACCGTTCGCCCCGCCTTGAAACTGAGCCAGATCAGCTGTCCTGCTTTTTGCGCTTCATCGGCGCGAATCCCTGCTCGGCGGCATCGGCCGGCTTGCGGCGGCGACGCTGCACGGCCTGGCTGGACTTGGCCGCAGCTTCTTTCGGCAGTGGTCGTTCAGCCTTGGCCTCGGTCCGGCTTTGCGGCCGGGCCTTCGGCTTCGGTTTCAGCCCCTTGAACTTCGCTTCCAGGCCATCGACCACCGAGAAGCTGATCCGCAGCTGCAAAAACGCCTCGACCCGCTTGAAGGCGGCCCAATCCTTGGGCCCGACCAGCGAGATCGCATCGCCCTTGAAACCGGCCCGGCCGGTACGACCGATCCGGTGTACATACTCCTCGGCATGTTTGGGCATATCGAAGTTGAACACATGGCTGACATTGAGCAGGTCCAATCCGCGCGACGCCAGATCAGTGGTGATCAGCACCTGCTGGTGGCCGCGACTGAACTGATCCATTATCTGGTTGCGCTGGGCCTGGTTCACCTCACCGCTCAGTGCCACCGTGTCCAGCCCCTGCTCTCGCAACAGGGCCGCCAACCGGTCGGTATCACCTCGGGTGGCGGTGAAGATGATCGCCTGCTTCGGCTGTTCACTGTTCAGCAGCGCCAGCAACAATGCCTGCTTGTGGTCCAGGTGATCGACCAGATAGAACCGCTGGCGGATGTCCTCGTGCTGCTCGTGAGCACTGCCGACCGCTATCCGCTGCGGCGCGCTCAATAGCTCCGAGGCCAACTCGTTGACCTCGGCGTCCTCCAGCGTCGCCGAGAACATCAGCGTCTGGCGGTGGCGATGGTTGGCGGCGGCATTGATCTGGCGCAGCTGGTCGGCGAAGCCGAGATCCAACATCCGGTCCGCCTCGTCCAGAATCAGCAGCTCCAGCCCCGCCAGGTGCAGGCTGCGTTCATCCAGATGGTTGGCCAACCGGCCCGGCGTAGCGACGATCAGGTGCGGATCGCGCCGCAGTGCCTTGGCCTGGTCGTTGAAGTTTTCGCCACCGACGATGCGGGCGCTGGTAAATTGCGTGCCGGCGACCAGCGAGCGCAATTGCGCGTATACCTGGTTGGCCAGTTCGCGGGTTGGCGCCAGCACCAACACCCGCGGATCGCGCTTGCTGAGCGCCTTCTGTCGCATCAACCGGTGCAACGCCGGCAGCAGGAATGCCAGCGTCTTGCCCGAACCGGTGCGGGATGAGGCGATCAGATCCTGCCCTTTGAGCGCCGCCGGAATAGCCTGCTGCTGGATCTCGGTCGGTTCGGTCAGGTTCAGGTGGGCCAGGCTTTTCAGCAGCCGGTGGTCAAGGGCCAGATCGTCAAACTGCAAGGTGCTACTCCGCTAATCGCTAACTCGGGTGATTTCAGCCGCCTATTCTACCTGCTTTACTGCCGTCAGGCTCACCGGATCGCCAACACTGCAGTTGTTTACTGAGCAATCGCTCAGTATCCTGTCCTCTAAGCGAGAAAAAGCGGGTAGTCCCAGTGCTGAATCCGGAAAACTGGTTGCTGGAGCAACCACAAAGCATGGTGCCGCTGCGGAAATGGCAGCAGACGGTGGACCTGATGGCCAGCCTCTTCCAGGCACCGGCCGGTTTTATCGTGCAGTACACCTCCGCCGGCTATCAGGTGGCGGTTGCCAGCGACCATCCGGACAACCCGTATCCCGCCGACGCACAAGTGATCCCCGCGGACAGCAATATCTTTTGCCGCAAGGTCGTCGAAAGCCACCGGGAGCTTTATGTACCGGACGCCCAGCAAGACCATTGCTGGGATGATAATCCCGAGGTGACCGAGGATGGTTTTCGATCCTACCTCGGCATGCCGATCAACTGGCCCGACGGCAGCCCATTCGGCACCCTCTGCCTGATGGATTTCAAGGCAACCGATTATCAAGCCGGCTTTATCGAGCTGATGCGCCAGCTGCGCGACCTCGTCCAGGCCGACCTGCAGTTGATCCGCCAGTTCGAACAGCTCCGCGAGCTGGCGATGACCGATGAGTTAACCGGACTGATGAACCGGCGCGGTTTCAGTACCGTCGCACAGCAACGAATCAGCCTGGCCCGGCGTAACGACGACTCGCTTGGCCTGATCTATCTCGATATGGATGGACTCAAGGTACTGAACGATAACCACGGTCATGCCTGCGGTGACCAGGCCCTGAAAGCAGCCGCTCAAGCCATTCAACTGCAAACCCGTGACAGCGATATCGCCGCCCGTATTGGCGGCGACGAGTTCGTGGTACTGGCCTCGGCCGGCGACCAGCCGATGCTGGAATCGATCGGCCGTCGCATTCTGGAGCAGCTGGCCCAGAACACGCCAGAAAATCCAAGCCAGCAACCAGGCCTGAGTATCGGCACGGTACAGCTAAGCGACCTGGATCAGCCGCTGGAGCATTGGTTGTCGCAGGCCGACCAGGCGATGTATCGCCATAAGCAGCGCCACGATCAGGCCAGCTGAGCCAGCTCGATACGCTGCGATTCAACCGGCTCCGGCTCCACCAGGCCATTACGCTGCAACACCCGATAGATCTTGCGACTGGTAGCCGCCAGCTTCTGCACATCGCCCAACAGCGGCCGGTCGCCGCTGTCCAACCGCTGCTGCCAGTCGCACAACTCGATATCCAGGTAATCGATCAATTTCTTCGAGCAGCCATTACAGATACCGGAACAGAGCACCTCCATCGGCAGGTCGAACGGCACTTGCAGGCGCACCTCGTCGATCAGCGCCTGCATCGCATCCCGGGTATCCGGCTTGGTTGACATCGGGTTCACTCCCCCGCAGTTAACGGCAACAGCCGAGTGTAATCCGACACCGGACCGCCGGCGCTGTCCGATATCAAGTTTCGGCCAGAACCCGAAGTCCGAATCTGGCGGGTCAACCCACCCGTTACGGGTTATAGTGCGGCTATGAACAGCAGCCATCTCGTACCAGCCGACCAGGACGCCTGCTACCGGGCGCTGACCAGCCGCGATCGCCGCTTCGACGGCCGCTTTTTCGTCGGCGTTACCAGCACCGGCATCTACTGCCGGCCGATCTGTCCGGTACGGCCGCCGAAACAGGCCAACTGCCGCTTCTTCCAGTACGCCGCCCAGGCGGAACAGGCCGGCTTCCGACCCTGCCTGCGCTGCCGGCCGGAACTGGCGCCGGGGCTGGCAACGGTCGACCTGACACAACAGCTGGCCGACAGCGCGGCACGGATGATGCAGGCCGACCCACAGCCGGGGCGGCAGATGGCACGGCTGGCCGCCCGCCTGGGGATCAGCGACCGTCACCTGCGGCGGATCTTCCAGGCCCGCTTCGGGGTATCACCGCTGCAGTACCTGCAAAGCTGCCGGCTGCTGCTGGCCAAACAGCTACTCAGCGATACCGACCTGCCGGTCACCGAGATCGCCCTGCTTAGCGGCTTCGGCAGCGTTCGCCGCCTCAACAGCCTGTTCCAGCAACAATACCGGCTGACACCTACCGCGCTACGCAAGCAGTTGGCCAACGGTCCGGCACGCGAGCAGAACCTGCAGCTGCTGCTCAGTTACCGGCCACCCTATGATTGGCCGCAACTGCTGGCGTTCCTGAGCCAACGGATCATCCCCGGTGTCGAAGCGGTCGGCCAACATGAGTGGCAGGGTTACCGACGGACGATCAGTTGGCACCATCAGGAGCGAACACTGAACGGCTGGCTGCAGGTCACGCCCACCCCTGAACAGGCACGGCTGAGGGTTGAGATCAGCCGAACCCTGACACCGCTGGTGGCGCCATTGCTGCAGCGGGTACGCCAGCTGTTCGACCTGAATGCCGACCCGGCATTGATCAACGAGCGTCTCGGTGAGCTGGCCGCCGACCGGCCCGGCCTGCGGGTACCCGGCTGTTTCGACGGTTTCGAGATGGCGGTGCGGGCAATCCTCGGCCAGCAGGTCAGCGTCAAGGCGGCCCACACCCTGGCGGGTCGGCTGGTCGAACGGTTCGGCAACCGGCTGGAAACGCCATTCAGCGAACTCGACCGCAGCTTCCCCACCGCCGCGATTCTGGCGGCCGCAGCGCCGGAACAGATCGCCGAGCTGGGCATCGTTCGCCAACGGGCGCAGGCGATCATCCAGCTGGCCCGGTCGGTCGACTCGCAACAGTTACGACTGAACGCTGACGCCGATATCGAACAGACCCTGACGCAACTGCAGGCCCTGCCCGGCATCGGCCCCTGGACCGCCCAATATATTGCGATGCGCGCGCTGGCTTGGCCGGATGCCTTTCCCCATACCGACTTGGGCGTAATGAAAGCACTGGGTAGCCGACAACCGAAGCAGCTGCTGGCCCGGGCCGAAGCCTGGCGGCCCTGGCGCGCCTATGCCGTGATGCACCTGTGGTGCGCACCGGAGTGAAACTGATGACGACCTTTTACAGTGAATTCGATTCGCCGTTCGGCCCGACCCGGGCCTGCCTGACCGGCGGACGGCTCAGCCGGGTCTGGATCGAGGGGCAGAAACATGCGCCGGCCCTCGGCAAGGACTGGCAGCGGGATGACCGGCAACCATTGTTTCAACAACTGCGCGAACAGCTGCAGCAATACCATGATGGCCAGCGACAGGCATTCAGCCTGCCACTGGCGCCGGCCGGCACCGCCTTTCAGCAGCAGGTCTGGCAGGCGCTGTTGGCGATACCCTACGGCGACCACTGCAGCTACGGCATGCTGGCCAATCGGATCGGCCGGCCGAGTAGCGTACGGGCAGTGGCAGCGGCGGTCGGCCGCAATCCGCTGCTGTGGCTGATTCCCTGCCACCGGGTGCTGGGTGCCGACGGCAGCCTGACCGGATTTGCCGCCGGCCTGCAGATGAAGCGCCAACTGCTGGCCCTGGAGAGGAAGCCAGATCTCCAAGGCCAACTATTGCTAGCGAATTAGCGGAATAACAGTCGCTCAGAGACCGGTCGCCGGATGCTTCAGCGTCTCGAGGATGGTTTCCGCCTTGCTGGAATCGAACACTTTCGGTGGTTCGATATTCAGCAGGGTCACCTCGCTATCCTCCAGCACCATCGCGTAGCGACGCGAACGGACACCGCCGAATTCGCCGGTATCCATATCCAGCCCCATCGCCTTGGTCAGTGCACCGCCACCATCGGCCAGCATGGTCAGCTTCTGGGCGCCCTGGTCCAATTCCCAGGCGCGCATTACGAACGGATCGTTGACCGACAGGCAGGCGATCATATCGACCCCCTTGGCAAAAATCTCATCGGCCAGTTTCACATAGCCCGGCAGATGCGCCTGGGAACAGGTCGGGGTAAAAGCACCGGGAACCGCGAACAATACCACCCGCTTACCGGCGAACAGCTGATCGGCCGGCTCACTTTCATGGCTATCCGGGCGTACCACGGTCACGTTGACGGCAGGGATCCGATCACCAATCTGAATCATGGGGTTTCCTCCAGATAACTGTTTGCGGGACAAAGGGCTCGTTGAGAAGTGTAGCCAGCCACAGTGGAAATATAACAATGCCGCCCACCCCAGGCCGCACCGCTTTTAGGAACAAACACAAATATACACGGAAATAAATAATATAAGCGACGAGCAACAGGAAATGAACCGGAAAGGCTAAAAGGAAATAGTGTCCGGAGGGAACAGCCGGATTCAGGCTTTTGCGTGACACTCTGCCTAAAAAAGTGATTCAGGCATTGAAAGCTATTTAGCGGCAGGCCACGACTGCAACCCGCCGGCACAAACTGAACGTGCGCAGCCCCTAGATGGACTTCAGCATCTTTTTCAGCTTCTTCAGCTTGGAGCTGTGCTTAGCGATCTTGTTCTCGCGGATCTTGATGGATTTTTTCAGATCCTTACGACTTACTTTAGCTTTGGATTTAGCTTTGGATTCAGCTTTTTTAGCCATTCTACAGTCCCTTTCCTGGTTGCGTTGCTTAACTAACGTCATAGGAATGTAGCAGAATTTTCTCAGATTTCAGGTATATAGGGCGGTTTTTTTATTTAAAAACAATCGCTAAAAAAGCAGCGCAATTACCTCGATGCCAGCAGCCACCGGGCTTAGAGAGCTATTGCACAGAATAGCCGAGCATCGACCTGTAATAAAAAATTCACACTAAAAACCCAGAAAGCCACACAAATAGCGCATGTTTATGCTCAGAAAACGAGCACCCAGATAACGGTGGCCGTGGATTCCAAACGATGTGGCCTGAGCGGTTGCCCTGCTATAAATCGGGGTGATTAGCGGAGTGATCGCCCGGCCGGCACTGTCAGCAGACAGACACCGGTCGGGCAACAGGCCAGCTTGGCTCGAATTGCGAAAACGGCAGCTACCGTCAGTCGGTCACGATCACCAATCGGATCGCATCCAGTACCAGCTTGCCGTTGTTGAGGTACTGGAACAGCTGTTCGCGCTGCGCCTGCAGTTCCTCCACCTCGGCGGTGCTGATACTGGGATTGACCCCGGCCAGCGCCTGCAGGCGGGCGATCTCGCCATCCAACAGCTGACGGCAGCCGATATGCGCCTCGTCGATGATACGCTGCTGCTGGGGGGCGGCCATGTGCTCAAGCCGGCCGACCATCTGGTCGATCTGCTCGCGGGCATGGCGTACCATCCCCTGGGCGGTGCGCCTGGGTACCCGTTCAGCCAGCTTGTTGAGGTGGGCCGGGGTGATGATCGCCGACAGGTCGTTGCCGGCGCTGTCGACCACCAACCGGATGCTGGATTGCGGCATGAAACGCGCCAGCTGGGCGGCCTTCGGCGCCGCGCAGTGCATCCGGAAGATCCCCTCCAGCAACAGGGTGCCCGGCGGCAGTGGCAGCTTGATCGAGCAGACGGTGGCGTTGCCGAACTCGCTGCCGAGGACCATCTCCATCGCCCCGCTGACCATCGGGTGCTCCCAGCTGAGGAACTGCATGTCCTCGCGTTGCAGCGCCTCGCCACGCTGGTAGGTCGCGGTGACACCGTCCTCCGGCAGACCCGGGAAGTGCGGTACCAGCATATGGTCGCTGGGCCGGATCACCACCGAGTTGCGGTCGTGCGGCATCGACTCGATACCGAAGTGGTCGAACACCCGCTCCATGTAGTCGCTCAACGCCAGCGGGTTGCCGACCTCCTCGACCTCGGCCAACAACTCGTCGGCCCGCTCGCGACGGCAGGAGCTCTGCTCCAGCAACCGGTTACGGCCAGCCGCCAGCGCCTGGCGCATCGCTTCCGCCTCGTGCCGGCTGTCGTCGATCAGCCGCTCCAGCGCCGCATGGTCCAGCTTACCCTGAAGCGCATCGTGCAGTTGCTCGGCAAACTGACGATAGAGCAGCTGGCCGGCCGGGCAGGTCTGCTCGAATGCGTTGATGCCATCCTGGTACCAGTCCAGCAGCACTTCCTGGGCGCAGCCCTGGTAATAGGGCACATGGATCTTCACATCGTGACGTTGGCCGATACGGTCCAGCCGGCCGATGCGCTGCTCCAGCAGGTCCGGATTCAGCGGCAGGTCGAACATGATCAGGTGCTGGGCGAACTGGAAGTTACGCCCTTCGCTGCCGATCTCGGAGCAGACCAGCACCTGGGCGAACTCCTCCTTATCGGCGAAGTAGGCGGCGGCGCGGTCACGGTTGATCAGCGTCATCCCCTCGTGGAACACCGCCGAGCGCACCCCGGCGCGCAGCCGCAGATACTCTTCCAGCGCGTTGGCGGTCTTGGCGTTGTGGCAGATCAACAGCGCCTTCTCGGTGCGGCGCGGCTTGAGCCAGTCGACCAGCCACTGCACGCGCGGGTCCTTGCCGAGCCAGTCATCGCCCAGCAGCTTCTCCGGCTGCAGCTGATCGGTCAGCGCCGCCTCTTCGGCCAGGGTAGCGAAGCCTTCCGGCGCCACCAGCGGATGGCGCAACAGTTGCCGCTGCGGGAACCCTTCGACCGCATCACGGGTATTGCGGAACAGTACCCGGCCGGTACCGTGCCGATCGATCAGCTGATCGATCAGCGACTGAATGGCGTGCTCCGGCTCCAGCGCCAGCTGTGCCTGTTGCTGCTCGATTGCTTCACTGCCCAGATAGTCGGCCAGGTCAGCCTTCAGTTCGGAGCCGGCGGCGATCAGCTGCTCGGCGGCATCATCGGCCAGCAGCTGTTCGACCAGTGCACTGACCGCCTGATAGCCCTGCTCCTCGGTGCGGAACTGCGCCAGATCGTAGTAGCGGTCCGGATCGAGCAGTCGCAGCCGGGCGAAGTGACTGTCGACGCCGAGTTGCTCCGGCGTTGCGGTCAGCAGCAGTACGCCCGGAATATGGCGCGCCAGCTGTTCGATGGTCAGGTAGGCGTGGCTTGGCGCTTCCTCGCTCCAGCCCAGATGATGGGCCTCGTCGACCACCATCAGATCCCAGTCGGCGGCCAGCGCCTGTTGCAGCCGCTGCTCGTTACCGGTCAGGAACGACAGGCTGCAGAGCACCAGCTGGGCGCTCTCCAGCGGATTGCCATCGTTACCCATCTCCCAGGCGGTGCAGCGCAGTTCGTCCATCACCGAGAACTGCAGGTTGAAGCGGCGCAGCATCTCGACCAGCCACTGGTAGACCAGGCTGTCCGGCACCACCACCAGCACCCGCCGGGCGCGGCCGGAGAACAGCTGCTGGTGCAATACCAGGCCCGCCTCGATGGTCTTACCCAGACCAACCTCATCGGCCAGCAGCACCCGCGGCGCCTGACGCTTGCCAACCTGCTCGGCGATATAGAACTGGTGCGGCAACAGCTGCACCCGGCCGCCGATCAGCCCGAACGAGGATGAGCCGTTAAGCCGGTGCTGATGCTCCAGGGTATCGATGCGCAATTTGAAGGCGCGGTGCTTGTCGACCTGGCCGGCGAACAACCGGTCCTGCGGCCGGCTGAACTGGACGCTGGCGGCCAGCTCCTGCTCCGGCACGATGCGGGCCTCACCGGCTTCGCTCTCGGTCATGTAGATATAGCAGCCGTTGTTCTCCATCCGCTCCAGCACTTCCAGGCTGGCACCGTCACTGGTGCTGATCTGCTCACCCACCGGATAGATCACCCGGCTTAGCGGGGCGTTATCCAGCGCGTAGGTGCGCTCCTCCTCCGCCGCCGGGAAGTCCAGTGCGACACGGCGGTTATTGACCTCGACGACGATGCCCAGGCCCAGTTCAGCTTCGGTGTTGCTGATCCAGCGCTGGCCGGGATGAAACTCTGATGCTGCCAATGTGTGCTCCGTTCAGATCGATCGGTTGTGCTACCCAAAAAACGAAAGGCGCGGATGATACAGGACTCTGCGATAAAATTCGCACCCAAATTCACAACGGCAAAATGGCGTCCAATCGAAGGTGGATTTCGGGTATTCTTAGCGCCCGTTTTCACCCGTGCCGAGAACCATCGCCATGTCATTCGTCGACCTAGAACTAGATCTTGAACTGCTGCAGGGGCTGGCCGAACAGTCGCTGGTGGTACCGACCGATATCCAACGACAGGCGATCCCCCTAATTATGGACGCCCAGGACCTGCTTGCCTCGGCGCCGACCGGCACCGGCAAGACTCTGGCGTTTGTGTTGCCGGCGCTACAGCACATCCTAGACCAGCAGGAGCCGGCCAGCACGCCGCGGGTACTGATTCTCAGCCCGACCCGTGAGCTGGCCCGCCAGACCTACCGGGTGATCGGACAAGTGAGCGCGTTCACCGAGATTCGCAGCGGCCTGATCGTCGGTGGCGAACCCTACGGCATGCAGCAGCAACTGCTCAGCGAGCCGCTGGACATCCTGGTCGCCACGCCGGGTCGACTGCTGGAAATGGACGACAAGGGCTGGCTTGACCTGTCGATCGTGCAGCAGCTGATCATCGACGAGGCGGACCGGATGCTGGATATGGGTTTCATCGAGCCGATCCGCAAGCTGGCCGAACTGACACCGCGCGATCGCCAGACATTGATGTTCTCCGCCACCCTGGAGGGCGACAAGGTACAGAATCTGGCCGACGACCTGCTGGACGACGACGCCCAGACGCTGAGCATCGAGAACCCGCGTGGCGTCAGCCGCAACATCCAGCAGGCGATCTACCGGGTCGACAACGAAGAACACAAGCAGCGTGTGCTTAAAGCGCTGCTGCAAAGCCCGGAGATCAAGAAGGTGCTGCTGTTCGTCGCCTCGCGCAGCCAGGTCGATCCCTGGGTCAACTTCGTGCGCAGCTGCAAGGTGATGTGCGACGGCCTGCACGGCGAGATGCCGCAGGGGCTGCGTAACGAACGGATCAAGAAACTGCGCAAGGGCCGGGTACAGATGCTGGTCGCCACCGACATCGCCGCCCGCGGTCTCGATCTGGCCGACATCAGCCATGTGATCAATCTGCAGCTGCCGAAAAAGGCCGATATCTATGTACACCGCGCCGGCCGTGCCGGCCGCGACCAGAGCCAGGGCTACGCCTGGTCACTGGTCGACGGCATGGACTGGCCGACGGTGGGCCGTATCGAGCGCTACATGGGCAGCGCCCTGCCCCGCGCCACGGTGGCGGGCCTTGAGCCGCAGAAACCGGAACCGCCCAGCGACGAAGAGCGCCGCCGCGCCGCCGGCAAGGCCAAGAAAGCCCGCAAGAAAGTGGCCGCCAACAGCAAGGCCAAGAAGGCTAAAGACAAGCCCAAGAAACGGGTCGGCCGCGGCCCAAAGTCACCGAAAGCTAAAGACTAGTAACCGACAAGGTCGCCGGATTGCCGGACCACGCGGGGCGCGCCTCCCACACGTATTGGTACAGGCCGGTGGGTCCATATAAGGCGCGCCCGCGGCGACAGCATACTAAAAGAATGGAGTTTCCCTAATGACAAGGACTGTCAGAGCGGGCTCGAAACGTTTGCGATATGGAAGATATTCTGAGCCCTATCGAATCTATCTGATCACCGCCACCACAGAAAATCGTGCCCCTTGGTTTCAAGAATTCAACATTGGACGGCTATTGGTTGACTGCTTTCGGGGCACCGAATCCAACACAAAAACCCTGGCATTCGTGGTAATGCCGGACCACTTCCACTGGCTGATGCAACTGGGCGATCATGTTTCCCTTTCCAAGGTCGTGCAGCAGGTTAAGTCAGTTTCTGCGCACAGAATTAATAAACACCTCAAGCGGCATGGCCCGATTTGGCAAGATGGGTTCCATGATCGGGCATTGCGGCGCGAGGAGGATTTACAGGCTATCGCCCGCTATATCGTTATGAATCCCATACGAGCCGAATTAGTAAACTCGGTACGAAAGTATCCGTTGTGGGATGCAATCTGGCTCTGATTGGGCATTGAAAAAGTCGCCGCGGGGCGCGCCTCCCACCGGTCTGTGCCAATGGCCAATATGTGTAGGAGGCGCGCCCTCGCGGCGATTTTTCAGCAACTGTGAACTCAACACTGTTTACTTCCCTTACTGCACCTGCAGCACCGGCTCCTGCAAGGCGGCGAACTGCTCGCGCAGCTCCAGGATATGTTCGCTCCAGTAACGCTCGGTGTTGAACCAGGGGAAGTTGTGCGGGAAGGCCGGGTCCTCCCAACGGCGCGCCAGCCAAGCGCTGTAATGCATGATCCGCAGGGTGCGCAGCACCTCTATCAGCTGTAGCTCCTTCAGCGAGAAGTCGTAGAACTCGGCGTAACCGTCCAGTATCTCCGACAGCTGCACGGTCTGCTCCTGGCGGTCGCCGGACAGCAGCATCCACAGATCCTGCACCGCCGGCGCCATACGGGCGTCGTCGAAATCGACGAAGTGCGGCGCGTCGTCGCGCCACAGCATATTGCCGCTGTGGCAGTCGCCGTGCACCCGGATCTTGGCCACCTCACCCACCTCGGCGACCCGCTGGTCCATCAATTGCAGCAGATCGCGGGTCAGGCTGTCATAGGCCGGCTTCAGTTCGGCCGGAATGAACCGTTCGCTGATCAGCGCGACGCTGTCATGACCGTAGTTCTGGCAGGTGATCTCCGGCCGGTGCTCGAACGGCCGCTTGGCGCCGATCAGATGGAACCGGCCCAGCAGCCGACCCAGCTGAAACAGGTTATCGAGGTTGGCCAACTCCGGCGCCCGGCCGCCACGGCGCGGAAACAGCGCAAAGCGGAAACCGCCATGCTGGAACAGACTGCACCCCTCAGCATCGCGGATCGGCGCCACCACCGGCAGCTCCTGTTCAGCCAGCTCGAAGGTGAACTGATGCTCCTCGAGGATCTGCGCGTCGCTCCAGCGGCCTGGCCGGTAGAACTTGGCGATCAGCGGCTCCTGCTCGTCGATACCCACCTGGTAGACCCGGTTCTCGTAGCTGTTCAGCGGAAAGGTGCGACCGTCGCACCAATGGCCCAACCTCTCCACCGCATCCATGATAAAGCTGGGGGTCAGGGTTTCGAATGGATGGGGCTGTTCGAACATCGCGGCACTCCTCTCTGGCAAGCCGCCCAGCCTACGCCGCCGCCGGCAGCGCTGCAAGGCTTCCGCCTTCTGCTTTACTGTTAGTACAGTCTACGGAGGCCGTTATGCAGCAGAATCTGCGCTACCTGCTTGCCCTGGTTATCTTCCTGATCTTCTTCCAGACCGGCGTTATCGAACGGGTGATCGACCAACTGGCGTTGAGCCAGGCGGAGATCGCTTACGGCATGGGGCTGGCCACGCTGGCCAGCCTGGTGGCGATCCAGCTGGCCTCGATCGAACTCCCGGAGACCGACGACGAGCAACCGCAGGAGGGCCGCAAGGTGATCATCGGCATCAACCTCGGCGGCGCGGTGATCCCACTGTTCTTCATCCTCTATTTCAGCCAGGGGATCGAGTTCGCACTGCTGCCGATGCTGCTGCTGATCGCCGGCACCAGCGCCATCGTCTACCCGCTGACCCGGGTTCGCCAGTCCGGCAACATCATCTACCTGTTCGGCGCGGTGCTGGCGGCCGCAGTCGGCGGGCTGGCGGTCGGCGGCCCGCACTATCTGGTCTGGGCCTACACCTGCGCGGTGCTGGGCACCCTGATCGGCGGCGACTTGCTGCACCTGCCGCAACTCAGCCGACTGAGCGGCAGCGACAAGCCGATCCTGATCGGCGCCGGCGGGGTGATGGATGCGATCTTCCTCAGCGGCCTGCTGGCGATGCTGACCGCCGAGGCGCTGGTGCAGCTGGGCCTGATGATCCCTTCTCCCTGACAGGCGACTCATAAACCGGTTGTTAAGGCCCGTTCGCACTAAGCAAATAGCCGAGTGATTCACTATGTTTATTGAACAACCCGTCCGCAGCCGGCCCAACACGGCGGCCGGATGGTGCTGTCGAACCGAACGGAGGATCAGCAACGATGAACCTGAAACCCAATCCGACACTGACCGGCGCGGCGGTGGTGCTGTCAGCCGCGGCCCTGGCCGGCTGCCAGTCGTCAGGCACAACCACCGGCAGCGGTTATGGCAAGGCCAGCAGCAGTGGCGTTGAGATGGTGCACTGCTACGGCGTCAACGCCTGCAAGGGGATGAACGACTGTGGCGGCGCCAGTAACGCCTGCAAGGGTCAGGGTGCCTGCAAGGGCACCGGCTTCGTGGCGATGCCGGCCAAGGCCTGCGCCGACATCGGCGGTAACCTGAAAGACGACTGGCGCGGCCAGATCAGCAAAGCGGAGCTGACCCAGTGCTACGGCGTCAATGTCTGCAAAGGCCATAACGACTGCAAGACCGCCAACAACGCCTGCAAAGGCCAGGCCGCCTGCAAGGGCCAGGGCTTCGTGATGACCACCGCCAGCTCCTGCAAGGCGGTCGGCGGCACCACCGGCTGACGCCCGGAGGCCATATGAAAGGGTCCCGCACCGGCGGTACTTGGCAGTTTTCATATGGCCTCGCCTTAGCCGGCAACGCCTATGGCGGAAGACCGTTTCAATGGAGGGAAAGATGTCGGACACTGGAGCCTTAGAGCATCCCTATCTGGGGTTCGGGCTGGGCCTGCGCCCGCAGCATTTTCACGAGGTACTGCAGCAGCGGCCGGCGGTGGACTGGTTCGAAGTGATCTCGGAAAACTTCATGGTCGCCGGCGGCAAACCGAAATACTACCTGCACGCCATCCGCGAACACTACCCGATGGTGATGCACGGCGTGTCGCTGTCGATCGGCTCCACCGACCCGCTCGACATGGACTACCTGAAGCAGCTGAAAACCCTGGCCAATGAGCTGCAGCCGGCGTGGTTGTCCGACCACCTCTGCTGGACCGGCGTCGACGGCCTGAACAGCCACGATCTGCTGCCGTTGCCCTACACCGAACCGGCCATCCGCCACCTGGTCGAGCGGATCGACCAGGTACAGAGTTTCCTCGGCCGGCAGATCCTGCTGGAGAACGTCTCCAGCTACCTCAGCTACCGCGAGTCGGAGATGACCGAATGGCAGTTTCTCGGTGAGGTCGCCGAGCGGGCCGACTGCCTGATCCTGCTGGATATCAACAACATCTATGTCAGCGCCCGCAACCACGGCTTCGATGCGCGGGACTACCTCCATGCCGTCGACCCGGCCCGGGTGCGCCAGTTTCACCTGGCCGGCCACAGCGACTACGGCGACTATGTGATCGACACCCACGACCACCCGATCGCCGACCCGGTCTGGCAACTATTCCGTGAGGCATGGCAACGCTTCGGCCCGGTCAGCACCCTGATCGAGCGCGACGACCATATTCCGCCATTGGATGAACTGCTGGCCGAACTGGAGATCGCCCGCCGGCTCGCCACCGTCACAGCGGAGGAGGGTTCGGTATGACGCCGCCAGACGCACTGCAACGTCGCCAGCGACAGTTGCTGGCCTATCTGCGCGGCCAGCACAGCGCTATCGATCGCCATATCGTCGATCAGGGTGCGGTCGACGGCTCGCAGCGGCTGGCGATCTACCGCAACGCCTACCGCAGCCGGTTGCGGGAAACCCTGGAAACCGACCACCCGATACTGGGCCTCTACCTGGGCGACCAGCTGTTCGAACGGATGGTGGACGACTATATCGACCAGTGCCCGTCGAACGACCGTTCGCTGCGCCAGTTCGCCGACCGGCTGCCGCAGTTTCTGCGCGACGCCGAACCGTTCCGCCAATATCCGCAGATCGCCGAGCTGTGCCGCTTCGAGCGCGCCCTGCTGAGCGCCTTCGACGCCGCCGACGCGCCCCGAGCCAGCGCCGACCAGCTGCGCCAACTGTCGCCGGAGCAGTGGCCCCCGCTGACGCTGAGTTTCCACCCCAGCGTACAGCTGTTCAGCAGCGACTTTAACGTGGTGCCGGTCTGGCAGGCGTTGAAGGCCGAGCAGACACCGCCGCAGATCCGCCAAGCCAGGGAGCACTGGCTACTGTGGCGCAACGCCGAACGGCTGACCGAGTTCTGCTCGATCAGCCCGCTGGAGCGCCAACTGTTGTGCGCCTGCCTGCAGGGTGACGACCTGGCCGCCGCCGCCGAACTGCTGATCGGCCAGCTGCCGGCGCAGGACGCCGGGGAGACGCTGCTGAACAGCCTGCTCGGCTGGCTGGAGCGCGGATGGATACAGCAGCTGAAGACGCCGGCGCAAACGGCCGAACTGACGCTGGTCTGAGGACACCGGTAGCCCGCTCAGGCCGGGACGGTCAAGCCCCGCTGCACCGCCGGGCGCGCCAGGAATGCCTGCAGAGTACGCGTCACGTTGCGGAAGTCGTCAATGGCGACCAGATCGCCCGCTTCGTAGAAGCCGATCAGGTTGCGTACCCAGGGAAAGGTCGCGATATCGGCGATTGAATAGTCGTCGCCCAGCAGCCAGCTGCGACCGGCCAGCTGCTGATCCAGCACCCCGAGCAGGCGGCACGATTCCGCCACGTAACGGTCGAGCGGTCGTTTGTCTTCGAACTGCTTGCCGGCAAACTTATTGAAAAAGCCCACCTGGCCGAACATCGGGCCGATACCGCCCATCTGGAACATCAGCCACTGCAACGCCTGGTAGCGTTCATGGGGGTCATCCGGCAGCAACTGGCCGGACTTATCGGCCAGGTAAACCAGAATCGCGCCCGATTCGAACAGCGGCATCGGCTTGCCCGACGGGCCATCGGGGTCCAGGATCGCCGGAATCTTGTTGTTCGGGTTCAGCGACAGAAACGCGGGCGACAGCTGATCATCGCTGTCGAAACTGACCCGATGCGCCTCATACGGCAGGCCGATCTCCTCCAGCATGATCGACACCTTCACCCCGTTCGGGGTCGGTAGGGAGTACAGCTGCAACCGCTCGGGATGCCGGGCCGGCCATTTTCGGGTGATCGGGAAAGCGGAAAGATCGGTCATTGCGGGTATCCTTTTCTGTTAACCGTGGTGAGTGTTGCAGCGGACCTGAGTCTAGCGACGGTAGAGAACAGCCGATGATTACCAGGGGATCGGGCTGCCATCATAGTCGAAAAAACCGCCGCTGAACTGCGCCTGCACAGCCGGCGTGACCCGATCCACCAGCGTACGCATGCCGGCCACGCTGGTCGCCACATCGATCGCCCCTTGCGGCCCGCCCATATCGGTTTGGACATGGCCGGGATGCAGCAGCAGGCAACTGATACCCGCTGCGCGATAATCATTGGCGAAGCAGCGCACCGCCATGTTGAGCGCCGTCTTCGACGCACGATAGGCATAGGCGCCCGCGCCGTTTCCCGCCAAGGACCCCATCTTGCTGGTGGTGAAGGCCATCACCTTGCGTTGCGACGCGGCCACGTTCTCCGCCAGCGCTTCGGCGATGCGGATCGGCGCGATGCTGTTGATCTGGAAGGTGCGCAACCAGTCGCGGTCAGACAGCTGCGCCAGGCTCAGGTTCTTGTCCAGGTAGACACCGGCATTGTTCCAGAGCAGGTCGATCGGCTCGCCGGCAAGCTGTGCTTTCAGCGCAGCGATGGAGTCGCCATCGCCGACATCCAGCGGCAACGGCTCAACCCCGTCGGGTAGCGCGCTGTCCGGCCCGCGCCGGGTCGCCAGCACCCGCCAGCCATCCCGCAGGTAGGAGTGTGCCAGCGCCTGGCCGATGCCGCGATTGGCGCCGGTAATCAGAATAGTCGGCATCGTTTTCAATACTCGTCTTGCTTCGGAATGCGATGGCCCGGCCACAGGCCGTCGCCATCAGTCGCTCGCCTTCTGCCAACCGGCGCTGCAACCACAACCATCACCCCAGCGGCGGCATCGAGATCGGCGGGAAGCCGGGCTGGTTCGGATCTTTCGGGATGCACTGGCCGATGGAACCGTGCGCGCAGAGGGTGCCGTCCGGCATGGTGGCGCCGCTCAGGTCGGCCTTGTCGAAGATGGTCTGGTCGAGAACCGCGTTGGAGAGGTAGCTGTCGGTGAAGTCGCTGCCGGTAAAGTCGGTCTTGTGCAACTTGGCATGGAACAGGTCGGCATGGAACAGGTCGGCACCCTGTACGCTGGCCTGGCTGAGATCGACGTTGTACAGGCTGGCCTCGTAGAAATCGGCCTGGTCGAAGCAGGCCTTGCGGGCGGTGGCGCCGTTCAGGTTGGCCTTGATCAGACAGGCCTCGGTCAGGTCGGCCCGGTCGAGGATGCCGTGGAACAGGTCCGCCTCGCGCAGGCTGGCGCGCTGCAGCCGGGCGCCGGTCAGGTCGGCCCGGTAGAGGTTGCAGCCGGACAGGTCGGCGCCGCGCAGATCGGCGAACCGCAGGTTGGCGTGGCTGAGGTCCGCTTCCTGCAGGTTGGCCTCGCGCAGATCCGCCTGCTCCAGCTCGGCCTTGTGCAGGTCCTTGCCGAACCAGTCGGCGCCCCGGAAATATTTTTTATCGCTCATCGCCCACCCCATGCTGCAGATTCTGGCTCAGTGTATCCCAAAGCCGTATCAGGATAATTGATCCGAGTTGAATTCAGTATGCCGTATCGAGCGCCTGGCGCCTATCGCGCGGGCGATGAGCGAACCGCCTTAGCGGCCCACCGAAGACAGTGAACCCTCGCTATTTTCGACTGGCTCAAGCTCCCCGGTCTGCTCACGTGATCGAAACGGCTGCCAGCTCAGGCCGGTCACCAGCCCCACCAGCAGCGTACCCAGCAGGTTGAGGCCGATATGCATGCCCGGCCAGAGCAGCAGCCCGGCCGCCGCCAGCAGCACCAGCCGCTGCCACCAGCGCAGCGGCCCCTCCAGATAACCTTCCAGCACACCGACCAGCGCGTAGATGCCGAACACCCCGGCGGCGAAAGCCAGCAGCATCTGATCCCAGCTGCCCGAGGTCAACGGCCCATAGGCGATCATCAGCGGCACGATATAGAGCCCCTTGGCGAAGCGCCAGGACAGGAAGCCGGTACGCATCGGCCGCGAATGCGCGATCGCCGCCGCGGCAAAGGCCGCCAGGCAGACCGGCGGGGTGACGTTACTGTCCTGCGACAACCAGAAGATGATCAGGTGGGCCGACAGCAGCGCGCCGGTAATCACCGCCGGCTGCAGCCCCTGTTCGATCAGCAGCCCCTTCACTTCCAGCGGTAGCTCGGCCAGCAACGCCTGCGCGCGGCTTTCGCTCAGCCCCTGGTTCACCGCCTCGGGCAGCGCGGCATCGACCAGCATCAGCGCCATCCGGCCGCCTTCGGCGATCTCGCCGCGGACCAGCGCATCCAGCAGCTGCATCTCGACGATCAGGTTGTACAGTGCCGGCGCCGACAGCGTACCCAGCACGATATAGGCGGCGGTCACCGGCAACCCCATGCCGATCACCAGCGAGGCCAGCGCCACCAGTACTATGCTGATCAGCAGACTGCCCTGGCTCCACTCGTTGATCATCAGTGAGAAGGTGTTGCCGATACCGGTGGTGGTCACCACGTTGATCACCAGCCCCACCGCGATCAGCAGGATGGCGGTCGACACCATGTTGCGCGAGCCATCGGCCAGGGCATCGAGGATATCGCGCAGGCCGAGCGGTCGCGGCGACAGCCAGGACGCGACAATGGCCGCCAGGATACTGAGCCCGGCGGCATAGGTGGGGGTGAAACCGTAGATCAGCAACGCCACCAATACGGCGATCGGCAGCAGCGAGTGCCAGCCCTCACGCAGCAGCGTGGTAAACCGCGGCACCTGCTGATCGACACTGCCCAGCCCATGTCGCTTGGCCTCAATGCGAACGAAGGCCGCCACCGACAGGAAATAGAGCAATGCCGGCAGCAGCGCCACCGCGATAATCTCGGCATAGGGTACCTGGGTATAGCTGGCCATCACGAAGGCGCCGGCGCCCATCACCGGCGGCATCAGCTGGCCGCCGGTCGACGAGGCCGCTTCGATACCGGCGGCAAAATCGGCCCGAAAGCCGGAGCGCTTCATCAGCGGAATGGTGACGATACCGGTGGAGACGGTGTTGGCCACCGCCGAGCCGGATATCGAACCCATCAGGCCGGAGCCGAACACCGCCACCAGTCCCGGCCCGCCGACCAGCCGGCCGGCCACGCAGCGGGCCAGGTTGATGATGAACTCGCCGGCGCCGGATTTGACCAGGAAGGCCCCGAACAGGATGAACATGAACACGTAGGTCGAGGAGATGCGGGCGATGGCGCCGAACATCCCCTCATTGGAGAAGAAGCTGCGGAACAGCACCGTCTCCCAGCTCAAGCCCGGAAAGGCAAACACACCACTCAGGTACCTGCCCCACCAGGCCATGTAGGTGATCGCCAGCACGATCAGCACCGGTATCAGCCAGCCGGTGGTGCGACGGGTGAACTCGATCACGATCAGGATCGCCAGCCCCGATATCAGCCAGTCGGCGCCGGTAAACACCACGCCACGGTCATACAACGCCGCCTCGTTGAGGATCAGATAGCCGGCACAGAGCAGCGCCAGCAGGCCAAGGGCGCCATTGAGCAGATAGTTGGCGGGCTTGCCCCGGCGGGCCAGCGGGCACAGCAGTGCGCACAGCACGCCGAACAGGCCGAAATGCAGCGCCGAGACCCAGAGTTCCGACAGCGTGCCCAAGGTGTTGAAGTAGATATGCAGCAGCGCGACCAGCACCCCGAAACCGTAGATAAACTTACCCACCAGCGGCGGTTGTGCGTCCGCCACCGGGCTGTTGTGTTCAGATTCGGCACCCATCAGAGGCCTCCGTACGCTCGTTATTGTTGTTTTTCAGAGTTGGCCGCCACCTTCCGGGTAGCGGCCTGGCGCTCATCGCCGGTGCCCGGTGCCCGGTGCCGATCAACGATCGGCACACTGCAACACGCCCTGCTCGACCAGCGGCTGCAGGTCCTGCGCCGTCAGGCCGAGCCAGCGCCCCAGCACCTCGCGGGTATCGGCGCCCAGTTGCGGCGGCGCCTGACGATACTCCACCGGGGTGCGCGACATGCGGATCGGATTGGCCACCAGCGGCGCGGTGCCGCCCGAGGCATGGGGCAGGTCCACCGCCATCTGCCGCGCCTGCACCTGCGGGTCGGCAAAGACCTGATCGATACGGTTGATCGGCCCACAGGGCACCCCCGCCGCTTCCATCACCTGCAACCAGTAGCTGCTTGGCTGCCCGGCCAGTTGCTCGGCAAGCAGCGGGATCAGCAGTTCGCGGTGCACCACCCGAGCGGCATTGCTGGCAAAGCGGCGGTCGGCAGCCCACTCGGCATGGCCCAACAGCTCGCAACAGCGGGCGAACTGGTCGTCGTTGCCGACGGCCAGGATGATGTGGCCATCGGCGCTGGCGAATACCTGATAGGGCACGATATTGGGGTGGGCGTTGCCGAGCCGCTGCGGCACCTGGCCGGAACTGCGGTAGTTCAGTGCCTGGTTGGCCAGACAGGCCACCTGTACATCGAGCAACGCCAGATCGATATACTGCCCCTCACCGGTCTGGCCGCGATGGGCCAACGCGGCCAACACCGCCGTCGCCGCGTACATACCGGTCAGCACGTCGGTCAGCGCCACGCCGACCTTCTGCGGCCCGCCGCCGGGCATGCCGTCCGGCTCGCCGGTGATGCTCATCAGGCCGCTCATCGCCTGGATCAGGAAGTCGTAACCGGCCCGCTTGCGGTACGGCCCGGTCTGACCGAAGCCGGTGATCGAGCAGTAGATCAGCCCCGGGTTGAGTTCCTTCAGGCTGTCGTAGTCCAGGCCGTACTTCTTCAGCCCGTCGACTTTGTAGTTCTCCAGCAGCACATCACACTCAGCCACCAGCCGGCGGATCAGCGCCTGCCCCTCAGCGCTGGCGATATCGATCGCCAGCGACTGTTTATTGCGGTTGGCGGTCAGAAAATAGGCGGCATCGCGGCTATCGCGGCCGTCGCCGTCCTTCAGATAGGGCGGCCCCCAGCCACGGGTATCGTCACCCCGCCCCGGCCGCTCCACCTTGATCACTTCGGCGCCCAGATCGGCCAGCAGCTGGCCGGCCCAGGGGCCGGCCAGGATGCGACTCAGATCGAGCACCCGGATATGCGATAAGGCACCCATGTTTTCTCTCCTTGTCCGTATGCGGCTCGGTTCAGGCGGAAAACGCCTGGATACCGGTCTGTGCCCGGCCCAGCACCAGGGCGTGCACGTCGTGGGTACCCTCGTAGGTGTTGACCGCTTCCAGGTTCATCACGTGGCGGATCACGTGGAATTCGTCGGAGATACCGTTGCCGCCATGCATATCGCGGGAAACACGGGCGATATCCAGCGCCTTGCCGCAGGAGTTGCGCTTGATCAGCGAGATCAACTCCGGCGCGCACTGGCCGTTATCCATCAGCCGGCCAGCCTGCAGGCAGGCCTGCAGACCAATTCCGATCTCGGTCTGCATGTCGGCCAGTTTCTTCTGGATCAACTGGTTGGCGGCCAGCGGGCGGTTGAACTGAATGCGGTCCAGGGTGTACTGACGTGCGGCATGCCAGCAGAACTCGGCCGCCCCCAGCGCCCCCCAGGCGATGCCGTAGCGGGCCTTGTTGAGGCAACCGAACGGACCTTTCAGCCCCTGGACATTGGGCAGCAGGTTTTCCGTCGGCACCATGACGTTGTCCATCACGATCTCGCCGGTAATGGAGGCGCGCAGCGAGAACTTGCCTTCGATCTTCGGGGTGCTCAGCCCCGCCATGCCGCGCTCCAGCAGGAAGCCGCGCACCACGCCGTCCAGCTTGGCCCAGACCACCATCACCTCAGCGATCGGCGAGTTGGTGATCCACATCTTGGCGCCGGTCAGCCGGTAGCCGCCGTCCACCGCCTCAGCACGGGTTTTCATGTTGTTGGGATCGGAGCCGACATCCGGTTCGGTCAGGCCGAAACAACCGACCCACTCACCGGTCGCCAGCTTCGGCAGGTACTTGCGCCGCTGCTCCTCAGAGCCGTAGGCGTAGATCGGATGCATCACCAGCGACGACTGGACGCTCATCGCCGAGCGATAGCCACTGTCCACCCGCTCCACTTCACGTGCCGCCAGTCCGTAGCAGACATGGTTGACGCCGGCGCAACCGTACTCTTCCGGCAGGGTGCTGCCCAGCAACCCCATCTCACCCATCTCGTTCATGATCTCGCGGTTGAACACCTCATGGCGGTTGGCCTCCAGCACCCCCGGCAGCAGCCGTTCCTGGCAGTAACCGCGGGCCATATCGCGCACCATCCGCTCCTCCTCGGTCAGCTGCTGTTCCAGCAGGAACGGATCTTCCCAGGCAAAGGGCGCACGTGTGTTGTGATTACTCATGACTCAATCTCTCTTCTATTCGACGTTACGGGTGGCTGGATGGTGGAGCCCCAGGTGACGCGGGCCCCACCGACGCCGGCTCAGTAGTTGGCGATCAAACGGTCGGGAATGTCGATCCCCTGCTCACGGTAATAGCGGGCGGCACCGGGGTGCAGCGGTACCGGCAGGCCGGCGATCGCTTGCTGCAGCGACATCGCTTTAGTGGCTTTATGGATGTTCTGCAGGAACGGCAGGTTTTCGTAGATGGTCTTGGTCAGCTTGTAGACATGCTCTTCGTCAACATCGTCGCGCACCGCCAGGAAGTTGGGCTGCGCGGCGGTCTTGACCGCCTGTTTCTGACCGGGGTAGGTATTGGCCGGAATCTCGTAGCGGCTCCATAGCGGGTACTTCTGGTTGATCTGCGCCAGCTGCTGGTCGCTGATCTCCAGCAGCGAAACGCTGTCGCTCATTGCGGCGGTCGCGCGGGTCACCGCCGATACCGGCACCCCGGCCGAAGTGTTCATCCCCTGAATATTGTTGTTCTGCAGGGCATCGGCGCTGGCGCCGTAGCCCAGGTAGGTCACGTTGAAGGACTGTTCCGGCTGCAGCCCCAGTTGACCGAGGATATAGCGGTTGGCGCCTTCAGTGCCGGAGTTGCGCTTGCCGATCGAGAAGCTGGCCTCATTCAGCCCTTTCAGGTCGTCCAGGGTACCGCTTTTACGGAACTCGTTGCGTACCAGAAAGTGCTCGACGTTCGGCCACAGCATGGAAACCGAGCGCAGATGCGGCTGCGGTCCGGCGTTCTGCAAGCGTCCCGTGCCCTCCCAGGCCCAGCTGCCGTACAGCCCCATCAGGATGCCGAACTGGGCCTGGTTTTCGCGCAGCAACTTGACGTTTTCGCCGGAGCCGGCCGAGCTGATCGCCGACAGCGAGAACTTGTGTGTCGGCTCCAGCTTGACCTTGGTCAGGGTGCTGAGCGCCACCCCGACCGGATAGTAGGTGCCGCCGGTGGTGGCCGTGGCCAGGATGTAACTGGTGTTATCGGCGAACGCCTGCGCGCCCCAGCTCAGGCTACCGACGACAACTGCCGCCTGCGTCATCTTTTGTGCCCATGTTTTTATTGTCATCGCACTCTCCCGTGAATCGTTTTTATTGAACGGAGGATCAGCACCGCGCAGGCAAAGCGCTGTTACGCGGTGCTCTGCTACTAAAGAGCAAGGACGATGCCAACAGGAAAAAACTTATAACTATTTGTATTTATTGATTTTTTAAAATGACAAAAATGAGCGATCAGCAAGATTCAGCCAGATCGGCGAATTGAATCAGCAAAATTTCGCTCAAACCGGACGGGAAAATCGGCAGCACCACTACACCGGCTTGAGAATGGCCACCGTTGCAGACGACCGGTTCGCCGGACCGCCGGGTCGCCGGACCGCTGGACTGAGGGTTCGAGTCGGGGGCTGTAGTGAAAGACTGCCGGAAAGCGGTGAAACTGATCTAATCCGCTTGCCGGCAATGGTGGAGCCGGAGAATTCAGCTGTACGCAGTCGTCAGCGGTAGCTTTTGCTGACCAGGCCGTAGCGGCGCATCTTCTCGTTAAGGGTACGACGCGGCAGGTTGAGCGCTTCGAGCACCGCCTTGACATCCCCTTGATGACGCACCAGCGCCTGCTCGATCAGGCTGCGTTCGAAGGACTCGACATATTCCGGGAAACTGCGCTGGGCGAAACGCTCGCTCTGCGCCATGATCTCCTGCACGGAGCGGCGCTTACGCACATTGCCGAGGATGAAACGCTCGGCGATATTCTTCAGTTCACGGATGTTACCCGGCCAGCGGTGCAGCATCAGGCAGTGGATATCGTCGCTGTCCGGCTCGCACTCCGGCAACTCCAGTTTATCGGCCGCCAACTGGCAGAAATGCTCGAACAGCAGCGGAATGTCTTCGCGTCGCTCCCGCAAGGGCGGAATATTCACTTCCGCCACATTGAGCCGATAGAACAGGTCTTCACGGAAACGACCGGCTTCGCTTTCGGTACGCAGGTCAACCTTGGATGCCGCCACCAACCGCAGATCCACCGCCTGTGGCTGGTTGCTGCCCAGCGGTTCAACCGCTTGGCTCTGGATCGCCCGCAACAGCTTGGCCTGCAGCGGTAGCGGCATGCTCTCTATCTCATCCAGAAACAGCGTGCCGCCATCGGCAAACGCCATCTTGCCGGTGCGCTTGCCGAGGGCGCCGGTAAAGGCACCGGCCTCGTGGCCGAAAATCTCGCTCTCGAACATATTCTCCGGAATCGCGGCGCAGTTGATGGCGACAAACTCCGCAGCGGCCCGCGGCCCGCACTGGTGCAACGCCAGCGCCACCTGCTCCTTGCCACTGCCGGTTTCGCCATTGATCAATACGCTGACCTGGGTCTGCGCCAGGTCCTCCACCCATTCACGCAGCTCCAGCATCGGTTCGGAATCTCCCAGCAGCAGCGCTTCGATACCGCTGGCCTGGCTGAGCTGATCGTCGAAGCGGCGCCGCTGCAGGGTCCGGCTACGCTGATCGACCGCTTTTTCGACGACCTCGATCAGCCGCTCCGGTGCAAACGGCTTTTCGATGAAGTCCAGCGCGCCGTTGCGCATCGCCTCGACCGCCATCGCAATATCGCCATGACCGGTCATCAGGATCACCGGATACGCCGGGTCGATCTCCAGCACCCGCTGCATCAACTGCAGGCCGTCGATACGCGGCATCTTGATATCGGTGACCAGAATGCGCGGACAGGCCGGATCTATATAGGCCAGCGCCTGCTCGGCGTCGCAACACTGCTCCACCTGATAATCGGCCAGCGTCAACCACTGGGCACAGGCTTCACGCATCATCTCATCATCATCAACCAGCAGAATCTGGCCTTTGGTCAGGTTGCTCATGCAGATCTTCCAACTGTTGTGCGCTCTCTATCGGCAACTGCAACGTGAAAACAGCGCCTTGGGATTGAGGTTCGGCTTCGATAGTGCCGCCCCAGCTGCGAATAATTCCGTCGACGATCGCCAGCCCGAGGCCCAGCCCCTGGCCGACCTCCTTGGTGGTAAAAAACGGATCGAACAGGTGTGGCAGCTGTTGCTCCGTTATACCGACACCGTTATCGCGGATGCATATAACCAACCGCGTTTGTCGTTGCGCCACACTCAACTCGATGGTTGGCTGTGCGACTTCGGCGACCGCGTCACAGGCGTTGCTGAGCAGATTGATCAACACCTGCTCCAGCTGCACCGATTCCGCCCAGACCGGCGGCAGCGCGGCCGGCAGCTTACGGATCAGACGGACATCGCCGCGCTGCAGTACCGGTCCCATCACCTCCAGCGCGGCGTCCAGCGCGGCACTTAGCTCGACCGCCTCACAACCGCCGCTGTTCTTACGGGCAAGGATCTTCAACTGCCCTGTCAGCCGGCCAACCCGTTCGGCCAGCGCACCGATCCGCTCGAAGTTAACCCGCGCCTGATCGTACTGTTGTCGCTGCAGCAGCAAGCCGCCGCTGGAGGCAAAGGTACGCAGCGCCGCCAGCGGCTGGTTCAACTCATGGGCGATACCCGCCGACATCTGGCCCAGTGCCGCCAGTTTGCTGGACTGGATCAGCTCCTGCTGGGCCTGCTGCAACTGACGAGTACGCTGCTGCACCCGCTGCTCCAGTTGGTCATGGGCCTGCTTCAATGCCGCCTGCGCCCACTTCAGCTGCCGGATATCGTGCACCGTTATCAGCAGTCTTACCTGATCTTGCAGTAGCAGCCGGCTGAGCTGCAGCTCCACCGGATCGGTTTCGCCATACGCCGGGTGCAATTCCAACAGCGGGCTCTGCTGCCCATTTCGGTAGAGTTGCTTCATCGCACGCTGCAGTAGACAACGGTCGCGCTCGGCCAGCAGCGACGCCAGTGGCTGGCCGACCACCTGCCGGCCATACAGCCCCAACAGCCGAACCACGGTTGAGTTGAGATCCAGAATTCGCCCGTCCTCGTCGGTCAGAATCAAGCCCGCCCCGGTATGGTCGATGATCGCTTTCTGCTGCTGATCCCGCTCCTTCAGCTGTTGCTGACGCAGCTGTTCGAGTCGGTTCTGCTCCAACCGGCTCCGGTGCCGTTGCCAAACAACCCCGATCAGCATCAGCAGTACCAGCAGCAGGGTGATGCTGATGGTCAGGCGCTGAATGAGCGTCTGCACAAGGGGGGTCAGTGGCGTAAAGATACTGAGCGTCCAGGGCGTCTCGGCCAGCTGGACCTGTTGCAGCAGGTAACGGGTCAAGCGCTCGCCGGCCGGCCCAGCTGGCAACTGGACGAGCCGCCCGCCGTCGATGCCCCAGAACGAGGATTCCTGCAGGCCCAGCCGATCGATCTGGCGTTGCTGATACTTCTGCTCCAGTTCCAGTTGAGCGAGCTGTTGTGGAGACAGCGGCCCTGTGCTCCGAAACAACCAGTCCGGTACATTGCTGGCGAAGACGACGCCGTGGTTGTCGCTGACAGCCACCCGTTCGGTGCCCTCAACCGCCCAGGCCTTCTCCAGCGACGCCATGCTGACCTTGATCGCCACCACGCCGATAACCTGGTCTCCCAATTTGACCGGATAGGAGATAAACAGTCCCGGTATATGGGTGGTGGCGCCGATTGCGAAGTAGCGGAAGCTGTTGCCCAGCATCGCCTGCTGGAAGTAGGGCCGGAAACTGTAGTTGTGGCCGACGTAGCTGGTATCGCTGCGCCAGTTGCTGGAGGCCAGGGTATTCCCTTCACGGTCGAGCAGATAGACCGCCAGGGCATCGGTGCCACGGCTGATCCGCTCCAGGTAGAGGTTCAGGTCATATTGGCGGGGATAGTTGCCACTGTTCAGCAGCAGCCCGATCACATCGCGATTGCCGGCCAGGGTGAGCGGCAGGTAGGCGTGTCGCTCAAGTTCTGACTCCAGAGCCTTACGGTACAGCTCCAGCAGGTGGCTGCTGTTCTGCCGCAACTGGCTGTGCGAGGATTCCACGCTTAACCGCGCAGTCACCCACAACACCAGCGCGCTCAGCACCAGAAAGCCGATCAACAAACCGCCGACGATGGCGCGTCGGTTGCCAGTTTCGCTTCGGCCGGCCTGACGATCTATCCCTGTGAACACCTGATGGCAATCCCTACGACAGCTGGAGAACTCCCGTTTTTAGCATGGCAATGAAGCTTACGCACCCCTGAACAACGATTTTGGTTCGGCGGTTTATTGCAACGACCAGATATCGTGCGCCATCAACAGCTGGTCGCCGCACAACGCCGCATCGATCTGCGCGGTATGGTTGTCCAGCAGATAAGCGAGCAGATCGCAGATAAAGCGGCGTTGCTCGGCGCTGCAGGCGCACACCAAGTCGTTGCCCTCACCGTCGCGAATCAGGTGGAACAGCATCTGCGCCAGGTAGAACGCGTCGTCGAGAGTGGTCAGGCTGAGCCGCACCATCGCCGGCAGGTAATACTTGAGTCCATCGACCGTGGCGAAGCAGAGCGGGTCCCAGGCCGGGCTGCCCAGCTCCGCCAGACCGATCCGCTCGACGCTGCTGCCGCAGAGGGTGGCGTCATGCTCGGCACATTCGCAACAGTGACGGTAGTTGGTGAAGTGGGCCGGCTTCGGCATGGCGAACAGCCGGTTCGCTTGCGCCAGCCAGGCTTCGGTCGTTTTTTCGGTGATTTCGGTCATCTCCCCACTCCTCCCGCCTTCGTTGCCGAGCCATCAGCGACCAGTTCAAAGCGGATCGACAATATCGGACTGACCCGGCCGTTATTCAATGCTATTCCCTTTTCCGTGGCGGATAGGAAGCATGGCCGGTCGACAAATCAGCGTAAAGCTTGCTGGCCCGCCCCTGAAAAGCCAGGCACAGCAGAATCAGCGCTCCAGCGTGAAGATCAGGTCGGTGCCACTGCCCTCGCTACTGGCCTGGGACTCCAGGCTCCAGCGCTTGCTCAGCTGGTAGCGCATGATGAAGGTGCTGGCCGGCTCCAGCAGGCCGACACCATATTTCACATAGAGCCTCGGCGACAGGTACTTGCCGATAAACAGCGAGGTGGAGCCGGCATCGCCGGCGCTGTCCAGGCTCAGCTCGTCGAGCTGGAAGGTGTCGGCCAGGCTGTCGGTGATATCGCCACTGCCTTTGAGGACCAGCGCCGAGGCCGCCTTCAGCAGCAGTTGCTGCTCGTTGGTATCGCTGCCGGCCCCGCCGGGCGGGCGACCAAATACCAGGTAGGAGAGCTGGCTGCTCTCCGGCATTGCCGGATCGGAGAACAGCTGCAGAGTGGGCGTGCGCAGGGTACCGCCGACCCGGGCGCCGGCGGTGACCTGATCCACCTTGCGGCTGACACGCAGATCGAGCCCCGGGTTGTCGACCGGCCCGCCGCTGTACAGCAGGCTGCCGCGCTCGATCGCCAGATCCTGGCCGTAGATCCGGTACTGACCGGCTGCCACCTGGACCACGCCGCTGGCCCGGGTCGCCCGGCGCGCATCCTCCTCCAACCGCAGGTTGCCCTCCAGACGGCCGTTGAAGCCAAACGCCTCCACCCAGACCTTATCGCCCAGCACCAGCCGCAGATCGGCGGCGATCTCAGGCCCGCCGCCGCTGGCACGGGTCTGCTCGCCGCCATCGCGGATCACCACCACATCCGGCGAGACCCGCTGTGCGCTGCTGATCCGCGGCGGCTTGATATGCGCCTCCGGCACCCGGACCTCGCCGGTCAGGCGTGCCAGCTGCGGACTCACTTCCAGCTGTAGATCGGGCGAGATCCAGGCTTGCACCTGCTCGGTGGCGACCGCCTGGACCCGCTCGCCTTTCAGCCGTATCTCACCGCGCCGGGCCAGCGGTTCGAAACGACCGTCCAGCGCCAACCTGCCCTCGCCGGAGTTGAGCGTGCCGATCAACTGCATCTGCTGATCCGGCAGCTCTTTCAGTGCCATCTCGATCTGCTGCAGGCGAAGCCCCAATGCCGGCACCTCGGCGGCCCCCTCGCTCAGCTGGAGCCGTCCGCTCAGCTGCGGCTGACGCAGCTGGCCGGACAGCCGGAGATCCCCTTGCAGGCGGCCTTCGACCATTTGCAGCTCCGGCACGAACAGCGACACGAAGGCCAGTTCGGGCAGCTCCGCCTGCAGCTGCCCGGTCAACCGCTGCGGACCGCTCAGGCCGGCGACCGCCAGTTCGCCGCTCAGCTGGCCGGGCGGTTGCGCCAGCTCCAGGCTCAAGCGACTGTCCAGCCGATCGTCGGCGCTGTCGGCGTTCAGGGTCAGCTGGCGCAGCTCCAGCGCCAACGGCTGATCCGCCAGCTCCAGCCGGCCGCCGGGCAGCCGGAAGTCGGCCCGCAGTTGCGGCGCGCCGCTGCCCAGCTGCAGCTCGGCCCGGCCACTGAGCGCTCCCTGCAGACGACTGTCCGCCGGCAGCCAGGGCTCCGCCAGCGCCAGCGGCAGCTGCTGCAGTTCCAGCGCGGCCGCCAGCCGATCCGCTCCCTGCCAGCGGCCACGGACACAGAGCTCCCCATCCGCCGCCGGACGGTGCAGACAGAGCGGTGCCAGCCGCGCCCGGTCGGCCGCCAGCAGCAGCGCGCTCGCTTCACGCAGCTGCCAGTGGCCAAGATTGGCCGGTCTCAGTTCGAACTGCCCGATCTCACCCTGCCAGGCCGGCGTTTGCCCTCCAGAGGCGCCCCAACCACCGCTGAGTGCCAGCTTGACCGGCAACGCCTCGCCGCTCAGCGACAGCGCCAGCCGATGCTGCGCCGGAGTGCCGGTACCCTGCAGTTCAACGCGGTCCCAACGCAGACCGGCCAGCTCCAGCGCCCGCCCGTCAAGCTGCAACTCGGAGCGTTTCGCGCCGCTGAGATCCAGTTGTATGTCGGCACTTAGTTGTTGCAGTGCATAGGCCTGCCAGCGCAGCCGGTCGGCATCGAGCCGCGCACGCAGGTGCGGCTGGCCCGGAGTACCGCGCAGCTGACCGTCGGCGGTCAGCTGGCCGGTTGCACTCGGCAAAATACGGCCGAGCTGCGGCGCCGACAGCCGCCACTGCAGCGCCAACTGCTCGGCCAGCTCACCGCTGGCGGTCAGCGAAGCCCCCAGCGCGCGCAGCTCCAGCTGACGCACCAGCCAGCGGCCGTCCGACAGCGCCAGATCGGCGTGGCCGGCCAGCGGCAGGTCGTTCAGCTGGCCACTGAGCGAACTCAGCCGAAGATCAAACCCGAACCGCCCCGCGTCGATGCCGCCCCGACTGGTCGCCTGCAGCGCCAGGGCGCCGGACCACTGCGGCAGCAGCTCGGCCGGGTTCAGTCCCTCGCCGCTGAACGCCAGTTGCCAGTTCAACTGCGGCAGCCAGCGCAGCTGTCCCTTGGCGGTCAGTTGCCCATCCAACCCCTGCGCCACCAGCTCCGCCTGGCGGAAACCTTCGAGCGACCCTTGCGCCTGCAGCGCCAGCCGCAGCGCCGGCAGCTGCCGGCCGCTGAGGTCGGCATCGGCGCTGAGCCGGTAGTCGGCCAGCGGCCCCCGCAGCCGGAAGCGGCCCTGCCGGCTGCGGTAGTCGGCCGGGCCGCTGAACGGATAGGCCAGCGCCAGCCACTGGCCGGTCAGATCCAGATGTGCACTCTCGAGTGGCTGCTCGACCGATCCCTGTACGCGCAGGGTACTGCCGGTGTCTGGCAGATGGAGCTGCAGTTGCGCCAGCTGTAGCCGTTCGGTATCGACAGCGGCGTCAAACGCCCATTCGGTTGCCCCCAGTTCCGGCAGGCGGCTACTGAGCTGGCCGTTCAGCTTGGCGTGTTGCAGGTCGCCGCTGCCGTTCAGGTTGGCACGCAGCGGCGCATCGGCCAGCCCCTCGACGAAACGGCCCGGTTCCAGCTGCAGCTCGCGCAGGCTCAGCTGCCAGCGCAGCTCGGCCAGCGGCTCGATCAGCTCGGCCATCAATTGCGCCTGCGCCAGGCCGGACAGCTGCTGGACCAGCTCCAGCCGGTTCAGCGTGCCAGCGACCGTTCCCTGCCCCTGCAACGGCGGCTGCTCCGGCAGGTTCAGCTGCCAGCGGGTCTCGAATTGCAGCGGGAAATCGCCCTGCGGCTGCAGACTGCCGACCAGCTGAATATGGCCCTGCGGCAAGCCGGCTTCGAACCGCGCGATGGTCAACCGCTCGCGATCCAGGGTCAGTTGCAGCTGCAGCTCGCCCTGCTCCAGCAAACTTGCTTCGCCCTGCCGAACAAGCAGATCGGCGATCTGCAGCTGTTGCAGATCCACCGCCAGCGGCAGGCTCAGATCCGGCAACTGCATGGCTTCAGCACCATTGTCCGAGTCAGTCTGGTCGGGCGCATCGGGTAAAAACAGGTGGGGGGATTCCAGCTGCAGCCGCTGGATACTCAGCCGGCCGGCAGCGAGTGCCGCCGGCGACCAGTCCAGCGACAGCCGCGCCAGTTCGAACCGCACCGCCGGGTGACGGTAGCTCAGTTGCTGCAGCGACAGCGGCCCGAGCAGCCGGCCATCGATCTCGGCGACCTCAAGTTCGCCGGGCAGCCAGCGCTGCGCCGCCGCCAGCGTCCACCGGGCCCCCTGTGTGGTGGTCAGCAGGTAGCCAAGCGAAGCGATCAGCAGCAGGAACAGTGCCAGCACCGTCAGCCCGCCGGCTTTTAACAAGCGCCGGATCAGCATCAGAGGTCAGGCCCCAGGGTGAAGTGCAGCCGCAGACCGCCCTCGTCCAGCGGCGTCGCCAGATCGACCCGCACCGGGCCGACCGGCGAGTGCCAGCGCACGCCGAAGCCGACACCGGTTTTCAGCCCCACATCCAGATCGTTGAAGGCGTTGCCCTGGTCGACGAAGGCCGCCACCGACCAGGCGCCGGCCAGCCGGTAGTCCGCCTCCAGGCTGCCCACCAGCAGGTGCTGGCCACCGATCACGTCGCCCGCCGCCGAAACCGGGCCCAGGCTCTGGTAGTCGTAACCGCGCACACTGGCGTCGCCGCCGGCAAAGAAGCGCAGGGTCGCCGGTACCCGGTCGAAATCGTCCACCCAGCTGGCGCCCAGCTCACCGCGGGCGATCAGCCGCCAGCGCTCGCCGAAACCATGCACCCATTTGCCGCTGAGCCGGGCCTGCAGCAGGTCGGTCTCCGACAGCAGCGCCCGGCTGGCGGCCAGCAGCTGCAGCGAGATGCGGTAGCCCTGCTGTACGTTGAGCCGATCCGGCGTGGAGATCTTCGACCAGCTCAGCCGTGGCAGCAGAAACTGGGTCTGTTCATGCTGCTGCTCGAAGCTGAAGGTCTCCTGCTCCCAGTCCAGCGACGCCAGCCGTTGCCATTCGCCCTGCTGCTGTTGGCGCGATACCCCCAGCGACAGGGTGCGGGCGTCGACCGTCTCAGAGTTCTCGTCGCGATAGCCGGTGCGCAGCGCGTAGCGGTCGAATTGCGGCCGCTGGCCGGGAATCAGGTATTCGGCGGACAGGTCGGTCAGGATCTGGGAGATCAGCAGCTGGCTGTTGAACTGATGGCCCCGGGCATTGACCCAGCGGCGCTGCAGCGCCGCCTTGGCGCGGGCGCCGGTATCAGTACCGTAACCGAGGCCGAACTGGTAGCGACTGCGCGGCCGCATCGCCAGTTCTACGTCGATCGGCACCCGCAGGTCTTCCGCTGCTTTCCAGCGCGGTCGTACCTCGACCTGGTTGAACAGGTCGGCATCGAGCAGTGCCCCCTGCAGCTCCAGCAAGGCGCTATTGCTGAGCGGATCACCGGGCTGGAACTGCAGATAGCGCCGCAGCAGGCCCTCATTCAGCGGCGTCGGACTGAAACGGATTTCGCCAACCCGAAAGCGTGGCCCGCTGGCGAAATGCAGCGCGATATCGGCCTGGTAAGCGGCCAGGTCCACCCGGACCTGGCGGCGCTGGAATACCGCCTGGTAATAGCCCAGCTCCAGCGCCGCCGACTGCAGCTGCTGCTTGAGCCGTTCGTAGTCGGCATGCACCAGGGTCTGGCCCGGCTTGAGGTTGGCATCGAGGATCAAGCTGGCAAATGCCGGTTCGTCGGCGCCGGGGCCGAGCAGTTGCAGATCGGCGCTGCCGATCGGCAGCGGCGGCCCGCTATCGATCTGGTAATTCGCCCGCCATTCACCCTCCTGCAGGGTCAACCGCGCCTCCACCGCTGGCCGGTAGTACCCGAACGGCTCCAACGCCCGCCCGATCTCCCGTTTCGCCCGCCGGTGCAGATAACGCAAGCGGCTCTCGCTGGCCACCGGCTGGCCATCCAGCGCGACGATACCCAGGCTGTTGCGGACATTCTGCTCCAGCGGCGCCGCCAGGCCCTGCACCTGAACCCGGAGCAACGGCTCGGCAACGGCCTGGCCCACGCCCAGCACGCATAACAGCAACAGAAGAAAAGCGGTACGTATCATCCTGAATCGGCGCCTGATAGAGAACTACCGTTTCAGTGTAGCAATCGACCGCCGGAACATGCGCTCACCGGCAACGAGGCTCAGCGCAGCTGCCCCAGCAGCCAGGCGCGCGCCTCACGGGTATCGCTGAATTCCACCAGGTGATAACCGTTGATGTAGGCGTAGCCGTCGATCACCTGGTTGGGATTACGTCCGGCTGGATGCAACACCGCGACCTTGGCCCGGCTCAGCTCCTGACGGTTGGCCAGATAGGTGCCGAACGTCTTCTGCTGCTCCAGTGACATCTTGACAATCACCTCTCGCACATCGATCAGCAGCAGCACCCTGTCGATATCGTCGATATAACGGCAGGCATCTTCCACCGCAGCCATCCGCTCGGCCAGGTCGACCTGGCCCTGATAGGTCACGGTGATAATCCGGTCGTGGTCTTGTTCAATCTGGTACGGCATTCGATTCGTCCCTGAATGGCGATAAAGAAATGGAGATAAAGAAATAAAGCTTCAAGTTCCGGCGGCGTCACACCGCACTCGACTGGTTCAGTCGGCGCGGTAACTTTACCCATCTACAGCGATAGCACAACAGCTTAATCCAGCCATCAGTCTTCGTTTCCCTGATTCGCCGCCGGGCGATTCATATATAGTTCAGAACGGGCCGCAACACACCAGCATAATCTGATGATTTCCCCTATAATGCGCGCCTTCTGAATCAGCGGGGGTCCCCATGAAAGTCTGCGGTGTTGAACTCAAGGGCAACGAAGCCATCATCTGCATCCTGTCGCTGGCCGACGGGCTGTTCGAAATCGCCAACTGCCGCGTCAGCCGGCTGGCTATCCGGGATTCTGAAGACAGCGAGCAGCTGAAGAAGTTTCAGTTCGACTTCGCCAAATTGATGGATGACTACCAGGTCGGAGCGGTGGTGATCCGCCAGCGACCGATGAAAGGCAAGTTTGCCGGCGGCGCGGTCGGCTTCAAGCTGGAAGCGGCGATCCAGCTGATCGACCCGCTGAAGGTGGAGATCATGCCAACCAACGAGATCCGCGAAACCGTCAAGCGTTCGCCGCTGGCCATCGATTTCAAGGCTACCGGTCTGAAGCAGTTCCAGGAACCGGCTTTCACCACCGCCTTCGCCTATCTGAGCCGCTAAAAGCCACGACTGGCAGGCCGACAATGGCCAGCGGTTTAATTAAGCTCTTCGCGGGTGAGCGGGAAACGTCTGCATCAGCTGAACAGGCGTCGCGTGGGCACGAAAAACGTGCCCACCCTACTAGGCTGGCGAGCCGACCACGGCCACGGGTTTAATTAAGCTCTTCGCCGGTTAGCCGGAAACATCTGCATCTACTGCACAAGCGTTGCGTGGGCACGAAAAACGTGCCCACCCTACTAGGCTGGCGAGCCGACCACGGCCACGGGTTTAATTAAGCTCTTCGCCGGTTAGCCGGAAACATCTGCATCTATTGCACAAGCGTTGCGTGGGCACGAAAAACGTGCCCACCCTACTAGGCTGGTTCGAGGTTTTCCCGCTAAAACGCGAAGAACCTTATTTCAGCAGGATATGAAAAAAATCAAACCGCGTAGGCGCGCAGGAACATATCGACGCAACTGACCAGGTAGCGTTGATGCTCCTCCTCCGGCAGCAGGTTGCCGGCATTGAACTCCAGCCGCAACCGTTGTTCGCCCTGCGCCATCTTCAGGAACTGCACTGCGGCGAAGCGGGCATCTGGAATCGCCAGCTTGCCACGTTCGTTCAGCTGCGCCATCAGCTCGGTCATCATCCCCATCACCCGTTCGGGACCGGCGGCGAAGAACAGCCGCGACAGCTCCGGGTGGTTCTCCGCCTCGGCGATGCAGGTACGGGCCACCTTGATCGACTCCCGCGACAGCAGCAGCTCGGAAAACTGGCGGGCAATATCCAGCAGCAGCTCGCGCGGCTCGCGACTGGCATCGAACAGTGCCGGGGTGATCCGGTGGCCATCGCATTTGCAGCCGATCGCGGCGGCAAACAGCTCCTCTTTATTACCGTAGTGGCTGTAAACAGTCTGTTTCGAAACACCGGCCCGTTTGGCGATCTGGTCCATGCTTGTTTGCATAAGCCCTTGTTCCGTAAACAGTTCTACCGCCGCATTCAGGATCAGGCGCCGTTTCTCTTCACTCTTGGGTTTGGTCTTGCTCATCACTCGCCACTAATCAAACTGGACAGTCCAGTTTTATAAACCTAGACTCACCACATTACTAGACTAGACAGTCCAGTTTTACAAATTCACGTACGGACGAATGTACCATGAATACCCAGCCGTTGCTTTCCATCCGCCGCAAACAGCCTGTCCTGCTGGCACTGGCTACGGCGCTCAGCCTCGCCATCCTCAGCGGCTGCAGCGATTCGAACGCCAATGTAGGCCAAGCCCCCTACTACCACCGCGCCCAGAGCGACCAGTTGCAACTGCAACCGGGTTACCAGGTCGCCCGCACCTTCATCGGCAAGGTACAGGCCAAGCAGAACGCCAGCATTGGCTTCGAGCAGAGCGGCAAGGTAGCCAAGCTGTTCGTCGACGAGGGGGAAACCGTTCGCCAGGGCGAGCTGCTGGCACGGCAGGATATCGAGCTGCTGAGCATCGAGCGGCAGGAACTTGAAGCGCAGTTGAAACAGACCAATGCCGACCTGGCGCTGGTGCAGGCCAACCTGAAGCGGCTGCGTTCGCTGAAGAAGCGCGGCTTCACCTCGGAGCAGAGCCTGGACGAGCTGCAGGCGCAGCAGAAGGTGCTGCAGGCCACCCGTCAGCGGGTGCACGCCTCGCTGAACGCCAACCAGCTGCGCATCGATAAAGCCAGCCTGCACGCGCCGTTCGATGCGGTGGTCAGCAGCCGACTGATCGACCAGGGCGAAGTGGTTGCCGCCGGTGCGCCGGCCATGACCCTGTTGCAGCGCGGCCCGGCCGAGGTCAAGGTCGGGGTGCCGGTGGAGATGCTCGATCAACTGCAGGAGCGGCAACAGCTGAGCGTACGGGTCGGCCAGCGGCAATACCCGGTGCGGCTGCTGACCAAGGGTTCCGATGTCGACCCGGCCACCCGTACCGTGCAACTGCGCTTCGAGCTGCTGGGCGAGCCGGCACTGGTCAATGGACAACTGGCCTACCTGCAACTGACGCAGCACTACCCGCAGGCCGGCTACTGGGTGCCGTTGACCGCGCTGACCGACGGACTGCGCGGGCTGTGGAACATCTATACCCTGCAGCCGACCGAAGACGACCGGCTGTTCCAGCTGCAGAGCCGCAACGTGCAGGTGCTGCACGCCACGGCCGAGCAGGCCTACGTCAGCGGCGCGCTCGAGCCGGGTGAGCGGATACTGACCGCCGGCCTGCAGCGGCTGGTGCCGGGCCAGACGGTTTCCCTGGCGAGCGATGAACGGCTGGCGGGGAACACACCATGAGCCGGCTGCTGCAAAACGGGCGCCTGATCACCCTGTGCATCGCGATCCTGATCGTCGCCGGGCTCGGCGCGCTGACCACCCTGCCGCGCACCGAAGACCCACGCATCCTCAACCGCCAGGCTATCGTGATCACCAAGCTGCCCGGCGCCAGTGCCGAGCGGGTCGAGGCGCTGGTCAGCGAGAAGATCGAGAACAAGCTGCGCAAGCTGTCCACCATCAAGCACCTGACCTCCACCTCGCGGCCCGGCATCTCGACGGTGAAGATCGAGCTGAAGGATGAGGTCACCGACACCAGGCCGATCTGGTCACGCACCCGCGACCTGCTCGGCGATGTCGAACAGGAGCTGCCGGCCGGCGCCAGCAAGCCGGAACTGGACGATGACCGCGGTTACGCCTTTACCAGCCTGATCGCCCTGAAATGGGCGACCGACGGCGAGCCGGATCTGGCGGTACTGGGCCGTTACGGCAAGTCGCTGCGCGACCTGATGCGGGGGCTGCCGGGCACCGACTTCGTCGAACTGTACGGCGAGCAGCAGGAGGAGATCCTGGTCGAGATCGAGCCGCACCTGGCCAGTAATGTACATCTGACGCCCGCCCAGATCGCCGCGCGAATCCAGGGTGCCGATGCCAAGGTATCCGCCGGCCAGCTGTATAACGAGCGCAACCAGCTGCAGGTGGAGCTGACCGGCGCGCTGGACTCGGTCGACCGGGTGCGGCAGATCCCGCTGACCAGCGACCAGCACGGCTACCTGCTGCGGGTGGGCGATCTGGCCGGGGTCAGCCGCTCGTTGCAATGGCCAGCCGACGAACTGGCGGTGATCGACGACCGAGCCGCGGTGATCGTCGCGGTGCGGATGCTGCCCGACCTGCGCATCGACCAGTGGACCGCCCGGCTGAAGGAACAGCTGGCGTTGTTCGAACAGCAGCTGCCGGCCAATATCGAGGCCGAGATCCTGTTCGACCAGAACCTGTACACCGAGCGCCGGCTGGGCGAACTGGTCGACAACATCCTGATCGGCTTCAGCCTGATCGCGCTGGTGCTGCTGATCACCCTGGGCTGGCGCTCGGCGCTGATCGTCACCCTGTCGCTGCCGCTGACGGTGCTGTTCACGCTGACGGTGATGAAATACTACGGCCTGCCGATCCACCAGATGTCGGTCACCGGCCTGGTGGTGGCGCTGGGTATCATGGTCGACAACGCCATCGTGATGGCCGACACCATCCAGCAGCGTCGCCAACAGGGCTTCAACGCGCTCGACGCGGTTACCGGCGCGGTGCGCCACCTGTGGCTGCCGCTGCTCGGCTCGACGCTGACCACCATCCTGGCGTTCATGCCGATCGTACTGATGCCGGGCCCGGCCGGCGAGTTCGTCGGCGGTATCGCGCTGAGCGTAATCTTCTCGCTGATCGGCTCCTACCTGATCTCGCACAGCCTGGTGGCGGCGCTGGCCGGCCGCTATATCCGGGTCAAGGAACACGGCTGCAGTCGCTGGTACCACAACGGTATCCAGTCGGCCATGCTCGGGCGGTTGTTCCAACGCACACTGGCCAGGGTGCTGCGCTTTCCGAAGACCGCGATCGCGCTGGTGTTCCTGGTGCCGCTGTCCGGTTTTCTCGCCGCCGGCCAGCTGAAGGAACAGTTCTTCCCGCCGTCCGATCGCGATATGTTCCAGATCGAGATGCACCTGCCGGCCCAGACCAGCCTGGTGGAGACCCGCCGGGTCAGTGCGCAGATCAGCGAACTGCTGCACCGGACAGCGGGGGTCGAACGGGTGCAGTGGTTCCTCGGCAATAGCGCGCCCTCGTTCTACTACAACATGCTTGGCGGCCGGCAGGGCTCGCCGAACTACGGCCAGGCGATGGTCAACGCCACGGACTTCCGCACCGCCAACCGGCTGATTCCGCAACTGCAGCGCCAACTGGACGACCTGCTGCCGCAAGCGCAGATCCTGGTGCGCAAGCTGGAACAGGGGCCGCCGTTCAACGCGCCGATCGAACTGCGGCTCTATGGCCCCAACCTGGACATGCTGCAGACGCTGGGCCAGCAGGCCCGTCAGCTGCTGGCCGAAACCGGCCAGGTGGTTCACAGCCGGGCCACCCTGCTGCCGGGTACCCCCAAGGTGTGGCTGAATGTCGATGAGGAGGCGGGCCGGCTCAGCGGTTTCACGCTGACCGAGATGGCCGGCCAGCTGCAGGGCACCCTGTACGGTGTCACCGGCGGCAACCTGCTGGAAGCCACCGAGTCGATTCCGGTGCGGGTGCGGGTGGCCAACGAACAACGTCGCGAACTGCAGGATCTGGCCAGCCTGAGCCTGACCTCGGCCCAGGCGGCCGACAACGTGCCGCTGTCGGCGCTGGCCACGCTGGAACTGAAGCCGAGCCGCGGTGCCATCCCGCGCCGCGACGGCCAGCGGGTCAATGTGGTGGAGGGTTATATCCGCGCCGGCGTACTGCCGTCGGTGGTACTGGCCGAATACCGCCGGAACCTGGAGCAAGCCGGCTTCAGCTTGCCGGCCGGCTATCGGATGGAGTTCGGTGGCGAGTCTGCCGGCCGTAACGACGCGGTCGGCAACCTGATGGCCAGCATCGGGGTGATCCTGACCCTGCTGGTGACCGTGGTGGTGCTGTCGTTCAACTCGTTCCGCATCAGCTCGCTGATCTTTCTGTCCGCCTTCCAGTCGATCGGCCTGGGCCTGCTCAGCGTCTGCCTGTTCAACTACCCGTTCGGCTTTACGGTGATTATCGGCCTGCTCGGCCTGATGGGGCTGGCGATCAACGCGGCGATCGTGATCCTGGCGGAACTGAAGGCCGATCCGGCCGCCGCCGCCGGCGAGCCGGGCGCGATCATCCACGCGGTACAGAGCTGCACCCGCCATATCGGCTCCACCACCATCACCACGGTGGGCGGCTTCCTGCCACTGATTCTGGCCGGCGGTGGTTTCTGGCCGCCGTTCGCGGTGGCGATCGCCGGCGGTACGGTGCTGACCACCCTGCTGTCGTTCTTCTTCGTACCGGCCGCGTTCCTGCTGATGAGCCGCCGCAAGGCGTTCGAACCGACCGGTGGCGAGGACTCTATGGCCCAGGCCACCGCCTAATTTGGTTTCTACCCATAAAAAACGCCGGCTATCTCCGATAGCCGGCGTTTTTATTAAACGAAGATCAGTGCAACGGGCTGTCGCCTACTGGCCGGGCTGCCACGTCGCAGGAAACCTTTATTTCTCCTGCACGCAGTGAGCCAGTTCCTGTTGCGTTTCCTCACTGAACAGCGCCAAATCATCATCGGACAGAAATCCATACTGGCGCAAATAGATCAATTTGAGCAATGCCGTGCTGCGTCGATGGTCATCGAACATTTCCACTATCTTCTCGTCTTCAGCTGACAGCAACTTCCAAAGTTTCAGATAAGCAGCATGCGGATCATTATCACGCTGCCGACAGATGGCCTCGACCTTGTCAAATATCTGCTGGCAAGCCTCGTTCAGCAGTTCCTGCTTCATTGACCTAAGACGCTTCCAGTCCCGCTCCGGAATATTCACCGTGCTCTCCTCTTAACTGCCCGGCAGGGTTAACCAATAGCCGCCGTCAGTTTACCACCTAAACCAGATTACGCTTGATACGCAGGTTCCAGTTTGCGGCGAACACCCGGCGGTTACCGCCCGGGCCGGATTCGGTCCAAGCCGTTGACCGTTAGCCGATTTTGCTCAGTCGGTTAATTTCGACGGAGGCCAACAGCCCACCAATCAGCTCGAAACACTCCTTGATGTGCTTGGACTCCAGATGCTGATCGAGCATCGCCTCGGATTGCCAGTTTTCGTGGAACATGAAGATAGTCGGATCTTCATTATCCACATGCAGATCGTAATTCAGGCAGCCCTCCTCCTGACGGGTCGGTTCCAGCAGTTTGCTCAGCGCCTGCTTGACCTGCTCTTCAGCACCGGCCTTAGCCTGAATCTTGGCAATGCAAGTTAATACGCTCATACAAATCCTTTTAACACAACATCATTTGATACGGCTTTTTAGCAATGGTTGAAAAGCGCCCTGTTGTCCTTCCATAACTGGCGGCTATAGTGCCCCGGTTCGGCCGTCATTCTCAACCGGTTGCCCGCGCTGCAAGACTCTGTTTCAGTTCGGCAAGCCAACCGACGCTGCTACGGCAACTGGGGGCAGCCCTGATTAACCGCCCGTGGATCTTCGAAATAACCGTGCTGCAGGAAACTCAACGTCTGCCGAATCACCCGATCGTTATTCATCATGAACGGATGGGTTACCGGCAGGGCAACGAAGGCGCACATCCCCGCCACCTTGGTACTCGCCACCGAAACCTTGCCGTCGTCCGGGTTCGGCAGATAGCTGGACAGGATCAGGTTGATGCTGCGGGTCCCGGCGATCACCCCCAGCTCGAATTCGACCGGCCCCAACTGGCGGGGAATATCCTGTTCGCCGGTGCCCAGCTGCAGGCCGGCCGACCCGTTGATCAATTCGAAGCCGGGCACGTCCTTGAGGTTGTCGACCACCTCGCTACCCTGGTTGGGCGGGCCGAGCATCACCACCCGCTTGAGCACTCCTAACCTTTGCGGATGCTGCTTGAAATATTGCCGCACCAGGATGCCACCCAGCGAGTGGGTGACGAAGTTGACCGGCGCGACTTCCCGGGCCCGGCAGCCGGCCAGCCCCTCGTCGACCGCCAGTTCGGCCAGCGCTTCAATCGGTTGGCTGCGTGACGGGTAATCGACATTGACCACCCGGTAGCCCTCGACTTCGAGTGCATCGCGCATCTCGACCATCGAGCCGGCGGTGCGCGCCAAACCGTGCAGCAATACCACACACTCGGCGGCATTGGCCGCCATCGCGCAGCAGATCAACAACCAGCAAGCCAGCATCCGTATCATTGAAGCCTCTCCACAGTCGCCAGACGGCCCCTATGTCCTGGACGTAGTGCGCCGTACCAGATAGTAGCGCCCCAGTACCACGATCAGGATACCGCCCAGAATCATCATCGCAGAGAACACCAGCCGTAGCGAGATCTGCTCGCCGGCAAAGATCACGCCGCCCAGCGCGGCGATCACCGGCACCAGCAGTTGCACCACCGCCGCCTGGGTAGCGGACAGTCCGGCCAACGCGCTGTACCAGATGATGTAACCGATGGCAGACGCCAGCGCACCCGAGACGGCCGCCAGCAGTACGCCTTTCAGCGAAAGCTGCAGCTGTATCACGGCCACCAGCGCCAGGATCGCGACAAACGGCAGGGTACGGATGAAGTTTGCGGCGGTATCGGCCAGCGGGCGGGTCGAACCACGTCCGACCAGTGTATAGACGCCCCAGGCGGTACCGGCCAGGACCATCAGCAGGAAACCGATTGGCGACGGCCGGCTGGCACTGGGCAGCATCAGATGGACGAAGCCGGCAAAGGCGATCAGCACGCCGAGCCACTCCGAGTAGTGCAACCGATTGCCGGTACTCAAACTGATCAGGATCATGCTGACCTGCACGGCACCGAACAGCACCAGCGCACCGGTGCCGGTATCCAGGCTGATATAGGCAAACGAAAAAGTGACCGCATAAAGAAACAGCATCGATGACGCACGCCAACTGCCGCCGGCAAGCAACGGTTGGCGTCGATTGCGCCGATCGCGCTTAGCACCCAGCAGCACGATCAACGCCAGACTGAGGCAGCCCGACAGCAGCCGGATCACCGTGAAGCTCGCCGCATCGATGATCGGTTGCTCCAATGCCAACCGGCAGAGCACGGAGTTGGCGGCGAAGGCGATCAGGGCGCAGCTGGTCAGCAGCGCGGTTTTAATCAGCGAAGGCGGGCGGGTTTCAGGCATCCTGTGATTCCATGCTCCGATGGTTCGGCATCCGATAGCCGGCGGACGACCTGCGTCTACCGCACTAGCCGCCGCTCTCCATCGGCATCACGATATCCGCCCGGGTCGACTCGATGATCTCCAGCAGTTCGGCGGTTTCCCGTTCCGGTACCTGGTGCCGGGCCAGCGTCTCCGTGAAGATCACCACCATCCGCTGCCACTCGCTGTCGGTGATCTGCAGATGGCTGTGCGACTCTTTCATCGTGCGTCCATGATACTGACAGGGGCCGGCGGTCACCTGACAGACCAGCGCGGTGACATGGTATTTCAGGTAAGCGGCCGGCACCTGCTGGCGCGCCTCGTCGATGGCGGGATTGGCATTCAGCATCGGGTCGGGCACCAGCGCGTCAATGAAATCGCTGACCACCACCGAGATCGGCATCAGCCCCCCCAGCCGTTGATAGAGTGTGGGCTGGACTTGCGAGGCGTCATCCTGCGCCCGGGCGATCTGCGACATTCCCGGCAAACACAGCAGCGTCAGTACAGCCGCCGCCAACAGCGACCTGTTACAGCGGATCATATCGACCTCCTTCTACTCGAAAAACTCGTTGGCGGTCGGTACGGCCCGGTTAAACCCGATCGCTTCCCTAACTATAGAGGAGCCCTGATCTACCGAAGGACAGCGGTCCTTACTCGCAGCCCTCCGGCAACGACTATGCTCAGGCTGATTGAGACAGTGACGAGCCAACCATGAACGACCGCGCCTGCATCGACTTCCTGCAATGGAGCCTGCCCCGGCTGCACTATCGCTGGCGGGGCTTTCGCAAGGTGCGCCGCCAGGTCTGCCGACGACTGCAACTACGGCTGACAGCGCTGGGGCTGGACGATCTCGACGCTTATCGCCGTTACCTGCAGCAACATCCGCAGGAGTGGCCGCAGCTGGATCGCTGCTGCGATATCTCGGTCACCCACTTCTATCGTGACCGGCGGATCTTCCAGCTGATCGGCCAGCGGTTGCTGCCCGAGCTGGCCAGCCGGGCAACGGCGGCGGGCCGCCGATCGATTCACTGCTGGAGCCTCGGTTGCTGCAGCGGCGACGAGCCCTATACGCTGAGCCTGATCTGGCACTGCCAAGTGCTGCCCTCGCTGTCCACGCCCATCCGGTTGCAGATCATCGCCAGCGACCGCAACGCGCTGTTCCTGCAGCGCGCCCGCGATGCCCGGTACAGCGGCAGCAGCCTGAAGGAGCTACCGGCCGATTTCGTCGAGCGGGGCTTCCGGAAGGAGGGCTCTCACTACCGGCTCAAGGAGCGCTACAGAAACAGTGTCGAATTCCGGCAGCAGGATATCCGCAACGAGCAGCCGGATGATCGCTTCGAACTGATCTGCTGCCGCAATCAGGCCCTCACCTACTTCGATACCGAGCTGCAGCAGGCGGTACTGACCCGGATCTGCGACCGGCTACGGTGCGGCGGTTACCTGGTGGTCGGCGCCCATGAGCAGCTGCCGCCGGGCGACTGGCCGTTACTGCCCCACCCCGACTCTGTCGCCATCTGGCAGAAGTCTGGCTAAGCGGGTTGTGCCCTATCCTGCCGCGAACGTCGCTAACACTCGAGCATCAACCGGTCATCAGGCCCCAGCCGTACCCCAGAGTCCAGCTTGCGGCTCTCCCTGTCCAGGGTATCCCGCAGCCAGCGGGCATCCCTCGGCCGGGCATGGCGCAGCTGCATGCGGCGGATCTGCATCGGCACCATCATCAATCCCTGCAACCGCCCGCTCGCGGCATCGAGATCGACCAGATAGAGCAGCGCCAGATCGCTGCGAAACTGGCGATGCCCGCCAATCCCCTCGTAGTCGTTCAGCAGGTCGCCGCAGCCATAGAGGATCAACCGGTCGCGGTAGCGTTCGATACCCAGCGGGTGATGAGATGAATGGCCGTGCACAATATCCACCCCGGCCAGGTCGATCAGCCGATGCGCCAGCCAGCGCCGGTAGTCAGGAATCGGATAGCCCCAGTTGCCGCCCCAGTGGATCGAGCAGAGCAGGATATCGCCCGGCTTCTTGATCGCCTTCGCCTGGCTGGCGAAGGACGCCAGCCAGTCCGGCGGTTGCTCCGTCACCCGCCAGACACCCGGCCGCTGTTCGTTGGCCGCCCACTCCGGCGGAATGCCGCTGCTGCCACTTCCCAAGCTGAACACCAGCACACGATGACCGTTTTTCAGCGTGAATACCGCCGGCTGCTGCGCCTGGCTCAACTTTTCGCCGGCACCACAGTGGGCGATCCCCGCCTGCGCCAGAGCCGTCAGCGTATCGCTCAATCCGGCATAGCCCCAGTCCAGCAGGTGGTTGTTGGCCAGCACGCAGCAGTCGAGCGAGGCCGCCGTCAGGCAGCGGGTGTTGGCCGGATGCATGCGGTAGTTGATCCCCTTGCCACGCCAGTAATCCTCGCTGTCGGTGATGCTGGTTTCCAGGTTGGCGATACGCAGATCCGCTGCGAACTCCGCCAACACCGCCAGCACATCGCCCCAGATATAGCCGAAGTCGACCGGCCTGCGGAGCGGGCCGTTGGCCGCCTCGGCCAGGGCCACATAGTCGCGGGCATCACGCACGTAGGGCTCATAGAGATTGGGCCGGCCGGGATGGGGCAGGATCTGGTCGATGCCGCGGCCGGTCATCAGATCGCCGCACAGGAACAGTCGAATACTTTTACTAGATGACGAGTCACTTTGCTGGTCAGTCGGCTGCGTCGAGTTACCGACCTGCACTGCCGACGTCGCGGCCATGGCAAGGCCCGAACCTGCACCGAGTGCCAGCCCCTCGCCCAACCAGCGGATCAGTGTTCGTCGATTCATCAAGGCTCCACTCCACAGCCGCCTCCCTACCCAAAAGTAAAGCAGAGAGGTGCGCCGGAGCTGATTTCGATCAAGTACCTGAGTTGATTCCTCAGATATTCTGCAACTCCCCTTAACCGACGGAGTATAAGAAGCTATGAGTGGATGCTGCGGTGCATGCGGCGGCCAGCAGGCCGACGAACAAAAGCAGGAAAAGCAGGAACCGGCGGAACAGCCGGCCGAATCGGCTCAGCCGGAGACGTCTGAGCAGGAGTGAGTTTCAGCTTCGGCCGGGCACCGTCCGCTCTCATCCGGTGCCCGGTTGTCCTTTTTTATTTTCGCCCCCCGGCGTAACCCGACAACGGAAATAACCGCTCTGTAAAGACCTGTGGCCATGTATTGCTGTTCTAATTTGTCTCCGGCCACTGTAGGCCGAGGAAATCGATAAGCGCCTGGATCAGCACATTGTTGCGATCCAACGGTTGGGCCACCAGCGAAAAGCGCCGGCTCAACTCCAGTGGCGTGCGCAGGATCACCAGCTCGCCGGCCGCCACCTCCTCGGCAATCGACAGCTGCGACAGGCAGCCCACCCCGAGCCCCGCCTTAACCGATTGCTTGATCGCCTCCTGCCGGTTCAGCGCGAAGGTCACCCGCACCTGCGCCCGCACCTTCTGCACCGCGGCATCGAAGATCGCCCGGGTACCCGACCCCTCCTCACGCAATATCCAGCGCTGCTGGCGGATCTGCTCAATGCTCAGCCGGCCGCTCAGCGCCAATGGATGCTGCGGATGGCAGAACACCTCCAGCCGGTCCTCCCGCCAGGGGATGATCTGCAAGTGACGGTGCAGCGCCGGCCCCTCGATCAGGCCGAGGTGGGCCCGCCCTTTCTCCAACGCCTCGATCACCTTGAAGGTGTTGGCGATCTTCAGGTCCGGCACCACGCCGGGATGCAGTTCACAGAAGTCGGCCAGCAGCCGGGGCATCAGGTAGCTGGCGATGGTGACACTGGCGGCCACCCGCAGCGGTCCGCCGACGCTGCCGCAGCCCGGCACCCGCAGGCTCTCGACCAGTTGCAGTATCTGGCCGACCCTCGGCAGCGCATCGCGGCCGGCCTCGGTCAGCACCAGCTCGCGGCCGACCCGCTGGAACAGCGGATAATCCAGCGTCGACTCCAGTTCCTTCAACGCCTGGCTGGCGGCGGACTGGCTGATCGCCTGTTCATCGGCGGCGGCGGTCAGCCGCCCCAGCCGGGCGGTGGCTTCAAACAGCTTCAATTGGCGCAACGAGATATTCATTATTCGGTTTTTCTAATGACGATTATCCAAAAGATCCATTTTACTTAACACTACAACAAGCAGAGCATAGCCGCATCCATTAACGTTCAGGAAGTTGTCGTTATGAACCTGCTTATCGCCCTGCCCTGTATCGCCCTGTCGGCGACGCTGATCGCCAAGATACCCGCGGTGGCGCAGTTCGGGCTCAGCGCCCTGCCGCTGGCGATCGTGATCGGTATTGTATTTGGCCACCTGAACCGGCAGACGCCGACCGAGCGTGAAGTCACCTTTACCCGCTTCTGCCAACAGAAGCTGCTGCGGGCCGGCATCATCCTGTTCGGCTTCAGCCTCAGCTTCCAGCAGATCCTGTCGGTCGGCTGGCAGGCCCTGCTGCTTGATGCAATTGTGATCAGCATGATCTTCGGCATAGGTACCTTCGTCGGGGTACGCTACTTCAAGCTGCACCGTGACGTGGCGATCCTGACCTCGGCCGGCAGCGCGATCTGCGGCGCGGCGGCGGTACTGGCAACCGAATCGGTACTCAAGGCGCGCCAGCAGCACGTTACCGTGGCGGTGGCAACCGTAGTGCTGTTCGGCACCCTGGCGATGTTCAGCTATCCGCTGATCTACCAGTTCGCCGGCATGAGCGAGCAGGCGTTCGGCATCTATATCGGCAGCACCGTGCACGAGGTAGCCCAGGCGGTGGCGGCCGGCGAGGCGGTCGGCGGCAGCGCGCTGCAGAATGCGGTGGTGGTAAAGTTGATCCGGGTGATGATGCTGGCGCCGTTCATCCTGATGCTGAGCACCGTGCTGACCCGCCGCAGCGGCGAAGCAGCCGGCGGCAAGATCACCATCCCCTGGTTCGTGTTCGGCTTTATCGCCGCCGCCGGTATCAACAGCCTGGTGGCGCTGCCGACCGAACTGCTCGGCAGCCTGCAGATGGCCAGCCAGTTCAGCCTGGCGATCGCCATGGCGGCGCTGGGCACCCAGACCCAGTGGAAGACCATCCGCCAGGCCGGCAGCAAGCCGCTGATCCTGTCGCTGATCCTGTTCCTGCTGCTGATCGTCGGCGGTTTCTACCTGAACCAGTGGCTGATCCCGGTTTGATCGATCACCGCTTGGGTAGCGCGCCCAATTCTTGATCAAAGCCCCCGAAGCCCGGCAACTGCCGGGCTTCATTTATTAAGATATGTCTCTTGTAGACGCGACTTCAGCCGCGGCCACTTCTAATATAACCGCAGAGAAGCCAGCATTAATTGCGCCACAAGGCGGATGTCGCCCTCAGAGCGGGCTGCTACGACTCACTTGAAGCCTGATACTCAGGGCGCGTAACCCGCTGCAACTAAAAAAGCCCGATCTGCGGTTCGATCAGGCTGTCGAAGTCGGTATCGAGGAACTGCAGGATGGTATCGGCGACCGGCTTGAGCTGCTTGTCGATATAATGCTGGTAGTCGATCGGTGACTGCCGGTAATCGACCGGTTCGGCACCGTTGACGGTAATCAGGTACTCGACATGCTGGCCCGGCCCGTAAGGCGCCGGCAGGCCGCGCTTGTCGGCTTCGCGCTCGGCTTTCTCGGCGGCCTGCACATGGGGCGGCCGGTTGCGGGTGTAGGCGGCGACCGGCTGGCGCAGCCGCTTGCGGTAGACCAGCTGGTCGTCCAGCTCGCCGGCGCGGACCCGGTTGACGGTATCGATCAGCAGTTGCCGCCAGGGCTGGCCGCGGAAGATCCGCTCGTAGAGCTGCTCCTGCAGCTGGCGGGCCACCGCGCTCCAGTCGGTGCGGACGTTCTCCAGCCCCTTGAACACCATCTTGCTGCTGCCGTCCGGCGCCCGCTTGAGGCCGGCGTAGCGTTTCTTGGTGCCCTTCTCCGAGTGGCGCATGGTCGGCATCAGGAAGCGGCTGTAGTGGGTTTCGTATTCGATCTCCAGCCGGCTGTCGAGCTGGAAGCGCTGCTGCAGCTGCTCGCGCCACCAGTCGTTCAGGTAGGCCGCCAGCTCGGCGCCACGGCTGTCGGCCTGCTCGTCCGGAAACTCATCGCCGAGCCAGATGAACACCGAGTCGGTATCGCCGTAGATCACGGTGTAGCCGAACCGGCGTTCGATCTCGTCGCGGGTGCGGGTCAGGATCTCGTGGCCGCGCAGGGTGATCGAGCTGGACAGCCGCTGGTCGAAGAAGCGACAGACGTTGGAGCCGAGCACCCCGTAGAAGCTGTTCATGATGATCTTGATCGCCTGCGACAGTGGCGCGTTGCCGGCCCGCTTGGCGCGATCGCGGGCCTGCCAGAGCCGGGCGATCAAGCCGGGCAGGATGGTACGGCTGCGCGAGAAGATCGCGTGGTTGAAACCGGGTACCAGGTCGTCCGGAGCGGCGCCCTCGCGCAAGCCCTCCGCCATCCCCATCGGGTCGATCATGAAGGTCTGGATGATGCTCGGGTACAGGCTTTTGAAGTCCAGCACCAATACCTGACGGTAGAGCCCCGGCCGCGAGTCCATCACGTAGCCGCCCGGCGCCGACAGGCCGGACTGGCCGGAGGCGTATTCCGGTGCCACGTAGCCGCTGCGGTGCAGCGGCGGCAGGTACTGGTTGTCGAACGCCGCCGCCGAGCCGCCAACCTTGTCCAGCGCCAAGCCGGTCAACCGGGTCCGCTCGATCAGGTAGTCCAGCAGCTGAGCCTTGTCGAAGATATCCCAGACCAGCTTGCAGTCCTCCAGGTTATAGCGGGCCAGCGCCGGCTTGTCCTCGCGAAACAGCCGCTGGATCTCGTCACCGCGCACCTCGACATGGTCGATCAGTTTGCCGCGCTCAAGCAGCTGACGGCTGACATACTCCAGCGAGAAGCTCTCGAACTGCCAGGTGGCCCCCTTCAGGGTGTCGATGCCGTCCAGCACCAGCCGGCCAGCCATCCGGGCGAACCACATGCCGTTGCCGGCCTGGTGAACCTGCAGCGGCTCGCGGTCTCGGCCCAGCAGCAGCGGCAGGCGCAACGCCTTGGCACGCTCGGCCAGCACCCTGAAGTCGAAGCCGACCACGTTCCAGCCGATAAAGATATCCGGGTCATAGCGCACCACCGCATCGACCAGCGCCTGCAGCAATGCCCGTTCGTCCGGCAGGTAGCAGACCTGCTCGGTATCCTGACCTTTGCCACGCATCAACACCCGCTGGTAGTCATCGGCATAAAGGGCGATGGAGTGGATTTTGTCGGCCCGCATGGTGGTTTCGATATCAATCGACAGCACCCGGAAACGGGGCGCCAGCTCGGTCGGCTTCAAGCGCGGCGCGGCGGGATCGCCGACCAGCTTGACCGCCCCCTGGATATAGCGCTCCATCAGATAGCGGTCGCAATGGCGAATATCCTCCTCCATCATCGCGATGCCGCCCTGCTGCAACCGTTCGATCGCCTGGCGCTGGGTCCGTAATGAGCGGCTATAGAGCGCGTGCACCCCGTCGCGGTTCAGGTCACAGAGCTGCACCTTGGCCAGCCGCCAGCCCGACAGGCCGGCCAGCAACTGGCGGGCCTTGGCGACCGAGCGGTCATGGATGAAGAACACCGCTTCCTGAGCGGGAATGCGCACCTGAAAGGCACGCTGCTCGCCACGCAGCCAGTAGGCCAACTCGATGCCGTCGGCGCGGTCATGCTGCTGGCGGGTCAGCAGGAAGCCGGTGTCGTAAGGCTGGCTCACCCGCTGAACGGCGCCACCACCTCGAGCTGCTCGAAGGCGTCGCACACCGCCTGCTGATGCTCGGCACTGAACAGCAGCTTCAGGTTGGGGCCGGCGTCCATGGTGAAATAGAGCGGCAGGCCGTCGGCGCGCAGCTGCCAGACCTGGTGCATCGCCGCCACCGAATCCGGCTGCCAGTACAGCAACGGCGGCCAGCTGGCGATCATCGTGGCGTGCATCGACAGTGCGTTCTGCTCGGCGGTGCTGCCGAGCAGTTCGAAATCGCGCCGCACGATGGCGTCGGTCAGTTTCTCCAGGTCGGCGGCGGCCTGTAGCGGCCAGCTCTGATACAGGTGAGCGGTCTCCACGGTACGCTGCATGCCGGCCCGGGAGTCGACCTTCTTCTCGCCGGTGGCGACCTTCAGCAGGCCGACCCGCAGCTCCGGCCAGCTTTGCTCCAGCGGCATGGCGTAGGAGTCCATGCCGTCTTCGCGATGACCCATCTGCCACTCAACGAAGCCCTGGTAGATCGAGCGCGAGGCGCTGCCGCTGCCCATCCGGGCGAACGCCGACAGCAGCTGCGGCTCCAGCGCCAGATCATAGAATTTATCCAGCGCCAGCATCAGCGCGGCGAAGCCGGACGCGCTGGAGGCCAGCCCGGCGGCGGTGGGGATATTGTTGTGGGTGTCGATGGTCAACGGCTGATCGAGTTCGCGCCGGAACAGCTCGACGAAGGCGATTACCTTGCCGGCGAACTTGCTGTCCAGCGGCTGCTCCTCGCCGTTGAGCAGCACATGATCGGCGCCATCGTCGGACGGGGTGATCCGGGTACGGCTGCCCAGATGGGCCAGCGACACCGACAGGCTGGAGTTGATCGGCAGGTTCAGCTCCTTGTCGCGCTTACCCCAGTATTTGCACAATGCGATATTACTCGGCGCGAAGGCCTCCGCCTGTGCGCCCTCAGCCAGCGTCGCCGGCAGAAAGCGCGCGACCACATCCTGTTTAGTCAGTTTCAAGCTTCACCCCCTCGGCGGACACCGCCACCGGAATCTCGTCATATGGCATCTGCAGTTGCGGATCGCGGCCCAGCGCCAGCACGCAATCGCCCAGCCCGGAACCGGAGATCTTGGCGCCGCGGATCTGATCACTGCCGCGCAGCCGGTGGATCATATCGGCCAGCGTATGATCGCAAACCCCCAGCGCATCCATCAGCCCCTGGTAGATATCCATCAGTTTGCCCAGCTCGGCCCAGTCCTGTCGATGGATCGCCTGCTCGGCGGCCAGGCTGGTACGGTGCATCAGCCGGTACAGTTCAGTATAGAGTTCCGGCTGCGACTGGCTGCGCCGCTCGACGATCTTCAACACCTCCGGCGTGCGGGTCTTGTAGCCGGCATAGTAGAGACTGATCGGCGGCAGGCCCGGCAGCCGTTCCACCTGGCGCGGCTCGACCGTGTAGCCGATCAGGCCGCCGTAAACGCTGGCCGCCAGATCGGTGCCGGAGCCACGCCCCTCCTGCACCTGGTGGACCACCGTCAGCGCCTCGTCGAACAGCGCGGCCTGGTCCAGCGCCAGGTCGGCATACTTACGTAGTGCCGCCACCGTGGCAACGGTCACCGCCGCCGACGAACCGAGCCCGACGGTATGGGAAAATTCGGAGCGGATCTGCAGATCGAAACCGGCCGGCAACTGCCCGGCGATCCGGCGGATGGCGGTCAGCACGAAACTCAGTTCCGGCTGCTCGGTCAGCTGATCGAGCGAGGCCCGATACTGGGCCAGTGTCGAGTCGATGCTGATCTGACGATCTTGCCGCGGCAGCAACTCGACATGCATATACTTGTCGACCGCACAGGCCAGCGCCCGATGGCCGAACAACACCGCATGCTCCCCCATCAGCATGATGCTGCCGGGCGCGGAAACCTTAATCCTTGACCAATCGCGCACCTTGCGAGTCCTCCTGCAGCGGCGCAACCGGGTAACCGAACTGCGCACAGAGTGATGCCGGATCACCGTCCGGCCAGTAGAGCAGCACCAGTCCGCCGTGCTCGCCCCGGTGGGCGCCGGCGCCGCTGATCTTGGCGGCGCCGCCGGCCTGCTCGGCGGCGGCGATAAAGCGTTGCACCGGTACCGGCACCACACCGATCGTTGCCAGCAGCCGGTGGTTGTCACGCACCGCCGCCAGCAGCGCGTGCGGATCGCCCAGTCCCTGTTGCAGTTGATCGGTGAGTTCGGCGAATTCCGACCAGATCGCGCTATCGGCGAAGCGTTCACGCACCGCCTGCACGCACTCGCCGGTACTGACCGACGGCCGGCCGCTGTCGACCCGGTACCAGCCCTCGCCCAGCGGCAGCTTCAACTGCTGTACCTCGTCACCCTGCACCCGCACCAAGCCGCCATAGGTCACCGCCGCCGCATCGATGGCGCTGCCCCGACCGTGCTGCAGCCGCTCACAATGGCGCAGCATGGCGAAGCGGTCGGATTGGCTCAGCGGCAGCGCGCCGAACTGCTCGGCAACCAGCAGGGTTGCGGCGATAGCGGCCGCCGACGAGCCCATACCGGCGCCGGTCGGCAAGGTAGAGGTGGTGGTCAGGGTACCCGGCAGGGCAAGATGGCGGCAGGCCAGCACATAGAACAGCAGCTGCTCCGGCCGGTCGAGCAGCGCCGACACCGCCAGCTCGCCAGCCTCGAAACGCTGGTAGCGATGATCCAGTTCGCCAGCCAGGGCCGGCAGCCGATCAACTGCGATCTGGCCGTCGAAACCGTCGCCGTGCAGCCGCAGTTGGCCGCCGGCGTCCGGTTCGAAACGGGCTTGGATATGTTCACGGCAGGCGACGGCAACCGCCGGCGCGCCATAGACCACGGCGTGTTCGCCGCTGAGGATCACTTTACCGGGTGCGATAGCAGCCATATCGGCACCTTCATCTAGACAGGAAAGAGAGTCAAACCGCCCTTAGCAGACGGTATATTCCCGCTTGTGATGGCTGATCGCGGCCAGCCGGAAACGGCCGGTAGTGCCCCGCTCGATCTCGCAACTTTCACCGTCACGCGGATCCGGATAGCGGTACAACTGCAGGTACTCGTCGTAGTCGACCTCTTTGCGGGCGTCCAGCATCTGCCGGTGAGCATCGCGATGCAGCCAGTTTTCATAACCGGCCACCACGGTACCCGAGAAGAACTCGGCGACACAGCCGGAGCCGTAGCTGAAGAAGCCGATGCGGCGGCCGGCCAGGTTCTGGCGGCAGTTCTCCAGCAACGAGGTCAGGCCGATATACATCGACGCGGTGTAGCTATTGCCGATGATCCGGTTGTAGATCAGGGTGTCCTCGATCTGCTGCTCAAGCTGCTCCAGCGACAGGCCGCTTTTATTCAGCTTGGCCAGCTGCTGGTGCGCCTTCTGAGCCATCCGGCTGAACGGCAGGTGATAACAGAAGTAGCTGAAATCGCTGAACGCCAGCGAACTGGCTTCACGGAAGTTTTCCCAGGCGCGCTTCAGCGATTTCAGATAGATCTTGGTGGAGTACTTGCCGTCGACCAGCGCGGTGGAACGGTAGTTCGGTCGCCAGAAATCCATCACATCTTCGGTGTAGTTGCCCACCTCCGGATGGATCTCGACCAGCCGCGGATTGGCGGTGATCAGCAGTGCCACGGCGCCGCAGCCCTGGGTGGCCTCACCCGGTGAGTCCAGGTCATAGCGGGCGATATCGGAGGCGATCACCAGTACCTTGCTGTCCGGCTGGCGGGCCACCAGTGCGCAGGCCATCTGGATCGCGGCGGTAGCGCTGTAGCAGGCCTGCTTCATCTCGACGACACGGCAGTTGTCACGCAGGTTGAGCAACCGGTGCACATAGACACCGGCCGCCTTGGACTGGTCGATACCGGTTTCGGTGGCGAACATCAGCGTGCTGATGCTGTCGCTGCCCACCCGCTCAACCAATGGCAGGGCCGCGTTGGCTGCCATGGTGACGATATCCTCGTCCGGGGCAGCCATGCCCATTTTCTCCTGACCGATGCCCTGATAATACTTTTCTGTATCGGTGTTCTGCACCTCAGCCAATGTACGCAGATCGAGGTAGTAGTTGGAGGTGTAGAAACTAATTTCGTCAATACCGACAGACATAAGGAGTGCTCGATCCTCAATACTCTTCAAGAACGAGGGCCCGGTTCCGGTACAGCGCCTTCAGGTTCGCGGTACCCAGCAGGAACATGGCAGTTACGAATTCACGCCGCAGTCGCTCGATCACAGCAACAACGGCGTCGGCGGATTCCATGGCCGGCTTCAAAAACGGGTTGGCCATGCCACAAAGGGAAGCGCCGAGTATAACAGATTTGGCCATATCAATCCCATCTCTGAGCCCACCGCTGGCGATAAAGGTGGCCCGGTCCAGGTAGGGTTCAGCAAGCTTCAGCGCCAGCGGCGTCGGGATCCCCCAGTCCTGGAACCTGATACCGAGGTCACTGCCGTCATCGCGGCGGTGGTGCTCGATCCGGCTCCATGAGGTGCCGCCGGTACCGGCCAGGTCGAAGTACTCGACGCCGACCGACAAACCAGCCTCAATATCGGCCGGCGACAGCCCGGCACCGACCTCTTTCAACAGCAGCGGCACCGGCAGGGTGTCCACCAGGGTGCCGATCGCTTCGGCCAGGTGGCGAAAATCGGTATCACCTTCCGGTTGCACCGCCTCCTGCAGCGGATTGAGGTGCAGATAGAGCGCGTCGGCATCCATCACCTCGACCGCCTGCTGCGCATGGCTGATACCGAGCCCGTAGTTGAGCTGTACCGCGCCCAGGTTGGCGATCAGCGGTACGTCCGGTGCCAGCTCGCGCAACTGGAAGCTGTCGCGGGCGGCCGGCTCGGTGAACATCACCCGTTGCGAACCGACCGCCATCGCCACCCCGGTTCGCTGGGCGGCTTCGGCCAGGTTTCGGTTGATCCGACAGATCAGCTCATGATCGCCGCCGGTCATCGACGAGATCAGCAGCGGGAAACTGAGCTTGCGACCGAGAAACTCGGTACTCGGATCGACATCGGCCAACGCCAGCTCCGGCAACGCCCGATGGGTCAACCGGATACGGTCGAAGTAGCGCCGATCACGGTCCACCGCGGCGTCCTGTTCGATCGCCCGGATATGTTCGATTTTACGTGCGTTGGTCCGATCGCTCATCGCTCAGCGTTCCAGTTTGATATGGGCTTCCATCAGTTCGCCCGGATTGGTTTGCGCCGCCAGCAGCGACAGCTCGCCGCACAGCACGGTGGCGGCACAGATCGCCGCCAGACGACGGGCGTTGGCGCCCGGCTCCCGCTGCTCTTTGCAGCCCAGCAGGCGCAGGTTCTCCTCGACAAAGTCGATCCCCTTGCCGTTACCGACGGTCCCCATAATCAGGTTAGGCAATGTGCAGGAGAAGTAGAGATCACCGTCACGCACTTCGGCATGGACAATCCCCTGCGAGCCTTCGATGATGTTGGCGGCATCCTGGCCGGTCGCCAGGTAGAACGCCAGCAGCATATTGGCATAGTGGGCGTTGGCGCTACGCAAGCCGCCGGCCACCATGGTGCCGATCAGGTTTTTCTTGATATTCAGGTCGACCACCTTTTCCGGGGTGGTCTTCAACCGCCGCTCGCACAGCGCGCGCGGGATGGTGATCTCGGCCACCACGTACTTGCCGCGACCGAGAATGCCGTTGACCGCGGTGGCCTTCTTGTCGGAGCAGTAGTTGGCCGAGATCGAGCTGTAACGCAGCTGCGGGTATTGTTCCAGCAACCAGGGGAACAGCGTATCGGCGGCATTGGTCACCATGTTGTGACCGGAAGCGTCACCGGTGGTGAACTCGAGACGCAGGTAGATCAGGTTGGCCACCACCTGGCTGTGCATATCGATCAGCTTGGCAAAGCGGCTGGAACTCGCCACTACCGCCTGCATGTCGTCGCGGCGGCTCTGGATCGACTGCAATGCCAGCAACGCTTCGGTGGCGTTGTCGGCTTCCAGCAGGATGGAACGGGTCATCCGCTCGTCGATGAGGGTGCAGCGGATGCCGTCGGTCAGCGTGGACACGCGCGCGCCCCGCCCCACCGACGGCCACAGCGGCGTCTCATAGGTCGCCAGCGGCACGGAGATGCTTTCCTGCAACACCGGGCCGCAGATCTTGATCGGCCCGACATGGCGCATCGGGATCGGAGCTTGTTGAATTTTATGTGATTTCATGGCGTGTGTGACTGACTTGGACAGCGAAACGACAGGTTTCGCATCAGGGTGAATTTCCCCAGATTGGGGCGGGATTTTATCGACGCGGCCTAGCTTTGGCAAACCTGCTGCTGATCGGCACAGCGTTGCCAGACGCCCCGGTAGCGTTGCAACTGCTGCTCGCTCAGTGCCCCGGTACTGACCTGGCCGAGCAGCCGGGTGCTCTCCGCCAGCAACCAGCGTCGGTCGGCATCAAACTCCTCGTCGGCCAGCCACTCGAGGCCGATCTGTACCTGCTGGATACGCAGATTGTCGAAATCACGGCAGTAGCCGACCAGCTCCTTGATTGCCAACCAGGCCTGTCGCCAGTTTCCCTCATGCTGTACCCGCTGCCAATGGTGATAGCTGGCGATCGCGCCGGACAGGTCGCTGGCAGGCTCATCGTCCAGCTCGGCAGCCCTCAGCTTCGCTTCGACGGCGCTACCGGCAGCCGCCTCCAGCAGCAGTTCCAATGACACCTGCTGCTGCACCGGCGGCAACCGCTGCCAGACCAGCCAGGCATCGCGCACCGCCCGCTCCCAGCGAATCCGGTCGCGGCCACGATAGAGCATCGCCATCTGCATGCGGGTACGGCACTGTACCCAGCACTCGCCCGAATGGGCCAGCAGCACCTCCTCCAAGACCCGCATCAACTCGGCTTCGATATCGCTGAACGGCATCTTGTCGAGCTGTCGCAGCAACACCCCGCCCAGCGCAAAATAATAACTGGTGCGGACCTGGCTGCTGTTGCGGCTGAACTCGACCGCCGCGCGGTAACCGGCGGCGGCCTGTTTCCAGTCTCCGACCAGCACACTGTAGTCAGCCAGTTGCGCCTGCAGCGCCGGTACCGTCGGTTGCAGCAGCACCGCCTTGCGCATCAACGTGACCGCATCGGCCAGCTCGCCCCGCGCCCAGTGTACCCGGCCGAGCCAGAGAAAGGCTTCGGCACAGATCTGCTGGCGCTCCAGCACCCCGTTCAGGGTATCGAAGGCCTCGTCCAGCCGCCACAATCGGTACTGCACCCAGCCCAGCCCCACCTCGGCCCAGGGCAGCTTACGCTTCTGGATCAGCTCGCTGAACAGCGCCATCGCCTCGTCATAACGCTCCAGCCGGATCAACATAATCCCCATCAGCCGCTGCAGGTAGACCAGCAGGCCGGGGTAGGCGTCGATCAACTGGCGACAGGTCTGCAGCGCGTCCTCGCATCGGCCGGCTTCGCGCTGCTTGTCCAGCACCGCGGTCACCGCCTTGATCCGCATCAGCTTGCCGAGCCGGTGGCGGATGTCCGACAGGTCATAGGGTTTGGAGATATAGGTATCCGGGGAGTGTTCCAGCGAACCGAACAGCAGTGTCGACAATTTCTGCTCGACCACCAGCACGAACGCGGTGGTATAGGGCCGACAGCCGGCGTCGGCCGCTTCCTGCAGCAGCTGCAGGCCGTTCTTGCGATCGCGACCGAGGTCATAGTTGACGAAGCAGAGATCGTAACGCTCCGCCTTCAGCAGGTTCAGCGCCATATTAGCCGAGGATGCCACCTGGATACGGCTGAATCCGATCCGACTGAGCATCGAGCGCAGGGTACTCAGGTCATCGAGCTGATTATCAACGACCAGTACTGATTTTCCTGAGTGGTTCAGTTCCATAAAGGCGGCATCAGAATAATAGATGCCAAATTACCATAAGGATCAAGGCGTTAGCAAAACTGTATTAAATCGAGTAGGAGGAGGCCTCACGGCCTCCGTCCTCTCACACCACCGTACGTACGGTTCCGTATACGGCGGTTCACGTCATACATTTGAGCCGATGGTATTGTCCCATCAGCGATACCAGTC
>NZ_JAILYN010000022.1 GCF_019795155.1 Marinobacterium arenosum | reverse complement strand
GCACGACAACCAGAGTTACCAGCCTATATGGTCCAGTTCGACTTTTCCCCTGAAATCTTCGAAAAGAAAAAATCCGGAATCCTGCCTAAGGATTCCGGATTTTCTTTCGCAGAATCAGCGGCTAAATGAGCTTAACTGATCGGCATTAGGCAATCGCCGGCTTTTTTAATTATTCGGAATCAGTACAGCCAGGCACGGCAGGCTGGCTTCAGTCGGCCAGGACTATGTAGCGCCCGCCCGGCTTTTACCACCTACCGCAGCGGCGCACTGGAACACCCCCAGGCCGCGCAGCGCCAACAACCGACCGTACCTCCGGCCGTTCATCTAATCTTATAACCATGATTAGCAGGTGCGGGAGGGTAACCTATGGCGGTCCCGATATGGCGTCCCAGCGAGCAACGCTGCGCACAAGCCAACATCAGCGACTTTATCCGGCAGGTCAACCAACGCCATAACAGCCGGATCGGCGACTATACCGAGCTACACCGCTGGAGCATCGACAACCCGGAAGCATTCTGGTCGATGATCTGGGACTACGGCCAGGTCCGTGCCACCGAAAAAGGCACCCGGGTGCTGGTCGATGGCGACAGGATGCCCGGCGCCCGCTGGTTTCCCGATGCCCGGCTCAACTTCGCCGAAAATCTGCTGCGCCACCGCGACGACCGAACCGCACTGGTATTCCGTAACGAGGCCGGCCAGCGCAAACGCCTGAGCTACGCCGAGCTCTACCTGCAGGTTGCGCAACTGGCCAGCGCACTGCGCAAAGCGGGCGTAGACGAAGGCGACCGGGTCGCCGGTTTCGTCCCCAATTGCATCGAAACGGTTATCGCCATGTTGGCTACCGCCAGTATCGGCGCCGCCTGGTCCTCCTGTTCGCCGGATTTCGGCATCCACGGCGTGGTGGACCGTTTCGGCCAGATCCAGCCCAAAGTGCTGTTCTGCAGCGACGGCTACCACTATGGCGGCAAAACAATCGACTCGCTGCAACGGGTGGCCGGTATTCTTCAGCAGCTGCCGGATATCGAACAACTGGTGGTGCACCCCTACCTTCACCCGCAGCCGGATATCAGCGCCCTGCCGAATGCCCGGCTGTGGTCAGACTTCGTCGACCTCACCGCCAACGAGATCGACTTCAACCAGGTCCCCTTTGCCAGCCCGCTCTATATCCTGTACTCGTCCGGCACCACCGGCGTGCCCAAGTGCATCGTACACGGCGTTGGCGGCACCCTGCTGCAGCACCTGAAAGAACACGCCCTGCATACCGATGTGACGCGTGATGACGTGATCTTCTACTACACCACCTGCGGCTGGATGATGTGGAACTGGCTGGTCAGCGCGCTGGCGACCGGCGCCACCGTGCTACTGTACGACGGCTCTCCTTTTGCGCCCACACCCGACGTGCTCTGGGATATGGCCGAAGAAGAAGGCATTTCGATATTTGGCACCAGCGCCAAGTACATCGCGGCGCTGGAAAAAGCCGGCGTTAAACCCGGACAGAGCCATCGGCTAGAGCCGCTCAAGGCCATGCTGTCCACCGGCTCGCCCCTCGCCCCTGAGAGCTACGATTACGTCTACCGCGATATCAAGGCCGAGCTGTGCCTGTCGTCGATCTCCGGCGGCACCGATATCGTCTCCTGCTTTGCGCTGGGTTGCCCGGTCCTGCCGGTGTATGCAGGCGAGCTGCAGTGCCGCGGACTCGGCATGGCGGTGGAGGTTTATGACGACAATGGCCAGCCCATCGCAGCCGGCAGTGGCGAAAAAGGCGAACTGGTGTGCGTCAAACCGTTCCCGTCGATGCCGATCGGCTTCTGGAACGACGCCGACGGCAGCAAGTATCGGGAGGCCTATTTCGCCACCTTCGACAACGTCTGGGCCCATGGCGACTATGCCGAACCGACCGAGCATGGCGGACTGATCATCCATGGTCGCTCCGACGCCGTATTGAATCCCGGCGGCGTGCGCATCGGCACCGCCGAGATCTACCGTCAGGTAGAACAGGTTGATGCGGTATTGGAGAGCCTTGCCATCGGCCAGCAGTGGCAGGACGACGTGCGGATAGTGTTGTTCATTCGCCTGAAGCAGGGCTATCAGTTCAACGAGCAGCTGGCCGAACAAATCCGACAGACCATCCGCAGCCACTGCACGCCACGTCATGTTCCCGCCAAGATCATTCCGGTGGCGGACATTCCGCGCACCCTCAGCGGCAAGATCGTCGAGCTGGCGGTCAGCCACGTGGTGCACGGACGGCCGGTGAAAAACCGCGACGCGCTGGCCAATCCAGAAGCACTGGAGCTGTTCAAAGAGCTGCCGGAACTGCAGGAATGAGAGCGGCAAGCGGGCAACTGTATGTTCAATACTGTTTGCTCATGGCTAACAAAAAACCACCCGAAGGTGGTTTTTCCATAGATCACTGAAGAGCGGCTAACTCTTACAGATTGGCAACCCGGTTAAGGCCGGCGATTGCCGCTACCCGGTAGGCTTCCGCCATGGTCGGATAGTTGAAGGTGGTATTGATGAAGTACTTGATGGTGTTGGCCTCCCCTTCCTGGCGCATCACCACCTGGCCGATATGGACGATCTCGGACGCCTGGTCACCGAAACAGTGAATGCCGAGGATCGCCAGGGTTTCGCGGTGGAACAGGATTTTCAGCATACCGACCGGCTGGCCGGAGATCTGCGCCCGCGCGGTATCCTTGAAGAACGCCTGGCCCACTTCGTAAGGCACGCACTCGGCGGTCAGCTCCTCCTCGGTCTTACCGATCGAGCTGATCTCCGGGATGGTGTAGATGCCGGTCGGCACTTCATTGATATAGCGGAAATCTTCGCCGTCGGTCAGATCGGCTGCCGCCGCACGGCCCTGATCCAGCGCCGCCGAGGCCAGGCTCGGCCAGCCGATCACGTCACCCACCGCATAAACACCTTCGCAACTAGTGCGGTAGTGCTCGTCCACCTCGATCTGGCCACGACTGTTGGCTTCCAGGCCGACCTTCTCCAGCCCCAGGCCGTCGGTGTTACCGGTTCGGCCGTTACACCACAGGAACGCATCGGCGCGGATCTTCTTGCCCGACTTCAGGCTCAGGGTGACCCCGTGACTGTCACCTTCAACACTGTCGTACTCTTCGTTGTGACGAATCTTGACCGCGTTGTTGCGCAGGTGGTAGCTGAGCGAGTCGGAGATCTCGCCATCCAGGAACGACAACAGACGGTCGCGGGTATCGATCAGATCGACCTTGACCCCCAGGCCACTGAAGATGGAGGCGTACTCGCAGCCGATCACCCCGGCGCCGTAGATGATCATGGTGCGCGGCGTGTGCTCCAGCTTCAACACGGTATCGGAGTTATAGATCCGCGGATGGTGGAAATCGATATCGCTCGGCACGTAGGGACGGGAGCCGGTAGCGATGATGATATTCTTGGCACGCAGGGTTTCATCACCCTTGGCGGTTCCTTTTACCAGCACCGTGTTCGCATCGACGAATTCGGCCTGGCCGAAGAACACGTCGCAACGGTTACGGGCATAGAAATTGGTGCGCAGCATAACCTGGTTGGACATCACCTTCTCGGCGCGCTTGAGCACCTTCGGGAAGGAGAACCAGCGCGGCTCACCGATATCACGGAACATCGGGTTGGTATTGAACTCGATGATCTGGCGTACCGAGTGACGCAACGCCTTCGAGGGGATAGTGCCTTTATGCGTACAGTTGCCGCCGACGGCATCCTGCGCTTCCACCACCGCAATGCGACGCCCCGCTTTGGACGCGCTCATTGCGGCGCCTTCGCCGGCAGGACCCGAACCGATCACGATCACATCGTAGTCGTATACAGCCATTACTATCCCCTTAGTTCTATGGTTATCCCGTTATTTTTTAAGTATTTTATGCGAATGGTGCCCCAGATGGGGCACCATTCGATTAGCCTTTAGCCTTAACTTCGTAGGACAGGTCGGCTTCGACATCGGCGGTCCGCTGACGCTCCTGTTCCTCTTCGCATTTCTGCGGATTACCGCCACAGATGGTGCAGGCGGTGTCCATCTGCAGGGCGGCCATACCGCCGCAGGAACCGGCGATCGGCTTACGGCCCATCAGCACGCCGACGGACATCCCGATAATCAGGATCATCAGCACCACGAAGGTCAGAATCATCACTTCCATGGCTGTACTCCTAATGTTTTAAGTAGTTGTTGAATCCAGGGGTATAACGGGTTTCAAACCCATCGGCCGCCTTGACGATAAAATAGGCGTCGAGCCCCTGCTCCAGGGCGAATGCATAGCCGCGCTCCTCACCCATCACCAGCAGCGTGGTCGCATAAGCGTCTGCGGCCGCACAGTTGTCGGCAATGACCGTCACAGACGCCAGCTTATGCACCACTGGCCGACCGGTATGCGGATCGATGGTATGGGAGAAACGCACCCCATCCTGCTCGAAATAGTTGCGGTAATCACCGGAGGTGGCGATCCCACCCTGGCCAAGCTCGATCACGTTATGCACCGAGCGCCCGGCACTGTCGGGGCTTTCGATCGCCAGCCGCCAACTGCTGCCGTCGGGCTTACTACCTTTGACCCGCAATTCACCGCCGATCTCCACCAGGTAACGGTCGATACCATTCTCCTCGAGCAACCGGGCAATTATATCAACCCCGTAGCCTTTGGCGATGGCGGAAAGATCAACGTAAAGGTCACGCTGCTTGCGTACCCGTCGTTTTGCAGTGTCCAGTTCCAGGAATTGGTAACCGATCCGCCCGCGGCGCGCTTCAATCTCGGCGTCCGAAGGCGCCCGCTCGACACGGCCGTCCGGGCCGAAGCCCCACAGGTTGACCAACGGCCCGACGGTCGGATCGAACTGACCGGCCGACTGTTCACTGATCTGTCGAGCCAGCAACAGCACCTCGAACAGTTCGGCGGACAGCGCGAACCACTCCCCCTGCGGCGTCCGGTTCAAGCGGGACAACTCCGAGCTGTCGATATAGGTCGACATGCTGTCGTTGATCGCCTGCAGCTGCTGGTCGATCCGGCCATGCAGCTCGGTAACCGCCTGCGGGTCCTGGCCAACCCATTTGACAGTATAACCGGTGCCCATGGTCAGCCCGTTAACGGACATCAATTGCTCGGAATCGAAACTGTTACAGCCGGCCAAAAACAAAACGGCCAGCAGCAAAGCTGCCAGCCGTTCAAATGCAATGTTCAGGAAACAACGCATTCGTGATTAACCACCGAAGTCGTCGAGGTAGATATTGTCACGCTCGACGCCCAGATCCAGCAGCATCTGGATCACGGCGGCGTTCATCATCGGCGGTCCACACATGTAGTACTCGCAATCCTCCGGCGCCTCGTGGTCCTTCAGATAGTTTTCGTACAGCACGTTGTGGATGAAGCCGGTCATGCCGTCCCAGTTATCTTCCGGCAGCGGATCGGACAACGCCAGATGCCACTTGAAGTTGTCGTTCTCCTCCTGCAGCTGATCGTACTCTTCGGTATAGAACGCCTCGCGCAGCGAGCGCGCACCGTACCAGAAGGAGATCTTGCGCTTGGAGTTCAGACGCTTCAGCTGGTCGAAGATGTGTGAACGCATCGGCGCCATACCGGCACCACCACCGATGAACACCATCTCGCAATCGTTTTCGGTTGCGAAGAATTCACCGAACGGTCCGTACACGGTGATCTTGTCACCCGGCTTCAGGCTGAACACATAGGAGGACATCTGGCCCGGCGGGTGGTTGGTACCCGGCGGCGGCGATGCGACACGGATATTGAACTTAACAATACCCTTCTCTTCCGGATAGTTCGCCATCGAGTAGGCGCGGATCACCGGCTCTTCAACCCGGGAGACATACTGCCACAGGTTGAACTTGTCCCAATCCTCGCGGTACTCCTCCTGGATCTCGAAGTCCTTGTAGTGCACTTCGTGCGGCGGCGCTTCCAGCTGGACGTAACCACCGGCGCGGAAGTCGACGTTCTCGCCTTCCGGCAGACGCAGCGTCAGCTCCTTGATGAACGTCGCCACGTTCGGGTTGGACTCGACGGTACACTCCCACTTCTTAACGCCGAAGATCTCCTCTTCGAGTTCGATCTCCATATCCTGCTTGACAGCAACCTGACAGGACAGGCGCCAGCCATCTTTGGCTTCACGCATGGTGAAGTGGGACTCTTCGGTCGGCAGCATGGAACCGCCGCCCTGCATCACCTGGCACTTACACTGTGCGCAGGTACCACCACCACCACAGGCGGACGGTACGAAGATACCGGCGCCGGCCAGCGTCTGCAGCAGCTTGCCGCCGGCCGGTACGGTGATGCTTTTATCCGGATCGTTGTTGATGTTGATATGAACATCGCCGGAGGCTACCAGTTTCGAACGGGCTGCCAGGATTACCGCGACCAGTGCAAGCACCACCGCGGTAAACATGACAACGCCGAGAACGATTTCTGCATTCATAAGCTTTAATCCTTCAGTTGATCATGCCCGACGGCTTACAGCTGTACGCCGGAGAAAGACATGAAGCCCAGCGACATCAGACCTACGGTAATGAAGGTGATACCCAGGCCACGCAGGCCCGCCGGTACGTCACTGTATTTCAGTTTCTCACGGATACCCGCCAGGGCGGTGATCGCCAGCGCCCAGCCGGTGCCCGCGCCGATGCCGTAGACCACGGACTCACCGAAGGTGTAGTCGCGCTCTACCATGAACAGCGCAGCACCCATGATGGCGCAGTTTACGGTGATCAGCGGCAGGAATACCCCCAGTGCGTTGTACAGCGCCGGTACGTACTTATCCAGGAACATCTCCAGGATCTGTACGATCGCCGCGATAACGCCGATGTAGGAGATATAACCCAGGAAGCTCAGGTCAACTTCCGGATAGCCGGCCCACGCCAATGCGCCTTCGCGCAGCAGGTGGTTGTAGATCAGGTTGTTGACCGGGGTGGTGATCGCCAGTACCACGATAACCGCGATACCCAGGCCCAGCGCGGTCTGTACCTTCTTGGAGATCGCCAGGAAGGTACACATCCCGAGGAAGAAGGCCAGCGCCATGTTTTCAACGAAGATCGCCTTAACGGCGAGGCTGATGTACTGTTCCATGATTACGCAGCCTCCTTCTTGCTGTTAGCGGCCAATTCGAACTCCGGCTTCTCCACCTGGGACGGATCCCAGGTACGGATGATCCAGATGAAAATGCCGATCAGGAAGAACGCACTCGGCGGCAGCAGCAGCAGGCCGTTCGCCTGGTACCAGCCACCCTCGGTGATCAGCGGCAGGATCTCGACGCCGAACAGGCTGCCGGAGCCGAACAGCTCACGGAAGAAGCCGACGAACATCAATACCAGGCCGTAGCCCAGACCGTTACCGATACCGTCCATGAAGCTGATCCCCGGCGGGTTCTGCATGGCGAAGGCTTCGGCGCGACCCATAACGATACAGTTGGTGATGATCAGTCCGACGAATACCGACAACTGCTTGGAGATGTCGTAGGCAAACGCCTTAAGGATCTGGTCGACCACGATTACCAGTGACGCGATGATGGTCATCTGGCAGATGATACGAATGTTGTTCGGAATCTGATTACGGATAATCGATACGAACAGGTTGGAAAACGCGGTTACCGAGATTACCGCCAACGTCATTACCAGCGCGGTATTGAGGTTGGAGGTTACCGCCAGTGCCGAACAGACACCCAGGATCTGCAGAGCAATCGGGTTGTTCTTAGCGACCGGTTTCACCAGTACGTCTTTAGCTGCAGACATCGCTTACACCTCCCCTGCTTTCAGGTTGGCGAGGAACGGCGCATAACCATTCTCACCCAGCCAGAACTTGACCAGATTGGTGACACCGTTACTGGTCAGCGTAGCGCCGGACAGACCATCGATCTGGTGCTCGGCACCCGGTGCGTTCGGATCGACCGCACCCTTGATCAGGCCCAGTGCCGGATCCATGGAGCCCTCGGCGTAGACTTTCTTACCCGGCCAGAGCGCTTTCCAGCCCGGGTTGTCCACTTCACCACCCAGCCCCGGCGTTTCGGCGTGGGAGTAGAAGCCCAGACCGACCACCGTGTTCAGGTCACCTTCCAGTGCCAGGAAGCCGTACAGGGTGGACCACAGGCCGTAGCCGTGTACCGGCAGGATGACTTTCTCAAGCTGACCATCCTTCTCCACCAGGTAGACCGGCATGTACTTGGCCTGACGCTTGATGGACGCGATATCCTGGTCGCGGCTCAGCTTGACCGACAGCGACGGCTCCTTGGCAGCCTTACGGGCATCGTAAGTAGCCGGATCGACCGCGTCAGTAAACTTGCCGCTTTCCAGGTCAACCACCTTGGTGGTGATCTGAGCGAACAGCTCATCGACCGACTTGCTCGGATCGGAGATCCCGGCGGCCGCCAGGATGTTGGTTTTCCGGTCCAGTTCCTTGTTGGCGACCTGCTTCGGCTTCAGCAGCACGGCGGCGGCGGATACCACCACCGAGCAGATCACGCACAGCAGGACCGCTACGGTAATCGTTCTAGCGATAGTGTCTTTATTAGCCGACATTACGTGCCATCCTCCGCTTGATGTTTGCCTGTACGACAAAGTTGTCGATCAGCGGTGCAAACAGGTTACCGAACAGGATTGCCAGCATCATGCCTTCCGGGAATGCCGGGTTTACCACTCGGATCAGCACCACCATCACACCGATCAGGGCACCGAAGTACCACTTGCCGGTATTGGTCATGGACGCGGAGACCGGATCGGTCGCCATAAAGAACATACCGAAGGCGAAGCCACCCAGCACCAGGTGCCAGTAGAACGGCAGCGCAAACATCGGGTTGGTTTCGGAACCGATCAGGTTCAACAGCAGCGACATACCGACCATACCGGCGAACACGCCGGCCACGATACGCCAGGCGGCAACCTTGGCGAACACCAGCACGCCACCTCCGATCAGGATCGCCAGGGTGGAAACTTCACCCACGGAACCCTGAATGGTACCCACGAAGGCATCGAACCAGGTGATGTTCTGCGCCAGGATCGCATCGACACCGCCCATCGCGGCCAGACCCAGCGGGGTCGCGCCGGAGAAGCCGTCGACCGCGGTCCAGATCGCGTCACCGGACATCTGTGCCGGGTAGGCGAAGAACAGGAACGCACGACCGGTCAGTGCCGGGTTCAGGAAGTTCTTGCCGGTACCACCGAACACTTCCTTGCCGATCACCACGCCGAAGCTGATGCCCAGCGCCACCTGCCACAGCGGGATGGTCGGCGGCAGAATCAGCGAGAACAGGATCGAGGTTACGAAGAAACCTTCGTTAACTTCGTGACCACGCTTCATGGCGAACAGCACTTCCCAGAAACCGCCCACAACGAAAGTCACGATGTAGATCGGCAACCAGTACATCGCACCGTGGATGATGTTATCCCAGATGCTGTTCGGGTCGAAACCGGCCAGCGCGCCGGTCAGCGCAGTGCGCCAGCCTTCAGTCGCCGCCAGCCCGCCATCGATGGCGGTATTGGCCTGCAGGCCGACGTTGTACATACCGAAGAAAACCGCCGGGAAGGTACACATCCATACCAGGATCATCATACGCTTCAGGTCAACCGCGTCACGCACGTGTGCCGCGCTCTTGGTCACTGAACCCGGGGTGTAGAAAATGGTGTCTGCCGCTTCGTAGAGCGCGTACCACTTTTCGTATTTACCGCCCTTGTGGAAGTGCGGTTCCATCTTATCGAGAATGTTTCTCAGGCTCATGCTATCAGGCCTCCTTCTCAATACGGCTCAGGTTATCGCGAAGGATCGGACCGTATTCGTACTTGCCCGGGCACGCAAAAGTGCACAGCGCCAGGTCCTCTTCGTCGAGTTCCAGGCACCCCAGCTGCATGGCGGTCACGATATCGCCGGTTACCAGTGCACGCAGCAGCTGGGTCGGCAGGATATCCATCGGCATCAGCTCTTCGAACTGACCCACCGGCACCATGGCGCGCTCGGAACCGTTGGTGGTGGTGGTGAAGTCGAACTTCTTGCCGGACGACAGGAAGGAGCTGAAGACATTCAGCACCGAGAACTTGTCGGCACCCGGTACCAGCCAGCCCATGAACTCGCGCTGGTTGCCTTCCGCCAGCACACTGATCTGGTTGGCGTAGCGGCCGACGAAATCAAACGCTTCGTCGACAGTGCGGCCGTTCCATACGGAACCGCTGATGACACGGTTCTGGCCCGGCTTGGTCATCCCGGCGATGGTATCGCTGATGCAGCCACCCACTCGGGTACGCACCAGGCCCGGGTTTTCGACCTGCGGACCGGCTACAGCCACGATCCGCTCAACGAAGATACGGCCGGTGGTGAACAGCTTGCCAAAGGCAACCACATCCTGGTAACCGATCGACCAGACTGTTTTCTGCTGGGAAACCGGATCGATGAAGTGGATATGGGTACCGACATTGCCGGCCGGATGAGGACCGTCGAATTCGTGTACGGTAACGCCCTCGGTGGTCGGCACATCGGCACCGGCCGCCTTGCACAGATGAACCGCACCGTCGGTCAACCGGGTCAGAACGGTCAAGCCATGCACGAAGGCTTCGCGGTGCTCACCGATGAACACTTCCGGCTTGGCCGCCAACGGGTTGGTATCGATCGCCGTCACGAAGATCGAGCTGGGCGCGCTGCCCGGCTGCGGTACCTTGCTGAACGGACGGGTGCGCAGCGCCGTCCATTCGCCGGACTCGACCAGGTTCTGCTGAACCTGTTCGCGTGACAGCTTGGCCAGTTGTTCGGCCGGATACTTACTGAATTCGATCGCTTCCTCGTTGTCATCCACCTCGATGACGACGGACTGCAATACCCGGCGCTCGCCACGGTTGATCGCTTTGACCACCCCGCCTGCCGGTGCGGTGTACTGAACACCTTCTGTTTTCTTATCGGAAAAGATCAATTGACCGAGCTTTACGCGGTCCCCCACCTTGACGGCCATAGTGGGCTTCATGCCCACATAATCCTGGCCGATCACGGCGGCGGTGCGTACCGCCGGCGCAGACTTGACAGACTGCTCCGGTGCGCCCGTAATTGGTAGATCCAGACCTTTGTTGATCTTGATCATCGCCTCACCCAATCACAATTAAAATTTTTCAGGACCCCACCACGGGCTGATGCCGGCCTCTCCTCTTTTTTCTGATATAAAGAGACCGTCATTGTCCTCTCGCCCGAGGCGGAATTACCCCACCCAAAAATCCGAACAAGTATACCCGAGCGCCCGGCCCGTTTTCTACAAACCCCCTTTGCAATCAGAAGGTTTCGGGCGGCAGCGGGCTTCTTGTAATAGATCGTTATCTTATAAGATTATGATTTTTAATAATATATGATTTCAGGCACAAAAAAGCCGCTCTAATAGCGGCTTTTTTGATCAATCAGAACAATGACTTACTTGTTCTTCGGGAATGCCGGCAAGGTGCACTGAGCCATCTTCTGAGCCATCCGGATCACCTGGCAGCTGTAACCGAACTCGTTATCGTACCAGACGTACAGTACGCAACGGTTACCGTTGACGATAGTCGCCAGCGCATCCACCACACCCGCCGCGCGGGAGCCGACGAAGTCGGTGGAAACCGCTTCCGGCGAGTTGCTGTAGTCGATCTGCTTCTGCAGCGGACCGTGCAGCGCAGCGTCGCGCAGGTAAGCGTTCAGCTCTTCCTTGCTGGTTTCGGACTTCAGGTTCAGGTTCAGGATCGCCATGGAGACGTTCGGTGTCGGCACGCGGATCGCGTTACCGGTCAGCTTGCCTTCCATCTCCGGCAGCGCCTTGGCTACCGCTTTGGCAGCGCCGGTTTCGGTCAATACCATGTTCAGCCCCGCCGCACGGCCGCGGCGATCGCCTTTATGGTAGTTGTCGATCAGGTTCTGGTCGTTGGTGTAGGCGTGTACGGTTTCCACGTGGCCGTTTTCGACACCGAACTTATCGCACAGCGCCTTCAGTACCGGCGTGATTGCGTTGGTGGTGCAGGAAGCCGCCGACAGGATCTTGTCGTCCGCTTCGATATCGCCGTCGTTGACGCCCATGACGATGTTCTTGATGCCTTTACCCGGCGCGGTCAGCGCCACACGGGAAACACCGGTAGCGCGCAGGTGCAGGGACAGGCCGTCCTCATCGCGCCACTTACCGGTGTTATCGATCACCAGCGCGTTGCTGATACCGTACTGGGTGTAGTCGATGGAATCCGGAGCGTCGGCAAAGATCACCTTGATCATGTTGCCGTTGGCGATCAGCGCCTGGTTCTCTTCATCAACCTGGATAGTGCCTTTGAAGGAACCGTGTACGGAATCGCGACGCAGCAGGCTGGCACGCTTCTCCAGGTCGTTGTCAGCATTACCCTTGCGAACCACGATCGCACGCAGGCGCAGCGCCTGACCACCACCGGTACGTTCGATCAGCAGACGGGCCAGCAGACGACCGATACGACCGAAACCGTACAGCACGACGTCGGTCGGCTCACGTTCGCCGGCACCGATCGCATCTTCCAACTCATCCTTCAAGAACGCTTCCAGATCACGGCCATTGCCTTCATTGCGGAACTTCACCGCCAGCTTGCCGACATCCACATGCGCATTGCGCACGTTCAGCTTTTTAATAGTTTCCAATACCGGGTAGGTATCGTGAACAGACAGTTCTTCACCTTCCACCTGGCGAACGAAGCGATGCGCTTTCAGGATATCGATCACCGACCGCTTCATCAGCAGTCGACCGAAAACGGACGACTCAACATTAAGATCGCGGTACAGACCGCCGATCAGAGGGACCATCGCTTCGGCTTTCGCTTCGCGCTCTTTCCAGTCGGTGAAAACTTCTTCTCGGTTCACAGGTAGCTCCAAATATCGTCACGAGTATATTTTGGGTGCGCGCATTATCCCCTTTTCCGCATCCGCGGGCAAATACCGTTCCGCTAGACTTTGGGCCCATGGCAGCCGACCTCAAGCGATGCGTTCCCGGCGACGAGCAGTTACACTATTCCGCCTCGAACGTGGTGCAAGAACCGGGAGACCGTACGTTGATTGAACTGGCCTACTCACTGCCCAGCGGCAGTGGCGACCTGAAACGGATTGGACAGGTAGAGGGCGCCGCCCGCGGCCTACTGATCGCCGATGCAGCAACCCGTCATAAGGGACCGACCCTGGTGATCGCCAGCGACAGCGACGAAGCCGCCCGACTGCAGCTGGAAGCGGGATTCTTCCTCGACGACAGCGATCTACTGCTTAATTTCCCGGACTGGGAGACCCTGCCGTACGACAACTTCTCGCCGCACCAGGACATCATCTCCGAACGGATCAGCACCCTGAACCGGCTACCGAGCCTCAAGCAGGGCGTGCTGCTGGTGCCGGCCACCACACTGATGCACCGGGTGGCACCACCCAGTTTCATGGCCGGCAACAGCCTGTCGCTGGATATCGGCCAGCAGCTGGACCCGGACAAACTGCGCCAGCAGCTGACCGACGCCGGCTACCACGCCGTTAACAGCGTTAACGAGCACGGCGAGTTCGCGGTGCGCGGCGCCATTATCGATATCTTCCCGATGGGCAGTCCGCTGCCCTACCGGATCGAGCTGTTCGACGACGAGATCGAAACCCTGCGCACCTTCGACCCGGACAGCCAGCGCTCGATCGAGCAAATCGAACAGGTTCGCCTGCTGCCGGCCAAGGAGTTCCCGTTCGACAGCGACGCGATCAGCGGCTTCCTGCAGCGCTGGCGCGAGACCTTCGATGTCGATTACCGCAACTGCCCGACCTACCAGGACCTGCGCAACGGACTGACACCGCCGGGCATCGAGTACTACCTGCCGCTGTTCTATCAGCAGACCGCCACCCTGTTCGACTACCTGCCGGGCAACTGCCAGATCATCTTCAGCGACAACCTGGAGCAGGCGGTCAATGACTTCTGGCAGGAGGTCGAGAATCGTCATGAACAGCGCCGCTATGACATCCAGAACCCGATTCTGCCGCCAAACAGGCTGTTCACACCGAGCGAGGAGTTCTTCGCCACCCTGAAACGGCACAACCGTCTGCAGATCTCCGGCGATAGCCAGCCGGACAGCGCAGGCCGCTACAACCTGGCCTGCACGGCGATGCCGGATATGACCGTCGACGCCAAAGCCTCGCATCCGCTCAGCGCCCTGCAGCAGTTCCTGGCCGAGCGGGACGGACCGGTGCTGTTCTGCGCCGAATCGGCCGGCCGGCGCGAGGCACTGCTCGAGCTGTTCGGCCGCCACGGCATCAAGCCCGTCGACAGCAGCGGCTGGCAGAATTTTATCGGTGGCGACAGCGACCTGGCGATCTGCGTGGCGCCGCTGGAGCGCGGCCTCAGCCTGCCAGGCAGCGCCCACCTGATCACCGAAACCCAGCTGTTCGGCCGCCAGGTATTCCAGCGCCGACGCCGCTCGCGCGAACAGGAGCAGACAGACCAGGCGTTCAAGAACCTGTCGGAGCTCAACATCGGCGCCCCGGTGGTTCATATCGACCACGGTGTCGGCCGCTACATGGGGCTGGAAACCATCGAACTGGACGGCCAGGCCAACGAATTCCTGATGCTGGAGTACGCCGATAACGCCAAGCTGTACGTGCCGGTGTCGACACTTCACCTGATCAGCCGTTACAGCGGCGCCAGCGACGAACTGGCCCCCTTGCACAAGCTGGGCAGCGAGCAGTGGAGCAAAGCCAAGCAGAAAGCCGCCGAGAAGGCGCGCGACGCCGCTGCCGAACTGCTGGACATCTACGCCCGTCGCGCCGCCCGCGAAGGCTTCCGGTTCGACAATCCGGATGAACACTACCGCCAGTTCGCCGCCGGCTTCCCGTTCGAGGAGACCCCCGACCAGGCCGCCGCGATCACCGCGGTGGTCGCCGACATGACCGCACCGCAGCCGATGGACCGACTGGTCTGCGGCGACGTCGGCTTCGGCAAGACCGAGGTTGCGATGCGAGCGGCATTCATCGCCGCCCAGAGCGGACGCCAGGTGGCGATCCTGGTGCCAACCACCCTGCTGGCCCAGCAACATTACGACAACTTCTGCGACCGCTTCGCCGACTGGCCGGTCAATATCGAACTGATCTCGCGGTTCCGCAGCGGCAAGCAGCAGGACAGCACCCTGGCCAAACTGCAATCCGGCCAGGTGGATATCGTTATCGGCACCCACAAGCTGTTGCAGAGCGATATCAACTTCAAGAACCTCGGCCTGCTGATCATCGACGAAGAGCACCGCTTCGGCGTCCAGCAGAAGGAACGGCTCAAGTCGCTGCGCTCGGAGGTCGATATCCTGACGCTGACCGCCACGCCGATTCCGCGCACCCTGAATATGGCGATGTCCGGCATCCGCGACCTGTCGATCATCGCCACCCCGCCGGCCCGTCGACTGTCGGTGAAGACCTTCGTGCGCCAGAGCGATACCCCGCTGATCAAGGAAGCGATCCTGCGTGAGCTGCTGCGTGGCGGCCAGGTCTACTACCTGCACAACGAGGTCAAGAGCATCGACAAGGTGGCCCGCGAGCTGGCCGAGCTGGTACCCGAGGCACGCATCGGCATCGGCCACGGCCAGATGCGCGAGCGCGAGCTGGAGCAGGTGATGTCGGACTTCTACCACAAGCGCCACAATCTGCTGGTCTGCACCACCATCATCGAGACCGGTATCGACGTGCCGAATGCCAACACCATCATCATCGACCGGGCCGACAAGTTCGGCCTGGCGCAGCTGCACCAGCTGCGCGGCCGCGTCGGCCGCTCGCACCACCAGGCTTACGCCTACCTGCTGACGCCACACCAGAAAGCGATGACCAAAGACGCCATCAAGCGACTGGAAGCGATCGCCAGCGCCGACGACCTGGGCGCCGGCTTCACCCTGGCCACCCACGACCTGGAGATCCGCGGCGCCGGCGAACTGCTCGGCGAGGAGCAGAGCGGCCAGATGCAGACCGTCGGCTTCAGCCTGTTCATGGAGATGCTGGAGCAGGCCGTCGAGTCGATCAAGGCGGGCAAGGCCCCGAATATGGATCAGCCGCTACGCCACGGCAGCGAGATCAACCTGCGGCTGCCGGCGCTGATTCCGGACGACTACCTACCGGACGTGCACACCCGGCTGATCATGTACAAGCGGATCGCCTCGGCGCGCAGCGACGACACATTGCGCGAATTGCAGGTCGAGATGATCGATCGCTTCGGATTATTGCCAGAATCGCTCAAAAACCTGTTCCGACTGACTAAACTGAAGCTAACCGCCGAGCAGCTGGGGATCAGCAAACTGGATGCCGGCGAACAGGGTGGCCGCATCGAATTTGCCGGCGACACCCGAGTCAATCCGCTGACCTTGGTAAAAATGGTTCAAAATCAACCACAACGCTATAAACTGGAGGGTGCCGACAAGCTGCGTTTCACGCTCGATCTCGGCCAGCCCGACCAGCGCTTCAGGTCAATGGAAAAACTGCTCGGCGAATTAGCGGTCTAAGGAACTATGAAAAAAGCAGCCCTCACCCTCTTCACTCTCTGCCTGTTCATCCTGAGCCTGCCGGGCCGGGCCCAGGAAGCACCCTGGTACCAGGTTGAGGTCCTGATCTTCGCCAACGAAGATCCTGACGTGCTGGATGACGAATTCTGGCCGGAAACCCTCAGCGTGCCGAGCCTGCCTGACGCGGTCGAGCTGGCCGGCCCCTCCGGCGGCCTGCAGCACCCCTACACCCTGCTGCCGGAAGACGACCTGATCTTCATCGCCGAACGGCGCCGCATCGAAAGCTACAGCAGCTTCCGGGTGCTGTTCCACGGTAGCTGGCGCCAGCCGGTGACCAGCGAACGCTATGCCCAGCCGGTCCATATCCGCGCCGGCCAGGTGCTGGATAACGGCCTGTACGAACTGGACGGCTACATCACCGTCGACAAGGGGCGCTACCTGCACTTCCGGCCCGACCTGTATCACAGCCGTCGATTGAGCCCGGCCGAAAGCAGCGTACTGCGCTCGTTCGAACAGCAGGGCACTGACGACAGCGGCCACGTGAATGTTGACAGCGGCCTGCATATCCCGGACTTCCTGACCGTCAACCTGCGCCAGGGCCGCCGCATGCGCTCCAAGGAAGTGCATTATCTTGATCACCCGCTGATGGGAGTACTGGTGCTGATGCTACCGCTGGAGAAGACATCGCAGTAAGCTGCAAGCTGCAAGCTGACAACAGCGTATCGGCGCAGCCAGAAAAATTCGTTTTTTCACCTGCTGCCCCTTCTCAGCCGGCCCCATAATGGCATACCAGCCGCGGCTACAGGGTCCGTGATCCGTAGCAGCCCGCTCCGAGGGCGACACCCCACCGGACCCGGCCACCCCCATCGCGATCAGAACCCGCCGCTACAGGGTTCAGTGTCCGTAGCAGCCCGCTCCGAGGGCGACACCCACCGAACTTGGCCAACCCCATCGCGATCAGAACCCGCCGCTACAGGGTTCAGTGATCCGCAGCAGCCCGCTCCGAGGGCGACACCCAGCGAACTCGGCCAACCCCGTCGCGGTCAGTACCCGCCGCCACAGGGTTCAGTGATCCGCAGCAGCCCGCTCCGCGGGCGACACCCGCCGGAGCAAGTCAATCCCGTCGCGATCGGAGCTCGCTGCTACGAGGCTCCTCGATCCGAGCGGCCCGCTCTGCATGCCCTTCATGAACAAAAAAGCGGGCCGCCAGGGCCCGCTTCCGCTTACTTAAGACAAGACATCTGTCTTTCTTGCCGCACAGGCTCGACAGCCGGCAGCTGCTCCGGCTCAGCCCGGTACAGATGTACGGTGGTGGTCGGGAAGGCGATCTCGGCGCCGTGCGCCAGCACGATATCCATCACCCGGCAGAGCACATCCTGCTTGACCTCATGGTAACGCTCCCAATTGGTGGTCCGGGTAAAGCTATAGATAAAGAAATCCAGCGATGAGGGACCAAAACGGTCCAGATTGACGATCAGCGTCTGGCGGGGGTCGATATCCGGATGCCCGCGCAACATCTCGCGCACCGCATCGATAATCGCCTGCACCTTGTCGGCATCGTCATAGCGCACACCGATATATTCATAGATCCGGCGGTTGGTCATCCGCGACGGGTTCTCCACCGAGATATGGGTGAAGGTCGCATTCGGTACATAGAGCGGCCGCTTGTCGAAGGTACGTATCCGGGTCTGCCGCCAACCGATCTCCTCGACGATGCCCTCGATCTGCTGATCGGGCGAGCGGATCCAGTCACCCACCTTGAATGGCCGGTCGAGATAGATCATCAATGCGCCGAAGAAGTTGGCCAGCAGGTCCTTGGCGGCAAATCCGACCGCCAGGCCACCGATGCCGCCGAACGCAAGAATACCGGAGATGCTGTAACCCAGACTCTGCAATACCACCAGACCGACCAGGATAAACACCGTCAACCGCAGCAGGCGACCGACCGCCGACACAGTGGTGACATCCATCGGCTTGCGCATCCGACTGGCCGAGGTCAACACCTGCTCGCTCTGCCGCACTAACCGGGTCAAAAACCAGGCCAACAGCAACAGAGTGCCAAGCTTGCGGGTCAACTGCATCGCCCCGACCAAGCTGTCGGAATAGCCCAGCGACATCAGCTGGACCGCCCAGCTTGCCGCCAGCAGCCAGATAAAGAACAACAGCGGCGGCCGGGCAGCCTTGATCACCAGATCGTCCCAAACCGCCTTACTGCGCTCCGCCCGCTGCAACAGAAAATGGAGCACCACTCGCGCCGCTACATGACTCGCCAGCGCGCCCAGCAGCAACGCGCCAAGCTGCACCCAGAGGCCGTATTCCGCCAACTGCTCCAGCAGCCGTGCCAGCCACTCCTGCTCGCCCATCCGGTTTACCCCTCCAGCTGCCAGAGCTGCTCCGCCAGCTCGCTCGCCGCCCTCAACCGCTCACTATCAATAGCCGGACATGGCCGCCCAAGCATGGCGCCAATCCGTTTGGAACCGGGATGCCCCTGCCGCCGCAACCAGGCCAGCACCTCCAGCGCCGCCGAGCGGTTATTGCAGACCAGCAACATGTCGCAACCCGCCGCCAGCGCCGCATCGGCCCGTGCCGGATAACTGCCGGCCACGCTGGCCCCCTCCATGGTCAGGTCGTCACTGAAGATCACCCCTTCGAAGCCGAACTGCCCGCGCAGCACCTGCTGCAGCCAGAACGGCGAAAAGCCGGCCGGATTCGGATCGACTCGCGGATAGATCACGTGGGCCGGCATGATACCGGCCACCCCCTTACCCACCAGCTGACGGAACGGTATCAGGTCAGCTTGCTCAATCTCGGCCAGCGGCCGCTGATCAACCGGTACCGCCAGATGGGAATCCGCCTCAACCCAGCCGTGGCCGGGGAAGTGCTTGCCGGTGGCCGCCATACCCGCCTCGGCCATACCCTCGATAAAGGCGCCGGCCAGCTCGACCACCTGCTCGGCGTCGCGGGCAAAGGCCCGATCGCCGATCACCTCGCTGCGACCAAAATCCAGGTCGAGCACCGGGGCGAAGCTGATATCGATCTGCAACTGGCGCAGCTGCGCCGCCATCAGCCAACCCAGCTCCCGGGCCGCCGGACGGGCCCGACCGGGCTCCCGCTGCGCCAATCTTCCCAGCCGATTCATCGGCGGCAGACGGACCACGGCGTCCTTCAGACGCTGTACCCGACCGCCCTCCTGGTCGATGGCGATCAGCAGCTCGGGACGCACCGCCCGGATAGATGCCACCAGTTCGGCCAGTTGATCACGGCTTTCGATATTACGGCCAAACAGGATCAGGCCGCCGACCTGCGACTGCTGCAGCAACTCATGCTCGTCAGCGGTCAACGTCGTTCCTTCCAGGTCCAGCATCAAAGCGCCGGTTGTCATAGTTCAGTCCTCAATCAACACCGGCGTACCCGCCACCACCCGGCCAAACAACTCGACCAGATCGGAATTACGCATGCGGATACAACCATGGGAGAGCGGCACCCCCATCGGCTCGGAGTCGGGAGTACCGTGAATATAGATATAGCGCTGCATGGTATCGACCGCGCCAAGCCGGTTCCGACCCGGCTCGCAGCCACTCAGCCAGAGAATACGGCTCAGGATCCAGTCGCGACCGGGATACTGGCGAGCCAGCTCCGGCGTGTAGATCTCACCGGTAAAGCGGCGCCCAACCAGCACGGCATTAAGCGGCAGGCCAGCACCGATACAAGCCCGAATGAGATGCCGGCCGCGCGGGGTACAGCCACTGTTCTTGAGCTCGCCGGCCCCGTTACTGGCGGTCGAGACCGGATAGCGGTGACGGAGCCGGCCGTTTTCATACAGGCTCAACGACTGCTCGGCGATAGAGATCTGCAGCCGGATATCCACCACCTCAGATCCGGCAGAAATAGGTTTTATCGGCCCGCGCCTGCAGACCGGCGGTCAACACCGGGATCATCCGGTGCAGAATGCGCTCCACCTCGGCACTGCTTTCATACTCCTGCTTCTCGATGGCGTTCAGGGTATGGAAGTTGGACAGCGTGAAGGTAATCGAACCGAGCAGGAAGTGCAGCCGCCAGAAGAACTCGTCATCTTCCATCGGCGCCGCGTCATTGCGCACCAGCGAGATAAAACGCTGCAACCGGACACCGTAGCGATCGATCAGGAAATCGCGCAGATCCTCCTGATTCTTCATATAGGCCAGGTCCAGCAGCCGCATGAAGACCGACAACGCGTGGTCGTTGTTGCGGTTGACCCCCAACAGCGCCCGCATCAGGATCTCCAGCAGCTCCTCAAGCGACAGGCTGTATTCGGATGCCGCCAGCCGCTGATCCAGCGCCTGTTCAATATGCTGGCAGAGCGGCCCGAGAAATTTTTCCGCCACCGCCTGGATCAACCCCTTCTTGGAGCCGAAGTGGTAGTTCACCGCCGCCAGGTTGACCTGCGCCCGCGCAGTAATCTGCCGCACCGTGGTGTCGGTGAAGCCCTGTTCCGCAAACAGCGTCTCCGCCGCCCGCACAATATTCGCCGCAGTCCCTGAATACTGCATCTCCGTCCCCAAACCGACGTTTAAAACTACAAAATCGAACGCTCATTATAGTGACCCGCACGGGGATTGCACCCCCACCCGGGCCATTCTATCAACGACTCCAGAAGCGACTATTCATAGCCCGATCCCACCAGCGCAAAGCCACCCGATCGGCCGAATTGACACCGATATCGGTCAGCTTTTCCTGCAGCGATTTTTTCTGCTCATAACGGATCAGGAACACCTCACCCTGGTCGCATGCGTCCAGCAGGTATTCATCCGACGTCATCAGCTCGTCCACCAGATTCAGGTCGAGTGCACGCTTACCGAACCATACTTCGCCGGTCGCCACCTTATCGATCTCCAGCTGACTGCGATACTCGGCAACGAAGGATTTGAACAGCTCGTGGGTGTCTTCCAACTCTTCGACGAACTTCTGCCGCCCCTTGTCGGTATTCTGGCCGAACATCGTCAGGGTCCGCTTGTACTCACCGGCGGTAAGCACTTCGAAATCGATATCATTTTTCTTCAGCAAACGGTGGAAGTTAGGCATCTGGGCGATCACACCGATGGAGCCGACAATGGCGAACGGCGCCGCCAGCAAACGGTCGGCCAGACAGGCCATCATATAGCCGCCACTGGCCGCCACTTCGTCAACACAGATTGTCAGCGCGATCCCCTTGCGTTTAATACGCTCCAGCTGGGACGCCGCCAGACCATAGCTGTGCACCAGCCCGCCGGCACTTTCCAAGCGCAGCACCACCTCGTCGTCGGCCTCCGCCAGGCTCAGTACCGCATTGATCTCCTCGCGCAACGGCTCAACCTCGCTGGCCTTGATATCGCCATCGAAGTCGAGTACGAAGTAACGCTTGTCACGTTCCGCAGACTCCTCAGCCTCATCTTCCTTCTTGCCCCTACCCGCCAACTGCTTTTTACGGGCCTTAGCTTCAGCCTTCTCCTTTTTCTTCTCTTCCTTGAGCAACGCCTTGTACTCGGCCTTGTCGAGTATCGCCTGCTCCATTACATGGCGCATATGGTCCAGCTCGTCATTCAGGCTGGTGACCTCGATCTCGCCCTCGTGCCCATGCGGCTTACGGTGGGCTGTCAGCATCACGATCCCAGCGATCACTGCCAAGATCGCCAGCACCACGGTAACCGCCTCCGCCAGAAACAACCCATATTCCGTTAGAAATTCGCCCACGCACCGCTCTCCAATTCTGTTTCGGTTCTCACAAAATGCCGCCTAATGTACCATAAGCACCGTCAACTAAGCTTCAGTAAATAGGGTAGCCGCAGCGCCATGAGCAAGCCGATCACAGTCGACAAGATCATCAACAAATTGCCGTCCCGCTTCCTACCGGAAAACGCAGAGGGCATAAACGCCGTATTCCAGTTCGAGCTGGACGACGATAGCGATTTCTACATCCAGATCAATGATGGCCTCTGCCAGGTAGAGAAAGGCCTGCACGACGATCCGAACCTGACCCTGATCACCGATGCCGAAACCATGATCGGCGTGGTCAGCGGCGATATCGACGGCATGAGCGCCTTTATGAAAGGCCGCCTGCGCGCGGAAGGCAATGTGATATTGGCAACTAAGCTCGGCAAGCTGTTTTCACGCGAAAAACGCAAATAAGCCCCTCCTTTATAGTGCCCCACCCATGCAGGCTGACAACTGCCGGCCTGCCACCGCCCCCTCCCTCATACACCGAACAAACACTGACCCCGGTCAGCAAACAGAGTCGATTAACCGACTATTCTCCGGTGTCGTTTTCAAGCAACCCGCAAACGCACTTTAATGATACAGATTCGTGCACAGATGAAATCGCTTATGTTACGGATCGTTTAAGGGACCCATACCAAAGGACCATAGACAGCCAAAAAACCTACAAATAGGTCTTACCAAAAAGAAAGAAAGCGGAATTAACTTCGGACAATTAGCAGCGAAATGAAGCCAACTTTCGCCATATAACAACCTTCGAGTGAATGTCTAGGCTTTTGATTTCAATAATCTGCTGCTAGTCTATCGGCGCCTTGCTCAAGGCAGACGTTTATAAAAAGAGCCCTGGTTGAAGGGAGAGTAATTGATGACATACACGCTACCCCAGGCTTTTGTACGCAATTTCCTAGGGAATTCACCTGTCTGGTATAAACAGGCCATTATCGGTTTTCTAGTACTGAATCCGATCTTGCTGTTCGCAGCCGGACCGGTGGTCACTGGCTGGCTACTGATATTCGAATTTATCTTCACGCTGGCACTGGCCCTGAAATGCTACCCGCTGCAGCCTGGCGGCCTGCTTGCCCTGGAGGCCGTAGTTATCGGCCTTGCCGGTCCGGATGCGGTGTCCCATGAGATCGAGTCCAACCTGGAAGTAATCCTGCTGCTGATGTTCATGGTGGCCGGCATCTACTTTATGAAGAGCATGCTGCTGTGGGTATTCACCAAGATCCTGCTTCAGATACGCTCCAAGGCTCTGCTATCCCTGATGTTCTCGCTGTCCGCAGCGGTTCTTTCGGCCTTTCTCGACGCCCTGACGGTGACCGCGGTACTGATCAGCGTGGCAGTGGGCTTCTATGCCGTTTTCCACAAGGTGGCGTCCGGCACCAGCTTCCACAGCACCGGCCACGACCACTCCGATGACAACAGCGTCCATGAACGCAGCCGCAGCGACCTGGCACAGTTCCGCGCCTTCCTTCGCAGCCTGCTGATGCATGGCGCAGTCGGCACCGCACTGGGCGGTGTCTGCACCCTGGTGGGCGAGCCGCAGAACCTGCTGATCGCCGAGAAGGCCGGCTGGGAGTTCGTCGAATTCTTTGTACTGATGGCACCGATCACCATGCCGGTACTGGCTGCAGGCCTGCTGACCTGCTTCCTGCTGGAGAAAACCAAGTGGTTCTCCTACGGCGCCGAACTACCGTCGAACGTGCGCCATATTCTGGAAGAGTTCGCTGCCGAGGAAGACAAGGCCCGCAGCATGCGTGACAAGGCGATGCTGGCCACCCAGGTGGTGGTAGCGATCTTCCTGGTGTTCGCGCTGGCGTTTCACCTGGCGGCGGTTGGCCTGATCGGCCTGACCATCATCGTACTGCTGACCGCCCTCAACGGCGTGGTGGAGGAGCACCAGATCGGTAAGGCATTCGAAGAAGCACTGCCCTTCACCGCCCTGCTGGTGGTGTTCTTCACCATTGTGTCAGTAATCCACGAACAGCACCTGTTCCAGCCGATCATCCAGTGGGTATTGAGCATGGACGAAAGCATCCAGCCGGTACTGTTCTTTGCCGCCAACGGCCTGCTTTCCGCGATCAGCGACAACGTCTTCGTTGCGACCGTCTACATCAACGAGGTAGTCGAGGCGCTGAACGCCGGCGCAATTAGCCGCGAGCATTTCGATGCCCTGGCAGTCGCGATCAATACCGGCACCAACATCCCGAGTGTCGCCACGCCGAACGGCCAGGCAGCCTTCCTGTTCCTGCTGACCTCGGCGATCGCCCCGCTGATCCGCCTCTCCTACGGCACCATGGTCTGGATGGCACTGCCGTACACCATCGTAATGAGTGCCACCGGCGTCATCGCGGTGAACTACGCGCTTTAAGCGCACTTTCTTCGGGCACAAAAAATGCCGGTCAGCCCCGCTGACCGGCATTTTTCTTTCTCATTACAGCAAGGCTTCAACCGAGAGCAACAGCGAAAAAGCCAGCACCTACCCTCAATGAACCGCCAATTCCTCGTCCTGCGGTTCAGATTGTTTCAGCCAGACACACTCGCCACCACTCTTCCTGTCCAGCATCTTAAGAAATGCCTGATGCTCAGCCAGCTCCTCATCGGAAGCCGGCAGTACCGCCAGATTATAGCGATCGGCGGCAATCCGGCGGATCTCGCCCGCCTCCTGATCACCATCACCATCGCTACCGCCACGACTATCCAGCATTAGGGCGGTCTGGCCGCCGGTCAGCATCAGATAGACATCGGCCAGGATCTCGGAGTCGAGCAACGCGCCGTGCAGCTCACGGTGCGAGTTGTCGATGCCGTAGCGCCGACAGAGCGCATCCAGATTGTTCTTCTGCCCTGGATGCTTCTTGCGCGCCACCGCCAGGGTATCGACCACCGTACAGATGTCATGCACCCGCTCTTTGATGCCATTGCGCGCCAATTCGGTATCGATGAAGCCCACGTCGAACGCGGCGTTGTGGATCACCAGCTCGGCGCCGCGGATAAAGTCGAGAAACTCCTGCATCACCTCGCGAAACTTCGGCTTGTCGGCCAGAAACTCATTGGTGATACCGTGTACGCTGATCGCCTCGGCGTCGACCTCGCGATCCGGCTTCACGTACTGATGGTAGGTCGCGCCGGTCAGCTTACGGCCGACCATCTCAACACAGCCGATCTCGATAATGTTGTGGCCGTCCTTGGGATCAATACCGGTGGTTTCGGTATCGAGCACTATTTGCCGCATTTGTTGTTAACCTCTTCGCAATTCTTCAACGCCCCGGTTGGCCAGCTGATCGGCCAGCTCGTTTTCCGGGTGACCACTGTGCCCCTTGACCCAGCGCCAATCGATCTGGTGACGCGCCACCTCCTCGTCCAGCCGGCGCCAGAGATCTTCGTTCTTGACCGGCTTCTTGGCCGCCGTCTTCCAACCGTTGCGCTTCCAGCCGGCCAGCCACTCGGTTATCCCCTTACGCAGGTACTGGGAGTCAGTGGTCAGAATTACCTGACAGGAACGGTTCAGCGCCGCCAGCGCCTCGATCGCCGCCAGCAACTCCATCCGGTTATTGGTGGTATTCGCTTCACCGCCATAGAGATGCTTTTCGTTTTCGCCGTAACGTAACACGGCTCCCCAGCCCCCCGGGCCGGGATTGCCCTTGCAGGCGCCATCGGTATAGATCTCAACGGCATTCACGCGTATGTCCCCTCGCGGTCGGTTCCGCCAGCGGCAGTCGAATCAGCCTGCGCCGCCAGACGGGTGTAATCGGTGTCATTCCGGCCACATCCTTGCGGGCCAGCATCATCAAAAAGGCGCCGGTACGGGCCGGGCTGCGCTTTGACCAACCAGCCATCAGGCGGCTGCGCCGACGCCAGATCGCACTGGCAAACGGCAGCCAGAAATAGCCGGACCAGGATTTCAACTCGGTCAACTCCAGCAGCGCCAGCCAATCCTGTAGCCGCCGGTGGCTGATAAAGTGGCCACGCCAGGGCACCCGCTCACGATCTTTGCGCCGCAGCAGCCGGTAAAGCCCCCAATAGCTGACCGGATTGAAACCTATCACCAGCAGATGACCGCCGGGCCGCAAAACCCGCGCCGCTTCGCGCAGCACCTGATGCGGACTGGTGGCGAAGTCGAGCACATGGTGCAGCAACACCACATCCACTACATCGGACTGCAGCGGAAGATCATGGTGATCACCGACCAGCACATTGGTACCCGCCCCCAAGGCCAGTTCGGAGCAGAGCATGAACGGGTGATGTACCGGGCTCTGATCAAACAGCGTCAAACGATTGTCAACGCTAATCTGCAACAGGTGCATCCCGTGGAGGTTCGCCAATACGCGATCGATCTGCTCGCGCTCCGCAGCCAGCAGCTCCTGTCCCAGTTCGCTGTCGAACCAGTGCCGCAACTCGGGCAGCAAAACCTCCAAAGAGGGTTGGGATCGGAACGCCATTAAACCTCCAGTTCACGTTACCCGCGCGATCGCACCGTTAACAGGGAACCTATTATAGAGTAATCTGACCTTGAAAAGCGGCAATAACCCATTGCCGGATAAACTGTTTTTGTTACACAGCCGACTGCCGGCCGGTATGACAGCCAGTCTATCGCCTTGCTACCAGCCGGCTCCACCAGTGAGGCACCGCATGTTCCAGGTCACCCCGATCCCCGCTTTCAACGATAACTATATATGGCTGCTCCAGCGCGAAGGCGAACAGCGGGTGGTGGTGGTTGACCCAGGCGATGCGGCGCCCGTTGAACGCTACCTGCAACACCAGCAGCTGCAACTGGCAGCCATCCTGATCACCCACCATCATGCCGATCATACCGGCGGTGTCAGCCAGCTGACTGCCCAGCGGGACATTCCGGTTTACGGCCCGGCCAGCTCACCATTCAAGGGGATCAGTCATCCGCTACGGGACGGCGATCGAATCGAAGTGCTCGGCCTGCCGCTGCAGATCACCGAAGTTCCCGGCCACACCCTCGACCACATCAGCTATCTCCAAGCCGAGGGCAGTGGCCAGCTATTCTGCGGCGACACCCTGTTCCTGGCCGGCTGCGGCCGGCTGTTCGAAGGTTCTGCTGCACAGATGCTGGCCGCAATGCATTATTTCAAGGGACTGCCGGACAGCTGCGAAGTCTACTGCACCCACGAATATTCGCTGGCCAACCTGGCGTTCGCCGCCGCCGTCGAGCCGGACAACCGGGATATCCAACAGGCGATCCGGCACTGCCAGCTATTACGGAACGATAACCAACCGACGCTGCCGAGCAACATCGCCACCGAAAAGCGGGTCAACCCGTTCATGCGCAGCGATCAGCCGGCGGTGGTCCAGGCCGCCGAGCGTTTCCAAGCAGGTGCCGGCGCCAGCGAAGAAGCCGTGTTCGCAGCCATCCGTGAGTGGAAAAATCAATTCTGAACGCTTTTCAGCCAAACGTTCACCCCAGCTCAACTCCTGCCTGGTCGCGCCCGCTAACGTCAGTTCAGCGGCGCGACCGCACCAGCCCCTTCCTGCCCGCCGACCGAGCACGGCATTTTTGAGTGCCTGTTGACCCTATTTTAGGCGCCCCATAGAATGGCTCGATTCAATCGCAGCATCGGCACAGGAACCCCATGATTTTCAGGCCATTTTTGACCATTCCGGTAGTCTCCACGCTTATCCTGTCCGGCTGCCAATCGCTGCCCCAGCAGCAAAGTTCAATTCCGGCGACCGACAATACCGCCCGGACGGCCGAAGCCCGGCCGACCGAGAAGGAAAAGGTCACGACTCTCGCCAGCGCATTGAGGAACGTCATCGGGCTTGAAAACCAACCCGACTCTGAGCGTTCTGAACAATCCCCGCAGGCTGTTGCAGCCGAGGAGCCTGACGACCTCTGGCAACTGACCCGCCAGCACTTCAAGCTGGACCTCGAGCAGAGCAACCGACGGATCGACGCCCAGTTGAGCTGGTACGCCCGCCATCCGAAATATATCAACCGGGTGGCCGATCGCGCCTCACGCTACTACCACCACATCATCAACGAAGTGATCGCCCGCGATATGCCGGCCGAACTGGCCCTGCTGCCGATCGTCGAGAGCGCCTTCGACCCGTTCGCCTACTCCCACGGCCGGGCGGCCGGCCCCTGGCAGTTCATCCCCGGTACCGGCAAGCGTTTCGGCCTGCGTCAGGGCTGGTGGTACGACGGACGCCGGGATGTGGTCGCCTCCACCCGGGCGGCGCTGGACTACCTGGATCTGCTGCAGAAGCGCTATGACGGTGACTGGCTGCTGGCACTGGCCGCCTACAACGCCGGCGAAGGCAACGTCGACCGCGCGGTCAAGCGTAACCGCCGGGCCGGCAAACCGACCGATTTCTGGTCATTGAAGCTGCCGAAAGAAACCCAGGCCTATGTACCCAAACTGCTGGCCGTCGCCAAGCTGTTCAACGAACCTGAGCGCTATCAGCTGAGCCTGAAGCCGTTGCCGAATAAACCCTATTTCGAAGTGGTCGAAACCCAGGGCCAGATCGACCTGGCCGAAGCGGCCAACCTGGCAGAGATCAGCATGGAGGAGCTGTACCTGCTGAACCCGGGCTTCAACCGCTGGGCCACCGACCCCAAAGGCCCTCACTACCTGGCCATCCCTGCCGACAAGGCCGAAGCCTTCGCCGAGAAACTGGCCAAGCTACCGCCAGAGAAGCGGATGAAGTGGACCCGCTACACCATCAAATCGGGTGACTCACTCGGCTTGATCGCCAAGCGCTTCAAGACCACACCCGACGTGATCCGCACCGCCAATAGCCTGCGCGGTAACCGGATCCGGGCCGGCGCCGCACTGCTGATCCCGACCGCCGCCCACAACAGCAGCGAGTACGTACTCAGCCAGGCCCAGCGCCAGCAGCGCACTCAGCAGAAGATCGCCCGCAACAGCAACAAGCAAAAGCGGACCTACACCGTCAAATCCGGCGACAGTTTCTGGTCGATCTCCCGCAAATACAAAGTGGGGGTACGCAGCCTGGCAAGCTGGAACCAGATGGCCCCCGGCGACCCGCTCAGCATCGGCAAACAGCTGGTCATCTGGCAAGAACCTAACCAGAAACTGGCCAGCGCCGGCGATGGCCGCCAGTTGGTCCGCAAGATCGGCTACAAGGTGCGCAGCGGCGATTCTCTGGCCCGCATCGCCGGCCGCTTCAATGTTAAGATCAATGACATCACGCGCTGGAACAAACTGGATAAACAGAAGTACCTGCAGCCCGGTCAGCGCCTGACCCTGTACGTCGATATCACCCGCTAACGGAGCTCAGAGGATGGACGCCACCAGCATCTTCATTATCGTCGTCTCCACCGTGCTGGCGATCCTGTTCAAATGGGTGCTGTTCCGCCGTATCCGCGACTGGATGGATCGCGACCTGATTCGTGGCTTGGCAGGCAATAACGAGGCCAAGTTGCTATACCTTCAGGAACAGCAGGCCCAATTAAAGGCCGCCGGCATCAAACGCAGCGCCCAGCATCAGCAATTGACCGAGCTGGCCGCGCAATTTGAACAAAAGCCCTGAACGGCAGTCACAGAACAACAACCATCAGCCTGATTCGGTTAGGCTTTCAACCGACTGGGCGAACAAGGGTGACGGACCACAAATGACGTTTCTGAAAAAGATCATGCTCGGTGGCCTGGTCATCGCGGCCGCCAACCTGCCGGCATGGGCCGGCACCACGCAGCACGGTATCGCCATGCATGGCGACCTTAAATACGGTGCCGACTTCCAGCACTTCGATTATGTCAATCCGGATGCCCCCAAGGGCGGCCGGATGGTGCAGTCCGCCATCGGCACCTTCGACAGCTTCAACCAATTCATCATCAAAGGCACCTCTGCCGACGGGCTGGGGTTGATCTACGACAGCCTGCTGGTGCGCGCCGACGATGAACCGTTCTCGCTATACGGCCTGCTGGCCGAGCGGCTGGAAGTGGCCGACGACCGCAGCTGGATCAGCTTCAAGCTGCGCCCCGAAGCCCGCTTCAGCGACGGCCAGCCGGTCACCGCCGAGGATGTCGCCTACACCTTCAAGCTACTGCGTGAAAAAGGCGCCCCCTTCTACCGCGCCTACTACGCCGATATCGAACAGGTCGAGGTGATCGCCCCGCAGCAGGTCAAGTTCCACTTCCGCGGCGGCGAGAACCGTGAACTGGCACTGATCATCGGCGAGGTACCGATCCTGCCGAAGCATTACTGGCAGCAACGCGATTTCAGTGCGCCGAGCCTGGATATTCCTATTGGCTCCGGCCCCTACACGCTCAGCAAGTTCGACGCCGGCCGCTCGATCACCTACCAGTTGCGCAATGATTACTGGGGCACGGAGCTGGCGGCCAACCGGGGCCGCAACAACTTCGGCACCATCGTTTACGACTACTATCTGGACGGCACCGTGGCGCTGGAAGCCTTCAAGGCCGGCGAGTACGACTTCCGACTGGAGAACTCCTCCAAGCGCTGGGCCACCGGCTATACCGGCCAGCCGTTCGTCGAGGGCCGGATACAGGTGCGCGAACTGCACCACGAGAACCCCACCGGCATGCAGGCGTTCGCCATGAACATCCGCAAGCCGAAGTTCAGCGACCAACGGGTGCGCGAGGCGCTGGCCTACGCCTTCGATTTCGAATGGACCAACCGTAATATTTTCTATAACGCCTACACCCGCAGCCACAGCTACTTTGCCAACTCCGAGATGGCCGCCAGCGAGCTGCCGGACGAGCGCGAACTGGCGGTACTGGAGCCGATCCGCGACCAGGTGCCTGACGAGGTGTTCAGCAAGGTGTATCGCGCCCCCACCACCGACGGCAACGGCAAGATCCGCAGCCATCTGCGCACGGCGCTACGCCTGTTCCGCCAGGCTGGCTGGCAACTGAAACAGGGCAAGCTGGTCAACGACAAGGGGGAGCAGTTCCAGTTCGAGCTACTGATGCGTGACAAGGCATTCGAACGAATCGTCGGTCCGTTCGTCCGCAATCTCGAACTGATGGGGATCGATGTCCAGCTGCGACTGGTGGATATCTCCCAGTTCATCAACCGGCTGCGCAGCTACGACTTCGATATGCTGGTCGCCAGCTTCCCGCAATCCAATTCGCCGGGCAACGAACAACGTGACTACTGGCACTCCACCATGGCCGACCAACCGGGCAGCCGGAATATTATCGGCATCAAGAATCCGGCGGTGGACTACCTGGTCGAACAGCTGATCCAGGCGCCGACCCGCGCCGATCTGGTAGCCCGCGCCCGGGCGCTGGACCGGGTACTGCAGTGGAACCACTACGTAATCCCGCAGTACCACATCAGCAGCTATCGAGTGGCCTACTGGGACAAATTCGGCATGCCGGCGATCCGGCCGAAATACAGTCTCGGCCTGGACACCTGGTGGATCAAACCGCAACAGCAACGGAGTGCCGCTAACTGATGGCCGCCTATATCCTGCGCCGGCTGCTGCTGATCATCCCCACCCTGCTCGGCATCCTGACCATTAACTTCCTGATCGTCCAGGCCGCGCCTGGCGGTCCGGTCGAGCAAACCATTGCCCAACTGGAAGGGCTTGATCCCGGCGCCACCAGCCGGGTCGGCTCCGGCGTGCAGAGCGATACGGTACAGACCACCAGCGGCAGCGGCGAGAGCAGCTATCGCGGCGGTCGCGGACTGGACCCGCAACTGGTCAAAGAGATCGAGGAGCTGTACGGCTTCGACAAGCCAGCCCACGAGCGCTTCTGGCAGATGCTCAAGAACTACCTGGTGTTCGACTTCGGCAAGAGCTTCTACAGCGACAAGACAGTGATCGAACTGATCATCGAGAAGATGCCGGTATCGATCTCCATCGGCCTGTGGACCACCCTGCTGACCTACCTGATCTCGATACCACTCGGCGTCCGCAAGGCGGTGCGCGACGGCACCCCGTTCGATGTCTGGACCAGCACCGTGGTAATCATCGGCTACGCGATCCCGAACTTCCTGTTCGCCATCCTGCTGATCGTACTGTTCGCCGGCGGCACCTATTTCGACTGGTTCCCGCTGCGCGGCCTGACCTCGCCCAACTTCGACGAACTCAGCCTGCTGGGCAAGATTGGCGACTATTTCTGGCATATCACCCTGCCGGTGTTCGCCTCGGTGATCAGCAGCTTCGCCACCCTGACCATGCTGACCAAGAACTGCTTCCTGGACGAGATCAACAAGCAGTACGTACTGACAGCCCGCGCCAAGGGGTTGAACGAAAACCAGGTGCTCTACGGCCATGTGTTCCGCAACGCCATGCTGCTGATCATCGCCGGCATGCCGGCCGCGCTGATCGGCATCTTCTTCACCGGCTCGATGCTGATCGAGGTGATCTTCTCGCTGGACGGGCTCGGCCTGCTCGGCTACGAATCGGTGATCAAGCGCGATTACCCGGTGATCTTCGGCACCCTGTACATCTTCACCCTGCTCGGTCTGCTGCTGAAGCTGATCAGCGATATCGCCTACACCCTGGTGGACCCGCGTATCGACTTCGAAAGCCGGGAGTATTGAGCGATGAAGCTGAGCCCGATCAACCGACGACGCCTGCAGACATTCAAGGCCAACCGCCGCGGCTACTGGTCGCTGTGGCTGTTCCTGGCACTGTTCCTGCTGAGCCTCGGCGCCGAGCTGATTGCCAACGACAAGCCACTGCTGCTCAGTTACAAGGGCGAGCTGTACAGCCCGCTGCTGAACGACTACACAGAGCTTAGCTTCGGCGGCGAATTCGACACCCTGGCCGACTACAAAGACTCCTATATCCAGGAGCTGATCGAGCTTGAAGGCGATGGCTGGATGCTGTGGCCGCCGATTCGCTTCAGCTACAACACCATCAACTACGAGCTGCCGGTGCCGGCACCGTCGCCGCCCACTGCCGAGAACTGGCTCGGCACCGACGACCAGGGCCGCGATGTCACGGCGCGGGTGATCTACGGCTTCCGGATCTCGATCCTGTTCGCGGTGGTACTGACCCTGGCCAGCTCGGTGATCGGGGTGATCGCCGGCGCCGTGCAGGGCTACTACGGCGGCAAGGTGGACCTGTTCTTCCAGCGCTTTATCGAGATCTGGTCCGGCCTGCCGGTACTGTTCCTGCTGATCATCCTGGCCAGTATCGTCGAGCCGAACTTCTGGTGGCTGCTCGGCATCATGCTGCTGTTCTCCTGGATGAGCCTGGTCGACGTGGTGCGCGCAGAGTTCCTGCGCGGCCGCAACCTGGAGTACGTACGGGCTGCCCGCGCACTGGGATTGTCCGACCGGATGATCATGTTCCGCCATATACTGCCCAACGCGATGGTCGCCACGCTGACCTTCATGCCGTTCATCTTCAACGGCTCGGTGGTCACCCTGACCGCACTGGATTTCCTCGGCTTCGGCCTGCCACCCGGCTCGCCGTCGCTGGGTGAACTGGTCGCCCAGGGCAAGGGCAACCTGCACGCCCCCTGGCTGGGCATCACCGCCTTCGTGGTACTGTCGGTGATGCTGACCCTGCTGATCTTTATCGGCGAGGCGGTTCGCGATGCATTCGATCCGAGGAAGGTGTAGATGAGCTCTCCATTGATTCAGGTCCGTGAGCTGTCGGTGGCTTTCCAGGACGGCAAAACGTCCGGACGCAAAAGCGGCCCTCCGGGGCGCACCACGGTGGTCAAGCGGGTCAGCTTTGATATCAAGGCCGGCGAAACCCTGGCGCTGGTTGGCGAGTCGGGCTCCGGCAAATCGGTCTGCGCATTGTCGATCATGCGGCTGCTGCCCTACCCGCACGCCAGCCACCCGAGCGGAGCGATCTACTACCGCGACGAAAATCTGCTGGACACCGACGAGCAGCGGATGCGGCAGCTGCGCGGCGACCGCATCGGCATCATCTTCCAGGAGCCGATGACCTCGCTGAACCCGCTGCACAATATCGAGCGCCAGATCGGCGAGATCCTACTGCTGCACAAGGGATTGAGCGGCGCCCAGGCGCGCGAGCGCACCCTGGAGCTGCTCGAACTGGTCGGCCTTCAGGATCCGGAAAAACGTCTGCGCAGCTATCCGCACGAGCTGTCCGGCGGCCAACGCCAGCGGGTGATGATCGCCATGGCGCTGGCCAACGACCCGGAACTGCTGATCGCCGACGAGCCGACCACCGCGCTGGATGTCACTATCCAGGCGCAGATTCTCGAGCTACTGCGCGAACTGCAGCAGAAACTCGGCATGGCGATCCTGCTGATCACCCACGACCTCAATATCGTGCGCCGCTATGCCCACCATGTCTGCGTGATGTGCCACGGCAAGCTGGTCGAGCAAAACGACACCGCCAAGTTGTTCGCCGCGCCGCAGCACGCCTACACCCAGTCACTGCTGGCGGCCGAGCCGGCCGGCGCCCCGCTGCCGCTCAAAGACGATCGCACACTGCTGGAAACCAAGGACCTCAAGGTCTGGTTCCCGATCCGCAAAGGATTGCTACGCCGTACCGTCGATCATATCCGGGCCGTCGACGGCGTCGATATCCAGCTGCGGCCGGGCGAAACCCTGGGGGTGGTTGGCGAGTCAGGCTCAGGCAAGACCACCCTGGGGATGGCGATCCTGCGCCTGCAGCAGAGCCGAGGCGAGATCCATTTCGACAGCCAGCCGCTCAACGGCCTGAGCCAGAAGCAGGTCAAACCGCTGCGACGCCGTATGCAGGTGGTGTTCCAAGATCCATATGGCAGCCTCAGCCCACGGATGTCGATCGCCGAATGTATCGCCGAAGGGCTGGAGATCCACCAGGTAGGCGAGCCGGCCGATCGCGAGCAGATGATCATCGAGGCACTGAACGAGGTCGGCATCGATCCGGCGGTCCGCCACCGTTACCCGCACGAATTCTCCGGCGGCCAGCGCCAGCGGGTGGCTATCGCCCGCGCCCTGGTGCTGAAGCCGGAACTGATCATCCTGGACGAGCCGACCTCGGCACTGGACCGTACCATTCAGAAGCAGATCATCGAACTGCTGCGCAACCTGCAACAGAAATACAATCTCAGCTATCTGTTCATCAGCCACGACCTGGCGGTGGTCAAAGCCCTGAGCCACAGCCTGCTGGTGATGCGTCACGGCGAAGTGATCGAACAGGGCGACGCCGAACGGATCTTCAGCGCGCCACAGCACCCTTACACCCGCAAGCTGCTGGAGGCGGCCTTTCAGTAATCCGTCGACGACAGTAAAATGGCCACTCAGACGGTAATGCTGTCAGGTTGCGCAATGCCGGTTGCGATAGAAGAAATGCTCGCCATCAGGAACGGCATAGCCTTGTAGGGCGCACTTCAGTGCGTCACCGCCGCAGGCGGTTATGGAGCCCTGAGGGCTCCTGGCCGACTGAAGCCAGCCCTACAATCACCGCCCCAATCACTTAACCGAACAGCATTACCGTTCAGACCAGGCCTGTTAACACTAAATTCGAGAGACGCGTCATTGCCCCGAAACGGGCCAGGCAAGGCGCGAGGACCAGACGTATGAAATCACCCGAAGTCGATCAAGCCCAGCCGACAAATACCGACACCAACCAGACCAAGAACGGTTACCTGGCACTGGTCTCGAGACTGGTGTTCGATGAAAAACTGCCGGTCCGCTTCATGTACAAGACCGTGCCCGAACACCTGAACGACACCGGCTGGCGGTTGTTCACCGGTTATGAAAGCGAGGAGTTCCTGGCCGACCTGGTGGTCAACACCACCCCGGTACCGCTGGAGAAATTGAGCCAATTGGACTCATCACTGAGCGAGCTGTTCGAATATAACGCCGGCACGGTCTGGGAACGCGCCCCGGGTAGCGAGGGCTGGCAGCGGGTATACGATTTCCGCATTCCGACCGAGAGCGTCGAGGTCAACATCACCAACGACGTAAGCCAGTTCAAGAACTAAAGTTCCTGTCGTGCCTGCCTGCAAACAGCGCCTTGCGATAAAGGCCATCAGCCTGCGCAGCAAGGTAATTGCGCGGCAGGCAGCACAGCAACATTGAATCCCCCACGCGCAAGCCGAGACTCGCAGCAGAGAGATACTGAGGACGATTGGGAGGGCAGTAAAAGCTAAAAAACAAAGCTCATCAGTCCACCTACTAGCAAGCGGATACTTTCAGAAACGCTCCCGCCATATCACTACCCGGGTAACGTTCGTCCAACCAGACCTGCATGCCACCAACGGTCATGAAGCCGGTGACTTTTTTCCAGATTTGGCGCTTCTGGCTTGCCACCTTACCAAGCTGTTCGTAGCAAACCCATTGTTCAGTATGTGTATCCTGATATCTGGAAACACATATATTATCGCTAAGATTTATTAGCATAGATTCTCCCTGTTTTAACCAGCCACAGTTTTTGCGCACTGGCACAACATAATTATAATACTTTGAAAAATATGACTTAATTAGCACAAGCTCGTGGTAGTTTCAGGCAAAAACAACCGAAAAATCCACGACAAGCGGCCTTGGGACAGAGAAAAAACCGCCCAATGAGGATAAAGCCAGAAGGATGGAATTAGGACTAATTCCGAGTATATAACCTCTCCCCCGTCACGATGATGACAGGGGAGAAGCAGGGCTCAATCACCTGAACGGGTCAGGTGATGCAGAGCATGACGCGAAGAATTTACAGCGGGGTAACCTGATCAGCCTGCGGACCTTTCTGGCCCTGAACTTCTACGAAAGTTACCGACTGGCCTTCAACCAGCGTCTTGCGGCCTTCGCCGATGATGGAACGGAAGTGTACGAATACATCGTTGCCGTTTTCACGCTCGATGAAGCCGAAGCCTTTCTCATCGTTGAACCACTTCACAGTACCAGTCTGTACATTAGACATTTTTTAAATCTCACTATTTTTTAGGTAAGTCAACCATCGCCACAGTCCAACAGGCTCCATGTAGACGACGGCCATCTATGCATGTATCAAGAAAGGCAGATGGGTGGGAGCAGAAAACAGTTTGAAAACAAGAATCTACAAGAACACAAGAGGCTTACTTATACACAGCAACGACAATACTACGCGAGCATGGACGGTTATACAAGCTCTTTTTATAAAATGTTTATCTATTTCGCTGTTCAGTGAAATTCATCCATTGGGGGCCACCCTTTTCTGGTCTTAATACAGCGAACGTTAACCATATTGAACAGATTGTAGGTAAGAGGTGAATAATATTAAGTAGTCTAAATATCCGCAAAAGCGTACAGTGGTACTTACAAGGGTGTCGTCGTCCCCTCCCCTGCCCCCACTGGTGTTTTATGTCCTCTCTGCGCGTGCGTTATCAGACCATCGAATTTGGCGGGGTGGATATCCACCTGCGTACGCTTCGGGACAGGCAGCAGTTCTCCGACCCTGAGGGTACGGCGGAAAAGTTGGGCATATCCTCGGCAACCTGGCCGCTGTTCGGTATCGTCTGGCCTTCGGGCGAAGTGCTCGCCCACCTGATGGCCGACTTCGAAATCGAGGGAAAACGAATTCTGGAGGTGGGCTGCGGCATCGCCCTGTCCAGCTTGTTGCTGAACCATCGCGAAGCCGACATCACCGCTACCGATTATCACCCGGAAGCTGAGCGTTTCCTGATCGAGAATACCCGGCTGAATAATGGCCAGACGATCCCCTTCGTACGGACCAGCTGGGACAGCGACCAGAGCGAGCTAGGCGATTTCGACCTAATCATTGGCAGCGACCTGCTCTATGAACGGGATCACGCAACGCAACTGGCGGGGTTTATCGATCAGCACGCCAATGCCCACTGTGAGGTCATCCTGGTGGATCCCGGCCGGGGGCATCATGCGCGTTTCAGCAAGCGCATGGTCGCATTGGGCTATTCACACAGCCAGAGCAAGCCGGCCATGACGGCGGGCGATGCATCGCCGTTTTCCGGCCAGGTACTGACCTATAACCGCTAACCGAGTACCACGCGCCGTGCACCACTCGCCGCGCGCCACTAGCCGCGCGCCAATACCTCCTGCTTGAGCTCCGGCGGCAGCGATGCGTAGTGATCGAACTCCATTGAGAACAGTGCCCGCCCCTGAGTAATGGAGCGTAGCTGGGTGGCATAACCGAACATCTCCCTCAGCGGCACCTGACCGCGGATCACCTCAACGCCACCCGCCCGCGGGGTCATTCCCTCGATCTCGCCACGCCGGGCGCTGAGCTGACCCAGCACATCGCCGGTGTACTCCTCGGGGGTCACCACCTCCAGCCGACAGATCGGCTCCAGCAGGATCGGCTCAGCCTCGCGTACCGCCGCGATCAGCGCCTTGGCACCGGCGCTGCGAAACGCCTGCTCGCTGGAGTCCACCTCATGGGAGGAGCCATCACGCAGAGTCACCTGGAGATCGGTGATCGCATAGCCACCCAATACCCCGCTGCGAGCCGCCTCATGGATCCCCTTTTCAACCGCCGGAATGAATTCGCGAGGGATAGCACCGCCACTGATCTGGTTGTCGATGCAGATACCGCTGCCCGGCGCGGCCGGTGCCAGATCCAGCACCACATGACCGTATTGGCCGTGGCCGCCGGTCTGCTTGACGTGCCTGCCTTCGATACCGGCGACCGGTTGCGAGACGGTCTCCTTGTAGGAAACCCGGGGCTTACCGGTCTTGACCTTCAGCTGGTGCTCGCGCTCCAGCCGGTCGACCACGATCTGCAGGTGCAACTCACCCATGCCGGCCAGTATGGTCTGGCCGGTCTCCTCGTCGGTAAAGACCTTGAAGGTGGGATCCTCCTCGGCCAGATGATGCAGCGCCTCACCGATCTGCTTCTCCTCCTCGTGAGTGCGCGGCTCCAGTGCGATATTGATCACCGGCTCGGGGAACTGGATCGACTCCAGCAGGATCGGATGTGCCGGGTCGCACAGAGTATCGCCGGTATGGACCGACTTCATGCCCAACACCGCATCGATATCACCGGTCGACACCTGCTCGATCGCTTCGCGGTGGTCGGCATACATGCGCACCATCCGGCCGACCCGTTCGTTCTTGTCCCGGGTGGCGTTGTAAACTTTGTCGCCCGGCCGCATCCGGCCGGAATAGACCCGGAAGTAGGCCAGGTGGCCGACATAGGGGTCGGAAACCACCTTGAACACCAGCGCCGCCAGCGGCGCATCCTCGCTGGGCGGGCGCTCCGCCGGCTGCTCGCTGCGCGGATCGGTACCGCTCACCGCCCCTATGTCCAGCGGTGATGGCAGCAGATCCACCACTGCGTCCAGCAACGGTTGGATCCCCTTGTTGCGCAGTGAGGCACCGCAGAGCACCGGGAACAGCCGGTTGGCGATCGTTGCCCGACGCAGCGCCCCGATCAGTGCGTCCGCGTCCGGCTCTTCGCCTTCGAGGTACAGCTCCAGCAGGCTGTCATCGGTTTCCACCACCCGTTCCAGCAACTGGCTTCGGGCCTGCTCGGCACGCGCCTGCAACTGGGGCGGGATATCGCCGATCTCGGGGCTGGCACCCAGCTCGTCCGGCCAACGTATCGCCTGCATCCGCAGCAGATCGATTACCCCTTCAAATTCCGCCTCGGCACCGATCGGCAGCTGCAGCAGCAAGGTACGTGCGCCCAGGCGCTGCTCGATAGTTTCAACGGCGAAGTCGAAATCGGCACCCAGCCGGTCCATCTTGTTGACGAAGCAGATGCGCGGCACCCGGTAGCGGTCGGCCTGGCGCCAGACGGTCTCGCTCTGCGGTTCCACGCCGTGTACCGCATCGAACACCACAATACCGCCGTCGAGCACCCGCAGCGCACGCTGCACCTCGGCGGTGAAGTCGATATGCCCCGGGGTGTCGATAAGATTGATCTGGTGGTCGCGCCAACTGGCGGTGATCACCGCGGAAACGATGGTGATGCCCCGCTCCCGCTCCTGGATCATCCAGTCGGTCACGGTGGTACCGTCATCCACCGAGCCGAGCCGGTGAGTACGTCCGGTGTAGTACAGCACCCGCTCGGTGGTGGTGGTTTTGCCGGCATCTATATGGGCGATAATGCCGATATTGCGAACCCGTTCGAGCTCAACAGTGTTGCTGTCCATCGACCTTGTCCTGAGCCATTCGCGGTTTCAGCCGACCCGATCAAACTGCCGATCAGTGCAGCCGCCCGGCCTCGTAGAGCTGCTTCTGAATCTCCTGCTCGCTCATCAGACTGAGGTCCTTGGACAGTTCGCCGCTAACCAGTTTCTGCAGCTGCGGGCTCAACTCCTGGCGCAGATGGCCAAGAAAACGAGGCGCCGCCACCAGGAACAGCTTGTCAAAGTGTTCAGTCTGGCGGGACTGCTCAAGCTCGCTGATGATGCCTTTGGCAAACTGGTGAGCTTCCTGGTCTTTGAACTCCACCCGGTTGCTCATCGTGATACCGGCGCCACTGGCGCTGCGGGTATGGCCTGAGCGGTCGGAGGTCAGGTCCTGTTCCCGTTGTTTACTATAGGGATTTACCAGATCTTTCAGTGCTTCGAGCGAACTTCCTAGCCGTTGGGTGGCAAAGATGCGGGCTCGTCCTGCGTCCGCTACCACAACACCGATACTCATGATCGTCACCTCAGCTATCGCAGTTGATGAACTGCCGACCGAACCTGCATAGGTTCTCCTTTCCCGCGCATCGACTCCGGCCGACCCTGTAAAAAGAATAGTGCAGTTCAAAAACAACGGCGTAGCCGCCGGCGACGATCAGCCGGCCGGACGCAGCATATGCAGATGAGGAATGCCATCCTCCAGGTAGACCTCGGAGCTGGCAACGAAGCCGTAGCCGGCGTAAAAATCCTGCAGATAGGCCTGGGCGCCGATCTGGATAGCACTTTGCGGCCAGCAGCGCTCGCAGTGGCGCAGTCCTTCGGCCAGCAACCGGCGTCCCAGCCCATTGCCACGGCCATCCGGATGGGTCACGACCCGACCGATGCAAGCACGGCCGGGATAGGCCATATCCGGTGGCAGCAGCCGCAGATAGGCCAGCAATCGGTCGCCGTCATAGCCCAGCAGGTGGCGCACCTGCGGGTCTCGATCCTGCCCGTCGATATCACCGTAAGGACAGGCCTGCTCCACCACGAACACCTCATTGCGCAGTTGCAACAGGTCGTACAGTTGATCCAGGGTCAGTTCAGCAAATGTTTTCAGCTGCCAGTTCATCGCTACTCCTCCAGTGCCGCTTGCTTCAGGCGAGTAGCCTGTCGACGGCATTAACAATTGTTAGCGGCCAGCCGCTTGTTGATCCGGCTGTCGCTTCACCCTGTTGCCCCAGCACCTGATTCGGGTCGAGAGGCAGCGCCGGTAGCAGCTCAGACAACGGCGGCGATAGATCGAGTGACAGGTAGGGCAGGACCGGCTCCAAAGCGTCCAAGCAAAACGCCATATTAAGCCAGTATCGCGAATCACTCCTGATCGCTGTCGTTATCTTCGCAGGCCTCGGCGGACGGAAACTGCGGCAGTTGCTGGAACAGCCGCTCGAAGTGGCTCTGCACCCGGCCCAGGTTGACCAGGCTCATACCGCTGGAGAAACCGAACCAGGTGTAGAGCCCGTTGAGGTCGCGGAACATCGGCGGCAGGTAGGCCGGCTGGACGATCAGCCCCTCCAGTGCGTACTCGTACAGCACCGGCAGATCGTCCAGGGTGACCTTGCCGACGAACAGCATCGGCAGGATCTCCGGCACCCCGGCCAGGATCGCGCTCTTGATGAAGTTAACGGTCTCGACGAATCCCCGGACATAGGAGAGATCCTTGGTAAAGCAGGCGCCGCCCTCGACCATGCCGCCGCGGAACACCCGCTGGGCCACCTTGTAGCTGGCCTGCTCGCTCAGGCCACGCTCAAGGAAGAAGCGATAGACCTCGATGAAATCGGCGCCCCGCTCGGCCAGATCGATCGCCACCACCCGGTCGCTGATCCGGCGGGCGCGGTCGGGGAAGGAGCTGAAGGTCAGCGTCTCGATCAGCACCGCCAGCCCCTCCTGGATCGCGGTGATACGCGGCGAGCCGACACTCAGCCAGCTGGCCCAGGGCTGGCCGCGACCGTTCAGCGTAGTGCCCACATGCACCCAGCCCTCGTGCACCTCCAGCACCCGCAGGTCCAGTTCGGAAAAACGGGCATAACTGTTGATCTTGATGCGATCCCCGCCGGCCGAGGCGTCCGACACGATACCGTCGCTCAGCTCGACATTGACCGGCCAATCGCCGAAGTAGCCGCCCAACCGCCGCTGCAGCTCCGCCACCGCATCCGAAGCTTCGATCTCCTTCGGATAGGCGTGCGCCAGACGGGCCGCCGCCGGCAACGAAAAGATGCCGCACAGCCGGTCGCCCAGCTCGATCAGGGTCTTGCGGTCGCCGCGCAGATGGTCGCGGGCGCTGCCATACAGCGCCCGGCTGGCGGTCAGAAAACCGGCACGGCCGCGTTGTTGCAGCAGTTCGACCACCCGCTCGTACTGCTCGGCCGTCTCGCTGAGAATCCGCCCGAGCCGGTCGCCCGGTCCCAGCCGGCGTCTGATGTCGGCCCGCAGCGCACGTAACTCCGCCCGCTTCACACCGGCATCGAACCGCAACGGCTGCGCCTCGTAGAACGCCCGATCCGCCGCCGGCAGTCGGGTGCCACCCGACGCCAGGAACTGCGTCTCGTACGCCTGCGGCCACTTGATTGCGTCCAGCAGCAGAATCGGCCGTTGGATCTCCACCAGCCGGTCGGACAGGGCCTTCAGTTGTTCGGCATAGCGGGCTTGGCTCATGTTCAGATTCCCTGGTAAGTGACCGGCTCCAACTGCTTGGCACTATTACACTGCAGGTTAGAGCATATCTTGCTGCGATTTAATATCGCTACCGGGTTAGCTGCAACGATTATCGGAGCCGCTTTCGCTCCACTTTTCGCCATCGCTTCGAACCGCTCTCTGGAGGCCGCCCTGCCCGAGCGACAAAACGTAATAAACCATCCTTTTTCATAAAAAATAGACGTGCCAACTGATCAAAAAGCCGATAATGTAGTTAACTTACATAAATTCCAATAATAAATCCGGATCGATCATGGCGAACGTCACTTCACTCAAGGCTTGGCAATCCCTCCTGACCCGTACCGAACAGGCACAGCAGACTCCGATCAAGGCGCTGTTCGCGCAGGATGAGGCGCGCTTCCAGAAATACTCGCTGCAGGCGCAGAACATCCTGCTGGACTACTCGAAGAACCCGGTCGACGACGCCACCCTGGCCGACCTGCTGGCGCTGGTGAAGGAGGTCGGGCTGGATAACTGGCGCGACCGGATGTTCCACGGCGACCGCATCAACGCCACCGAGAACCGCGCAGTGCTGCATACCGCGCTGCGCAATCGCAGCAATACCCCGGTGTTCCTGGACGGCGTTAACGTGATGGACGCGGTCAACCGTGAGCTGGCGCGGATCAAGAACTTCGTCAACGCGGTTCGCAAAGGCCGCTGGCGCGGTTATTCCGGCAAGCGGATCACCGACGTGGTCAATATCGGCATCGGCGGCTCGGATCTCGGCCCGCGGATGGTCACCCAGGCACTGAAGCCCTACGCCGACGACCGCATCCGGGTGCACTTCGTCTCCAACGTCGACGGTGTCGAGATCGCCAACACCCTGCGGCCGCTGAACCCGGAGCGGGTGCTGTTCGTGGTCGCTTCGAAGACCTTCACCACCAGCGAGACCATGACCAACGCCCAGACCGCCCGCAACTGGCTGATGTCGTCGGCGTTCGACGAGCGAGCGGTGGCCAAGCACTTCGTCGCGGTATCCAGTAACGAGGCGGCGGTCAAGGCGTTCGGCATCCGGCCTGAAAACAGCTTCCAGATGTGGGACTGGGTCGGCGGCCGCTTCTCGCTGTGGTCGGCAATCGGCCTGCCGATCGCCCTGCAGCTGGGCTTCAAGCAGTTCGAGGAGCTGCTCAGCGGCGCCCACGAGATGGACCTGCACTTCCGCGACATGCCGTTCGAGCGCAACGCGCCGGTACTGCTGGCACTAATGACGTTGTGGAACAGCACTTTCCTGGGCCGCCATTCACAGGTGATCCTGCCCTACGACTGGCCGCTGCAGCGGTTCGCCGCCTATTTGCAGCAGGCGGAGATGGAGAGCAACGGCAAGTCGGTCGACCGCGTCGGCGAGCGGGTACCCTACACCACCGGCGCGGTGATCTGGGGCCAGCTGGGCATCGATGGCCAGCACGCTTTCTACCAATACCTGCACCAGAGCAACACCGTGGTACCGGCCGACTTTATCGGCTCGATCGAGAGCAGCACCCCGGTGCGCGGCCACCACGAGAAACTGATGGCCAACTTCTTCGCCCAGACCGAGGCATTGATGAACGGCATCAGCGCCGAGGAGGTGGCGCGCGAGCTGGCCGGCCAGGGATTGTCCGAACAAGAGATCGAGCGACTGCTGCCGCACAAGGTGCACCAAGGCAACCGGCCGACCAACACCCTGCTGTTGAAACGGCTGGACCCGCGCACATTGGGCGCACTGATCGCGCTGTATGAACACAAGATCTTCGTGCTGGGGGTGATCTGGAATATCTGCTCGTTCGACCAGTGGGGCGTCGAGCTGGGCAAGACCCTGGCCGCCCGCATATTGCCGGAACTGCAACAGGCGCAGAATGAAGGCCGCCACGACGGTTCCACCGAAAACCTGATCCGCTACTTCAAGCAGCAGCGCGAAAAGCTGAAAAGCTGAGGAGAGCCCTATGAACTACAAACAGATCGAGATGCCGGCCAGCAAGCGGATAGCGCTGATCGCCCACGACAATATGAAAGAAGAGCTGCTGGACTGGACCCGCAGCCACCTGGACCGGCTGCGGCCGCACCAGCTGTTCGCCACCGGCACCACCGGCCACCTGCTGGAACGGGCGCTGGGCACGCCGATCCATAAACTGCTCAGCGGCCCGCTGGGCGGCGACCAGCAGATCGGCGCCCTGCTGACCGAGCAGAAGATCGATATGATCGTCTTCTTCTGGGACCCGTTCGAACCGATGCCGCACGACCCCGACGTCAAGGCGCTGCTGCGGATCGCCGCCGTCTGGAACGTGGCGGTGGCCTGCAACCGCAGCTCGGCGGATTTCCTGATCAGCTCGCCGCTGCTCGACCAGCCGCATGGCTACAAGGTGCCGGATTACCAGAGCTATCTGGACCAGCGGTTGAATTGATATTCAATTTTATTCTGTAGCCGAGAGGCCGGCTGATTGAAAACCCAGCCGACCGAACATCAACCGCCTACGGCGGTGGCGCCCCAGGTGACGCCCTACAAAAATCGGAGCCCCGCTCAGACTGCAAGAGGCTGGAATAACCGCGCCCCTCGGTGCACGTAAAAAAGAGATAAAAAAACCGCCCCAATGGAGCGGTCACAAACAACAACAAAAGAGCATCTTCAATTCGGTTTCAGGCGACCCGGTGGCCGCGCGCCGCTTGCAGCAGCGTGAACCAGTCGCTGCGAGTCAGTGACAGCTCGCAGCCCTGTCGGGCGGCTGCGATGCGCGCGGCGTTAAAGCTGCCCAACACCGGCACCGGCGCGCCCGGAATGCGGCGCAGCCAGGCCATCGCCAATGCGGTTGGCGTACAACCATAGATATCGGCCATCGCCGCCAAAGGTTGAGCCAGTTCGCCCTGCTCGAGCGTGCCGCCGGCCAGCGGCGACCAGCAGAGCGCCTGCATCCGGTCCAGTTGCAGCGCTTCCGCCTGGCCGTCGAACAGCGGTTCGGTACGCTTCAGCGACAGCTCGATCTGGTTGCAGCGCAGCGGCTGAGTCAGCCGCGATTGCAGCAACCGCCACTGGTCCGGCAGGAAATTGGACACCCCCACCGCCGCCAGCTTGCCTTCAGCCACCAGATCGTCGAGCAACTGGGCGGTTTCATCGACATCCATCAGCGGGTCCGGCCGGTGGATCAGGAACAGGTCCAACCGCTCCACGCCCAGCCGGCGCAACGAGCCCTCCACCGACTGGCGCAGGTAGGCCGCGCTGGTATCGTAATGTTTCACACCCCAGCGAGAGCCGTCCCGCGCGGCGGTGACGATATCGGCCTTGCTGATCAGCCGCACCTTCGAGCGCAGCGCCGGCTGGCGTGCCAACGCCTCGCCGAACAGTGTCTCGCAACGCCGGTCGCCATAGATATCGGCATGGTCGAACCAGTCCAGCCCGCTATCCAGTTGCGCGGCGATCCAGTCGGCCAGCCGCGCCGGATGGCTCAATTCGTCATTCTCCGTCAGCCGCATCATGCCCAGCACCAGCGGCGTTTCAATCAACTCAACACTCACCCTGTATCCCCTCCTATCAATCCTCTGGCAGAGCTTCCACCGAGATCGTCGTTTGCAGCGACGCCGCGGCGCCGGGTTCCAGTTGCAGCGGATCGAACGGTCCGGTGTTGGCCGCCTCAATGCAAACAAAGCGCGACGCCTGGGCCAGGCCGACATCGGCCATCAGCGCCGCCGCACCGGCCGGATTCCAGACCACTGTCGAGCCGCTATTCGCCTTGCCGATACGGATCGCCCGCCGCCAACCAGGGTCGACCAACAAGCCATCGTCGCGATGGGAAAAAATCCGGTCGATCTCGCCGTCGATCCTGATCGCCCCCGCCTGCCGTCCGGCCGCCATCTGCTGCAGCTTGTCGACATAGTCGCAGCCCTGCAGGCCACGCAACGCCACCTGCGACAGATCGGAAACTGCCAGATAGCTGTGCAATGCCTGGCTGATGGTGACAGCACGATCGCTTTGGTTGAGGGTTTCCAGCCGGATACTTAATTGCCCGTCGACCACGTCGACAAACTGGCTCAATTGCAGCCCGGGCCACAACGGCGTCTGCGGGCTCAGCCGCCAGCGGCCGCCATGTTGATCCAGATGGACGGTTTCAATATCCCAAAGTGCGGTGCGGGCCAGGCCATGGGGCGGCTGCGACGGATCGGACGGATGGTTGCCGAACCAGGGCCAACACAGCGGCACGCCGCCCCGGAGCGCCCGGCCCGGCCGTTGCGGCTGGTCGGTCAGCCAGAGCACAGGGCGCTGACCGGCCGGCCGAAAATGCAGCACCTGGCCGCCCTGTTCAGCCAATATCAGCTCGCCCCAGGCCTGCTTGCACAGCAGTAACGAAAACCCCTGCCAATTCAGCTTATGAGATCCCGGATTGGCCGATTCGATCTGTGCTTGCAGATCAGGGTCGCCGACACACTGACTCACCCGGCCACCTCGGCGTTATCCAGGGCCGCGGCGGCACCCAGCAGGCCGGGATTGTCGGCGGTACAGAGCCAGACCGGCACCTGCGCCATATACTCGACAAATCGGCCTTTGGCTTCGAACGCTTCGCGGAAACCACTCTGCAGGAAGAACTCCGCCACTTTCGGCAGAATGCCGCCGCAGAGGTAGACACCGCCGCGTGCGCCCAGCGTCAGCACCGCATCGCCGGCCACCGCGCCCAGAATGCGGCAGAAGCGGCTCAACGCCTCCACCGCCATCGGCTCGCTGCCCGCCAGCGCACGGGTGCTGATCTCCGCCGGACTTTCACAACGGACCGGCTGGCTGCGGTAGCCGCACAGCGCGCGGTAGAGATTCAGCAGCCCCTGGCCACAGAGAATCCGCTCCACCGACACCCGGCCGAACTGTTCATTGAGCTGGCGCCAAACCGCCAGCTCCACCTCGTCGGTCGGCGCAAAACTGACATGACCGCCTTCGGTCGCCAGCGGGATCCAACCGTCATTGGCTGGAACCAGCCCCGACACCCCTAGCCCGGTGCCGGGGCCGATCACAAGTCGCGCAGCGCCATCCAGCGCGCGACCGCCCCCCACCACCAGACGCTCTCCTGACGGAACATGCAGCATCCCCAGCGCCATGGCGGTAAAGTCGTTGACCAGCTTGAGCTGGTCCAGGCCCAGTTGGCGCTTCAGCGTCTCACGCGTGAACCGCCAGTGGTTGTTGGTCATACGGATTTCGTCGCCCTGCACCGGGCAGGCGAATGCCAGACAGGCACGCGCCACCCGTTCGATGCCGACGGCGGCGAAGTAATCGCGACAGGCATCGTCGATATTGCGGTAATCGGCACAGTTCAGCGTCCTTACCTGCTGTAGCTCGACCGAGCCGGGCCGCACCAGCGCAAAACGGGCATTGGTGCCGCCGATATCGCCAACCAGGGCGTACTCGCTCATTCGACCGCCTCCTCCGCGAATTCGAAGACCCCGGCGCCCTGCTCGGCGCAGCTGACCTGCCGGCGCATCGGCGCGAACAGCTCACGGCCCATCGCATGATGATGATCGGCCGCCGAATCCGGCATGGCCTGACCGCGCTGCAACCACCGTTCGTCGCCGGCCAGCAGCTGCAGCGTACCGGCATCGGCGTCGAGCCGGATCAGATCGCCATCGGCCACCTGCGCCAGCGGGCCGCCCTGGCAGGCCTCCGGCCAGACATGGATCGCCGCCGGTACCTTGCCGGACGCGCCGGACATCCGGCCATCGGTCACCAGCGCCACCTTGAAGCCACGATCCTGCAGGGTACCCAGGTACGGAGTCAGCTTATGCAGCTCCGGCATGCCGTTTGCCGTCGGCCCCTGGTAGCGCACCACCGCCACGAAGTCGCGCTCCAGCTCACCGCGCTCGAACGCCTCGGCCAACTGATCCTGATCTTCGAACACCACCGCCGGCGCCTCGACCAGCCGATGCTGTTCGGCCACCGCCGAGACCTTGATCACGCCACGTCCCAGGTTGCCGGTCAGCACCTTCAAGCCACCATCGCGGCTGAACGGCCGATCGACCGGTCGCAGCACGTTTTCATCCAGCGACTGCTCGCTGCCCTCGCGCCAGACCAGCTTGCCGTCGTCCAGGAACGGCTCCCGGGTGTAGCGCGACAGCCCTTTGCCGGCGACGGTCATCACATCCTCGTGCAGCAGGCCGCCTGCCAGCAGCTGACGCACCAGGTAGGCGACACCGCCGGCCGCCTGGAAGTGGTTGATATCCGCTTCGCCGTTCGGGTAGACCCGCGCCAGCAGCGGCACCACCGCCGACAGATCGGAAAAGTCATCCCAGTTGATCTGGATCCCGGCCGCCCGGGCGATGGCGATCAGGTGCATGGTGTGGTTGGTCGAGCCGCCGGTCGCCAGCAGCGCGACGATCGCGTTGACCAGAGCACGCTCGTCGACGATCTCGTACAGCGGCGTGAAGCGGCCGTTCGGCTGGGTCAGCCGTACCGCCTGACGGCCCGCCTCGCGGGTCAGCGCCTCGCGCAGTTCGGTGCCGGGGTTGACGAACGAGGCGCCGGGCAGGTGCAGCCCCATCACCTCAACCACCATCTGGTTGCTGTTGGCGGTGCCGTAGAAGGTGCAGGTGCCGGCGCTGTGGTAGGAATCGGCCTCACACTGCAGCAGCTCCTGGCGACCGACCTTGCCTTCGGCATAGAGCTGACGGATACGGGCCTTTTCCTTGTTCGGCAGACCGCTCGGCATCGGCCCGGCCGGCACGAACAGGGTCGGCAGGTGACCAAAGCGCAGCGCGCCGATCAGCAAGCCCGGCACGATCTTGTCGCACACGCCCAGATAAAGCGCCGCGTCGAACATGTTGTGGGACAGCCCCACCGCCGCCGCCATCGCGATCAGGTCGCGGCTGAACAGGCTCAGCTCCATGCCCGGCTGCCCCTGGGTCACCCCATCGCACATCGCCGGCACGCCGCCGGCGACCTGCGCCACCGAGCCCAGCTCGTGGACCGCCTGCTTGATCTGCTCAGGGTAGGTCTCGAACGGCTGGTGCGCGGACAACATGTCGTTATATGACGTAATAATGCCGACATTGACCGCATTGGTCAGTTTCAGCGCCTGCTTGTCGCCGGTGCCGCAGGCGGCGAAGCCGTGCGCCAGGTTGCCGCAGGACAGCCGGGCACGGTGCACGCCCTGCTCTTCTGCGGCCTTCATCTGGCGAAGATAAGCGGCACGACTGGCCCTGCTACGGCTGACGATACGTGCGGTAACCTGTTCAACTACAGCGTGCATGGATGCCCTCGACTCTGTTCTGGTTCTTTCTTACCAGGCTGTCGCAAAACTACTGCGCTCGGTGATACTGCGTTAAAAATCGGCCGCAGCGGCGGACCGTACAAAATGCTCATTTACAGCTCGTAAACTCCACTTTTTCGCCGATTTTTGCCTTGTCTCACCTTCGCTCGCTACATTTTGCGACAGCCTCTCACAGGGGCTCGCGCCGATATTCGCAGCCAAGCCCAATCTCAATTTTTGGTAAGTTTACCAAAATTTTTTCAGAAATCACTGTTTGATTTGCGTTTCATCTCGTAATATTTATAAAAAAACAACATCAACGTCAGGTGATTACGAGGTAACAACCATGACCATCCGCGTCGCAATCAACGGTTTTGGCCGTATCGGCCGCAATGTGCTGCGAGCACTTTATGAAAATAACTACCGCGAGCAGATTCAGGTGGTTGCCATCAACGACCTCGGCGATGCCGCGATCAACGCCCACCTGTTCCAGTATGACAGCGTACACGGCCGTTTTGGCGGCAACGTCAGCCACGACGACGAAAGCATTAGCGTCAACGGCGACCGGATCGCCATCAGCGCGATCCGCAATCCGGCCGAACTGCCCTGGCGCGAGCTGGCGATCGACGTGGTTTACGAATGCACCGGGCTGTTCACCGAACGGAGCCGGGCCGCCGCCCACCTCGAGGCCGGCGCCGGCAAGGTGATCATCTCCGCGCCGGGCAAGGATGTCGACGCCACCATCGTGTACGGCGTCAACCACGCGCAGCTGCGTCAGTCGCACCGGATCATCTCCAATGCCTCCTGCACCACCAACTGCCTGGCGCCGGTGGCCCAGGTACTGCAGCAGCATATCGGTATCGAAAGCGGCCTGATGACCACCATTCACGCCTACACTAACGATCAGAACCTGTCCGACGTCTACCACCCGGACCTGTACCGCGCCCGCTCGGCCACCCAGTCGATGATCCCGACCAAGACCGGCGCCGCCGCCGCGGTCGGCCTGGTACTGCCGGAGCTGGCCGGCAAGTTCGACGGCATGGCGGTGCGGGTGCCGACCATCAACGTGTCGCTGGTCGACCTGAGCTTCGTCGCCGCGCGCAACACCAGCGTCGACGAAGTGAACCGGCTGTTGGCGGAGACGGCGCAGCAGTCACCGGTGCTGGGCTACAACAGCGCGCCGCTGGTGTCGGTCGACTTCAACCATAACCCGCTGTCCTCGATCTTCGACAGCGCGCAGACCAAGGTGTCGGGCCGGCTGGTCAAGGTAATGGCCTGGTATGACAACGAGTGGGGCTTCTCCAACCGGATGCTGGACAACACCCTGGCCCTGATGCAGGCACCCGCCTGAGGAGCATGACAAGATGCTGAGACGTACCAAGATCGTCGCTACCCTGGGTCCGGCCACCAGCAGTGCGCAGCAGATCGAACAACTGATCCTGGCCGGCGCCGACGTGATGCGGTTGAATTTCTCCCACGGCGAAGCCGACGATCACCGTCGCCGGGCCGAGCTGGTGCGCGAAATGGCCGCCCGGCACGGCCGTTACGTCGCCCTGCTGGGCGACCTGCAGGGGCCGAAGATCCGTATCGCCCGCTTTGCCGACACCAAGGTCCGGTTGGAGATCGGTCGGCAGTTTACACTGGATGCCGAACTGGACCGTGACGGCGGCGACGCCAGCCGGGTGGGGATCGACTACAAGGCTCTGATAAGCGACTCCCGGCCCGGCGATATCCTGCTGCTGGATGACGGCCGCATCGAGCTGAAGGTGCTCGAGGTGACCGGCCAGCAGGTGATCACCGAAGTGCTGGTCGGCGGCTGGCTGTCCAACAACAAGGGGATAAACCGGCTTGGCGGCGGCCTGTCCGCCAAGGCGCTGACCGACAAGGACAAGGCCGACATCAAGATCGCGGCCGAGATCGGCGTCGATTACGTGGCGGTCTCCTTCCCGCGCGATGCCGCCGACATGCACGAGGCACGTGCCCTGCTGGAAGCCACCGGCTCGACCGCCGGGCTGGTCGCCAAGATCGAACGGGCCGAAACCGTGGCCGACCCGCAGGTGCTGGACGATATCATCCGCGCCTCCGAAGCGGTGATGGTGGCCCGCGGTGATCTAGCGGTGGAGATCGGCGACGCCGCGCTGGTCGGCGTACAAAAGCAGATCATCGGTCGCGCCCGCAGCCTCAATAAGGTGGTGATCACCGCCACCCAGATGATGGAATCGATGATCAGCAGCCCGATGCCGACCCGCGCCGAGGTGTCCGACGTCGCCAACGCGGTGCTGGATTCCACCGATGCGGTGATGCTGTCGGCGGAAACCGCCGCCGGCGACTACCCGGTCGAGGCGGTCGCGGCGATGGCACGAATCTGCCTGGGTGCCGAACAGCACCCCTCGGCGCAGAAATCCAAGCACCGGATCCACGAACACTTCGAGTTGATCGACGAAACCATCGCGCTGTCGGCGGTCTATGCCGCCAACCACCTGACCGGCGTCAAGGCGATCATCTGCCTGACCGAAACCGGCGCCACGCCGCGGCTGATGTCGCGACTGCGCTCGTCACTGCCGTTCTTCGCGCTGTCGCGTCGCGAGGACACCCTACGCCGGGTGGCGCTCTATCGCGGCGTGCAGCAGGTGCCGTTCCACGCCGACAAGCTGCCGCCGCAGGAGATCAACCAGCGGGCGGTCGACGAGCTGGTCAAACGGGGCGTGGTCGCCGACGGTGACCTGGTGATCATCACCAAGGGGGATTACCTCAATGCCCAAGGCGGCACCAATACGCTGAAAGTGGTCCGGGTCGGCCAGGCGATCGCCTGACCAACCGACCGCTCCCCCCGGCCACCATATTGTTATACTCTGCCCTTCTCCGGGGAGGCCATCCTCCCCGTTTTTTTGGTTCATAGCAGAGTAGCGGAAAACATTTACGGCAGTCATAAGCTCGCTGCTGGCCCCCTCTCCACACCAACTCTGAGGGTCCCGGGCACGGTTCGATGCAGCAGTGATCAGGCAAGAGGCTTCCCGCCAAAGCACGAAGCATCTTTGTAACCTAGCGACTTGAAACAACGGCAGCCAACCACGCCGCCTTAGCCGTAAAAACGGCGAACATAACAATAATTAGACGGTATTCCCCATGCACCAGTCCGATCAGATGCCCTCCCTTCTCAAACTCCGCAGCAAACTGCGCCGCCCGCCCCTGGCCACCGAGGTGATCGCCCGACCGCGCCATGACGAGCTGTTGCAACAGCCGCTGGGTGGCAAGCTGCTGCTGTTGCAGGCGCCGGCCGGCTACGGCAAGAGCACCCTGATCAACCAGTGGAGCCGGCAACAGGATCTGGCGACGCTCTGGTACAACCTCGATCACACCGACAGCAGCCCGCAGTCGTTCATCCACTACCTGGACCTGGGGTTACGCCAGTTGCTGCAGCTGCCGGAACCGGCGTCGACGCTGACAAAAAACGTGAACGCCGAGCTGACACCGGAAGCCCGGCTGATCGCGCTGCTGAACGAACTGCCGGACGAATATCCGCCGTTGCTGCTGGTGCTGGACGACTACCATCTGATCGACAGCGAGACGGACCACCAGCTACTGCGCTTCCTCTGCCGCCATCAGCCGGACTATCTGACCCTGGCGGTGCTGACCCGGACGCCGCCGCCGCTGGGCATTCCGGAACTGCGCGCCAAGGGGCGGCTGGTCGAGCTGCACAGCGACGAGCTGGCGTTCGATGCCGACGAAACGGCCGAGTTACTGTCCAGCCACCTCAATTTCGAGGCCAGCCGCGAGCAGGCCGAGCGCCTGAACCGGCGCACCGAAGGTTGGGCCTCGGCGCTGAAGCTGGCCACCCTGACCGGCCAGACCCCGGCGCTGCTGGACGAATTTATCGATCAGCTCAGCCTGGGCCACCCACATATCGTCGACTACCTGGCCGACGAGGTGATCGGCCCGCTGGCGGAACCGCTCAAGCAGTTCCTCTACCGCACCTGCATCCTGCAGCAGTTCAACCTGGAGCTGGCCCAGCGGGTCTCCGGCCAGCAGGATGCCGCCGCCCGGCTGGCCGAATTGACCGGCCAGGGGTTGTTCATCAGCCGTCAGCCGCAGGACGGCGACAGCCGCTGGTACCGCTACCACGGCCTGTTCGCCAACTGCCTGCAGCAATTACTGGCCCAGCACCACCCCGATCAGCAGCGCCAGCTGCACCAGCGCGCCAGCGACGCCTGGCTGGCGCTGGAGAATCCGGCCAAGGCGGCCGACCACGCGCTGAAGGCACAGGACGAACAACTGCTGACCGCGATCCTGCTACGCTATGGCCGCCAGCTGTTCCGCGACGGCCAGCTGCTGGCGCTGGAGCAGTGCCTGAACCAGCTCAGCGAAGACAGCATCTGCCGCCAGCCGCTGCTGACCCTGTTGCGCGCCTGGGTAGCGCAGAGCCAGTACCAGTTCGAACAGGCGGAACAGTGGCTGGCCAAGGCCGAGCAGACCCTGAAACCGATCTACAACGACGAGGAGTGGCGCACCCTGCAGGGAGACTTCAACGCGGTGCGGGCGCAGATCGCGATGAACATCGGCCAGACCGAACAGGCGATCAGTTACGCCGAACTGGCGCTGGAGCTGCAACCGGAACATATGCGCACCTCGCGCACCACCGCCTTGTCGGTACTGGGCGAGGCCGCCTTCGTACAGGGCCGGCTGGACGACGCCTACCAGCGGATGCAGCAGACCGAGCAGCTGGCCCGCTCGCACGACGCCAGCAAGCTGGTGCTCTGGACCTTGAGCCAGCAGTCGGAGATCTCGATGGCACGCGGCTATCTGCAGCAGGCCTACAACCTGCAGGAGAAGGCGCTCAACTACGCCGAGGAGAACCGGCTGCCGCCGTCGCCGCTGATGGAGTTCATCCACCGGGTGCGCGGCCAGATCCTGTGGGAGTGGCACAACCTGGAAGCGGTCGAGAAATGCGCCCTGAAAGGGATCGAGACCCTCGAAGGCCACGGCGAGCGCTGGAACCTGCAGTGCTACACCCTGCTGGCCAAGGTCGCCCTCGGCCAGGGCAAACAGCAGCTGTGCGCCGACTACATCAAGCGGATGCAGAAGCTGCTGGCCAGCTGGGACTACCATATCGACTGGATCGCCAACGCCCACGCCACCCTGGTGACCTACTGGGAGGAGGTGCGCGATCTCGACAGCCTGCACCACTGGCTGGACGGCGCACCGGTGGTCAGACCGGCCACCAACCACTTCGCCCAGTGCAGCGTGCGCAACCGGGCCCGCGCCCTGACCGCGTTGAAGCATTACGACGAAGCCGACCAGCTGCTGCGCAGCAATCTGGACCAGGCCGAGCAGTGCGGCCTGGTGCTGGACCAGACCCGCAACCTGATCTACCTGGCGCAACTACGCTGGCAGCAGGAGCAGCGCGAGGAAGCGCTCGACCAGTTGCACCGGGCGCTGACCCTGGCCAGCACCAGCGGCGTACTGAGCAGCTTCCTGCGGCTCGGCAAGCCGCTGATCGTGATGCTCAAGGCATTGCTGAACGAACGCCAGCTGGCCGACCTCGAGCAGCAGCGGGCCGAGCGGCTGATCAACCTCAGCCAGCAGCGGCGCAACTTCAGCAAGGCGATCCGCATCACCCTGGACGAGGCGATCATCCAGGACATCATCAACCGGCCCGACGTGCCGGAGCTGATCCGCACCTCGCCGCTGACCCGCCGCGAGTGGCAGGTGCTAAGCCTGATCCAGGCCGGCCTGCCCAACGAGCAGATCGCCTCCCAGCTGAATGTCGCGCCAACCACCATCAAGACCCACATCCGCAGCCTCTATCAGAAGCTGGGGGTCGCCAACCGCAACGAGGCGATCGCCCTGGCCAGCGACCTGCTGGCCAAGATTCAGGGGGAGTAAGTTTAGAGTTACTAGTGGACAGTAAACAGTTAACAGGAATTTCTTCGCTCGACAGCTGTTAGCTGTTAGCTGTTAGCTGTTAGCTGTTAGCTGTTAGCTGTTCAACTATAAACTTTTCCCCCTCCTACGCCCTACGACTACCGCCCCACCCCTACGCCCTTAAAAGAATCCGCAGGGAGGATGTTGCCCCTGGCGACAACGGCGACCATGGAGCCTGTCTCGAAATAGGAACACGGTGCCCCGCGTGTCGGCATTGCCCGGCGCGGCGGCACCTCAGGACTCAAGAGTTGGCAGATGATCAAGACAGATAACGACTGGTGGCGGGGCGCGGTAATCTATCAGGTTTACCCGCGCAGCTTTTTCGATTCCAATGGCGACGGCATCGGCGATCTGCCGGGCATCACCGCAAAGCTGGAGTACATCGCCAGCCTCAACGTCGACGCGATCTGGCTGTCGCCGTTTTTCACCTCGCCGATGAAGGATTTCGGCTACGACGTGTCCGACTACCGCGATGTGGACCCGATCTTCGGCACCCTGGCCGATTTCGACGCGCTGGTCGCCCGCGCCCATGAACTGGGCCTGCGGGTAATGATCGACCAGGTGCTGAGCCATACCTCCGACCAGCACGAATGGTTCAAGCAGAGCCGCCAGGACCGCGACAACGACAAGTCCGACTGGTACGTCTGGGCCGACGCCCGGCCGGACGGCACCCCGCCGACCAATTGGGTGTCGGTGTTCGGCGGCTCGGCCTGGACCTGGGACAGCCGCCGCCGGCAGTACTACCTGCACAACTTCCTCAGCAGCCAGCCGGACCTGAACTTCCATAACCCGGCGGTGGTGGAACAGGTGCTGTCGGACGTTGAATTCTGGCTGCAGCGCGGCGTCGACGGCTTCCGGCTGGATACCGCCAACTTCTACTACCACGACGACCAGCTGCGCGACAATCCGGCCAACACCGAGGTGCGCGAAGGCGGCATCGGCGTCCGGCTGGACAACCCCTACGCCTACCAGTGCCACATCTACGACAAGACCCGGCCGGAGAATATCGGCTTCCTGCAGAAGCTGCGCGCGCTGCTGGACCGCTACCCCGGCACCACCACCGTCGGCGAGGTGGGCTGCGACCGCTCGCTGCAGACCATGGCGGAGTACACCAGCGACGGCGACAAGCTGCATATGGCCTACTCGTTCGATCTGCTGACCGAACAGGGCTCGCCGCAGTTTATCCGCCACACCCTGGAAACCATCGAGCGCGGTATCGGCGACGGCTGGCCCTGCTGGTCGGTCGGCAACCACGACGTGCAGCGGGTGATGAGCCGCTGGGGCGATGCCGGCGCACCGCAGGCGCAAGCCAAGATGCTGATGGTGCTGCTGCTCAGCATGCGCGGCAGCATCTGCATCTATCAAGGCGAGGAGCTGGGCCTGACCGAAGCGGAGCTGGCCTACGAGGACCTGGTCGACCCCTACGGCATCAACTTCTGGCCGGAGTTCAAGGGCCGCGACGGCTGCCGCACGCCGATCCCCTGGCAAGCCGACGTGCCCCAGGCCGGCTTCAGCAGCGCCAAGCCCTGGCTGCCGGTGGCGATCGAACATCACCGCCGGGCGATCAGCGTACAGCAGGACGATGCCGCGTCGATCCTCAACAGCTACCGGGCGTTCCTCGGCTGGCGTCAGCAGCAGCCGGCGCTGTGCAAAGGTGAGATCCACTTTATCGACACCGCCGACAACTGCCTGCTGTTCAGCCGCACGCTGGATGGCGAACAGATGCTGGTTGCCGTTAACATGGGCGCAGAGCCGGCCAGCCTGATGGTCGACGGCAACTGGCGAGCGATGACGCTGCCCGATTCGTTGCCGCTGGGCCACCTGAGCGGCGACCGGCTCAGCCTGCCCGCCTATGGCGTACTGATCTGCAAGCCGGCCTGACCGCCGGCCCTGAGAAACAGAAAAGATCAATAAAAGAACAATAAGAGAACAAGAGGGCAGCCCATGGCTACGGTCACTCTAAATAACATCTGCAAAAGCTATGACGGCATCCCGATCTCCAAGAATATCGACCTGGAGATCCAGCAGGGCGAGTTCGTCGTCTTCGTCGGCCCGTCCGGCTGCGGCAAATCCACCCTGCTGCGGATGATCGCCGGGCTGGAGGAGATCACCTCCGGCGATCTCCATATCGGCGGCAAGCGGGTCAACGACGTGCCGCCGGCGGAGCGCTCGGTCGGCATGGTGTTCCAGTCCTACGCGCTCTACCCGCACCTGAGCGTGGCCGAGAACATGGGCTTCGGCCTGAAGCTGGCCAAGACCGACAAGGGCGAGATCGACAAGCGGATCGGCGAAGCGGCCCGTACCCTGCAACTGAGCCAGCTGCTGGATCGCAAGCCGAAGGACCTGTCCGGCGGCCAGCGCCAGCGGGTGGCGATCGGCCGGACCATGGTGCGCGAGCCCCAGGTACTGCTGTTCGACGAACCGCTGTCCAACCTGGATGCCGGCCTGCGGGTGCAGATGCGGATCGAGATCGCCAAGCTGCACCAGCGGCTCAAGTCCACCATGATCTACGTCACCCACGACCAGGTGGAAGCGATGACCCTGGCCGACAAGATCGTGGTGCTGGACCACGGTCGCGTCTCCCAGGTGGGTGCGCCGCTGGAGCTGTACCACTACCCGGCCAACCGCTTCGTGGCCGGCTTTATCGGCTCGCCGGGGATGAACTTCATCCCGGCTCAAGTGATCTCCGCCAACTGCGACAGCGCCCGCGTCAGCCTGCCGAACGGCGAGCAGATCGAGCTGCCGGTCAACGGCGACGGCCTGAGCGCTGGCGACAACGCCACGCTGGGCATCCGCCCGGAACACTGCGTACCGGCCGAACAGGCGGACGCCAGCCTGGTCGGCGACGTCAACGTGGTGGAACGGCTCGGCGACCAGACACTGCTGTACATGACCATCGCCGGTATCGACAACGCCATCGTCCGGCTGCACGGCGACCGGCCGATACACGCCAACCAGTCGCTGGCGATGGGGCTGGACGCCAAACGCTGCCACCTGTTCCGCGCGGACGGCAGCGCCTGCCAACGCCTTTACAAGGAAGCCGGCTTCGACAGCTGAGTTGTTCCTGATACCCGTACAGCTAAATCTCTATGCCGGTCAGTGACACAACTGACCGGCTTTTTCGTTATTCGGCGAAGCAAGCTACAAACGGGAGGAGGCTACCCGGCGGTTGGAGGTAGAGAAATTTTATCCGCGAACTTTCCTGATAATCTAAAACAATCCTGTCGCTCGCGGAGCGAGCTGCTACAAAGTCGAACCCTTATAGCACGCAGCGACTCTTGCAGGGTCCGCTTCAGCTGACCAAACGCCGGCAGGCGTTCCGGATACCATCGAGAGAATCCCCCCGTAATGATCCGCAACGATAACAGGCAGCCAGCAACCCTGAAATTAAAACCGAAATCCATCCGGATACTGGTGAAAATCGTCGTAGTCGCCCTTGCTTAACGGCACGCCCTGCTGACGGGCGAGCGCATAGACCATGTTCAGGTGGAACAGGAAGTTCGGCAATGCATAGAGCGCCAGGTAATCAGCCCCGCTGAATGCATGCTCCCGGAAGCCGGTCCGGGTTGTCACCTGCCGCGTTTCAGCACCCTCAAATCGACTGCTATCAATCTGCGCCAGATAGTCGAGCGTCTCGGCGAGCTGCATCCGAATACCCGTAAAGCTCTGCCGTTCATTGGCGAAGGAGCGGATCTCCTCACCGATCAGCGGACAGAGCGCCCGCAAGCTAAAATCGATCGCCGTGCGGGCCTGCTGGCTCAACGGGAACATCCCCTCCGCCAACCGGGCATTCAGCAGTTCGGCCTCGGAATCTGCGTGAGCTGCGGATTTTTCCAGTATCCGGTCCAGCTGCTGGAGGTAATGGGTGAACAGGGTCAGGGGTTCAATCTGCATGGTCTGCTTTAGCATCTGTATTCCTATGGCTCGCTCCGCGTGGACACGACAAGCGTGCCCACTTTACCGGACGCCCCTCGTTTGAAAGCACAGCACCGGCCCACGATGATCTTAGGCGCAGATATCAGGAGTAGATTTTGTTGCAGCGAGGCGGTCGGCGGAGCGGGGCTCTTCATTAATTAGAAAACCACCCGGTGCGCTTATTCACCGGGTGGCCATATCAAAAAAATCAACAACGAAAACTGTCCAGCCGCAGGCGCAGGCCGTTGAGCTGCTCGCTCAACTGCAGCCCCTGCTGTTGCATGCCGGCGGCTTCGCCGGCGACCTGCTCGACCCGGCTGTTGGAGTGCTGCAGGCTCTGCTCGATACTGTTGGCCGACTGCTGTTGCTCGGTGGCGGCAGCGGCGATCTGTCCGTTCAGGGCGCTGATCGCTTCCACCGCCTGCTGGATGCCCTGCAACGCCTGTTGCGCCTGGTCAGACAGGGTCCTGCTTTCGCCGGCGATAGAGCGACTGCGGCCGACGACCGTCTCCACCGCAGCGGCATCCTGCTGCAGCTGTTCGACCATCTGCTGGATCTCATCGGTGGAGCGGCTGGTGCGCTGGGCAAGCTCGCGTACCTCGTCGGCCACCACCGCGAAACCGCGCCCCATCTCACCGGCACGGGCCGCTTCGATGGCGGCGTTCAGCGCCAGCAGATTGGTCTGTTCGGAGATGCCGCGAATCACGTCCAGGATGCTGCCGATCGACTGGCTGCGCTGCGCCAGCCGATTCATCGCCTCGCCGGTACTGTCGATACAGTCGGCCAGCTGATGCATCGACTGATGGCTGCTGGCCACCACCCGGAATCCTTCGGCGACATCCGCCTCTGCTTCACGGGTCCTGCCGAGCGCATCGGCACTGTGACCGCTGACCGCGTCGGCGGTACCGCTCAACTGGCAGGCCGCCGCCATCACCGCGCTGGTATCGCGCTGCTGGTCGACCACCAACTGCTGTAGACGGTTACCGGTAACGCTGCTGCGCTCGACGCTGCCCTCCAGCTGCTGCAGCAGTTGCTGCACTTGGCCGAGGGTATCGCCGAACGAGTGCTGCAGGGTATCGAACGCCGCCGCCATCGCGCCCAGTTCATCACGGCGCCGGCTGTCGCAACGGCGGGTCAGATCGTGGTCGGCGGCGGTCGCCACCAGGATCGACTGTATCCGGCGCAGCGGTTTCAACAGCGCCCGCGAGAACGCCAGCCCGTTCAGCAACGACAGCAATAGCGCGCCACCACCGATCAACAGCAGCCAGCGGCTGCCCGAGCTCGCCTGCTGCGCCAGGGCGGCAGCGGCCCCCTTGACATCGACACCCAGTTGCTCGGCCATCTGCAGCCGCTGCTGGCTGGCGCCTTCGGCTTCGGACAGCTGCTGCTCCAAGCGGTCGGCCAGCTGACTCAGCAACCCACTCATCTTGACCGACTCGTCGCGGGCGCCGCCGATCAACGAGGTGCCGAGGGCGTTGGAACCCTTCTGGAAGAACTCGAACGCCTTGTCGACCAGATTGCGATACTGGCTCAGACGCTGTTCGAACTCGGCAAAGAGCGCGGCCGACTGCGGCATCGCGCCGGCCAGCATCGCCAGGGCCTGCTTGACCCGCTGCTGCGCCGCCTCGGCCCGGTCGCGGGAGTCATACTCGACGGTCAACGCGGCGTCGAAATGCCAGTACAGCATATGGCTGTAGGCTTCGCTGGCCGCCAGCAACTGGCGGCGCAGCGCGGCCACCTGCTCGCGCTGGCGGTCGCTTTGTCGCTGCTCCAGCAATGCCTGCTGCTGCAGCTCGATCCGCTGCTGCTGTTGGGCGCTGCTATCGCTGATCTGCCGCAGCTGCCAGCCGGCAAATGCCAGCGCACAGCCGCTGATCAGTACGAACACCAATGTGCTGAGCCAGATCCGCCGGGCCAGCGACAGAGACCAGAGGGCAGTTTTTTTCTTATTGTTTTCCATACTCGGGTTCCGTTCTTGTTGTTATCGGGTTGATATTCTTAGGCTTGCTGGAAAGGTGCCACTCGATGCGTCTGAGCTGTCCGCTTGGTATGCCCCATGGTTACCGCTGGCGACATCTGCGGACTGTGCCAATTCTGTCGCGGTCGGTACCCAAAGGGCATGCCAAGCCCGCTGCTACGGGGTTCCGTTGTGGGGCCGGTCCCGGCCGGGTAGGTCCGGCCAGCCAAGTGCCGGCAGGCGTGTTATTGGCGCCCCGGGTGGCGCCCTACAGGGTCCGCTCTTCATAACAGCCCGCTTGGTATGCCCCTTAGATATCGATGGTGACATCCGCGGACTGTGCCAATTCTGTCGCGGTCGGTACCCAAAGGGCATGCCAAGCCCGCTGCTACGGGGTTCCGTTGTGGGGCCGGTCCCAGCCGGGTAGGTCCGGCCGGGTAGGCACGGCCAGCCAAACGCCGGCAGGCGTTTTCCTGGCGCCCCGGGTGGAGCCCACAGGCACAGCGCCAAAAAAACCCGGTGCGAACACCGGGTAACCGAGAGAGAGCCGATAGATATCCGAGGGTTTAGCCTTTGACGCCGCCCGAGGTCAGGCCGCCGACCAGCCATTTCTGGCAGTACAGGAACACCAGGGTGATCGGCAGGCCGGACAGCACCGCCGCGGCGGCGAAGTCGCCCCACAGGTAGTTCTGCTCGTAGAGGTACTGCTGGGCGCCGACCGCCAGGGTCAGCTGGTCCACATCCAGCAGCAGCACCGAGGCCATCGGGTATTCGGTGATCGAGGTGATAAACGCCAGAATGAACACCACTGCCAGAATCGGCACCGACAGCGGCAGCAGGATGTAGAAGAACGCCTGCCAGGTGGTGGCGCCGTCGACGATCGCCGCCTCCTCCAATGAGCGGTCGATGGTTTCGAAGTAGCCCTTGATGGTCCAGATATGCAGCGCCATGCCGCCCAGCGAGGCGACAATCACCGCACCGTGGCTGTTGATGCCCAGCCAGCTGACGTACTGCCCCAGCTGGTCGAACAGGGCGTAGATCGCCACCAGCGACAACACCGGCGGGAACATCTGGAAGATCAGCATCGACTTCAGCAGCGTCGGCTTGCCGCCAAAGCGCAGCCGGGCGAAGGCGTAGGCACTGGTGGTGGACAGCAGCAGGATCAACACCGAGGAGATCACCGCGATCTTGACCGAGTTCCATAACCACAGCAGCACCGGGAACGGCGGCTGGGAGACGCTGCCATCCTCGTTGGTATAGGGGATGCCCAGCGCCAGCGACCAGTGCTCCAGCGACGGATTTTCCGGCAGCAGGCTACCGGTGGCGAAGTTACCTTCGCGGAAGCTGATCGAGATCACCATCAGCAGCGGGAACAGAATCAGCGCAATAAAACACAGCAGGCCGAGATGGGTGGCCCAGACCCGATAGCGGGTGGATTTCGCCTGTACGATAGCCATCGGTCACACCTCCATTTTACTCAGACGCAGTTTCAGCAGGGCCATACCGCCCACCAGCAGGAAGATCATCGTGGCGATAGCAGCCGCCAGCCCGAAGTCCTGGCCGGAATCCTGGAAGGCGATCCGGTAGGTATAGCTGACCAGCAGGTCGGTGGTGCCGGCCGGGGTACTGGCGCCGATGATATCCGGCGCCCCGCCGGTCAACAGCGAGATCAGCACGAAGTTGTTGAAGTTGAACGCAAAGGTGGCGATCAACAGCGGTGTCAGCGGCTTGATGATCAGCGGCAGCGTGATGCGGAACAGGTTGTCCAGCGGGCCGGCGCCATCCATCGCCGAGGCTTCGTACAGGTCCTGCGGGATCGACTGCAGCAGCCCCATGCAGAGCAGCATCATGTAGGGGTAACCGAGCCAGGTGTTGACGATCAGAATCATCGAACGGGCCATCGCCGGTTCGCTGAACCAGTCCGGCCGCAGGCCGAACAGCCCCTGCAACACCAGGTTGATCTCGCCGAAGTTCTGGTTGAACAGCCCCTTGAACACCAGGATAGAGATGAACGCCGGCACCGCATAGGGCAGGATCAGCAGGGTACGGTAGACCGCCTTGCCACCAATCCGGTCCCACTGCAGCAGATTGGCCAGCAGCAGGCCGACGCCCATCGTGAACAGCACCGTGCCAGCCGAGAACGCCAGCGTCCACAGGAAGATCTGCAGGAAGGGCCCGCGGATGCTGTCGTCGGTCAGCACCCGCAGAAAGTTGTCGGCGCCGATGGTGACCACGAAGCCCGGCGACAGCAGCTCGCCATCCGCCCGCTGGTAGAAGCCCTTTTCATGGTTGATGGTCAGCCGCTCGCCGCTGCGGTTGTCGCGCAGGCTGCCATCCGCCTCCAGCGTATAGACTGGCGCGCGTGCGGCAAACTCGCGCAGACCGCTCATCCGCAACTGGCCGCCATCCGGCAAACTCAACACCAGCGACTGCAGCGGCTTTTTCAGCTTGATCACGTCACGAATCTTCAACGCTTCACCGCCAACCGCCGCGTTGCTTTCATGCAGTTCAAGGGTCTTTTCGACCTCGGCATCTGTCAGCGCAAAAGGTTGGCTGACCAAGTACCCTTCACCCGGCTGCTGCAACTGCAGCCGATAACGGTCCTGGGCACTGTACAGCTTGAACGGATAACGGCCGCCGTCGAGGGTGTAGCTCTGTGACAGGTGATACTGCTGCACCCGCTCCAGATCCAACAGGTTGCTGGCGCTGTAGTTGGTAAAACCGATACCGACGGTATAGAGCAACGGGAAGATTACGAAGATACCCATGCCCGCCACCGCCGGATACACATAGCGGTGGGCATAGGCCCGCTTGCTGAAGAAAACGTAACTGGCGGAGGAGACCACCAGCAACACCAGCAGCGCGAAGGCGATCTTCTGCTGGGCGTAGAGCACCACCACCAGATAGAGCGCCATCAGGTTAACGGCCAGGGCCGCCGTCAGTTTCAGGCTGGTTGCAAATGAAGGCATCCGCATTCGCTTGTCAGACACGGTCAGCACATAACTCGACATGATATGAGCCTTTATTATTATCGCGCCTCGGAAAGGCTGCTTATTTTTAGAACGGGAGTGCAGGCAGAAGAATGGCGACCGGGCTGCGTTCAGTCGGGCTGCGCTCAGTCGGGCTGCGCGCAGCCGGTCGCTACTCCGCCTTGAAAATCAGTTAGCGATCCGCTTGGCGGCGTCGTTCAGCGCTTCCTCGACCGGTTGGCGGCCGGAGGTGATGTTTTTCAGCGCCGGCCCCATCGCCGACCAGAATGCGCCCATCTCCGGCACGTTCGGCATCGGCCGGCCCAGCTCGGCGTTCTTGAAGGTCGCCGCGATATTGGCATCGGCGGCCAGCTCGGCCATCAACTGCTTGTTGGCCACCGCCCCCAACGGTACATCATCGTTGACGGTCTTCAGCCCTTCGATCTTGAGCAGGTAGTTCTCCAGGAACTCCTTCGACAGATCCTGGTTCGGGCTGGCGGCGTTCAAGGTAGCCGCCAACACCCCGGTGAACGGCCGGCTGATCTGGCCGTCGATCGCCGGAATGGTGGTCACGCCGAAGTTGATGCCGCTCTTCTTGAGGTTGCCCCAGGACCAGGGGCCGTTGATCATCATCGCCACTTCGCCCTTGTTGAAGGCCGACTCCATCACCCCGTAATCGGCCCCTTTCGGCATCACGCCCTGGTCGATCAGCCCCTTGATGGTGTTGGCCGCCTTCAGGCTGCCGCTGTTGTTGACGCCGGTATCGGTGACGTCATAACCGCTGTCGGTCTTCTTGAACGGATAACCGCCGTTGGCGGCGAACAGCGGCCAGGAGAAGTAGGTATTGCTGTAATCCCACAGGATCGCCTTCTTACCCTGCTGCTGCAGGGTCTTGTCCAGCGCCGGGATCTCGCTGAAATCCTTCGGCGGGTTGGCGACCAGGTCCTTGTTGTAGATCAGGCCGACCGCTTCCACGGCGATCGGGTAGCCGTAGACCTTGCCGTTATAGGTCACCGCATCCCAGGTGAAGTCGACGATCTCCTGCTTTACTGCCGGGCTCGGATCAACCGGGCTGATCAGGCCGCTGGCTGCCCACTCGCCGAACCGGTCATGGGCCCAGATGAAGATATCCGGCCCGTTACCGGTGGCCGCCGCCTGCTGAAACTTGTCGGTAACGCTGTCCGGGTGCGCGACCTCAACCGGAATGCCGGTCTCCTCGGTAAAGCGCTTACCCACCTCGGCCAGGCCGGTGTAGCCCTTGTCGCCGTTGATCCAGACAACCAGCTTGCCCTCCTCGATGGCGGCTTGGGCCGCACCGGCGCCGACGGTTGCCATCATCGTCACCGCCATGGAGGCGATCAGCTTGTTCAGTTTCATGCCGTATATCCTCGATACAGATTTTTATTTTTTTGCTTTCGGACTGTGCGCCGCCGCTAAGATCCGGGTCGGCGAACGCTACCCATACTCCGGCATTGGAAACAGCCCCACATCCTCCCTGTCGTTAGTAATCAGGGCGTAGCGGCGGGGGCGTAGTCCTCCCCTGCGCCGCCTGAAAAATCCGCCTGTTCAATGGCGCCCTGCATAGCCGCCATTATCCCACGATCACCACCCAACGTACGATATACGGCGAGGGATGAAGTTTCGGCGTGGCGGAATTGAGAGGGAGTAATTGACGGCGGCTGCTGTCTAACCTGCTGAGCGCAGCCGGGCGAGTGGCCCGTTTGCGCCCCTGACCACAGAGGAGGTTGACCATGTCCATGACTCAACTGATCGGTGGAGCAGTATTGACCGGGACGTTGGTGATCGCGGCCAGCGCACAGGCCGCCGCAATCACCGAACCCTTCTACCAGAACTATCCGCTTGAACAGCGCCAGAAGTCAGCGGCGCCGGCCTATCTGCCCGACCAGGGGCTGCCGGCATCGGCCGGCTCGATGCGGGGCCCCAGCTTCGAACCGGGCTACCGCAACTACTATCGCCAGGCGAACGGGGGCGAGCCCTACCGTCATCAGTACCAGGGCGATTATGTACCGCGCTACTGATACGCAGAACCGCACAAAGGGCGGACGGCACGGCTAGCCAACCGCCCTTTCGTTTAGCTAAGCACCAATATCGCGGCTGGTTGACCAAGGTCTCCGCAGCAGCCCACTCCGTGGGCGACAGAGTTACTACCGGCCAGGCAAAGGTTGCGCGCGGAGCGTTCTGCTACGGAACTTCCTACCTACACTATGGCGCGGCATAGCAGACGAAAGGGATTATTGGTAGCAGCTCGCTCTGCGAGCGACCAGGTATGACCTGAATCTCTCTTGCTACAAAAAATCACGGCTAAAGCCTCTCCCACAACGGAAGCCCTCCCTTGTTGGAGGCGCTTCAGCGGCGACCGGTGGCCTGCCGAACGGTACCAGATAACAACAGTTGCCGGCGCTCAATCGCCGGATTGCCGGATCGCCGGATTGCCGGTCCACGCCAGGTTCGAGGCCTGGGCTACTAGGCGTAATAACGCCGATGCCAGTCGCGCAGTGTTTCGATATCCAGCTGCTCGGACGCCAACGACCGACTGGTGACACAGAGCGCACCGGCACAGGCCCCCAGCTGCAGGCATTCCAGCAACGGGCGGCGCTGGTGCCAGCCCCACAGCAGACCGGCACTGAAGGCGTCGCCGGCGCCGTTGCTGTCGACCAGCTCGATACCGGGTGCCGGCTCGACATGGTATCGCTGCCCCTGTGCGTCCATCGCCCTGAGCCCGGCGCCGCCGTCGGTGACGATCACCAACCGCTTACCGGCCTCTATCTGCTGCTGCATGAAGCGGTCGCAGTCGGCCAGGTTCTCGGCGCTGGCCATCAGGTAGTCGGCCGCGTCGATAAACGGCTGGTGATAGGGGTTACCGCTATCGTAGTCGTGCAGGTCGCACCAGATCGGCTTGCCGAACGCCTGCAGCGCCGGCAGCAACCGGCGGCAGTAGGGCTTGATATTGACCCAGTGGTAGTCGCACGCCGCCCAGACCGGCGCCAGCGATGCGATGTCGACCTCGCCGAAATCCGGCTCCTGCTCCAGAAAGATCGAACGACGCTCGCCGCCTGGCAGCATCAGGTTCAGGTGTTGCTCGCTGGCGCCCCGGTATTGCTGCCAGTGGCAGTGGATACCGGCCTGCAACAGCTGGTCGCATATCTGCTTCGCCGCGCTATCGCTGCCCAGCAGGCTGTGCAGGTGCACCTCGAAACCGAGCCGCTGCAGGTTCAGCGCCTTGCCGGCGCCGGTACTGCCCAGCGCCTGCTGCCAGCCGGACGCCGGGCCGGAGCCCTGCGGCGACTCCGGCCAGCGCTCCAGATAGACCATGGTGTTCCAGGAAACACCGCCCAGCTGCATCACTTTCGGTTGATCACTCATCCCCACCTCCTTGCTATGGGTCAATTAACAACTTGTGCCGCTACCGGCCTGAGTATCAAAAACGCTATTTCACCTGCAGCTTCTGCAGCAGGTAGTCGCGCACCTGCGTGGCACCAACCCGGCGCGCCTCTTCGGCAAGACGCAATGCCCGGTCCAGATCGTTGGCCTGCAAGGCCCGGTCGATCGCCGCACGGTAGTAGGCTTCGGTCTCCGGCAATGCCGGCTCGGTCGGCTCTTCCGATAGCGCCGCCGGTGTATTGGCCACCGGTGCCGCGACAGCCGGTGCTGGCGCATCACCGATCAACGGCTTGAGCAGGGTTTCACCCAACGACTGCGTGCGACCGGCCACCACCTTCAGCTGCAGGCGGCCACCGGCACTGTGCCGGGCGATCGGATCGGGCACATTGGGCGGCTCATTGCCCTTCGCCTTGGCATAGGCCTTGGCCGGGTGCAGCAGCTGGGTTTCGCCCTGCTGCTGTTCACGGCTGGAGTAGATGATCAGGTACCTTTCGTTATCCGGATGACCGGCGTAGCTCTGACGCAGGCTGATCTCGCCATACAGGCTGTCAGGGGTCAGCATCTGGGCCGGCTGATAGGGGAAAGCGGCGCTGTCGAACGCCCGTACCGGCCGGAAGCGGCTGTCCAGCAGCAGTACGCTGGGCTGGAACAGCGCACCCTTTTCCACCAGGCTGCGCAGTTCGATGCGGGTATTGCTGCCCGCGTCCGGCAGCTGGAAGGCGGCGAAGAAACTGCGCCCGTCCTCGAACGCGTAAACCGGCGAATGTTCGTCGAGCAGAATCTCGCCGTTGAAATCGGCGCTCAATGGCTGGTACGGCAGGGCCGCCAGCGAATCGCAGCAGCTGGCCCGGTCCGCCGGCACCGTTGCCGCCAACGGCGCCTTACCGGCCGCGCCGGTGGTGGTCGACATGCCGCCGATGCAGCCGGTGGTCAGCGCCGCCGCCAGGCTCAGCGTGGCAATGTTGATCAGCTTGTTCATAATCTGGGCCTCCCAGAAGGCAAAAAGCCCCTGTGGCCGGGAAGCCACAGAGGAACGAAGGGATTAGCCAACCCATCCAGGCTGGCTGAGCGAAACGTTGATGAAGACCTTTACCACCAAGCCTCGGCCTGGATACCGAAGGTCAGGCCATCGTCCTCGCCGGCATCGACATCGCCGGTCAGCCAGACCGGGCCGTCCCAGATGGCGTAGGTCACGAAGGCACGGATCTGCGGACGCGCCCAGAAGCTGGTGCCGGCGGACCACTGCTGCGCCAGGGTCAGCTTGGTCAGCTGGGAATCCTCGCCGCCGTTCTGCGGATCGACATCGTCATAGCCCAGCTCGACCGCGGTGCTCATCACGTCGTTCCACTTGAACACCGGACGCACGCCGAACGAGGTCCACTTGCGGCCGCTGTTGTTGTCCATGTCCTGGTCTTCATAGATACCGACATACATCATCTCGATGCTGTCGCTCAGCTGAACCACGCCCTGGTCGACCAGCCGGAACATATCGCCGCTACCGGTGGCGTTGTTGTGGCCACCGCCGATCATGCCATCGGTGGCGTACTGCAGGGCCAGCTTGTTGAAGCCGCCGAACCAGTTGCCCTGGGTGTGCTCGACGGTGAACAGGTAGCCGTCCTCATCGCTGTCGCCGGCCAGCTCCTGCGCTTCGGTCAGGCCCGCGCTGCCGTAGTCGAAACCCAGCTCCAGCGCGCCATCTTGGTTGACCTTGATATCGCCCAGACGGATATCCAGCACGTCGCTGGCGACATCGGTTTCGGTCAGATCACCGGTCGAGGTGTTACGGGTCCAGGCCAGCGACAGCTTGCCGACCCCGGTCTCGATATCCTCGATACCGGCGCCCGGCCCGGACACATCCCAGTAGTAGAAGTCGTTGATATGCACGTCATGACGCTTGTAGTAGCGCTTACCGGCCCAGAGGGTGGCGCCCGGCAGCCCGTCGATCACGTTCTTGGCTTGCACATTGAACTGGCGGATCGAGGAGGTGCCGTTATTGAACGGGCCTTCGCCGCGCGTGGCCTCCCAGTCGTTGGCCTGGTCGCTGACGTAGGCGATCATCGAGTCGACGTAAAAGGTACGACCATTTTCGTTGTACAGCTCCTTACCCAGCGCGATCTCGGCGTAGGTTTCACACTCGTTACCCAGACGGTATTTGGCGCCTGCGCCTGCGGCCTGGAAGCAGCTCTGGTCACCACCGTCGGAGGTGGCGCCGATACCGGAGCGCAGGTAGCCGTGGAAATCGACTGCCGCCGCCGGCATGGAGATCATCGCGGCAACCATGGCAGCCAGTACCTTGGGGGCAGCGCTAATTTTGTTTTTATTCTGTGACATGAGTAAGTCCCGTCTTTTATTTTTTGTCAGTCTCAATCAAGTTCCGCGGCGGCCGGTACGCGCCTGAACGGCCAGCCCACCACGCTTTCATCTGTCCAACGAGCCCGGCGGCTCGATATGGATAGTCGCTTGCAGGGTGTTGCAAAACATCCTCCTCCCCCCTCTTTTTGAAGGCGTAGATTGACGGCGTACCGGGAGGAACAACCGCCCTCGCCTCACCGTGCGGACGACCGCAACCCTGCAGCACCGCCGCATACACAGATCAGGGAGAGGAGGAAACCGCTGGCCGGCCCGCAACAACGGGCCGGCTGAAACCCTAGTTGTCCAAGCGCGCCTCGGTAATGGGATCGAACAGCACCGCCTTGCTCATATCGAACATCAGCGACGCCAGCTGACCGGTCGCCAGCGGATAGCGCGGATTGACCCGGCAGTTGACCTCGACGCCGGACAGCTCGGTCAGCACCATGGTGTCGGCACCGGTCGGCTCGGTGACATCGACCCGGATAGCCACTTCACGGACCAGCGGCTGGCCCGCCTTGTGCGGCTGTGGTTCGGTGATCATCTCCGGCCGCAGCCCGAGGGTGACGGTCTTGCCCAGCTGCGCCTGCTGCAGGCCGGCACCGCCATCGGGCAGCGGCAGCCAGACCGGTTGGCCGTTGCCGTCTTCCAGCTGCACCCCGATACCGGTATCGCCCTGCGCCAGCTGACAGGGGATGAAGTTCATCGCCGGCGAGCCCATGAAGCCGGCGACGAACTGGTTGGCCGGGTTGTCGTAGATCTCCTGCGGCGTGGCCAGCTGCAGCAGCTCGCCATCGCGCATCACCGCGATCCGGTCGGCCAGGGTCATCGCCTCGATCTGGTCGTGGGTGACGTAGACGATGGTGGTGCCGAGCCGCTGGTGCAGCTTCTTGATCTCGGTGCGCATCTCGACCCGCAATTTGGCGTCCAGGTTGGAGAGCGGTTCGTCGAACAGGTACAGCCGCGGCCGGCGGGCCAAGGCGCGCCCCATCGCCACCCGCTGACGCTGGCCGCCGGACAGCTGCGAGGGTTTGCGCTCCAGCAGGTGCTCGATCTGCAGCATCTGCGCCACCCGCTTTACCTCGGCCTCGCGCTCGGCCTTGGGCACCTTGCGGATCTCCAGGCCGAAGGCGATGTTCTGGCGCACCGTCATGTTCGGATACAGGGCGTAGGACTGGAACACCATGGCGATGTCGCGGTCCTTCGGCGAGGCCCGGGTGACATCCTGATCGCCGATCAGAATGCGGCCGTCGCTGACCTCCTCCAACCCGGCGATGCTGTTCATCAGGGTGGACTTGCCACAGCCGGACGGGCCCACCAGGATCAGGAACTCGCCCTTGTCGATGGCGATATCGATCCCCTTCAATACTTCGGTCTGGCCGTAGCGCTTCTGTACGTTGTCGATGGTTAAAGCAGCCATGTCGATTTCCTCTAATTATTCTTTTTCAGCCTCAGCCTTTAACCGCGCCGGCGGTCAGACCACGCACGAAATACTTGCCGGCCAGCACATAGACGAGCAGCGTCGGCAACGCCGCGATCAGTGCCGCCGCCATATCCACGTTGTACTGCTTGCCGCCGAAACTGGTGTTCACCAGGTTGTTCAGCGCCACCGTCACCGGCTGGGTATCGCTGCCAGAGAACACCACCCCGAACAGGAAGTCGTTCCAGATCTGGGTGAACTGCCAGATCACGGTGACCACGATGATCGGTGTCGACAGCGGCAGGATGATCCGCCGGAATATGGTGAAGAAGCCGGCGCCATCCAGCCGGGCGGCACTGATCAGCTCCCGCGGCAGGCCGACATAGAAGTTGCGGAAGAACAGCGTGGTGAAGGCGATGCCGTACACCACATGCACCAGCACCAGACCGGTGGTGGTATTGGCCAGCCCCAGGAAGCTGAGGGTGCGGGCCATCGGCAGCAACACCACCTGGAACGGGATGAAGCAGCCCACCAGCAGCAGGCCGAAGAACAGCTCGCTGCCGCGAAAACGCCACATCGCCACCACATAGCCGTTCAGCGCGCCGACCAGGGTGGAGATCGCCACCGCCGGGATCACGATCAGGAAGGAGTTGGCCAGGTACGGCGAGATCCCCTCGCAGGTACCGCCGGTGCAGGCGCTGCTCCAGGCCTTTTGCCAGGCGTCGAAGTTGAGCCCCTGCGGCAGCGACAGCAGCGTGCCGCTGCGGATCTCCTCGATATCCTTCAACGAGGTCAGCAGCATCACCCACAGCGGCATCAGGTAGATCAGCGCCATCAGCGCCAGCAGGCCATAGATACCCCAGCGCAGCAGCTGCTGGCTGGCGGTCCGGGAATTATCAAGCATTGCGCTTACCTCGCAGTTCCGAATAGAGGTACGGCACCAGGATCGCCAGCACGCCGCCCAGCATCACCATCGCGCTGGCCGCGCCCAAGCCCATCTGCGCCCGGGTGAACGCGTGGGTGTACATGAAGTTGGCCGGCAGGTCGGAGCTGTAGCCCGGCCCGCCGCCGGTCAGCGCCGCCACCAGGTCGAAGCTCTTGATCGCGATATGGGCCAGGATCACGAAGGCGCTGAAGAACACCGGCTTCAGGCTCGGCAGGATAATCCGCCGGTAGATGGTCGGCATGGAGGCACCGTCCAACTGGGCGGCCTTGACCATCTCCTGATCGACGCCGCGCAGGCCGGCCAGGAACATCGCCATGACAAAGCCGGACGACTGCCAGACCGCGGCGATCACCAGGCAGAACACCACCCGGTCGGGATCGACCAGCCAGTCGAAGCTGAAGCTGTCGAAGCCCCAGCTGTGGACCAGCTTCTCCAGCCCCAGCGACGGATTCAGCAGCCATTTCCAGGCGGTACCGGTGACGATGAAGGAGATCGCCATCGGGTAGAGGTAGATGGTGCGCAGCGCCCCCTCCTGGCGGATCTTCTGATCCAGCAGGATCGCCAGGAATACGCCGAGCGCCAGGCAGACCAGGATAAACAGGCCGCCGAACAGCACCAGGTTGTTCAGCGCCACCAGCCAGCGATCATTGTCGAACAGCCTGTCGTACTGGCCGGTGCCGATGAAGTTCCAGACCGGCAGCAAGCGCGAGTTAGTCAGCGACAGCAGGCCGGTCCAGAGGATGTAGCCGTACATGCAGACCAGCACCACCAGCAGCGTCGGGGTGAGGACCAGTTTCGGCAGCCAGTCGGCCAGCCGGTCCTGAATTCGGGCAAGGGGCGCCCGTTTTGCCTCAGACAGAGTCTGGACAGCGTCGATATTGTTCATAGCGGAGATCCGTAGAATTACGGGAGGCGGACCGGCCGATCGCCGGTCCGCCGGGACTTACAGCTGGGCAGCCTTCACCGAGCGGGCCAGCTTGGCAACAGCGTCCTGAGCACTCATGTCGCTGTTGAAGAAGTTGGTCACCACGTCGAAGATCGCCCCCTGCACCTGGGAGGTGGTCGCCAGGCCGTGGGCGAAGCTGGGCACCAGCGTACCGCTGGAGGCGCTGGCCACGAAGGCGTCCATCGACGCGTGGGCACAACTGTCGAACGGCGCACGGTCCATCCCCAGCCGGGCCGGGATGGAGCCCTTGTTCAGGTTGAAGGTTTTCTGGAAGGAGGGTTCCATCACCAGTCGGGCCAGGTGCTGCTGCGCCTTGGCGCGCTGCTCGTCATTCAGCTCGAACATCGCGAAGCTGTCGATATTGAAGGTGAAGGTACCGCTGGTATTCGGTGCCGGCAGGCAGACGTAGTCGACGCCGGGCTGCTGGCCGGCGGCGGTAAACTCGCCCTTGGCCCAGTCGCCCATCACCTGCATCGCCGCCTCGCCGTTGATCACCATCGAGGTGGCGATGTTCCAGTCGCGACCGCTGGCATTGGGGTCGATATAGTCGCCCAGTTGCTTGAAGGTTTCGAACACCTTGACCATCTGCTCGCTCTGCAGGGTCGCGTCATCGTGTTCGACGAACGCCTTGTTATAGAACTCGGCGCCGCCCAAGCCCAGCGCCACCGCTTCGAACAGGGTGGCGTCCTGCCAGGCCTGGCCGCCATGGGCCAGCGGTACGAAGCCGGCGGCCTTGATCTTCGGTGCCACCTCGAGGAACTGCTGCCAGGTGGTCGGGATGCCGACGCCGGCCTTGCGAAACACCTCCGGGTTGGCCCAGATCCAGTTTACCCGGTGCACGTTGACCGGCACCGCCACGTACTTGCCGTCGTACTTCATCACCTTGCTGACCACCGGCGGCAACAGTTCGTCCCAGTTACCGGCCCGGGCGATCGCGTCCATGTCGGTCAGGAAACCCAGCTCGCCCCACTCCTGGATATCGAGCCCCTTGATCTGTGCCGCCGCAGGCGGATTGCCGGAGATGGCACGGGATTTCAGCACCGTCATGGCGGACTCGCCACCACCGCCGGCCACGGCAAAGTCCTTCCAATTGTGCCCGGCACCTTTCAGGTATTTTTTCAGAACATCGATCGCGGCGGCTTCGCCGCTCGAGGTGAGATAGTGCAGCACTTCAACTTCGGCGGCCGGGGCAACCGACGCCGCAACAGAGAGAGCCAGACCAGTCAGACAGCTTTTCAACATTTTCATTGAGGTTCGCCTTTTATATTTTTTGTGTGACGCAACTTCCAGCGGAGCCAGGCTCCGTAGTTATTCAACATAACAAAGCGGCGATTGCAGGTGGGTAACCTACTGCAAGCTAATGTAACAAAGTGCAACAAAGCCGGATCAGTTGTTTAATTTTTTTTAAATCGAACCGGCCCACTCCGGCCACGCAACCTTCAAATAAAGTTTTTTATTATCAATAGATTAGATACAAAAGATATATTCAGAGAACAAGCCAAAACAAGCGTTGCATTGTTACATCAGGAAAGAAATAGCGACCGCATCAGTGACCTAACTACCGCTTCAAGTGTCCGACCGGCAATATCTAGACAAATCAATATTTAGGTAAAGTTACAGAATCGATCAATGAAGCCCATAGCTGTCGCCCACAGAGTGGGATGCTACAAAGCTCAGCCCCTCGTAGCAGCGGGCTCCGACCGCGACAGGGCTCACATTGCCCGGATAGATCGCCCTCGGAACGTGCTGCTACGAAGCTCGGCCCCCGTAGCAGCGTGCTCCGACCGCGACAGGGCTCACGTAGCCCGGATAGATCGCCCTCGGAGCGTGCTGCTACGAAGCTCAGCCCCTCGTAGCAGCGGGCTCCGACCGCGACAGAACTCACGTAGCCCAGGTATATCGCCCTCGGAGCGGGCTGCTACGAAGAACAGCCCCTGTAGCCGCGGGCTCCGACCGCGACAGAACTCACGTAGCCCGGATAGATCGCCCTCGGAGCGGGCTGCTTGTATCTCTCGTTGATGGGTGATTAGCTACCGCCCATCGCAAGGAGCCGGTGAGCCAGGCGGGCTGCGAAGTCGAAAAGACTGCCCTGTAGATGAGGCCCCG
>NZ_JAILYN010000021.1 GCF_019795155.1 Marinobacterium arenosum | reverse complement strand
AAAAATGGACAATGCCCATCAGGAACTGGAAGGCTGCCCTGAACCGCTTTATGATCGAATTTGAAGACCGCTTGGCGGACTATATTTAACCTTGGCAGTTACACAGAATTATTTACAGGGTCTGTTTATTCGTTACCCGCCAGGCTCTCTGCCCCACGATAAACCCCATGTGTTTCAATATCTAAGGCGGCAGCGGTAGAAATTTCATTAGACTTTAGCCCAACAGGTAGTGCGACCAGTTCGTCACTGTAACCGATCAGCTGAATCCCTTCCTTCTTGCAGTAGCCCAGCACCTTTTCCAGGGCCTTGATTACCGCCAACTGGCGATCGTTGAGCTGATCGGAAGACGCGGCGCCCTGCTCCTCACGTCTGCGGCTGGTGACCTGGCGGATGGCGTAACCGTCGCTGTCGATCAACTGCAGGGTGGCGCCAGCAAGCCTCTCCTTGACCATCACCTGCTTGGCCAACGTGAACAGCGCCTCGCTTCGACAGCAGACCGCATCCTCAGCCTCACAACGTCGAAAGGCATCGGCGATCACTTCGTAGTCGGCTGAATCATCCAGGTAAATATCCATATATCAATCACTTAGCTAGATATATTTATGTATTTATCTAAGGCCTGACCGCTATGCTTTCACGGTATCGGCTCAGCTCACGCTGCAGCTCCTCGTAGCGCACATCCTGCTGGGCAATCACCAACTCCAGCGCATGCTGCTTCTTGATCGCCGCCTGTTCCGCGTCGATACGCTGGTCACGCAGAGTCCGGTTCTCATCCTCCAACTGTGCAACCCGTGCCTGCAGCTCCGTTATGCGATGCTCTCTCACTTTCAGCTCTACCTTAAGCTGAAGTAACCCTTCGCCTTCCGGTAACGCAGAAGCACTTGCCGGCGCCTGGCCACGCTCAAGTATTAACGCCTGCTGCTTTAACTCCCGCTGTTGCTCGGCATCTTTCGCATTCAACTGGATCAGTTGCTCTTCCAGCTGCCGGATCTGATCCTGCTGCTCTCGCCGCTCGGTCAGCAGTTCGGCATTCTCCCGCAGTAGCCGCTCATTCTGGTTGCGAAGCCCATCGGCATCACTGCGTGCCTGACGGGCCTGCTCCAGAGCCGCGTCGCTCTGCTGCTGGACCTGCCGGGCAAAGGCCTCACTCTGCTCCTTGTAGCTGCGCTCGGCATAGCCCAGCGCCTGCTGCCAGAGTTTTGACGCCGTTTCGGCAACGGGATCCGGCAGGCCTGGTACGGTACGCTGGTCGCGCAGCCGTTGTCCCAACTGCTGCCACCAATCGCCCAGGGCTTTATTGATTGTCGAGATGGAACCGCTGCCCAGCTTTTCGCGCACTTTTTGCTGGGTTGGCCTGATGCCCTGTTCCATCAGCGCATCGGCTACTTCAAACGTGCGCTGGTAGGTATCACTGGTTCTCGGCATAAATAATCCGAAGTACGTATTGTTTGATACGTATTGTGAAAAGATTTGGCCCTCATTCTAGGCCAGGGACACATTTTTTTTAAGCGTCTTTTATCCACTCGACCAACCTGGGCTGTTGTTAAGTACTGCGCTAAGCCGCTGTTTTTCATATATGCTTGAGAAAAAGGCCGAGACATGGAGGCGGATTATGAGTATTCGTGTTGCAATCAACGGCTATGGGCGCATCGGACGGAACATCCTGCGCGCACTCTACGGAGGCGATCGGCGTGATATAGAGATCGTCGCAATCAATGACCTCGGCGACACCCGGATCGCCGCCCACCTGACCGAATACGACAGCGTACACGGTCACTTCAACAAGGCTGTACGCTACAACGCCGCTCATCTGGAGGTGGGCGAGCACCGCATCCGCATGCTGCGCGAACCCGATCCCGCCGCCCTACCCTGGCGAGAGTTGGCGATCGATGTGGTGTATGAGTGCACCGGCCGCTTTACCGAGCGCTCGGCCGCTGCCGTTCACCTGAAACAGGGGGCGAAACGGGTACTGGTATCGGCACCGACCAAAGACGCCGATGCAACCATCGTCTACGGCGTCAACCATCAGCGACTGACCGGCGAAGAGCAGATCATCTCCAACGCCTCCTGTACCACCAACTGCCTGGCACCGATGAGCAGAGTCTTGAACGACGGCATCGGCATTCAACAGGGAATGATGACCACCATTCACGCCTACACCAACGACCAGCACCTAACCGATATCACCGGCAACGATATCTACCGCTCCAGGGCTGCTGCTTTGTCGATGATCCCGACCCGCACCGGCGCCGCCGAGGCGGTCGGATTGGTGTTACCGGAGCTGAAAGGCCGCCTCAGCGGGCTGGCGATCCGCGTACCCACCGCCAATGTATCGCTGGTGGACCTGAGCTTCGTGCCGAAACGCGACACCACGGTTGAGGAGGTCAACCAGCTGATGCGGGATGCCGCCGAAGGGGCGATGAAAGAGATTTTGGTGTACAACGAGCTGCCGCTGGTCTCAATCGACTTCAACCACAACCCGGCGTCATGCATCTTCGACAGCACCCAGACCCGGGTCGCCGACGGCCTGGTGAAGGTGTTTGCCTGGTATGACAACGAGTGGGGCTTCTCCAACCGGATGCTGGACACTACGCGCGCACTGGCGAATTTTCTATAAATCCAATTAGCCCTGGCGGGCCCGGCTGTCGCGACACCAGTAAAGAAAGAGAGATCGGTAAAAAGAAGATAAAGAGGTATTAAAAAAGAAAATGGAGGCTGGAGTCGGAATCGAACCGGCGTACACGGAGTTGCAGTCCGCTGCATGACCACTCTGCCATCCAGCCTTCGATGGCCTTTCACACTGTGAAAGAAGAATAAAAAACCAGCTTGCGCTGGCCGTCTTTCATATCCCGATACGCTCGGGATTGGAGCGGGAAACCGGGTTCGAACCGGCGACCTCAACCTTGGCAAGGTTGCGCTCTACCAACTGAGCTATTCCCGCACTGTTGCCGCTGATGATGCGGAACTGGTGCCCGGAGCCGGACTTGAACCGGCACGCCCTAACGGGCGGGAGATTTTAAGTCTCCTGTGTCTACCAATTCCACCATCCGGGCAGAATCTAATGGAGGCTGGAGTCGGAATCGAACCGGCGTACACGGAGTTGCAGTCCGCTGCATAACCACTCTGCCATCCAGCCTTCAATGCCCTTGAGCATCTTACTGCGCATTCCCAACCGACCTGTCGGAAGCTGGAGCGGGAAACCGGGTTCGAACCGGCGACCTCAACCTTGGCAAGGTTGCGCTCTACCAACTGAGCTATTCCCGCACTGCGCTGTAAGTGGTGCGTATTATAGATGGCCCCGAATTGATGTCAACACCGTAATGAAAAAATTTTCGCTTAATTTTTAAGCACTTAGATTTCCTTGGCCAGCTCCGGCCAAGCCGCTTTCAGGTACTCCAGCATCGACCAGAGGGTCAGCAAAGCCGACAGATAGAGCGACACCAGCCCTGCCCAGCCGAGCTGCGAGTATGGCTCGGCAACCACCAACAGCAGGATCGCCAGCATCTGCAAGGTGGTTTTTACCTTGCCGACATAGGAGACCGCCACGCTGGCCCGCTTGCCCAGCTCGGCCATCCACTCGCGCAGCGCCGAGATCACGATTTCGCGACCGATGATCACCACCGCAGGCAGGGTCAACCACGGCGTGGAGTAGGATTCCACCAGCAATACCAGTGCCGCCGCAACGATCAATTTGTCGGCCACCGGATCAAGAAAGGCGCCGAACGTCGACATCTGGTCCAATCGGCGAGCCAGGTAGCCGTCGAACCAGTCGGTTACCGCTGCCGCGGCGAACACCGCCCCTGCGGCATAGGCCGCCCAGCTTACCGGTAGGTAGTAACACAACACGAATACCGGGATCAGAACGATACGCAGCAGTGTCAACAGATTGGGTATGGTCATGAAAAAGCTTGTCCTAGGGGCGTTCACTATTAGCCAGCGTTGACTGAATAATCGAGAGCGCCCCCTTAAGATTCAGGATGTAATGCCGCATAGATCTGTTCGGCCAAAGTGCGGCTAATGGTAGAGACTTTGGCGATTTCTTCAATACTGGCACTCTGCATTGCCTGCAAGCCGCCGAAGTGACGCAACAGTTCGCGGCGCCGTTTCGGACCGACGCCGGGTATCCCCTCCAGCGTCGACTGCTTACGCGCCTTGCCGCGCCGAGCGCGGTGACCGGTAATGGCGAAACGGTGCGATTCGTCGCGGATATGCTGTACCAGATGCAATGCCGGCGAATCGCCGGCCAGGGTCACCTCGGTGCCGCTGTCACCCAGCAGCAATACCTCCAGCCCTGCACGTCGGCTCGGTCCCTTGGCAACGCCGACCACCAGCACCTCGTCGATCTGCAGCTGCTCCAGCACTTCCAGCGCCTGGCTGACCTGGCCCTTGCCGCCGTCGATCAGCAAGATATCCGGCAGTTTGCCCTCGCCTTTCTTGATCCGGGTATAACGCCGTTCCAGGGCCTGATGCATCGCGGCGTAGTCGTCGCCGCCGGTGATCCCCTCGATATTGAACCGCCGATAGTCGGATTTCAGCGGGCCGTTGCGATCGAACACCACGCAACTGGCCACCGTCGCCTCGCCGGAGCTGTGGCTGATATCGAAACACTCCAGCCGTTGCGGCAGGCTCTCCAGCTCGAGTGCCTCCTGCAACGCCAGGAAGCGATTGTAAACGTTCTGCTTGTTGGCCAGGTAGCTGGCCAACTGCTGTTCGGCGTTGGTCTGCGCCAGGCGCTGCCAGCCGGCCCGCTCGCCGCGCACGCTGTGCTGCAGCGCTACCTTGCGGCCGCGCCTTTCCATCAGCGCCTCTTCAAGCGCTGCGCGGTCGGCCAGTTCAAAACTGGTGATCACCAGGTTCGGGATCTCCCGTTGCGACCCCAGGTACCACTGGGCCAGAAACGCCGACAGGATATCCGCTTCGCTATCCTCAACCGATACCCGGGGATGGAACACCTTGCTGCCGATGATCCGGCCACCGCGGACGTAAAGCATATGCACCGATACCCCGCCCGGCTGCAGTGCCACGCCGATCACGTCGGCATCGCCGCTCATGCCGGTAACGTATTGCTGCTCCTGTACCTGCTGCAGGCTGCTGATCTGATCTCGATAGGTCGCCGCCTGTTCGAATTCCAGCGCCATCGAGGCCTGCTCCATCGACTCGGCCAGCTCGGCCAGAATCGCCTTGTTCTTACCCTCGAGGAACATGGTGGCATGGCGCAGGTCCTGCTGATAGGCCTCCGGCGAGATCAGCCCGACACAGGGGCCGCTGCAGCGATTGATCTGGTACTGCAGGCAGGGCCGCGAACGGTTCTTGAAGAAGCTGTCTTCGCATTGCCGGATCCGGAACAGCTTCTGCAGCAGGTTCAGGCTCTCGCGCACCGCGCCGCCGCTGGGAAACGGCCCGAAATAGCGGCCACCCTTGTTGCGGGCGCCACGATTGAAACGCACCGCCGGGTACTGGTCCTTATCCGAGACGAAGATATAGGGGTAGGACTTATCGTCGCGCAGCAGGATGTTGTAGGGCGGCCGATGCGCCTTGATCAGGTTCTGCTCCAACAACAGCGCTTCGGTCTCGCTGTTGGTGACCGTCACCTGTATATCGGCGATCTTGGCCACCAGCGCCTGGGTCTTGATCGACAGGCCGCTGCTGCGGAAGTAGCTGCCGACCCGGTTTTTCAGGTTCTTGGCCTTACCGATATAGAGCAGCTCCCCCGCGGCATCATACATCTGGTAGACACCGGGACGGCTGGTCAGGCGGGCGAGAAAAGCGCGGGCATCAAAGCCCGCCGATACTTCTGACATGTACTTTCAGGTCTATTGGCTCGATCAGCTCAAGCGCTGGTTCAGCGCCTTGTTGGCGTCCATATGCTCGTGGGTCGCTTCCATGTGGATGCGCTCCAGGGTTTCGCGGGTTTCATCGGTAATACCGGCACCACGCGACAGCGATACTTCGAGGTAGACGCCAATCTCGGCATAATAGTAGAGACGCGCATCGAAACTGCGGGCCCGCTTGAGCTTGCTCAGCGAAATCATCGCCCCATTGACCAGGATGTTGTTGATATCCGTCTCCGTCATTAACGGATGACGCTCCTGCGATGACGGATCGATAAACTCCGGCACCTGCGATTGGTTCAGCACACTCATGCGGCGGTCCTTTGTTAACTCTACTACGGATTCTGTAATGCTACTGTACGGGGAAGCCTGAGCCTTGTTAAGCCGACATCCGTTTAATTGCCAACAGGCGGACTGTGCCTGGGTCCGCCACCAACCATCGCTGATGGCGCTGGAAGCCGAACTGGACGGTGCCCGCTGGCTACGACAGTTGTCGCCCGGCAGACCCACGGCTGAGGGATTTTCCGCGACGTTCCCCCATCGATTGGGCAATTACTACGAGCAGGTAGTTAACCATATCCTGATATTGTCTGGCTATTTTGTTGATATAAAAAGAAATATTCAGGTATTCGATGGCCGACGAACCGTTGGAGAGTTCGATTTCCTGCTGCGCGACCGACAGCAACAGGTGCACCACCTCGAATGCGCGATCAAGTTCTATCTCTGTGTCGGCGCCGGCGACCGGCTGAGTGATTATATCGGCCCTGGCCGCAGGGATCGGCTCGATCTGAAGTGGCACAAGATGCGCAGCCAGCAGATCGAGCTGGCATATAGTCAGGCAGGCCGTCAACGCTGTCAGGAATTGGGACTGGTGCCGAGTCGATATCACCTGTTGATCCAGGGGATGCTGTTCTATCGCTGGGGGGATATTCCGACACAGCTGGCGCCGGAGCTGAGCCCTCAGCACAGTCGGGGTTGGTGGCTGGCTAGGGCCGAGAGTTCTCGGTTACTGGCTGATTGCGATGCAGTGCAGATCAGGCGTAAACCGGATTGGCTGTCGCACTGGTGCCGGGCACCCGAGGAAAACTGGCGGGATCAGCTCGAGGTACTGACCGGGCCGCAGCTGTTCTCAAGGCTGGTGACGGATGGAGATTCGCCGACGGGCTGGCGGGAGAAGGATCGGGGCTTTATCGTGCCCGACGAGTGGCAAGCGCTACCGCTCTGAAGAAACAGCAGAGCGGTAGCCGGCGGCCTGGATCAGGAATCCTTGCGCGCAGCGGTAGCGGCATCCTCCGCGATGAACTTGCGCAGCATCTTGATGCCGACAGCCACGATTACGAACAGTGCGCCGATAACGGCGATGCTCGGAATGAACGAGATCATTGCGTATTTATCCATAGAACTGTCCTCGAGGAACTTTATGTAGTTGTAATTGGGATGGCCGAATTATAAAGCCCCAGCGGACGCTGTCTATACAACGACCGGATGATTGGTCGGATTTGAGAAGAGAACGGGAGTGAGGCGCACCAAGCGCCTTCAGGTGCTTTTAACCACGACAGTATGAAGCGCGGTAAACTCAGAGGACTCAGAAACGCCTAATCAAAGCTGAACCAGGCTAGCCAAAGCTAACCCGGTACAAAGGTCACAAGCCTGTAGGACATCGGAGCCCTGCGGGCTCCTGGTCGGCTGATACCCAAAGGGAACACTGAGCCAACCCTGAATCACGCCAGCAACCACTTCACCTACAAAGCTATTTGCGTACGAAAAATCAGTCTTCGCGTTCCAACCGCGCCACCAGCGACGAGGTATCCCAGCGGTTGCCGCCCATCTTCTGGATTTCGGCATAGAACTGGTCCACCAGTGCGGTAACCGGTAGCTGGGCGCCGTTATTGCGGGCTTCATCCAGCGCGATGCGTAGATCCTTACGCATCCAGTCGACCGCGAAGCCAAACTCGAACTGGTTGTCGAGCATGGTTTCATGACGGTTGACCATCTGCCAGGAGCCCGCCGCGCCATGCTGGATCACGTCGAACAGCGCCTTGCCATCCAGCCCCGCCTGCTTGGCGAAATGCACCCCTTCAGCCAGCCCCTGCACCAGGCCGGCGATGCAGATCTGGTTGACCATCTTGGCCAGCTGGCCGGAACCGGCCTCGCCAAGCAATTTGATCGACTTGCCGTAGGCCTGCAGCACCGGCTCACAGCGATCGAATACCGCCTGTTCACCGCCGACCATGATGCTGAGTACACCATTTTCGGCCCCGGCCTGACCACCGGAGACCGGCGCATCGAGGAAGCCGAGCCCCTGTTCCGCCGCCAGGCCGGCCAGCTCGCGGGCCACTTCGGCCGATGCCGTGGTGTGGTCGACCAGCACCGCCCCCGACGCCATGCTGGCAAAGGCGCCCTCATCACCGAGGATCACCGAGCGCAGGTCGTCGTCGTTACCGACACAGCTGAAAATAATTTCCGCGCCCCGGGCCGCTTCGGCCGGCGTGGTTGCAAAGGCACCACCGTGCTCGGTCGCCCACTGCTCCGCCTTGCTGGCGGTACGGTTGTAAACCGTTACCTGATGGCCTGCCCGCTGCAGATGTCCCGCCATCGGATAGCCCATGACGCCCAAGCCAATAAATGCCAGTTTCATACTGTCCTTCCTGTCCTGTAGTACGATGCTTGATCGGGACGCTCCGGCACTATGTAAAGTACCCAGTAAAGCACCGAGCGATCACCGCTAAGAGGGACAGTGTATAGCGGCCACCATAGCCGGAACAGATACACAAAGTCGTATGTACAGGACTATCTGTACTGCCCATGGCCAGCGAACCGCGAGTTAATGCGCCAAGCGCGGCCGGACACCCGTATCACTTCTGTACGTTGGTTCGAATCCGCATCAATCGATCCAGCCCCGATTCCGGCAGCCAGACCTCGCCGGGACGGCCAAGAATCTGCCGGACATTAGCCCCCGGAGCACTGCCGGGATAGGCGGTGAACGACTCGGAGGCCGGCTCGAAGCTCAACACCGCGTTGGCGCCGAAATCGCTGACCCAGACCACATCCCGCTCGTCGACGTAGACCGCATAGGCGTGGGGCGAGTGGCCCGGCAGCTTCCAGCCGCGCCATTGGCCGGTTTGCGGCACATAGCGGCTCAAATACCCGCTGTTCCACTCGCTGACCCAGATATGGCCCCGACTGTCGGACCAGACCCGGCGTGCGCCCTGGTCCGGCCTTGGTGGCTCGATCAGCTCGGCCGTACCGCTCACAGGATCGATATGGGCGATATAACTGCCTGCCAGCGAAGCGTAGAAGACCTCGCCATCCGGTGTGGTAGCGATCCCATACGGCCCGTAGCCTCGCGGGGCCTGCCAAACCGTCATACCACCGGATGCCGGATCGAACCGGCCGTAGATACCGCTCTGGCCGGTGAACCAGAGCATGCCGTCGCCGTCGAAGGTGGCGGTATTAAGGTTGGCCCACCCCTGCCCGACCGGCAGCGGGAACAACTGAATGCTGTCGGCGACCGGATCATAACGGACGATTGCATTTTGTCCGCCATCGGTTATCCAGGCCGCACCGTCCGGCCCCTGGATCACGCCATGGGGGGCCGAGTTGTCACCCAACGGCACCTCTTTCACCGCGCCCGATTCCGGCTCCAGAATGCCCAGCACTCCGCGGCGTTGTCCGGTGTACCAGACCTTGCCATCCGGCGCCGGCGCCACATCATGGGGACGGGAACCAGCCGGTAGCGGATATACCCGCACGTCGCCGGCCGCTAAAGCTTCCACCGAGGCCAACGCTGTCAACAACCATAACATCGGCCACAACAACAGCGCTCGGATACCAGCCATGCGGAGCCTCCCATTAGGGTTAGGAAAGTTTCAGCCCTGTCTCTGCTGCTCAAATCACTCAGTCAGCTTAGTGCTTCTATGGCTTTATGCCGGCCGGATTAGGAAAATTCATCCCCGTCACAGACCCCTCTGGAGCGCACAGCGGCAGCCTTACCATTACCAAAACGTTATTTAATCCTGGCTTTAAGCCCGGCTATTTATCCGGGTAATGCTCAAAAATCGTTTTGCCGATCTCGGCAATTGCCTGGTTTCGGCTGTCAAAGGACGCGTCGGTTTGCGTCAGGTAGATGGCAATAACCAGAGGCGGCTTTTCCGCCGGCCATACGACAGCCGTGATCCCTCTTGAGCCGAAGCCGCCGGCGCCGGATCGGTCGGCAATCAGCCAACCGGTCGGCAGCTCCGAGCGTAACAGACTGTCGGACACCTTGTTTTCCATCATCCACTGCTTGAGCTGATCCTTGGCTGTCTGAGACAGCGTATTGCCAAACAGTAACTCAGCCAGGCTGTTAGCCATTGCATTGGGGGTTGTCGTATCCCGAAGATCGTCTGGCTTGGCCTCGTTCAGGTACGGCTCTATCCGATCGAGGCGGGTCACCTCATCGCCAATAACGCGCAGAAAACGGGTCAAGGCAGCAGGCCCATCGATCCCTTCCAGCACGATATTGGCAGCCGTGTTGTCACTCATCAGCATGGCTGCGGTGCACGCCTGTTTCAGCGTAAACCGCTCGCCGACATGTTGTTCGGTGACCGGCGACCAGGTGATCAGGGCTTCTTGCTTTATCAGCGCAGTTTGCTCGATAGACTGCTTACCGCTGTCGACATCGGCAAGCAACTTTGCACAGGCCAGCGTTTTGAAGGTACTCATCAAAGGGAAACGTAAATTGCCTTTATAGTGCCAAAGCTGTTGGCTGGTCGGGTTATAGACGGACACCCCGACGCGTGCGTCCAGCTTCCGTTCGACCTCCGCAATCTTGTCGGTCAGCGGGTTCGCCTGTGTGTACAGGCTGAAAAACAACGTCAGGTTGAAAACGACGGCAGCACCGCTCAACCTTAAAAAGCCGGCCAAATATCCCTGTCTCATACCACATTCAACTCCTAATCAGTAAACAAAAGAATCGACCATAGCTGCGGGTATTTCGGCATGCCGCCGCAGCCCGCTGGCACTCAGTCGATTGAAGAACGATTCTAACAAAAAAGTTCAGTGGGCCTCCGTGTTCAGCATCCAGTCCCTGAACAGCTGGGCAGATTTCGATAGCCGCTTGTGACGCAGGTTAACCAGATAGTCGTGCTTGCCGGTCTCGTAGACGAAATTGCCAACCGGCTTCAACTGGCCACGCTCTATCGCATCGGCAGCCATGAAATCCCAGCCCAGGGCGATCCCAAGTCCTTCAAGCGCGGCATTGTAGACCAGCGTTACCTGGTTGAAGGTGATCGCATCGGCTGGCGGTTGGTAGTCGATGCCGAAATGACCGAACCACTCGCGCCAGTCCAGGCAGTTCCAGGCACGGGAGTCGAGCTGTATCAGCTGGCAATCCTGCAATGACTCGAGCGAGTCGGGTTCGCTCACCGGATAGTCGATACGACATACCGGATAGATCCGCTCGGCGAACAGCGGTGCCGCTTCCAGGCTGGGCCATTGGCCTTCGCCATAGAGAATGCCGAAATCGTAATCGCCAATGCCGGCTTCGGTGATCTCGTTGCTCGAGTGTATGCTGACGTGAATCTCCGGATGGGCGCGGCTGAACGCGGTCAGCCGTGGGAACAGCCAGTGATGGGAAACGGCATGGGTGGCCGCAATAGTGACGGTGTTGGCGTCGTGGGCCTGCTTCAGCCGTTCGACCGTGCGCGCCAGGCTGTACAGCAACGGCTGCACGTCGGCCAACAGCTGCTGGCCCGCATCATTGAGCTCGATACCCCGCGCATGTCGATGGAACAGCGTCAGCTGCAGGTTTTCCTCGAGCGCCCTGACCTGTTTGCTTACCGCGCTCTGGGTCAGACAGAGCTCATTGGCGGCGGCGGTGAAGCTGCCATGGCGGGCAACGGCCTCGAAACTGATCAGGGTGTCCAGTGGCGGTAGTCGTCTGGCCAGACGCATATTACAACTCCTATCGGTTTACCTCCTGTCCTATCACTTAAGCATGATGGAGTGTTAAGCGATAGCTTGAAGCTGCCAGCAGTCCGCCAGGCCAGATGGCCCGACGGTACACTGGCTGATTGCAGCGCCGATTTATTCAATACCCAGCACCAACCCCGGCAGCCAGAGTGACAGTTGCGGTACATAGGTCACCAGCAGCAGCGTCGGCAACCAGGCGAAGGCGATCATGCAAAGCGTTGGCTTCATCATCTGGTCGATGCGGGCGCCGTTCAGCTGTCCGCCGAGATAGAGCAGCGGCGCCGTCGGCGGCGTGATGTTGCCCATGCCGAGATTGACGCCGACAATGGCGGCAAACTGTATCGGACTGACGTCCAACTGCATGATCAGCGGCAGCAGGATCGGCGTGGATAGCAGTACCGCACTGGCATCGTCCATCAGCATTCCGATAACCACCATGAACAGGTTGATCATTAGCAGGATCAGCAACGGGTTCTCGGTCACGGAGGTCAGCGCGTCCATAATGGTGCCGGGCAGGTCCTCCATGATGTAAAGCCGACTGAGGATCATCACGGTATAGAGCATCACCATGATCACCCCGGTAGTCACCGCCGCCTCGAGCAGCGCCTGCACCAGGCTGCGACCGTTCAGCCCCCGATAGATGAAAAAGCCGACCGGAATGGCATAGAGCACACCCAGCGCGGCGGCCTCGGTCGGGGTTACGAAGCCGCTGTAGATCCCGCCCAGAATCAGAAACGGCATCGCCAACGCCGGCACCGCCCGGCTGCTTCGACGGGCCAGCTGTTGCCGAAAGGCTTTACGATCAAGCGGTGCTTCCAATACCAGCTCGGGGTGCTTGCGCACCAGCACCACATTGACCAGACAGAGCAGCAGGGTCAGGATAATGCCAGGTACCACAGTCGCCAGGAATGCCGCCAACACCGATTGGTTGCCGATCCAGGCATAGAGAATCATGATCGCACTGGGCGGAATCAGCAGCCCCAGCACCGAAGCATTGGCGATCAACGCAGCCGAATGCCCCGCCGGGTATCCGGCCTTGTTGAGTTTGGGGAACATGATGGCGCCGATGCCGGACAGCGTCGCTGCGGCGCTGCCGGTGATGGAGCCGAATACCGCACAGGAGATGACGGTAACGACCCCCATCCCGCCCTTGATGCGGCCGACGAACAGATCGATAAGCTCAACCAGCTTGTCACCGATATGGCCACGGTTGATCAGTCCACCGGCGATAATGAACAGCGGAATCGCCAACAACACCGAGTTACTCATCCGGCTGAAGCCGAACGGCAACAGGAAGCTGGGATCATAATCAGCGAAAAAGATGAGAAAGGTGGTCGATCCCAAGAAGGCAAAAGGAACCGGCACACCGATAATAAGAGCCAGTATAAGAATGGAAAGCGCTATTACGGAAAGCATAGGCATGCCTTTAGATTTTATAAGTTGTTATTGCTCTGCTGCACCGCCAGGTTCACTCCTGGCGCCTGTCCGAACCAGTTTCCCGGTTGATTAATAACCCGCAGATGAACCTGCATTTTTGCCGGCAATATCCTGGGTCGTACCAGAATCAGAAATAAGACTTTTGAACTGGCTGATCAGATCGACCAGAAAATAACCTGACATTAGTAAAAACCCGACAAAAACGGCGCTATGCCCGACAGCGAGCGGTATTTGAAGGCGCGTGGTTTCACCGCCGGCCTCAATACTCCACGTCAGGAAATCCCAGCCCCAAACGGTATAGAGCGCGGACAATCCAAAGGTAATAGCTGCTGCCAGACAAGCGACCAGCTTGCGTAGTAGCGGCCAGGTGCAGTAAATGGAGAACGCCTCTGCGGTGATATGCTTTTTTTCATAGCTGGCGCAGGAGGCTCCCATGAAGTACATCCAGAAAGCGGCGATGACCAGCAACTCCTCAAGGCCATGAAAACTAACGCCCAGCACGTAGCGAAACAGTGCGCCGCAACTGACGCCGAGGACGATAAAAACAGTGCCCGCAATTGCCAGCAGACGTTGCAGACGAAGTACCAGCCGGGCGGTCTTATTGAGATATCCCATATCCCCTCTCCTGTCTGAAAGTGGGCGGACTGACGCCTGTAAAAGGCGCCGTCCTTGAACAGAAAGACCGGGCAGCCGAAGCCGGCCCGGCCGGTGTCGGGAAGATTATTGGGCGGCGGCCTGCTGCATGGTGTAGGCCGCCTGCATGCCATCAATCAGTTCGTCGGTCAGACGGGATCTCAGTTTTGGCCAGGTGACATTCCGTGCCTGCTGAGCCCAAGCCTGCAGTTCAGCATCCGAGAGTTTGACGACATTGATGCCCTTATCAGCAAGCTTTTGCTGATGGACACGGTCATTTTCCTCAGCCTCGTCGATACTCTGCAGGGCATACTTCAGCGCCGCATCACGAACGATCTTGCGGTCTTCAGGCGTCAGCTTGTCCCAAAGCTTCTCGCTGGCCAGCCAGCCGTAAGCGTCGATGAAGTTGTTGGTGACCACGAAATGCTTGATCACGTCGCGGAACTGTAGGTAGTTGAGCATCGAAGAACCACCGCTCCAGCCGTCGGCGACCCCGGTTTGCAGCGAGGTGTAGAGCTCGGCAAAGGGCACGGCCACGGTCTGGAAACCCTGGTCTTCGGCAGCCACCTTGAAGATATCCATCGGCGGTACCCGCAGCAGAACATCCTTGGCAGTTTGCGGATCGGCGATGTTCTCCGGCAGCTTGGTCAGACCGAGCCCACCAAAGCCATCGACCTCAAAAGCCATGAATTTTACGCCCAGGTCGCCAACCAGCCGTTCCATGGTCGAGAACAGGTACGAGCCTGGCATATAGGTCTTGCGGACCTCATCGTAGTTCATCGCCAGGTAGTGCAGATACATGATCTCCAGCCGGGTATCGAACTGGCTGGGTATCGTGATCAGCCCCATATCGATGGTGCCGCGGCGCAGCTCCTCAAATACCTGGGTATAGTCGCCAAGCTGGTTGGCCGGAAAAACCCGTACCTTGACCCGCCCGTCGGTCGCCGCTTCGACCTCTTTCTTAAACGCCTTTTGCGCCTTGGTGACCGGGTGGTTCGGTGCGAACATACCGGCAAAGTTGATTTTTACCGTTTCCGCCGCCAACGTGGAAGACACTCCTCCAAAAAGACATGCGAAAGCCAGCATCAGAGCCGATGAGGCTCGGACTATTTTATTATTGAATGTCATTACTCACAGTCCCCTGTTTTTATTTGATGTAAGGTCTGTTGCATAAGATTCATCGGAGGGCCGATGCTTAATTACCATCGACCATCGCCGACAGGCTGTTAACCGTGCAGTTGTGAAAGGAAAACCACGAATGCGGCGATCACAACAACACGGGATGCTTTAATATTGCGACCATTTCCTCCCTACCCTTTGTTGTTAAATCGCAGTGCCGAGTCCAGCGTGTTTTTCATCAGCATCGCAATGGTCATCGGCCCAACTCCTCCCGGAACCGGGGTAATTGCCGAGGCGAGCGGATAGACGTCGTCGTAGTCGACATCCCCCACCAGCCTGCTGCGGCCATCCGGCTGATCGACACGGTTGATACCGACATCGATCACCACAGCCCCCGGCTTGATCCAATTCGAGTTCACCAGTCCCGGAATACCGACCGCGGCCACCACGATGTCCGCCTGCCGGCAGAGCTGCTCCGGATCCCGGCTACGGCTGTGCAACATGCTGACCGTGCAGTCGGCTTGCAGCAGCAGATTTGCCATCGGCTTGCCGACGATATTGGAGCGACCAATGACCACCGCATGCTTGCCACTCAGGCTGTCGCCCAACTGCTGTCGTATCAGGTGCAGGCAACCGAGTGGTGTGCAGGGCACCAGGCTGGTGTCGCGATTTCCGGCCGCCAGCAGTCCAACATTCAGGTAGTGAAAACCGTCGACATCCTTGGCGGGATCGATCGCCTGAATTACCCGGTGTTGATCGATCTGCCGCGGCAACGGCAGCTGCACCAGAATGCCGTGAATTTCGGCATCGGCGTTGAGACGCTCGATCAGCTGCAGCAACTCGGACTCGCTGGCCGTCTCGGGCAGGTCGTACTGGCGCGACAGGAAGCCACAGGCTTCGGCAGAGCGCCCCTTGTTGCGCACATACACGCTGCTGGCCGGATCACTGCCAACCAGGATGACCGCCAAGCCGGGCTTCAGACTTTCCTGCTCTACGCGGTTGCGGATCGAGGCCAGCAATTCGTCGGCTACGGCCCGGCCATCGATGACCGTCGTGCAGGGCTCAGTGGAAGATGACAGTACGGTCTTCATTCAGCAGGATCCTGTGTTCAAGATGGAGTTTCACGGCCTTGGCCAACACTTGGCATTCGGTATCCCGGCCGATGGCCACCATCGCATCGGCAGAGGCGGCATGATCGACACGCTGCACGTCCTGCTCGATGATCGGGCCTTCGTCCAGGTCCGCCGTCACGTAGTGCGCGGTGGCCCCAATCAGTTTCACCCCCCGCTTGTGGGCCTGATGGTAGGGACGTGCACCCTTGAAACTAGGCAGGAAGGAGTGGTGAATATTGATCACCTTGCCGGACAATTCTCGGCAGAGATCATCGGACAGCACCTGCATGTAGCGGGCCAGGATCACCAGGTCGACCTGCTGCGCTTCAATCAGCTGAAGGAGCTTGGCCTCCTGCTCCGGCTTGTTGTCGGGGGTGATCGGCATGTGGACGAAAGCCACGTCTTCATGCTCGGCCCGACGCCGGTAGGTTTCATGATTCGAAACGATCGACACCAGCTCCATCGGCAGCTGCTGGATGCTGTTGCGGTACAGCAGGTCGTTCAGGCAGTGGCCCAGCTGTGACACCATGATCATCACCCTGGGTTTGACGGCCATATCATGGAACTGCCACTCCATGCCGTATCGACTGGCCACCGGCTCGAAGCAACTGTTCAGGTCGTTCAGCGTCACCGCTTCATCAACCTGGAAACAGACTCGCATGAAGAATCGATTGTTATCCGGATCAACGTACTGGCCACTCTCGATAATATTGCCACCCTGCTCTGCTATCGAACCGCCTACGGCGGCAATAACACCTTTGCCGTCATCGCAAGCGAGCGTTAGGACAATTTTTTTTATACTCATTCCGCAATCCTATAGAGGGTTTTCGATAGATATTTAACGGCACCATCCTCCGGGTATCGACCATCAAAAAAAACAGTCAACGGTCCCTTAAGGGCGAGCCGCTTTACGCCGTAATGGTGCAGGTTTTCAAAGAAAGTCTTTCAATCCCCAAGCACCGGGTCATTTATATTGCAGCCAGCGCACTGCTCGCAAAGGATCAATTGGAATCGGGCTAGTCCAGGAAGGAATACCTGGAGCGACCGGCCCTGGCGGCCAGTGCCGCTGATGCTGCCAATGAAGGCGCGCCCTGCACGGGAAGGTCACTGCCAACCACCAAAAGCGCCATAACTATCAGAAGATTAGAAGAGGAATTCCGGCATGGAATATGTCCATGCCCGATTATCCATTGTAAGCCCGGCCGCATTCGAAATATAAATAGGGCTATCCAAGGCTGGCAGCAACAGATTTTAGCGTGGCAATAAAACAGCCGCTAAAGACTTAGGAATATATTAATTCTAAAAAATAAAATTCAGGCGGAGAAAACATTATGACCCTGGAAAGAAAACAGATCCAAAACCATCTCGATATTGGCAAAGAGATGCTTTACCTGACCAAGCAGCAGGTTATGGATATTGGACTGACGACTGAAGACATTCTCGGTCTGACCCGCGATGCCCTGATTGAGCATGGTCAAAAACGCTACGAGATGCCGGCCAAGATTGGCGTCCACCCCTACGAGGATGTTTTTTACCACGCGATGCCGGCTTATGTGCCGTCAAAAGCTGCGGTGGGTATGAAATGGATCGAGTGCTATCCGCGCAATCCGAAGGAGTATGACCTGCCGCAGACCACCGGTCTGCTGGTCGTCAACGACGTCGACACCGGCGCACCGGTGGCGCTGATGGATTCGACCTGGATTACCGCCGTTCGCACGCCGGCTGTGTCTGTGCTGGCTGCCGAAGCCTTCCACCCGGACGCTGAAACCTTCGGCATGTTCGGTTGCGGTGTGCAGGGTATCGAACATGTGAAATACGTCGTTCACACCCTGAAAAAGCTCAAGAAAATCTATGTCTACGATATCAACGAAGCTTCGATGGACAACCTGATCCGCGAGGTTCAGCCGCTGATCGATGTGGAGATCGTCAAAGGACGTTCCGCCGAAGAGGTTGCCAAGAGCTGCCAGGTTCTCTGTTCGGCAACCATCATCCTCAAGGACTGCCTGTCGGTGGTAAAAGATGAATGGCTGTCCAAGGGGCAGACCATCCTGCCTTGTGACCTCAATACATTCTGGGCACCGGAAACCTCCCGGCGGGCCGACAAATATATCGTCGACAGCATCGAGGAACATGAGCTGTTCGCCGGTATGGGCTATTTCCCCGACGGCCTGCCGAGCATCTACGCCGAAACCGGTGAGATTCTCGCCGGCCTCAAGCAGGGGCGGAGCCACAGCGACGAACTGATCGTCAACAGCAATATCGGCATGGCGGTCTGCGACATCGTGGTCGGCCGAGAGATCTTCGACCGCGCGATTCTTGCCAGCGTTGGCACACGGCTGGGGCTCTAAAGCCCGTTGTTCGGCGCCTGCCAAGCGGGCGCCGTTTTTTCTTCAAAGCGCGGCCTTGCATATAGGCCAACGTGTTCATGCTCCTGTTCGCCGTCTCGAACAGCACATTCGAGAAGCTCGCCAACAAGACTCTTCTTGCGATAGTTGGCACTCGGTGGGGCTCTAAAGCCCGTTTTTCGGCGCCTGCAATGCAGGCGCCGCTTTTTAATTCAAAACACGGCCTTAGAAAGCGACCATACCGATACGCCAGCTGCCACACTGATAGGGCTCCACGCCCTCCGCCAAGCGCAGCGCAATGGAGCCCCCTCGGCGAGTTGCCTCAATCCCTGTTTCAGACCAAAATACTGTATATAAAAACAGTATCACATAAGACAGGGGAAGCTTTGTATGCCGAAGCCGTATCCGCCTAAAGGGCGAGGCGCGCTGTCCAATCCCGTAAACCGCTTTGCGCCGACGACCAGCGACTTCGAACCTGTGCCGGATGATGAGCTACCGGCCCGGATTGCTACCGTTGAGATCGACGAGCGGCCGAAGACCATTATCAGCCGCAACCGCTCACCCGACGTGCCGTTCGAGCAGTCGGTCAACCCCTATCGCGGCTGCGAACACGGCTGCATCTACTGCTATGCCCGTCCCAGCCACGCCTACTGGGACCTGTCGCCAGGCCTGGATTTCGAAACCCATATCATCTGCAAGACCGGTGCCGCCGAGCGACTCGAACAGGAGCTGCGCGCACCGAACTATCGTTGCAAGCCGATCACCCTGGGGGCCAACACCGACCCCTACCAGCCGATCGAGCAGCACCGGCAGATCACCCGCGAGCTGCTGAAGGTGTTGCTGCGCTATCGCCATCCGGTCAGCATCATCACCAAGGGCGCGTTGATCAGCCGGGACCTGGATATCCTGGCCGAGCTTGCCCGCCAGCAGCTCTGTACGGTGATGATCAGCCTCACCACGCTGGATCCGCAGCTTAAGCGCAGCCTGGAGCCGCGCGCGGCCGGTCCGAATACCCGGCTCAATGCGATCCGTGAGCTGACCGCCGCCGGCGTACCGGTCGGGGTGTTGGTTGCCCCCTTGATCCCGATGATCAACGACCGCGAACTCGAGGCTATCGTCGAAGCCAGTGCAGCCGCCGGTGCCCGCTCGGCCGGCTATATCTTTCTGCGCCTGCCCCACGAGGTGAAGGAGCTGTTCCGCGAATGGCTCGATTGCCACTATCCGGAACGCGCCGAGCATGTGATGAGCCTGATCCGGCAAAGCCGCGACGGCCGCGAAAACGACAGCCGCTTCGGTGCCCGGATGCGTGGCGAGGGACTGTTCGCCGATATGATCGCCCAGCGTTTCCGGCTGGCGTTGAAACGACACGGCCTGTTACAACGGGATCAACTGCCGCTGCGTACCGACCTGTTCGCCCCGCCACCACAGGCCGGTGACCAGTTCTCGCTTTTCTAGTTTTCTAGTTTTTCTAGCTTCTGTTGACTCGCGGGCTTCCTGCAGGGCGCCGCCCGGGGCACCAATAGGAGGGCCGGTCAAAACTAAAATTAGGCCCAGCGAGCCCTGGTCGGCTAAACCTACCCGGCCGGAAGCAACCCTACAAAAAAACCGCCAGATGGCGGTTTTTTCAGTGAAGCTTATTCGATCGGAATCAGCTGTTCCGGTACACCGCCTCGGCGGCCGCGCCGGCGACGCCGGTATTGATCGAGGCACCCTGGGCGTGCAGCGCATTCTCCAGCGCGGCCAGGCAGAACATCACATTGCGCTTGCTGCAGGCGCTGCCCATCAGGCCGATACGCCACACCTTGCCGGCGAAATCGCCCAGGCCGGCGCCGATCTCCAGGCTGTAGTCGTTCAGCAGCGCGCTACGCAGCGCGGCATCGTCGACCCCGTCCGGGATCATCACCGAGTTGAGCTGCGGCAGTCGATAAGCTTCGTCGACCAGGAAGCTGATACCCATCGCCTCCAGACCGGCACGCAGTGCCTGGTGGTGCAGCTGATGGCGCGTCCAGGCGTTCTCAAGCCCCTCCTCCTGCAGCATCACCAAGGCTTCGTGCAGGGCGTACAGGGAGTTGACCGGCGCGGTATGGTGGTAAGCGCGCTTCGCACCGCCACCCCAATAGCCCATCACCAGCTTCTTATCGAGGAACCAGCTCGGCACGGTGCCGCTGCGTTTCTGCACGGTTTCGACCGCCCGCTCGCTGAAGCTGACCGGCGAGATTCCCGGCGGGCAGGAGAGGCACTTCTGGGTGCCGGAATAGACCGCGTCGATCCCCCACTCGTCCAATTTCAGCTCGATACCACCCAGCGAGGTCACCGTATCGACGATGGTCAGGCAGCCGTAATCACGTGCCAGCTGGCAGATCGCCTGGGCATCGGAACGCACCCCGGTGGAGGTTTCGGCATGTACGAACGCCACCGCCTTGATGTCGTCATGCTGCGCCAGTGCGGCACGGACTTTTTCGACGTCGACCGGCTTACCCCAGTCGTCCATCACCATGATCGCCTGGCCGCCGAAGCGCTCGACGTTCTCTTTCATCCGGCCGCCGAACACCCCGTTCTGGCAGACGATCACCTTGTCACCCGGCTCGACCAGATTGACGAAGCAGGCTTCCATACCGGCCGAACCCGGTGCCGAAACAGGCATAGTCAGCTCGTTGTCGGTCTGGAAAGCATATTTCAGCAGGGTCTTGACCTCATCCATCATCTGGATGAATTGCGGGTCGAGGTGACCGATGGTCGGACGCGCCATCGCCGCAAGTACGCGCGGGCTGACGTCGGACGGGCCCGGTCCCATCAGGGTGCGGACCGGCGGATTGAACGAACGGATCATAGTGAAGGCCTTCTTGTTGTTTTCCCTTGGATTACTTTTGTTATAGCCGTTGCTTGTGGGCGCAACGTGAGGGGGCGAAAAATGGCGCCTCGCCCCCCCTATTATCCTGATCGGCCTGACGACGTTTATCTTAACGGCTTGTTAGAGCTCGTCGATGATCGCCATGATCATCTCGGCCGAGTGCTTGGCCGCTACCGGCAGAAACTCCTCGAACGAGATATTGGATTCCTTGCCGGCGATATCGGACAGCGCCCGGATCACCAGAAACGGCGTATTGAACTGCACGCAGGTCTGGGCAATTGCCGCCGCCTCCATCTCCACCGCTTTCATCTGCGGGAAGGTATCACGGGTACGGGCAACCCGCTGCGGGTCGTTCATGAAGGCATCGCCGGTGGCGATCATGCCACGGGTGGTGTGCATCCCCTGCATCCGGCTGATGCAGCGCTCGGCGGTATCGGCCAGCAGTTGATCGGGCAGAAAGGCGGCCGGCTGACCCGGCACCTGACCCGCTTCATAGCCGAAAATGGTGACATCGACGTCGTGGTGACGTACTTCGCTGGAGATCACGATATCGCCGACATTCAACGCCGGATCGAAGCCACCGGCCGAGCCGGTGTTGATCACGCAGTCGGGTTCGAACAGCTGCAGCATCAGGGTGGTGCCGATCGCCGCATTGACCTTGCCGATGCCGGACTTCAACAGGACCACCTGGTGGCCATGCATTTCACCGGTGTAAAGCTCGTAGCCGGCAATACAGTGATCTTCGCGGCTGTTCAGGGAGGCTTTCAGCAGCTCTACCTCTTCATCCATCGCGCCGATAATGCCGACCTTCAGGTGGCCACCCTGCGCCAGCTTTGCAGCCAGCTTCTGCTCATCTGTCATTGATTTTTTCTTACCCTGGGACAGCCTCTGGCATCGGCCCCTCCGATTTCGCCAGAGATAGTGAATAACGGTTGTTACAGAGCCGCCTAGGATACGTAATTTAGTTCCGCGATAGAACCGATAAAGGGCGTTATTCGACCATTAGAAGGGAGGTTTTTTATGGTTGTCACCGAACCGTCATCTTAGCCCCCGGTTGAGCGGTTGTAAGCGGGCAAAAAGTGGTCAGTTGGATCGGGATTACTGCGCTTTTACCGAAGTGTAAATTTTAGCTGAATCGTAAGGGGCAGCCGAATCGAAGAAGCCGCAGACGCGGCTGGTCGCAGCTACACCTGCCCGGTCGAAGGCCCTATTGGACGCGGCCGTGCTGGCGTCCTCCCGGAAACCGATCCCTGCTAGAGAGCACTACTCGACGGCGGTAGACGGCTCGGCTACTTCAGTGGCAACGCTTACCGGATAGATCCCCTGCCAGCCGAAACGCCGGAACAGCTGATCCACTTCGCTGGACACCGGCGCCTCGAGGCGGAGAGTTTCGCCGCTGACCGGGTGTTCGAATTGCAGTTCGGTGGCCATCAGCAGCAGCCGGTGGCTGTCGAGGTGCTCGCGGAACAGCGTGTTGTGGCGGCCATCGCCATACTTGGTGTCGCCGGCAATCGGATGAAAGATATGCTTCATATGCCGGCGCAGTTGGTGTTTGCGGCCGGTCTTCGGCTTGCACTCGACCAGGCTGTAACGGGCCGCTGGATATTTGCCGACCGGGATCGGCAGCTCCACCGTGGCCAACCGGCGGTAGGCGGTCACCGCCTCCTGGGCCGGTTTGTCGCGCTGGGTGCGCGGATCGTCCATCTTGTCGAACTTCTCCTTCAGCGGATAGTCGATCAAGTCCTGCTCCGGCGCGTAGCCACGGACCACGCAGAGGTAGGTTTTCTCCACCCGACGTTCGGCAAACGCCTGGTTCATCGCCTGGGCCGCCTCCTTGGTCTTACCGAACAGCAGCACCCCGGAGGTGGCCCGGTCGAGCCGGTGGATGGTGTAGACGGTGGCGCCACCCATATAGGCTTTCAGCAAGCTGACCGCATTGGGCGTACGGCGCGGCGCGATCCAGCTGGGATGAACCAGCAGGCCGGATGGCTTGTTGATGGCAATAAGGTGGTCGTCCTCAAAGAGAATATCGAGTTCGCACATGGTCGGATCGGATCAGGAGAACGCCGTACAGTGGGAGATTGAAATGGCGGAGGGACAGGGATTCGAACCCTGGGAGGGCTATTAACCCTCACTGGTTTTCGAGACCAGTGCTTTCAGCCACTCAGCCATCCCTCCAGCACCGGCTAGTTTACTCAGCGACACCGCCAACGCAACCGGTTTTGTCACTCGCCCCTGCACGGTACTGACGGAATATTGCTAAAACCATGGAACAGAGGGGTTGAAATACGGTCTTAAATCACCATAAATGTCTGCAGACGCGTAAAAACCAACGAGGACAACCATGCGCAAGATAAACACCTATGCCACCAGCTCTACGGAATCGCTGCTGGCCACGAACAAGTTGATCCGCAACACCTACATGTTGCTGGCGATGACCATGGCATTCAGCGCGGTGACCGCCGTCGTATCGATGCTGATCAATCCGCCGTTCATCATGTACCTCGGCAGCGTGATCGTCAGTTTCGTCATGCTGTTTATCCTGAACAAGAAGCAGAACAGCGCCGCCGCCCTGCCGTTGGTGTTCGCCTTCACCGGCCTGCTCGGCTTCGGCCTGGGCCCGATCCTCAATATGTACCTGGGGATGGCTAACGGCGGTCAGCTGATCGTCACCGCGCTGGGCATGACCGCGCTGACCTTCGTCGGCCTGTCCGCCTACGTGCTGACCACCCGCAAGGACTTCAGCTTCATGGGTGGCTTCCTGGCTGCCGGCATGATGGTGGCGCTGATCGCCATGGTGGCGCTATTCGTACTGCCGCTGTTCGGCGTTAACGTCGGCTCCGCTCATGTCGCCTTCTCGGCGCTGATCGTGCTGCTGATGGTTGGTTTCATCCTGTATGACACCAGCAACATCGTGAACGGCCACTACAGCAACTACATCATGGCTACCGTCAGCCTGTACCTGAACATCTACAACCTGTTCATCCACCTGCTGAGCTTGCTGGGCGTGATGAGCGACGACTGATAGCCCTCCTTCCGAAGGGCCTCAAATGCCCCGCTATCTGCTAAGATAGCGGGGCATTTTCGTTTACGGGTAGCAGGATTCATGATCTTCACCATCGTCGTGCAGGGCGCACCGCACAGCCAGCAGTCGGCCGACAGCGCACTGCGCTTTGCCGAAGCCGCACTGGCCGCCGGCCACCAAATTCACCGGGTCTTTTTCTCCGGCGACGGAGTTCACAACGGCTCGGACCTGGCGACGCCGCAGCAGGACGAACGCCACCTGCCGCGCGGCTGGCAGGCCCTGGTAGAGAAGCACCAACTCGATCTGGTGGTCTGTATCGCCGCGGCGATCCGCCGCGGCGTGATGAACGACGCCGAAGCCCGCCGTCATGACAAGGCCCACGGCAATCTGGCCGATGGCTTCAACCTGTCCGGCCTGGGCCAGTTGGCCGAAGCCGCACTGGTATCCGACCGTGTACTGACCTTCGGCCAGTAATTAGCAAAGAGCAGCCGATGAGCACCAAATCCTTTCTGATTATCAACCGTCGCCCGCCCTACGCCAGCAACCTGGCGCGCGAGGCACTGGATAGCGCGCTGACCGTCGCGGTATTCGAACAGCCGGTGGCGATACTGTTTCTGTCCGACGCGGTCTACCAGCTGCTGCCCGACCAGCAGCCGGCGGCGATCGGCCAGAAAAGCCTGGCGGCCAACCTTCAGGTGCTGCCGATGTACGATATCGAACAGCTCTACGTCTCGGCGCGGGCACTGGCGGAGCGTGGCCTCAGCACCGACCAGTTGGCAGTGCCGGTCACTGAACTGGACGACGATGCGGTACAGACCCTGATCAAGCAACATGATGTGGTACTGAACTTCTAATGAGTACGCTACATATCCTGAACAAGCCTTTGTCCGACGGCGACTGTTGGCGAGACTGCCTGGCCAGCTGCGCCGACGGCGATACCCTGCTGCTGATCGAGAGCGGCGTGTACGGCGCCGCCGCACGTCCGGCGGAGTTGCCGAGCGGCTGCCGCTTCTGCGCCCTGCAGGCGGATATCGAGGCACGCGGCCTGAAAGCCGAGCAACTGGCGGCCGAGATTGTCGACGACACCGGATTTGTCGCCCTGGCCTGCAAACATTCTCAGACACTGAGCTGGTTCTGATGAGCAATAACACTGATACCCTGCCGGCGCTGGACAGCGAAGGCTACCTGCAAGAACTCTCCGGCTGGACGCCGGCGGTCGCCGAACAGCTGGCCCAGGCGGCCGGCGTTGAGCTGACCGACGCCCACTGGGAGATCATCAACCTGCTGCGCGAATTTTACGCCACCTACGAACATGCGCCGGCGATGCGCCCGCTGGTCAAGGCGGTAGCTCAGCAGCTCGGCGCCGACAAGGGGCGCAGCATCTACCTGATGAAACTGTTCCCCGACAGCCCGGCCAAGCTGGCAGCCAAGATCGCCGGTCTGCCGAAGCCGACCAACTGTCTGTAGAGACCGCTGTAAAACCACCGTGCTCGTGGCGTTTTGCGGTAGCCTCTGTAAGCCCCTTTTCTCCCAATGACCAAGAAAAATAACAGGGAACCCCGATGGCACCTCTAAAGATCGCTTTTCTCGGCATCGGCCTGATGGGCCGACCGATGGCACTGCACCTGCTAAACGCCGGATTCCGGCTGACTGCCTGGAACCGGACCCGTTCGAAAGCCGAGGTACTGATCGATGCCGGCGCGACCGTTACCGACAGCCCGGCCGAAGCCGTGCAGGGTTCGGACGTGGTGATCTGCATGCTGGAAAACGGCCCGGTGGTCGAACAGGTGCTGTTCGAACAGGCCGCCGTCGCGCAGATCCCGGCCGGTGCCCTGCTGATCGATATGGGCTCCAGCCCGCCAGAGATGGCCAAGCGTCACGCCACGTTGTTCGCCGAACGCGGCATCGGCTACCTGGACGCCCCGGTTTCCGGCGGCACCGTCGGTGCCGAGCAGGCCAACCTGTCGATCATGGCCGGCGGCAGCGAAGCCGATTTCCGGCGTGCCGAGGCGATTTTCGCCCCGCTGGGCCGGCCATTCCATATCGGTCCAGCCGGCTCCGGTCAGTTGGCCAAGTGTGCCAACCAGGCGGTCGTCGGCATCACCATCGGCGCGGTAGCCGAAGCATTGTTGCTGGCAGCCGAAGGCGGCGCCAACCCCGAAGCGGTACGTGAAGCGTTGCTGGGCGGCTTTGCCGGCAGCCGAATCCTGGAGCTGCACGGCCAGCGGATGCTGGAGCGCGACTTCCAGCCCGGCGCCACCGCCCGGGTGCAACTGAAAGACCTGCGCACTATCCTGGATACCGCCCGCGAACAGCACCTGACGCTGCCACTGACCCAGCGGGTACACGACGAGTACCTGGCGCTGGTCAATGGCGGCAACGAGAACTGCGATCACAGCGGCTTGCTGCTGCAACTGGAAGCGCTGAATCGCTGTCAGCTGGGCGAGGGGCCAACCCAGGCGCCGCCATTGGTAGCAACAAAGGTGCAGGAGGCACACTGATGCCCCGCTTCGCCGTCAACCTCAGCAGGCTGTTCTTCGAATACCCGCTGGTCGAGCGCTTCACCGCCGCGGCGAAATTAATTTTCCGAGCCTTTTCAAGGCACTGGATGCTATGGGATACTCAGGCTTCGTCAGCCTGGAATACACTCCGGCCGGCTCTACCGAACAGGGCCTTGGCTGGCTGAGCCAGATAGGAAACTAAGCAGGTATCGAAGATGAGCTTACAGGCAGCAGCAGCACAGCTGAAATCGATGGAGGTCAGTCAGGACCTCGAAGAGTTGGCGGGCCAGCGCGCCAATCAGGACGACGTGGTCTATCACCAGTGGGCGACCTTCCGCGTAGATAACGAGCTGTACGGCATCGACGTAGTACAGGTAAAAGAGGTACTGCGTTACAGCGAGATCACACCGGTGCCGGGCTCCGAGCACTACATCCTGGGCATCATCAACCTGCGCGGCAACGTGGTGACCGTGGTGGATACCCGTCAACTGTTCGGCCTGCCGGCCGTGCCGATCGATGACGACACCCGGATCATCGTAGTGGAGTTCAACGAGCAGGAAGTGGTTGGTATGGTGGTCGACAGCGTCGACGAGGTGATCAACCTGCCGCAGAACGACGTCGACCGCGCACCGAACGTGGCCGGTGATGAAGCCACCCGCCGTTTCGTACAGGGCGTCTGCTATCACGATGGGGTGCTGACCATCCTGCTGGATCTGCTGAAGATGCTGGAAAGCATCACTCCGAAAGATTATGAAGAGAACAACGGCTACTAAGGCTGCTTGATAAATAAGCCTCGCCCTACTCCCTACCTCCTGTGTATCGGCCGCCTGTCAGCGGCCGATATGCACCACCACCCTCCGTCGTGAGCCGCGGTGGCGATGCTCCCAGAGAAACACCCCCTGCCAGGTGCCCAGCGCCAGTTTGCCGTTCATCACCGGGATCGACAGCGTGGTGGTGGTCAACGCCGACTTGACGTGTGACGGCATATCATCCGGCCCTTCAATGGTGTGGGTATAGATCGGGTCATGTTCCGGCACCAGGCGGTTGAACCAGCGCTCCAGGTCATGCTGGGCACTGGGATCGGCATTTTCCTGCACCAGCAGGCTGGCACTGGTGTGCTGGATCAACAATGAACACAACCCCTGCTCGATACCGCTACTGTGCACCAGTGATTGCAGCTGGCCGGTAATTTCGTACAGGCTCTGGGTATGGGTCTGGATCTCGATAACGTCAACCATAACGAACACTGCCTCCATCAGATGATGGAGGCAGCTTAGCAGCTATGACGCCGCTTTACATGACGCGGTTGGTCGACAGGTACTTGCTGTTATTGGCCGGGCCGGTGCCGTCGGCGTACAGCGTCACCCCCGAGCGCAGGCAGATCGACAGATCTTCATGGGATGCGGCGGTTTCCGCCGGCAGCAGGTGCTCGACCATCTCCCGCTCGGCCAGCAGCTCCTGCTCGCTGGCGGTCATCCGCTCGCGGCTGAACTCGTTGATCGGCAGCCCCTGCACGATCTGGTAGCGGCCGTAGTCACAACGCACCGGGAAGGAGTAGATAATCCCCTTGGCGATACCGTAGCTGCCGTCGCTGACGATACCCATGCTGACGATCTCGCCAACCTCGGTACCCAGCACCCAGTCGCGCATATGGTCGACCACCGCCTGGGCGGCGGAGGCGGCCGAAGAAGCGCCGCGGGCCTTGATGATCTCGCCACCACGGCCCTGGATTTTCGGGATGAAAACTTCTCGGTACCAGTCGCCGTTGATCTGCTCCATCGCCGGCTGCTCCAGCACGGTCGCCTGATGCAGGTCGGGGTACTGGGTGGTGGAGTGGTTGCCCCAGATCACCACCCGGCGGATATCCTTCGGATTGGCGCCGGTGTGGTTGGCCAGGATACCGCGGGCACGGTTATGGTCCAGTCGGGTCAGCGCGGTGAACTGGGAGGGACTCAGGTCCGGCGCATTGCGGCTGGCGATCAGCGCATTGGTATTGGCCGGGTTGCCGACGACCAGCACCTTGACGTCGCGGTTGGCGAAGTCGTTCAATGCCCGCCCCTGGCGGGTGAAGATCTCGGCGTTGACCTCCAGCAGGTCACGACGCTCCATGCCGGGGCCGCGCGGCCGCGCGCCGATCAGCAGCGCATAGTGCACGTTGTTGAAACCGTCTTCGACGTTATCGTGCAGGGTAATGGTGTGCAGCAGCGGATAGGCGCAATCCTCCAGCTCCATGGCGATACCGCGCAGTGCTTCCATCGCCTGGGGCACCTCGATCAGTTGCAGGATTACCGGTTGGTCCCTGCCCATCATTTCGCCGGAGGCAATCTTGAACAACAGGTTGTTGGCTATGCTGCCGGCGGCACCGGTTATTGCAATACGTACAGGCCGTCTCATCTCTCAACTCCATAGTTATAGATTTATTGTTTTAGACAAAGGTATAACGAGGAGAGTTAAGAAAACAACAACCAGATTAAAATTAAATGACGGGATCTATATTCGATCTGCAGCGAAATGACTCAAAACGACCTTTATTGCAGATTTCTTTCCTATTCACGACAGAGCGCTATCTGGCCGTCGCCGGTACTGATCGCCTGGCGAATCTGATCTAGCAGCTGCGGCTTATCGCGGCCCAGCACGCCCTTCAATACTAGGTGATTCGAGATGTGATCGCTCCGGAAGATGGTGCGTTCCAACTCGGTGCGACCGATCAGCAGCTCCATCTCACGGAACAGTCCAAGCCGGTCCAACATCCGGAAATCACCACCGAACCCCTCCACCACCTTGCGGTCTCCCTGGCGGAAAAACAGTACCAGGGTTGCCAGGTAATCCGGCTGAGCCTCATTGACCAGCCGTGCCGAGTTCAGTGCGTGCTGCTCGCTGTAACGGGCACCGCCCATGCCATTGATGATCATCACCGAGCTTTTCATGCCGGCGGCCTTGATCTTCAGCAACGCATCCAGGGTGCTCTGGTAGCTCTCCCCTTTCTGGATCTTCTCAAGCACCAGGTCGTCACCGCTTTCGGCACCGACGTACAACAGCGACAGGCCGAGTTCGCGCAGCTCCTGCAGCTCTTCGACACTCTTCTTGCGCAGGTTACGCGGCAGGCAGTAGGCCGATACCCGGCTCACCGACGGCAGGTGCTCGCGAATCGCCCGCAGGATGGTGCGCAGCCGTCGCACCGACAGCGCCATTGCGTCGCCATCGGCCAGGAAAACCCGCCGCACGCCGGCCAGCTGTGCGCCACAGGCGCGGATCTCCTCCAGCACCTGTCGCTCGTCCTTGGGACGAAACTTCTTCTGCGGCTCGGTGTACATCTCGCAGAAGGTGCAGTTGTTCCAGCTGCAGCCGTTGGTGACCTGAAGGATCAGCGAGCTGGCCTCGCTGGGCGGCCGGAACAGCGGCTCGATATATTGGACGGGCGGGTAGATATACATGCTGGGGCCTCAACGACGATGGAACAGGGTCCGGTAGTTGTCGGCGGTCTGATCGGCCACCTGCTGCAGCGTCAGCCCCTTCAGTTCGGCTACCAGCTGGGCGACCTCGTAGACATACTGCGGCTCGTTCTTCTTGCCCCGGTGCGGTACCGGCGCCAGGTAAGGCGCATCGGTTTCGATCAGCAGTCGCTCCATCGGCATCTGTCGGACCACCTCGCGCAGCGCTTCGGCGTTACGGAAGGTGATGATGCCGGAGAAAGAGACGTAATAACCCAGCTCCAACGCCTGCTCCGCCATCTGCCAGCTTTCGGTAAAGCAATGCAGCACACCTGCCACCTGAGGGTCGCCATGCTCACGGATCAACGCGATGGTGTCGTCGCGCGCATCCCGGGTGTGTACGATCAGCGGCAGGCCGGTGCTGCGCGACGCCTTCAGATGTTCGACGAAGCACTGCTGTTGAGCAGCCTTGCTGTCGGTCTGGTAGTAGTAATCCAGCCCGGTCTCGCCCAGTGCGACAATCCCCTGCCGCTTACTCAACTCGACCAGCTGTTCGGCGGTTACCGGCGATTCCTCGACGTGCAGCGGATGAACACCGACCGACAGGTCGACGTCGGCATAACCGCTGACAGCCTCATACATCTGTTCGAACTGCGGCAGATCGATCGATACGCAGAGCATCCGCGATACCCCCCGGTCGCGTGCAGCCCGCAGCAGCGCGTCCAGGTTTCCGTCATAGGGAGTCAGGTCCAGCCGGTCCAGGTGGCAATGGGAGTCAATCAGCATAGTGGGAATACTGTCCGGAAATCGTAGTGGAGAAAATTCAGAGTGCGTTGGTCTTGCGACCGGAGTTCAGCGCGCCAGCCAGGTAGGTTTCGATCTTGGCAACCAGGGTGGCGTCTTCGCTGGAAAGCTGAACGCCGATCCCCGCCGGGCGGCCGTTCTGGGCTCCAACGGGAGTTACCCAGACCACCTTGCCAGCGACCGGCAGCTTGTCCGGCTCGTCCATCAGACTGAGCAGCAGGAACACCTCGTCGCCCAGCTGGTAGGGAACCGAGGTAGCCACGAACAGACCGCCATTCTTGATATAGGGCAGATAGGCCTGGTAGAGGCTCTCTTTGTCTTCGACCACCAGAGAAAGTATGCCGTTACCGCCACGTTGTGCCGCTGTCATCCAGTTACCTCACCAATTCGATCCAGCCGGCAAGCAGGGTTTCCATCAACAGCTGCTTGTTCGGGTTCTGCCGTAGCATCAGGCTCTTGCGCGCCTCGGCCAATTGCTCGGCGTAGCGGAACAGCTTGTCCGCCGGCACCCGCTTAGCCAACGCCTTGAGCATATTGCCGGCATCCTGCTGACGCAACAGCGCTCCGTCGCCGACCAGCACCGCCCGCGCCAGATCGGCTACCAAGCTTTGTAACCAGCTTAGCAGCCTTTCCAGATCCAGCTTATGCCACTGGCCGGCCACCTCGATCACCGACCGGCGCTGCTTGAGCAGATCGGTCAGCCCCTTGATCAATTCCTGGCGCAGCTGACGGGTCTCTTCGTCGGCGAAACCCAGCGCCGCCAGCGGAGCACCATTGGCCATCGCCAGGTAGCGCGCTGCCTGTTCGGTATCGACCGACAGTTGCTGCTGCACCCAGGAAGCGGCCAGCGCGTGCGCAGGCAGCGGCATATCGACCCGCTGACAGCGGCTCTTGATGGTCGGCATCACCTGACCGAGCCGATGGGTCAGCAGCATCAGCACCGTATCGCGGCCCGGTTCCTCGAGGGTTTTCAGCAATGCGTTTGCGGCCGCCACGTTCATCTCATGGGCCGGATTGATGATCACGATCCGGTAGCCGCCCTGCTGGGCCGTGCTGTAGATGAAATCGGTCAGCTCGCGAATCTGATCCACCTTGATCGGCTTGCCCGGCTCATCCGGCTCCAGCCGGTAGAGATCGGGATGCCCTTGCACCGCATTCAGTTGACAGCTACGGCATTGACCGCAGGATTGTTCGTTCACCGGTTGCTGACAGAGCAGATAGCGGGCCAGCAGCGTGGCAAAGCCCCCTTTGCCGATCCCCTCCGCGCCGTTGATCATCAGCGCATGCGGCAGTCGACGTTGACCGTGCAGATTCAACAGGTAGCGCCAGCGTTCCTCGAGCCAGGGATAGAGCTCCACCGGTTGCGCGCGCTCGTTCATCGGTGCGCCTCCAGAAACTCGCCAAGCACGGTGGCGATCTGCCGCTGGACCTGCGCCAGCGCCGGTTCGGCGTCGATAATGCGGAACCGTTGCGGCGCGTTTTGCGCCCGCTCCAGATAGGCAGCACGGACCCGCTCGAAGAACGCCTGTTTCTCCTGCTCGAAACGGTCCGGCGCGCTGCGCTGATTGGCGCGCTGCAGCCCCACTTCCACCGGCAGGTCCAGCAGCAGTGTCAGATCCGGATTCAGGCCCTGTTGCACCAGCTGCTCCAACGTTTCGATCGGCGTGGTATCCAAGCCGCGCCCCCCTCCCTGGTAGGCATAAGTGGCGTCCGTGAAACGGTCGCACAGCACCCAGGCGCCCCGCTGCAGGGCCGGTTTGATCACCTGGTTCAGGTGCTGGGCGCGGGCGGCGAACATCAACAGCAGCTCGGTGTCATGGCTGACCTCCTCATCACGGGGACTGAGCAACAGCGCCCGCAACTCTTCCGCCAGCGGCGTGCCGCCCGGTTCACGGGTCATGATCACCTCGATACCGCGCTCTGCCAGCCACTGGCGGACAAACTCGATATTGGTGGTCTTGCCGACACCTTCGATGCCTTCGATGGTGATAAAGCGACCGGACTTCTGTGTATTCATATTCAGGGGCTCGACCTGTAATCGCTGCGCCGTTGCAGCTGATACTTGCGCACGGCGCGATTATGTTCCTTCAGGGTTACCGAGAAAGCGTGACTGCCGTCGCCGCGGGCGACGAAAAAAAGCGCTTCGCCATCCGCCGGATTCAGCGCGGCACGGATCGCATCCTCGCCAACCATCGCTATAGGTGTTGGCGGCAACCCTTTGATTACATACGTATTATACGGAGTTTTACGACGCAGGTCTTTGCGTGTCAGGTTGCCGTCGAAGGTCTCCCCCAGGCCGTAAATCACGGTGGGATCGGTCTGCAGACGCATCCCCTTCTCAAGCCGGCGTACGAAGACACCGGCGATACGTGGCCGCTCATCGGCACGGGCGGTCTCCTTCTCGACAATCGACGCCATGATCAGCGCCTCATAGGGCTGCCGATAAGCATTCTTTTCGGTCCGCTGCTGCCAGGCGTCCTCAAGCACCTGGGTCAGGTGCTGATGAGCCCGCACCAACAGGTCCAGATCGCTGTCGCCACGCTGGAACTGGTAGGTCTCGGCCAGGAACAACCCCTCCGGGTGTGCCGCCTTGCTGGCCAGTTTTTCCAGCAGTTGCTCATCCGACAGCCCTGGCAACGCGTGCTGCAACCGTTCATCGGCCAATAGCTGGGCGCGCAGCTCGCTGAAGGTGGTGCCTTCGACGATGGTGAAGCGGTGCTGTACCGAGCGACCGGAGGTCAGCCGCTGCAGCAACCTGACCGGCGTCATGCCCGGCTCCAGCTGGTACTCACCGGCCTTCAGCTTCCGGCCAAGGCCACTGTGGCGGGCATAAAGCTTGAAATAGAGCGGCTGCGCCAACCAACCGCGCAGCTGCAGGTCTGCCATCAGCTGCGAAAAGCTGCTACCGCGCTCCAGATGATAGAGGGTCGATTCTTCGATCGGCAGCGGAGCGGCCAGGAAGCGCTGATAACTCTGCCAGCCCCAGGCTGCCGCCAATGCAGCCGACAGCACCAGCAGTGCCAGCGCCGACAGTAACTTAGCTTTCAATACCACTCTCCTGCTGCAGCCACTGCTGAAGTTGCCGGGTTATAGATCCGATTGGCCAACGCTGTTCATCCAGGCGGACCACCGGCCAGATATCGATCAGGCTGTTGCAGATGAAGAGCTCATCGGCCGATGCCAGCTGATCCGGGCGGAAACGGCCGACACAGGTCTCGATACCATGCCGTTCGGCAATCTGTAATAGCTGATTGCGGATGATACCGCTCACGCCGCTGCCGCTCAGATCCGGCGTATAGAGCACGCCGTCGCGCCACCAGAACAGGTTGCTCATGGTACCCTCGACCAGGAAACCGTCGAGGTCGCATACCAGCCCTTCGGCGATCTCTGTTGACTGCCACTCCTGGCGCGCCATCACCTGCTCGAGGCGGTTCAGGTGCTTGAGACCGGCCAGTGCGGGGTTGATCGCCAGTCCGGTCTGGCAGTGACGAACCCTGACGCCCTGCTCCGCTGGCCGACCGACGAACTGTGGCAGTTCCCCCAGCGCGATAATCCGGCTGCACTGCGGCTGCTCCGGCAGCCGATAGCCCCGGCCACCGGCACCGCGGGTGATTGTCAGTTTCAATACGCCGTCGTCCGGCATTGGAATCTGCTGCAGGTCCGCCTTCAGCAGCTCCACCACCTCAAGCGGGAAACCGAGCCGCTGCAGGCCTTCGGTCAGCCGAGCCAGATGGGCCGCCAGCCAGAGTGGCCGGCCGTTGTCGATGCGCAGGGTTTCGAACAGGCCATCACCGTAAGCCAGGCCGCGGTCAAGTAGACTGATCTGGCCGGCGGGCTGGCCATTGAGCCAGGTTTTCATGCAGCTCTCAGTAATCAGGGGCACAGCCAGCCATCGGCCGTACCCGCAAGTTGTCAGAGTTTACGGAATACCAGTGTACCGTTGGTGCCGCCGAAACCGAAGGAGTTGGAGATCGCCGTTTCGATCACCGCCTCCTGCGCCTGGTGAGGCACGTAGTTGAGGTCGCAGCCGTCGGACGGGTTATCCAGGTTGATGGTCGGCGGTGCGACCTGGTCGCGGATCGCCAGGATCGAGAAGATCGCCTCGACCGCACCGGCGGCGCCGAGCAGGTGCCCGATCATCGATTTGGTGGAACTGATCCGTACCTGCTTTGCCGCCTGCCCCAGCACCTGCTTGACCGCGTTGGACTCGGCCTCGTCACCCGCTGGGGTGGATGTACCGTGGGCGTTGATATAGTGCACCTGCTCCGGGTTCAGGCTGGCATCGCGGATCGCATTGTCCATCGCCAGTGCAGCCCCCTCGCCACCTTCCGGCGGGGCGGTCATATGATAGGCGTCATCGCTCATGCCGAAGCCGGCCAGTTCACAATAGATCTCTGCACCGCGTGACTTGGCGTGCTGGTACTCTTCCAGCACCAGGATACCGGCCCCGTCGCCAAGCACGAAGCCGTCGCGGTCGCGGTCCCAGGGGCGGCTGGCGGCTGGCGGATCATCGTTGCGGGTAGACAGCGCGCGGGCAGCGGAAAAGCCACCTATACCCAACGGGGTGGTCGCCATCTCGGCACCACCTGCCAACATCACGTCGGCATCGCCATACTGAATCATCCGCATCGCCTGGCCGATATTGTGGGTACCGGTGGTGCAGGCGGTGGTGATGGCGATATTCGGGCCCTTGAAACCGTGCTGGATCGCCAGATGGCCGGCGATCATGTTGATGATGCTGCCCGGTACAAAAAACGGCGAGATGCGGCGCGGACCGCTGTTGCAGAGCAACTCGTGGGATTTTTCGATCATCGGCAGGCCGCCGATGCCGGAGCCGATCGCACAACCGATGCGAGCGGCATTATATTCATTCACCTCCAGGCCGGAATCAGCCAGCGCCTGTTGCGCCGCGGCGATGCCGTACTGGATGAACAGATCCATCTTACGCGCTTCCTTGGCGCTCATGTATTCGCTGACATCGAATGCCTTGACCGACGAAGCGAACCGAGTAGCAAACTGGGATGCGTCAAAGTGCTCTATAGGGGCGGCACCGCTGTTGCCTGCCAGGATCCCTTCCCAGCTCTGCGCCACAGTGTTACCCACCGGGGTCAACATGCCCAGACCGGTTACTACTACACGCCGACGAGTCATATCTTCTCCAGTTACATTCCTTCACTCAAAAGAAAAGCCGCAACTATGTGCCATAGTGCGGCTTTTCAGGGAATCTGCTGTTAGCGGATTCGATTACTGGTGTGCGTTGATGTAATCGATTGCCAGCTGTACAGTGGTGATTTTCTCTGCTTCTTCGTCCGGAATCTCAGTTTCGAACTCTTCTTCCAGCGCCATAACCAGTTCTACAGTGTCCAGAGAGTCCGCGCCCAGATCTTCAACGAAAGAAGCTTCGTTAGTTACCTCTTCCTCTTTAACGCCCAGCTGCTCAGCGATGATTTTCTTTACGCGCTCTTCAATGTTGCTCATAACTCTTCCTATTTCTTATCAACACCATCACATCCCAGGGATGGATGTGAGTCGGGATTGTATTCGAACCCATCGCGCCCTATCAAGCGTGATGGCGTGAACGATTAGAACTCAGTTTGACGGCCCATTATCAACAATTCGACGGAAAAAACAATTCCTGCCCCCGCGGGATCAGGACATATACATTCCGCCATTGACATGGATCGTTTCACCTGTGACATAAGCGCCACCCTGGCTTGCCAGGAAACCAACCACTGCGGCAACCTCTTCCGGCTGGCCGAGACGGTTCATCGGAATCTGGTTCTGCAGGCTGGCCTTGTGCTCTTCCGGCAGCCCACTGGTCATATCGGTATCGATAAAGCCGGGCGCCACACAGTTGATCGTGATGTTGCGGGAAGCCACCTCGCGCGCCAGCGCACGGGAGAAGCCCTCCATACCGGACTTGGCGGCGGCGTAGTTGGCCTGACCCGCGTTGCCCATGGATGCCACCACGGAACTGATATTGATAATACGCCCCCAGCGCGCCTTGGTCATGCCGCGCAGACAGCCTTTTACGACGCGGAAGACGGAGGTCAGGTTGGTATTCAGCACCGAATCCCACTCATCGTCCTTCATCCGCATCATGATGTTATCACGGGTGATGCCGGCGTTGTTGACCAGCACGGCCACCGCCCCGAACTCCTCCTGTACCGCTTTCAGCACCGCGTCCACGGAGTCGGCATCGGCGACATTCAGCACCAGCCCCTTGCCCTGCACACCGTTGGCGGCCAGGTAGTCGCTGATCGCCGCTGCGCCGTTCTCGCTGGTCGCGGTACCCACCACGATGGCGCCCTGACGCCCCAGTTCTTCGGCGATCGCCTTGCCGATCCCCCGGGTTGCGCCGGTTACCAGCGCCACTTTACCTTCAATGCTCATATGCTTTGTCCTTCAAACCGGTGGTTACTCGCCCAGCGCCTTTTCCAAACCGGCAAGATCGCCGATCGCAGCTACCGCCAGCGGTTTATGTACCTTCTTGTTCAGGCCGGAAAGTACCTTGCCCGGGCCGCACTCGACGGTCCGTTCAACACCCTGCTCTACCATCGCCTGAACACTGTTGGTCCAGAGTACCGGACTGTACAGCTGGGCCAGCAGGTTTTCTTTCAATTCATCGACTGAAGCCGGCAGCGCCGCCGAGACGTTCTGCATTACCGGAATTTCCGGCTCGGATACGGTGATATTCGCCAATGCCTGCTTCATCTGTTCGGCCGCCGGCTTCATCAGTTCGCAGTGGGAGGGGACGCTGACCGGCAGCGGCACCGCACGCTTAGCGCCGGCCGCCTTGCACGCTTCGATGGCACGCTCAACCGCCGCTTTCTGGCCGGCAATCACCACCTGGCCCGGGCAGTTGTAGTTAACCGGCGAGACCACTTCACCCTGCGCGGCATCGGCACAGGCCTGCTGGATCTCTGCATCACCCAGCCCCAGGATGGCCGCCATCGCACCGGTACCTGCCGGCACCGCCTGCTGCATGTATTCGCCGCGGGACTGTACCAGCTTGACGCCGTCGGCAAAGCTGATGGCACCGGCACAGACCAGTGCGGTATATTCGCCCAGGCTGTGACCGGCCATGATAGAGGGGGTCGCACCACCCTGCTGTTGCCAGAGCCGCCACAGGGCTACGCCGGCGGTCAACAGTGCAGGCTGGGTTTTCTCGGTCTTGTTCAGCTCTTCCGCCGGACCGTTCTGCACCAAGGCCCACAGGTCGTACCCCAGGACTTCGGACGCTTCTGCGAAGGTATCGGTGATAACACTGTGCGCCTCGGCCAGCTCCGCCAGCATACCAACTTGCTGAGAACCCTGACCGGGGAAAACAAATGCTAAGGACTGCGACATAGATTCCTCTATCTATAGCAATTCGATGATCATTCCCGTCTGCCTGACGGGTGGATAGGAGGCGTAGTTTACATTATTCGTCACGCTTTAACAGCGCGCCGGCCCGGCATTCAGGCGAGGTGGCGCTCCAGCTGCTGACTGATACGGTCGGGCACGCCCATCTCGATCTCGGCCACCGCGTGATCCAGCGCATAGCGGAAACAGCGCCGGTTGGCGCCGCCGTGACTTTTGATGACTATCCCCTGCAAGCCGAGCAGGCTGGCACCATTCTGACGGGAAGGATCTATCTGCCGCTGCAGCTCGAGCAGCGCGGGCTGCGCCAGGAAGGCCAAAAGGCGTCGATAGAGTCCGCGTCTGAAGCTGGCGCGCACCTTACGTCCAATCAACCGGGCCAGCCCCTCGCTGCTCTTCAGCGCGATATTGCCGACAAAACCGTCACAGACCACCACGTCGGCACGGCCGGAAAACAGATCGTCGCCTTCGACGTAACCGATATAGTTCAACTCGTCGTGGGACTCGATCAGCCGCGACGCCAGCCGCACCTGAGAGTTGCCCTTGATCTGTTCCTGGCCGATATTCAGCAGACCGATTGACGGCGCCGCCTTGCGCTCGACCGCCTGCACCATCACCGAGCCCATGATGGCGAACTGCAGCAAATGCTCGGCGCTACAGTCGACATTGGCACCCAGGTCCAGCATATAGCTGTGGCCGGTCAGGGTCGGCACTGCCGAGATGATCGCCGGCCGGTCAATACCGGGCAGCGTGCGAAGGATATGACGCCCGAGTGCCATCAACGCCCCCGTATTGCCGGCACTAACACAGGCCTTGGCTCGACCTGCGGCGACTTCATTCAGGGCGATATACATCGAAGAGGCCTGTCCGTGCCGCAAGGCATGGGACGGCTTTTCATCACACTCGATAACCGCATCGGCATGGACAACCGCCAAGCGACTGGCAAGATCCGGCTTGAGCCGTTTCAACAGCGGGGAGATCTTATCGCGGTGGCCGACCAGGCTCACCTTAAGGTGGGGATGGCGCTTCAGCGCCTCTACCGTTGCGTGAACGGTAACGCGGGGACCGAAGTCCCCGCCCATCGCATCGACTGCAATGGTATAGTCAGGCAAGACTTATTCGTCGCCCTGCTTGCTGATGACCTGCTTACCGCGCAGGAAACCATCGGCAGTCACGTGGTGACGACGATGTGTTTCGCCAGTGGTCGGGTCAACAGACAGAGTCGGGTTGCTCAGCGCATCGTGGGAACGACGCATATCACGCTTAGAACGAGACTTTTTGTTCTGCTGTACTGCCATGATTCAATAGCTCCTAGTTCAACGTCTTATTGGCCTTTCAACTTAGCCAATACACTAAATGGGTTCGGTTTCTCGGATGCGCTTTCAGCACCATCCGCGTCAACTGCCCCGGCATCGTCGCCGAAAGAAGTCTGGATACTGCAGTCCTGGTGGTATGGCACCATGGGCAAGCTCAGTATCAACTCCTCTTCGAGGACCGGCAGCAACTCAATCTCTTCGTCCTCAACGATCAGCGGATCGTAGTAGCGAGGCAACTGCTTCGCCGCTTCTTCGCTGGCCGCGATTGCCAGATTGAATGTCGCTGCGACTTCTACTTCAACCGGTTCAAGGCAGCGCTGACAGGCCATATGGAGATCTCCCCTGGCACTGCCAACAATGGTGCGAATTCGCTGTTCATCAACGCTGAACTGAAGATCAACCTCAATTTTACCGTCCGGCAGAGCCAGGCACTCCACCAGTCGCGGCAACTGATCAACGTCAACGGAACTCTCAAACCGCACTTCCCGCTCAGCAAGCTTTCGCGGGTCAATTCTTTTCGGTAATGGACCGTACGACATAAGCGCGCAATTCTAGGGCCGAAAGCCCTGTCTGTCAAAGCCTTAGCTGGGTTTTATCAATAGCGGCAAGCGACCGTATTCACGGAACAAATCCGCTAACGGGCGTCACCGACCTACAGCTATATGTTACTCTCAGTACCCGTTACCCGAAAGAAATGGATTCAATAAATGCAAACTCTGGTCCTGGCCTCCAGCTCGCCCTTCCGTCGCGCCATTCTCGATAAGCTGCAGTTGCGTTATGAAACCTGCGCTCCGGAGATCGACGAGACCGCCCGCCCGGACGAAACGCCGGCCGAACTGGTCGAACGGCTGGCGACCGAAAAGGCCCAGGCGGTCGCTCAGCAGTACCCCGATGCGCTGATTATCGGTTCCGACCAGGTAGCGGTGCTGGACGGAGAGATCATCGGCAAGCCGCTGACCCATGAACGGGCGGTCAAGCAGCTGCACAACGCTTCCGGACGAAAGGTCAGTTTCCTGACCGGGCTGACACTGCTAAACGCCCAAACCGGCAGAGTGCAAAGTGAGGTAATTCCGTTCAAGGTCCAGTTCCGTGGTCTGAATGAACGGATGATTGAGAATTACCTGCGTGCCGAAGAACCTTATCAGTGTGCCGGCAGCTTCAAATCGGAAGGGCTGGGGATTGCCCTGTTCGACCGACTGGAAGGCGAGGACCCGAACACCCTGATCGGCCTGCCACTGATTCGGCTGGTGCGGATGCTGGAAAATGAGGATATCCAGATTCTCTAACTCTGTCTCACCAGGCCGGTCAGCCATACAGAGAAGCCATATGGAAAAACGGCCCTGCCGGCACAGACCGGCGGGGCCGTTTTTTATCCATTGGTCATCAATTATTGCAGACGGATACCGTTGCTGTTGCTGATTCCCAGCTCGGTCGCCAGCGCTTTGCCGAAACTGGCCCCCAGCCGGTCCACGATCTCCTGCCAGGGCTGGCGCTTGGGCATGTATTCGACCAGTTTCTCATGGCCGACCAGCTCCCGGGCTACATAACTTGTCGAACCCAGTCCATCGACCAGGCCCAATTCCAGCGCCTGCTCGCCTGTCCAGACCAGGCCACTGAACAGCCGGTCATCCGGCGTCAGCCGCTCGCCGCGCCCCTGCCGGACCTGTTCGATGAACTGACGATGGGTGGTGTTGAGTACCTCCTGCCAGAGCCTACCTTCCCGTTCGTTGGCGGGGCTGAATGGGTCCAGAAACGCCTTGTGTTCGCCAGCGGTGTAGATGCGGCGCTCGACACCGAGCTTATCCATCAATTCAACAAAGCCAAAACCCGATGCGGTCACGCCGATCGAGCCGACCAGGCTGGCCTTGTCGGCATAGATCTCGTCCGCTGCCGCCGCAATATAGTAGGCACCGGAGGCCCCCATATCGGCAATCACCGCATAGACCTTCTTCTCAGGGTGCAGGGCACGCAGCCGCTTAATCTCGTCATAGACATAGCCGGCCTGTACCGGGCTGCCGCCCGGGCTGTTGATCCGCAGCACCACCGCCTTGGCCTTCGGCTCGTCGAACGCTTCGCGTAGCGAACCGACCAGGTTATCAGCGCTGGCATCCTCATCTGCCGCGATCGGCCCGGCGACTTCGATCACCGCCGTATGCACTTCGACCGCCTTGTCGCTTTCACCGAGTTGGTTGCCGACAAAGAACAGCCCCAGCAGCGCAAACAGATAGAGAAAGGTCAGCCCCTTGAAAAAGATCCCCCAGCGACGGGCACGGCGCTGCTCCACGTAGATACCGCTGACCACTTTCTCCAGCAACTGCCACTCGCGGCCTTTGCTTTCGGAGCGCACCCGGGCCAACGCCTCTTCGGCTTCATTACGGTTCTTTTCTCGCTCGTCCCAATGATTTTCAGACACAATTCTTACCTCAAGCTACAGGGCGCAGACTCTCCAGCCATTGCTCCAGCTCCGGGAATTGATGGACTTCCAGTACCGGATCGTATGCCTGTAGGCGTTCGATATGGTGGACGCCGTAGCTGACTGCCACCCGATCGACACCGGCACGCTGTCCCATCTCCAGATCAAATTCAGTATCGCCGATCATCAGCGCATCGCTCGGTTGGACACCGGTTTCGGCCAAAATCTCCTCCAGCATGTGCGGATCCGGCTTGGAGGTGGTTTCATCGGCACAACGCGACGTTTCGAACAGATGCCCCAGGCCGGTATCGACAAATCCCCGCTCCAGGCCGCGCCGGCTTTTACCGGTCGCCACCGCCAACCGGTAGCCCTTCTGGTGCAGGTTATGCAGCGATTCGCGTACACCGTCGAACAGTGCCGTCGGCGTATCGTCGCCACTAAGGAAATAATAGCCGTAACGCTCACGCATGCGCTCGATTCCGCCCTGATCGATACCCGGAATCAGGACCTGGATCGCTTCCGGCAGGCCCAGGCCGATAATGTCGCGTACCGCCTCATCGGTCAGAATCGGCATATCAAGGTCGCAGGCGGCTTTCTGCATACTGGAAACGATCCGCGCCGCAGAATCGATCACCGTGCCGTCCCAGTCGAAAATCAGGAGCTTATACAAATCAATACCTCAAATTACCTGGTGCAACAGCTGCAGTCCCGAGGGGACTGCACACAGCTTTATATAGAGGCTGCATAGCCTAACACAAGTGCCGCCCAGGCTTTGTTAGCGGAGGTAATTTGATACGGGGGGATGGATAATGAGGAAGGAGTGTAGAGGCCAAGCGAACCTCAGGCGGCCGACCGGCCGCCATCAGGCAGATTCAGGTCCGCAGAGTATCAGCCATGGGCGGCAGCGTTGACCGCGTCGCGCTGCTGAACCATGGCCTGGGCCATTTTGCGGCCGAACAGCTCCATCACTTTTTCGGGATCCTCACTGGTGGCGGCTTCCTCCATCGCTTCGACGATGGCTCGCAGGGTCGGCAATGTCTTTACCACCAGTTCACCGATATATTGCTCGGCGGTGGTGCCGGTGATCTGCTGATAGCGTGCGAACAGCTCGGCGGCTTCCTGCTCAAGCTCGATCTCAACACGGGTGTTTTCAGTCATAGTCAGCCTCGCTCCGGGGTCTCGGTTGTTATTCGAAGGGCGATGAGCCTGTCACTATAGAAGCAGCCCCCCTTCCCCGTTTAGGTCCAGACACCCGCCGGTATTGGCACCAGGCCGGATCGCTGGCCCATCTGCCAGGGCAAACTGGCGCTACCACTGTCATCGGCACGGACTAACCTGATTGCTTAGTAGATACAGCCGCCGGCCGGCTTCGTCGAGCCAGGCCACCTGATAAAGCCACCTATAAAAAGAAGACCTTTGCAGGAGCCCCGCATGCCAGAGTTCAAGACCCTCCAGACCATGGGGCTGACCGATATCGATCGGATCAGCCGTTACAGCCTAAGCCAGAAGGACGGCCAGGAGATCCTGAAAGTCTACTTCGACCGTCCCGACAGCTCGCTGCAACCCAACAGCCATACATTCAGCTTCAAGCGCTCCGCCACCGTAGCGGCCGATGGCGAGGCCGCCCGCAAACAGGCAGAGCACTGCGGTAGCGATCCGGTGCTGATGGCAGCGATCAACGAGCTGAACCAGCTGTCGAAAAAACGCGATTCGCAGCATGACCTGCGCCAGCGCCTGACCGAGGATATAGACCGGCTGGAAAGCGTACTGCAGAGCAAGCTGGACGAGCTTCGCCAAGACCTGAAAAATATTACTTAATCTGTTGTTTTTAAAAGACTAACATTAAAACCAAAAAACGCGCCGATGGGCGCGTTTTTTGGTTTTTCTATTTCTGCCAACCCCTTGCCGTCGGTCATTCGGCCAGCCACAGGGTCTTGATATTGCAGAACTCGCGGATACCCGCCTCCCCCAGCTCGCGACCAAGCCCCGATGCCTTGATGCCGCCAAACGGCAGCCGCACGTCGCTGGCAACCTGGGCATTGACGAAACAGGCGCCGACCTCCAACTGGCGGGCCAACAGCTCACCCCGGACCAGGTCGCGGGTCCAGATACTGGCCCCCAGACCGAACCGGGTACCGTTTGCCAGTGCAATCGCATCCTGCTCATCACGGGCACGGATAATCGCTGCCACCGGGCCGAACAGTTCCTCGTTGAAAGCGGTCATGCCGAGTTGCACGTGATCGAGCACCGACGCCGGATAGAAATTACCGGGGCCGCCGAGCGGCTCGCAGCCCAGCAACGGCGCCGCGCCCTCCTCGATACTGTCCAGCACCTGGCGGTGCACCTTGTCCAACAGGTCGGGCCGTGCCAACGGTGCCAGTGTGGTGGCCGGTTCGATCGGGTTACCGGGCTGCAACGTCCGGGCTCGCTCCAACAGCTTATCGATAAAGGGCCCGGCGATCGCATCGACCAAGATAAAGCGTTTGGCGGCGATACAGATCTGGCCGGCATTACCGAACCGTGCCCGCACCGCCACCTCGACGGCTTTGTCCAGATCGGCATCCGGCAATACGATAAAGGGATCGGAGCCGCCCAGTTCCAACACCACCTTTTTCAGGTGTTGTCCCGCCAGCGCGGCGATCTGGCGGCCGGCCGCCTCGCTGCCGGTAAAGGCGACCGCCTGTACCCGCCGGTCAGCGATCACCTCGGCACACTGCTCGATCGATATCGTCAGGTTGATCAGCAGCCCCTCCGGCGCGCCGGCATCCAGCAACAACTGCTCGATTGCCCGCGCACACTGCGGCACGTTCGGCGCATGCTTCAGCAATACCGTGTTTCCGGCCATCAAGGTCGGCGCCACGCAACGGAACACCTGCCAGAGCGGGAAGTTCCACGGCATGATCGCCAATACGGTGCCAAGCGGCTCATAGCTGATCAAACTCTTGCTGGCCTGGGTATCGACCAGCTCATCGATCAGCATCTCGGCGCCGTTGTCGGCATAGTACAGGCAGGCTGCCGCACACTTGTCGACCTCCGCCAGCGCCTCCGGCAGCAGCTTGCCCATCTCTTCGCTGATCAGGGTAGCCAACATCTCGCGTCGCTCGGCCAGTAGCCCCGCCACCGCCTGCAGCAGGCCGGCGCGCCGGTCGAAACCGCTGCCACGCCAGAGGGCACTTTGCTGCCGGGCATGCTCCAGCGCCAGCTCCAGCTGATGTGGCGTCATCAGTTCGAAGTGCTGCAACAGCTCGCCGGTTGCCGGATTGATCGATTGGTAATCCATGGTTATCTCCGCCTTCAAGTTGATCAGGTATGCTGCTCGCCGTGGAACAGGCGCACTACGTGACGCGCTTCGGCGAAGAACAGCCAGCGCTCGGTCAGCAGGCCGGCGATCGCCAGCACAGAAGCAGCCGGTGCCAGCCAGGCCTGGCCGCTCAGCAGCAGCATGAACGGCAGCACAAAGGCCAACCCCACCATCAGGTAGCGCAGTTTCATCAATCGCTCGGCTTCCACCCGGTAGCCAAACTCGTCATTCAGGAAGCTGTTGGCGGTATGGCCCTGGTCCAGCAGGCGCACGCTGGCCTGGGTGAAACCGGTGGCGGTGTGGATGGTCGAGCCGGCCGGCTTGCCGATCCAGAACAGGTAAATCAGCTTGGCAACCGCACCAAGCAGCACCAGGCCCAGTGCCAGCTGCTGCAGCACTGCGGCCAGGCCACCCTGGGCCACAGCCTGGACGGCTGCCAGCAGCAGCGCACCGGACATCAATCCCAGCGCCAGGTAGTTCAGCGGGGTCAGCGCACTGTTCCACTGACGGATGGTTTTCAGGCTGGCGTAGATCATGCTGGTGCAGAACAGGGTCACCAGCGCCAGCGTCGCCGCCAGAATGCCGGCCAGCTTGAACAGCGCACCCAGCTCTGCCCCTTGACGGTAGATCCCGAAGAGGTAAAGCAGCAGGAACGGATAGAACAACACCGCGAACACCGCCTCGCGCGACAGCCATGAGGTGCGGAAGCGGCTGAATGCCCGCCAGGCGTTTTTGGGATTGGCCAGGTGCAGGGTCGAGGACAGCAAACCACCGGTGATCAGCAGGAATGCCAACAACCCGCCTGCCAGCAGCACGGCGGTGTCTTGCAGCTGGGGAATCCCGGCCAAATGGGCCAGCACCAACAGGCTGATCAGCCCGTAACCGGCGCCGGACAGCACGGTAAAAACCAGAACGGAAAATGCCGGATGCATAATCATAGTCTCCGTTTTCGAGCAGCGCGCCAGGCGCTACAGGCTTCGCGCCTCTTCCCTCAGCAAGGAGTCGGCGCTGTTTTTTATTGTTAGAACCGCTACAAGCAGCCCGGATATCAACGGGCGATCACCTTGTTCACCCACTGCTTTACGGTGTCTTTGACCGAACGGCCCGAGGTCTCGTAGGCCGCCTGCTGTTTCTTGTTGCGTGGCGGCAGGTAGGTGTTGACCGGGTTGTAGCCCAGCTCCGGCATCAGCTGCTTGCCGCCGCGTTCACGCGCCAGCCGGCTGACCTCCGAATCCGGGTCGTCAAAATCGCCGAACACCCGTGACTTGGTCGGACAGGTCAGCACGCAGGCCGGCTGGCGCTCCCCCTTCGGCAACCGTTCGTCATAGATCCGGTCGACGCAAAGGGTGCATTTCTTCATCGTGCCCTGGTGCGGATCGAGTTCGCGGGCACCGTACGGGCAGGCCCAGGAACAGAGATTGCAACCCATGCACTTGTCCTGATCGACCAGCACGATACCGTCCTCCTCCCGCTTGTAGGAGGCACCGGTCGGGCAGACCGTCACGCAGGCGGCGTTGTCGCAATGCATGCAGGACATCGGCATGTTGACCGTCTTGCTGTTCGGTGTGTCGCCCACCTCATAAGTGCGGATCCGGTTCAGCCAGGCGCCGTTGGGGTCCCGCCCGTACGGATCCTTGTCGGACAGCGGACCGATGGTGCCGGAGGTGTTCCACTGCTTGCAGGCGGTGGCGCAACCATGGCAACCGACACAGGTATCCAGATCGACTACTAGACCGAGTTTCATTCGCTTTCTCCCACCTCGGAATCCGCCCGGTCGCCCTGTTGGATTGCGACCGGCGGCGGATTCACGACTCTTGTCTTGTTGTTATTTTTCGCCCCGGGTCAGGATGTCGGACATCGGACGGACCAGGTTGACGTTCTCGTGGCTCGAGTAGCTGAGCATCTGCGGCGAGCTCTTGGCATTGGGCTGCGGCTTCAACGCGCCGAAGCTCGGCCAGGTACCGGTTTCGCCGGGCGCAGCCGGGCTGATGCTGACCCGCAGGTCATACCAGGCCGCCTGGCCGGTGACCGGATCGGAGTTGGTCACCCGGTCGACCTTGTCGCCCTTCTGAGGCAACAGCTCGGAGATCAGGTGGTTCATCAGGAAGCCATCGGTGGCCTCGTTGGCGTCGTCCGCAAGCCCCCAGGCGCCACCCCGCTTGGCAATGGCGTTCCAGGTCCAGACCGTCTGCTCGTTGCTGCCTTCCATCAGCTTGACCTGCACTCGGATCTTGCCGTTGTGCGACTCCACCCAGACCCAGGACAGATCTTCGATGCCCTGCTTCTCGGCGGCCACCCGGTTCATGAACAGGTAGTTCTGCGACATGATCTGGCGCAACCAGGCGTTCTGGCTGTCCCAGCTGTGGTACATGAACATCGGCCGCTGGTTGACGGCATGGAACGGGTACTTGTCGCGGTCGATCCGCTGCTCCTCCAGCGGCATGTAGTAGAACGGCAGCGGGTCGAAGTACTTCACCAACCGCTCCTTATGGTGCTCCTCGGTCGGCATCGGGCCGTCATAGAGCCCCTGGCCGGCCAGCCGGAAGGTCTGCAGCTTTTCGGAGTAGAGCTCGATCAGGATCTGGTCGGTCGAACCCACCCATCCGGCCTCTTTCGCCAGCTCCAGGTAGTCCCGGTTGGCGTGGCGCATATAGCGTTGGTTCGGTGCCAAGTGGTGCTCGAAGAAACCCTCGTTCTCCTCGTAGGCCTCCCACTGGCGCGGATTCGGCTCGCCACGCAGCGACTTGTCGCCGTCTTTGCCGCGGTAGCCGGCCAGGAAACCGATGCCCGGCTCCTTTTCGAAATTGACGATGAAATCCTTATAGTCCGTGTAGCGCCGCTCGCCCGCCTGATCGGTAAAGGCCGGGAAGCCGAGCCGGCCGGCCAGCTCGACCATCACCTCCTGCCAGGACAGCACGTCGCGGTCCGGTGCGATCACCGGAATCCGCACTGAATCGCAGGCCGCATGCGGTTCGGAGATCGGCCGGTCCAGCATCGAGATGGTGTCGTAGCGTTCCAGATAGGTGGTATCCGGCAGCACCAGGTCGGAGTAAGCCACCATCTCCGAGTTGAAGGCGTCGGAACAGACGATGAACGGAATCTTGTACTCGCCGTCCGCTTCCTTGGCGCAGAGCATCTCGATAGTCTGGGCGGTGTTCATGCTGGAGTTCCAGGCCATGTTGGCCATGAACAGCATCAGCGTATCGATCTTGTAAGGATCACCCTTGACCGCGTTGCTGATCACCATGTGCATCAGTCCGTGGCAGGAGATCGGCGCATCCCAGCTGTAGGCCTTGTCGATCCGCAGCGGGTTGCCGTCGGCATCGATCACCAGGTCCTCCGGGCAGGTCGGAAAGCCCAGCGGCGGCGATTTCAGCGGCGTATTGGGGGCGGACACCTTGGCCGGCTTAATGCCGGGCGGCACGTGCTTCGGGAACGGCGGTTTGGCCAGATGGCCGCCCGGGCAGTCGATAGTCCCCAGCATCACCTGCAGCAGGTGGATCGCCCGGCAGGTCTGGAAGCCGTTGGAGTGGGCCGAGATGCCGCGCATCGCATGCATCGACACCGGCCGGCCGATAAATTTGTCCTGCTTGCGGCCGGCCCAGTCGGTCCACTCGATATCCAGCGTAATCGACTCCTTGAACGCCACCTGGGCCATCTCCAGCGCGATCCGCTCGATATCCTCGGCCGCCACGCCACACTCCTTCGCGGCATTCTCCGGCGCGTACTGCGGGTCCATGTACTTGTCGAGCATGATGCTCATCGCGGTCCGCACCGGGGTGCCGTCCGGCATCTCGAACTCGCCGAACAGTGCCGGGCTGATATCCGGCAGGTTGGCGTCGACGAACTGCTGTTTGACCAGGTCCCAGACCTGCGGCTGCCCGCTCTGCCCCCGGAAAAACAGCCCGTCGCCCTTCTGGCCCGGCGTGTTGACCACCAACTGAGGCGCGTTGGTATAGCGGATCAGAAACTCTTCGTCGACCAGTCGGTGTTTGAGCAGCACCTGTACCATCGACAACGCGAAGATCGCATCGGTGCCCGGCCGGATCGCCACCCACTCGTCGGCAATCGCTTGATAACCGGTACGTACCGGGTTGACGGCGACGAACTTGGCACCGCGCTCCTTGAGCTTCTTCAGGCCCAGCTTGATCGGGTTGGAACTGTGGTCTTCCGCCACGCCCCACATCATGAAGTACTTGGTGTTATCCCAATCCGGGTCACCAAACTCCCAGAATGCGTGACCCATGGTGTACAGGCCGCCGGCGGCCATATTCACCGAGCAAAAGCCGCCGTGGGCGGCCCAGTTCAGGGTGCCGAACTGGCTGGCCCACATACCGGTCAACGCCTGCATCTGGTCGCGACCGGTGAAGTACGCCAACTTGTTGGGATCGGTGGCGCGGATACGGGCCAGACGTTGCTCGAGCATATCCAGCGCCTGCGCCCAGGAGATCTCCTCGAATTCGCCGGCACCGCGCTCGGTGCCCGGCTTGCGCAGCAGCGGCTTGCTGAGCTTGGCCGGCGACAGCTGCTTCATGATGCCGGAGTTACCCTTGGCGCAGAGCACCCCCTTGTTGATCGGATGGTTGGGATTGCCCTGGATGAAACGGACCTGGTTGTCCTCCACGGTCACCTTGATGCCGCAACGGCAGGCGCACATGTAGCAGGTGGTGTATTTGGTTTGCTGGTTACTGCGGTTCTCGAACTCAGGTAAGCCGGTGGTTACCGGCAGGCTGGCTTGGCTTGTCATATTTATTATCCACCGATTGCCGCTCCCGTCTGGGCGGGACTGCACAGATTGGAAGCCGATTCCGCCTCACCCGGAACCGGCGCTGCTAAAACATGCTAGGAGCGGCCATCGAGGCTCACAAAGGCCAACCCGGACGGTTTGATGGGACCAGGCCATTGCGCCAAGCACCAGCCAGCCACTGGACTTGAGACTCCGTCGAATCTGGTTCTACCGGTCGTCAACAGCGAAAACGTACAGTGCCACAATCGCATAAATTCGCTTCAACCGACGGTCCCCGTCGTGCCGTCATAACAACAATAAAAGGGACATCCATGCGCAGAGAGCCAGCCATTACCAACGCCTTCTGGTATCGCCTGTTCCCCTTCTTGATCTGGGCCCGTCAGCTGAACCGCGACATTCTGCGGGCCGATCTTTTCGCCGGGCTGACCAATGCGGTGATCGTGCTGCCGCAGGGTGTCGCCTACGCCCTGATCGCCGGCCTGCCGCCGGAGTACGGCCTCTATGCGGCGATCATGCCGGCCATGATCGCGGCACTGTTCGGCTCCTCCTGGCACCTGATCTCCGGCCCGACCGCTGCCCTGTCGATCGTGGTGTTCACCACCATCAGCCCACTGGCCGCGCCGGGGTCGGCGGAGTTCATCCAGCTGGCGCTGGCACTGACGCTGATGGCCGGACTGTTCCAACTGCTGCTGGCGCTGTTTCGCTTCGGCAGCCTGGTCAATTTCGTTTCCCATTCGGTGGTGGTTGGCTTCACCAGCGGCGCGGCGATCGTCATCGCCTCCAGCCAGGTGAAAAACCTGCTGGGGATCCGCATCGACAGCGACGGCACCTTCCTGTCCACTTGGGTCGGGGTGATCGATGCGGTCGGCGACACCAACGTCTACGCGTTGGCGGTCGCGCTGGTGACTCTAATCAGCTGTCTGTTGGTCAAGCGCCTTCTGCCCAAGTGGCCCAATATGCTGATTGCGATGATCATCGGCAGTCTCTGCGCCTGGCTACTGGGCGCCGACCAGCACGATATCGCACTGGTCGGTGAGATCCCCGGCAGCCTGCCGCCACTCAGCCTGCCGCTGTTCGATGCCAACGCCTTGCATCAGCTGGCGCCGGGCGCCATCGCCATCGGCCTGCTGGGGCTGGTCGAGGCGGTATCGATCGCCCGTTCGGTGGCCACCCGTTCCAAGCAGAGCATCAACGGCAACCAGGAGTTCTACGGTCAGGCGCTGTCCAACATCGCCGGCTCATTTTTCTCCTGCTACGCCTCCTCCGGCTCGTTCACCCGCACCGGGGTCAACTTCACCTCCGGAGCCCGCACCCCGCTGGCGGCGATCTTCGCTGCGATCTCGCTGGCACTGATCGTACTGCTGTTTGCCGAGCTGACCGCCTTCATTCCGATCCCCAGCATGGCCGGCCTGCTCCTGGTGGTCGCCTATAACCTGATCGACTTCCACCATATTCGCGGCATCTTCCGGGCAGGCAAGTCCGAGTTCGCCGTATTGGCGGTCACCTTCGGCGCCACCCTGGTGATGGCGCTGGAGTTTGCGATCTACCTCGGGGTGATCCTGTCACTGGTGTTCTACCTCAAGCGCACCTCACAGCCGGCAATTGTCGAGGTGCTGCCCGACCCGGCCGCGCCCAGTCCGTTCATTGCCCCTGCAACCAACTCCGAACAGCCCCGCTGTCCGCAGCTGCGGATTATCCGGATCGAAGGCTCGCTGTTCTTCGGCGCGGTCAACTACGTCAAGGAGTATCTGGAAGGGGTACCGCAGGCCAACCTGTTGATCGTCGGCAACGGCATGAATCATATCGATATCGCCGGCGCCGAGATGCTGATGCATGAGGCTGCGCGCCGTCGAAGCCTGGGAGGGGCGCTGTACCTGACCAACCTGAAGCAGCAGGTGCAGGATTATCTGGGACGGGGCGAATACCTGGCCGAGATCGGCGAACAGGCGATATTCCCGTCGAAAGGCGACGCGATCAGCGCAATCTATCTACAACTCGATCCGCAGGTATGCCGGCAATGCAGCAGCCGTATCTTCCGTGAATGCCAGCCGGAATCGGCGCCGACGGACGGCCGGACAAAGCAAGCTGCGCTGTCAGGCGAATAATTAAGGTCCTTCGCGCTTTAGCGGGAAAACCTCGAATCCGGTGCATGCAGCAGGCTTGCAAAGCCAAGTAGTAGGAAGAGGGAGACGTGCCCTGAGTGGTCCGGCAATCTGGCGATTCCCCCGGTTTGTCACCTGCGACCAAGCTGGGGTTGCGCCTGCTGGCGAGTCAAGGGCTACCGCCGGCTGGCCGCCCGCAGCTGGGCGCTCCCCTACAATCCCGTTTGCCTCCACTGAGCGTCTGATCCTGCGTTTATGCCCTTGAGTTTGGGTGCGCGACTCGCTCCATCGGCTGGCAAAAAGAACTCGCTCGTACCTCACTCAGACAGCTTTTTGCCTGATCGCCGCTGTATCGCGCCGTGCTAGGGAGCGGCCGGCCAGGTCGCTCAGAGTCGGCGTAGAACGGGGTGCCAACGGCAAGTTTGTACCTGACGTAGACGTTTCCCATTAATCCGAGAAGAACCTTAACCTTGTAGGGTGGGCACGTTTTTTGTGCCTACGCGCCGATTTTTCACCTGATGTATATGATTCCCGCTAATCCGTGATGAATCATAATCAAGACGTGAGGACAGGGATCAAAGGAATCAGATCACTGTCACGCCGAACAGTGCCTGGTGGCCGAACATCACTGCAAAATAGCCGAGCAGGCCAACTAGCAGCGCCAGCAGGTCGAACAGTACCCGCGGCTCGCCCTGCGGCACCAGCGTCTGGCGCGGGCGGCTGAAAACTATATCGACCAGTGCATAAACAAGGAAAGCAGCGAAGATCAGCGTCGAAGCCAGGTCACCGTTGGCCAGCAGGTGAACGCCGGCCCAGATCAGGGTGGCCAGCAGCATCGGATGGCGCAGCCATCGCCGCAGCTTGCCGGGCAGGTAGGCGGAGACCAGCAGGACAAAGGCGAACGGCATCAGCACATGTGCCAGCGGGCGGGCAAAGGAAACCGGTATCCAGAGTTGCACCGGATCCGACTGGCGGTAGCCATGGATCATCAGCAGCAAACCGGCCAGCGACAGTGCGGAAAACAGCCCGAGGTAAGCCCCCCGCCCCAGCCGGGCGACCAGGACTTCACGCTGTTGGCTCAGCGGTAGCAGGTGAACCGCAAAAAACAGCACCAAGCCAAACACCAGAAATGTCATCCTTAACCTCCGCTCGTTTCATTCGCGCAGGGCAAGGAGGCACTGCGCGTACCGCCAAGTGTAGCAACCGGGCGGTACCCGACCAGCCGTCAATCCTGAAACAATGCGTTTTCGGAAAAAGGCTGGTAATCAATCTTCCTGGATCAGCGGCCGGATCAGCAGTTCGCTGACATCCACGTATGGCGGCTGACTGACTGCATAAAGGATGGCGTTGGCGATATCCGCCGGTTTCAGGATCGGTGAATCCTCGGCATACATGTTGTCCTTCACCGCCGCGCGGATCTTGTCATGGCCGATACTGTCCGGCAGCTCGGTATCCACCGAACCGGGCTGGATGTCTGTCACCCGCACGCCAAAACGGATCGCCTCCTTGCGCAAGGTATCGGAGATCGCCCGCACCGCATGCTTGGTGCCACCGTAGACGCCGGCGCTCTGGTAGGTCAGCCGTGCCGCCACCGAGCTGATGTTGACGATATGACCATCCTTGCGCTCCGCCATGCCCGGGTAGACTGCGTTGATCGCGTACAGCACCCCCTTGATGTTGACGTCGATCATCCGCTCCCACTCGTCCACCCGGCCGTTGATGATCGGGCTGATCGGCATGGTGCCGGCGTTGTTGATCAGGATGTCGATACCGCCCAGCTCGGCCAGCCGGGCACCGACCGCTTCCATCGCCTGGCGATCGGACACGTCGACCGGCGCCACATGCACCTGATGGCCCTCAGCAATCAGCACTTCGGACAGTGCCTGCAGCTTGTCCTCGCGCCGGGCCGAGATCACCAGCTCCGCGCCCTCGCTTGCCAGCAGTCGCGCGGCGGCTTCACCGATACCACTGCTGGCACCGGTAATCCAGACGCGTTTTCCTTTCAGCTTCATACACTTACCACGTAGTCTTCATCATCTTTGAACTCGACATCGGTAATAAAGAAACCGATGCAGCCCACCGACCAGAGGCCGTTGACCAGCACTTCGCCCTCACCTTCGTCGGCATATTTCAGGGTCCAGACCCGGTTTTCGCCGGCCTCCATCATCAACTCCTCAGCCTGGAACTCGTCCTCGACCATCAGCGGATTTTCACCGCCCTCGTTGATGACTCGCGGCTTGAAGCGGGCCTGCCACTCGCTATAGCCCATCTCGATAGTGGTAATGCTCATCCCCTACTCCCTAAGCTACTCAGCTAAGCGACGAACGCAAAAAACTGAGAACAAAACGATAAGTACATAAATACGTAAAAAGGCCGCTATCCCCAGCGAGAAGATAGCGGCCGAAACTCTACATTCCCAGCAACATCGCTCAGCAGTGCTTGAACTCCGGCTTACGCTTTTCAGCAAATGCCGCCATGCCCTCCTTGCAGTCTTCGAAGGCAAAGGTGGCTTCAAAGGTGCGGCGCTCGAACTTCAGGCCATCCTGCAGATCGGCATCGACCGCCATGTTGACCGCTTCCTTGACCAGCATCACCACCGGACGGGAGTGACCGGCGATCTTGCGGGCGGTCTTGAACGCCTGCTCGGCCAGTTCGGCTGCCGGCACGATACGGGAGACCAGGCCGGCCTTTTCGGCTTCCTCGGCATCCATCATCCGCCCGGTCAGGCAGAGCTCCATCGCCTTGGCCTTACCGACCGCCTTGGTCAGCCGCTGGGTGCCGCCGGCGCCCGGCATGGTGCCGATGCCGATCTCCGGCTGGCCAAATTTGGCACTGTCGGCGGCGATAATGAAGTCACAGGCCATCGCCATCTCGCAGCCACCGCCCAGCGCGAAACCGGCTACCGCGGCAATAATCGGCTTGCGGGCGTCGTCGATGGCGCGCCAGCAGTCGCGCTGGATATAGGGAAAATCGCGGCTGTACAGATCGACGAAGTTCTGGTCCTTCATCTCCTTGATATCGGCGCCGGCGGCAAACACCTGTTCGCCGCCGGTGATGATCATGCAACCGACATTGTCGTCCCGCTCGAACGCATCAACCGCCTCGCCAACCTCGCGGGTCAGGGTAACGTTGAGCGCGTTCATCGCCTTGGGACGGTTCAGGGTGATAATGCCGACACCCTGATTGACTTCTACCTGGATGGTTTCGAAATTCATTGGAGCAAACCTTGGGAAAGCTGAAAGTGATAAGCCACAAGCTGTAAGTTAAAAGCTTGAAGCTGCAAGCAGCAGCCGAATGGCTTGCCGCTTGCAGCTAATCGCTTGTCGCTTTATTTCGGATGCCGGCGGCTCTGCACCACCCGGAAGCGGTTGGCAACGAATGCCAGGTCCGCCAGGCAGGCGTTGGCCGCCGGGTTGGCGCCGGTGGCGTGGAAGTCACTGAACGCAGCGCTCTGGTTGACGAATACGCCGCCGGTCAGGTTGCAGGACAGGGCAACGCCGGCATCCAGCGCCGCTTCCTCGATCTGCTCCAGCACCGCCTCGTCGGTGGAGTAGCAGCCCATGGTGATGGCGCCGTGCTCTTTAACCGCCTTGTTGGCCAGGGCGATCGACTCGGCGGTATCGGCGGTCTTGACCACGAAGCTGATCGGGCCGAACAGCTCCTGCATATAGGTCTCTTCCTTGTCACCGTCGATGGTCATGATCAGCGGGCTGTGCACGCGGGCATCCTTGAACCAGGGGTTCTCCAGTGCCTCGGATTCGCGGATCACCGTGCCCAGCGACTTGCTCTCTTCGATACGCGTAGCGGTCACCTCGGCCTGGATCGCACCCAGCACCATGCCGGCACGCTCCGGGTCGGACAGGAACTTGGTCACGCCGGTGGCGATCGCCTGGGCCACCTCGTCAAACGACTTGTGACCGTCTTCGGTTTCGATACCGCCGGCCGGGACGAAGATATCCTGCGGCGTGGTACACATCTGGCCGGAGTACAGGCTCAGCGTGAACGACAGGTTGCGGATCATCCCTTTGAAGTCGTCGGTGGAGTCGATGATGATGGTGTTGACGCCGGCTTTCTCGGTGTACACCTGGGCCTGGCGGCAGTTTTGCTCCAGCCAGTTACCGAACGGGGTGTTGCCGGTGAAATCGATCAGCCGGATCTCATCGCGCTGCGCCAGTTCGGCGGTGCACGGCTTGGCCGGATCTTCGTCGATGACCATCGATACGATATGCGGCGGCAGGCCCTGCTCGACCAGCACTTGCTGGGCGATCTTGACCGAGATCGCCGCCGGCAGGATCGCCGCCGGGTGCGGCTTGACGATCACCGGGTTGCCGGTCACCAGCGAGGCGAACAGCCCCGGGTAGGTGTTCCAGGTCGGGAAGGTGGAGCAGCCGATCACCAGGCCGATGCCACGACCGACCACGGTGAACTTCTTATCCATCACCAGCGGATCATGCTTACCCTGCGGCTTGGTCCAGGTCGCCGTGCCCGGCGCCGAGGTCATCGCCTCGTAGGCGTAGGTCACCGCTTCCAGGCCACGGTCCTGGGCGTGCGGGCCACCGGCCTGGAACGCCATCATGAAGCCCTGGCCGGAGGTGTGCATCACCGCATAACCGATCTCGAAGCTGGCCTTGTTGATCCGCTCGAGGATCTCCAGGCAGATACCCACCCGCCCTTCGACACCGACATCACGCCACGCCTTGCGGGCTTCATCCATCGCCGGCAGCAGCTGATCCAGATCGACCAGCGGGTACTGCACGTTCAGATCAAAACCGTAGGGGGACTTTTCGCTGCCTGCCTTGCCGACGATCCCCGGCATCTGCAGTTCAAAGTCGCTACCGATATGGGCCTTGAAGGCATTTTCGCCGTCTTTGTTGGCGGTTTCGCCGTAGGCGCGCGGGCTCGGGCTCTCTTTATACGGGCTGAAGTAGTCGCGGCTGTGGATCGCGTTCACAGCGGCATGCAGAGTGTCCTGGTGTTTGGCAAACAGGTTCTCGCTCATCGGGTATTCCCCTTTATTGGCGTGTCAGCTTGTTCTTTTACATCAAGCCGGCGCTTGAGCGTCGGCCTGGCATTCAAGGGCGTAGGCGGCAGCTCAGAGCTGCTCCAGCCACTCTTTGGCCCATTCACGGGCGTCTTCGTCCGGCAGCGGCTGGGTGCAGGCGTCCACTTCAAACCGTTCGCCAACACGTACCGCGCCACAGGAGGCGAAGATCGCGTCGACATCCTTACCCGCCTGGCAGAACGTCTGGTGGTAGGTCTGGTCACCCAACGCCACCACACCGTAACGGATATGGGACAGGTCCGGCTTCTGCTCCTTCAGGGCGTCGCACATCGGAATGATGTTGTCCGGCAGTTCGCCGTCGCCGTGGGTGGAGCAGCTGATGATTACCACGTCACGATTCGGGAAATCGATCTCCTCTACATCCGGCTCCTCGAACAGAGTCACCTCGTGCCCCTGCTCCTCCAGAACCTCCTGCAGGGCATCCGCCACCATCTGTGCGTTGCCGGATTCGGTACCTACCAAAATGGCGATATCAGTCATCTGATCCTCCCAAAAAGGCTATATATGACTCAGTCTACTACGCTTGGGTCACTGAGATACGTAGCCACCTAATATGCTTATTCTTGATGAGTCCAGAAGATACACCAAAGTTTGTGATACGGAAAGAACATTCTCAATTTAAAATATTGTATCCCTTTCGCATTATGGGTTACTCTCCCATACATCGATAGATAGAACCTGGCCAGGCTTTGAACAAGTCATCAGCTTCACTACCTGACTGAATGGCTGGTTCAAGGACTTCGAGAACAACAACACGAGCACGCCGGGCAGTGCCCTATTCAGCTCGTACAGAATGAGGCTTCTATGGCAATGGATGACAAGACTCTGATTGACCGCATCGCCAAGGGTGAAAAGATCCAGCAGGGCGAAGAGCTCTCCTCCGGCTACCGTTCCGAGCTGATGCGCCTGATGGTGGTATTCGCCGACTCCGAGCTGGCCGGCGCGGCCGGTTTTGCCGACATGATCAACTACGGCCCGGGCCTGCGCGAGCGCCAGGTGGCGGCACAGATCGTGGCCGACAAGTTCGACCATGCCGAGAAAGTGCTGAACCTGCTGAACGAGTTCGGCGTCAACCCGGGCGTCTACGTCGCCTCCCACAGCTGGGCCGGCCGACTGAGCCGCTCGCTGGATCTGGGCAACCGCCGTATCGGCGGCGACAAGCGCCTGAACGTATTCCACTACCCGCTGGAAGGCTGGACCGACTCGCTGGTGATGAGCAGCCTGATGGGGGCCGCCTCCACCGTCCAGCTGAAGGAGCTGCGCAACTGCTCCTACGCACCGCTGGCGGAGGTGATGGACGACATCATCAAGGGCGAGGAGCGTCATGCCGAGCTGGCCGAACGCGGCCTGGCCAACATCATCGACCGCGACGGCACCAGCGCCGCCCAGGGTTGTGTGGACTACTGGTATCCGCGCGTGGCGGCCACCTTTGGCCGTGCCGACTCCGAGCACAACGAACGCTTCCGCCGCTACGGCCTGCTGAAACAGAGCAATGAAAGCCGCCTGAACGAGTGGGAAGGCAAGGTCAACGACATGCTGACCCGCCTCGGCCTGGTCGTACCCGGCGCCGAGTAAGCAGCCGTAATCTCATAACCCTACCAGTATTTCCGGTTCCGGCCGGAAATACTGTGTCACTTTTTCTGCTCTATTCGGCAATGCTTTGTTTTAACGGTAGGTATTCATGCAGCAACTGCAAGACATCAAGCTCTCAGAGATCGACGCCGGCGTACTGACCATCACCCTCAACCGCCCGGACGCCTATAACGCGCTGCGCAACCAGCTGCTGATGGAGCTGGCCGACGTGCTGGACCAGGTCGCCGACAACGATGAGGTCAAGGCGGTGCTGGTCACTGGCGGCGACAAGGTGTTTGCCGCCGGCGCCGACATCAAGGAGATGGCCGCGCTGGATGCGGTCGGCATGTTGTCCGACAAGCGGCCGACCTATTGGAAGCGGATCGCCGCCTTCCCGAAACCGCTGATCGCGGCGGTCAACGGCTACGCGCTGGGCGGCGGCTGCGAACTGGTGATGCACTGCGACATCGTGATCGCCGGCGACAACGCCCAGTTTGGCCAGCCGGAGATCAACCTCGGCATCATCCCGGGCGCCGGCGGTACCCAGCGGCTGATCCGTACCGTTGGCAAGTCGATGGCGATGCAGCTGGTGCTGTCCGGCACTTTCATCTCCGCCGAGCAGGCACGCGAGTTCGGCCTGGTCAGCGAGGTGGTGATCCCGGAGCGGACCCTCGAACGGGCCCGCCAGCTGGCCACCACCATCGCCAGCAAACCGCCGGTGGCGGTACGGCTGGCCAAGGAGGTGCTGCTGAAGGCCTTTGACACCACGCTGGACAGCGGCCTGAACCTGGAGCGCAAGGCGTTCACGCTGCTGGCCGCCACCGAAGACCGCAATGAGGGCATCGCCGCCTTCATGGAAAAACGTAAACCGAACTTCACTGGAAAATAATCCCATGGCTTATCAGAACATCGAATTCGAAATCACCGACGGCGTTGCGGTTCTGACCCTGAACCGTCCGGACAGCCTGAACAGCTTCAATGCCGATATGCATGCCGAAGTTCGCAATGCGCTGAAAGAGGTCAAGAAGAGCGACCAGGTGCGCTGCCTGCTGATCACCGGTAACGGCCGCGGCTTCTGCGCCGGCCAGGACCTGAGCGACCGCAACGTGGCGCCGGGTGCCGAGATGCCGAACCTGGGCGAATCGATCGAGAAGAACTACAACCCGATGATCCGCACCATCAACTCGCTGGAGATGCCGGTGATCTGCGCGGTCAACGGCGTGGCGGCCGGCGCCGGCGCCAACATCGCCTTCGCCTGCGACATCGTGCTGGCAGCCAAGTCCGCCTCCTTCATCCAGGCGTTCTGCAAGATCGGCCTGGTACCGGATTCCGGCGGCACCTACACCCTGCCCCGCCTGGTCGGCCAGGCCCGTGCAATGGGGCTGGCGATGCTGGGCGACAAGATCAAGGCCGAGCAGGCCGAACAGTGGGGCATGATATGGAAGGCGGTCGACGACGAGGCGCTGAAGGATGAAGCCCTGGCCCTGGCCAAGCAGCTGGCGACCCAGCCGACCAAAGGGTTGGCACTGATCAAGCGGGCCATCAACGCCTCCTGGAACAACAGCTTCGACGAGCAGCTGGACCTGGAACGCGACCTGCAGACGCTGGCCGGCCGCACCGAAGACTACCGCGAAGGGGTCGCCGCGTTCATGGAGAAACGCCAGCCCAACTTCAAAGGTAAGTAAGAGAGACACCATGAGCCATCTCACAACTGAATCCATCATCGGGGTGATCGGTGCCGGCACCATGGGCGCCGGTATCGCCCAGGTGGCCGCCAAGGCCGGTCACCCGGTTCTGCTGTTCGACGCGATGGAAGGGGCCGCGCAGAAAGGTCTCGACGGCGTGGCCAACGGCCTCGCCCGTCTGGTCGCCAAGGGCAAGATGAGCCAAGACCAGGTCGACGCGCTGGTCGGCCGTATCCAAGTGGTCGACTCGCTGAACGATCTGGCGCCGGCGGCGCTGGTGGTCGAAGCGATCGTCGAACGGCTGGATATCAAGCAGCAGGTGTTCGGCGATCTGGAAAAGATCTGTGCTGAAAACACCATCATCGCCTCCAACACCTCATCGATCTCGATCACTGCGATCGGCGCCAAGCTGGCGCGGCCGCAGAACCTGGTCGGCATGCACTTCTTCAACCCGGCGCCGATCATGAAGCTGGTCGAGGTGATCAGCGGCCTGGATACCGATCCGGCCGTTGCCGAAGCGATCTACCAGCTGTCCGAGCGCTGGGGCAAGCAGCCGGTGCACGCCAAGTCCACCCCGGGCTTCATCGTCAACCGGGTGGCCCGGCCGTTCTACGCTGAAGGACTGCGGGTCGCCGAGGAAGGCGGCGCCGACATCGCTACCATCGACGCGCTGCTGAAACAGTGCGGCGGCTTCCGCATGGGGCCGTTCGAGCTGATGGACCTGATCGGCCACGACGTCAACTACGCGGTCACCTCGTCGGTATTCGAAGCCTACTACTACGACCAGCGTTTCCTGCCGGCGCTGATCCAGCTGGAGCTGGTCAACGCCGGCCACCTGGGCCGCAAGTCCGGCAAGGGCTTCTACGATTACAGCGAAGGCGCCGAAAAACCGCAGCCGCAGACCGCCGCGCCGGCACCGGCGCCAAAAACCATGACCGTCGAAGGCAGCCTGGGCGTCGCGGAGCCGCTGGTAGCGCTGTGCGAACAGGCCGGTATCAAGGTATTCCGCGAGGATGACGGCAATGGCTGCATCCGGGTTGGCGAGGCCACCTTGCTGCTGACCAACGGCCAGTTCGCCACCGCACGCGCGGCAGCATCCTCCAACCGCAACCTGATCCATTTCGACCTGGCACTGGATTACCAGAACGCCGATCGTATCGCGCTGTCACCGGCCGACCACGCCTCCGCCGAGGCGGTCAACACCGCGGTCGGCCTGTTCCAGGCGATCGGCAAGCAGGTCAGCCTGATCGACGATATCCCCGGCATGGCAGTGATGCGCACCGTGGCGATGCTGGCCAATGAGGGCTTCGATGCGGTCAACCAGCAGGTCTGCAGCGAAGAGGCGGTCGATATCGCCATGCAGGGCGGCGTCAACTACCCGCGCGGTCCGTTGGCCTGGGCCCAGCAGATCGGCCTGGGCAACGTGCTGCAGGTGCTGAACAACCTGGCCGGCGTCTACGGGGATGACCGTTACCGTGCATCGCCGTTACTGCGCCGTAAAGTCGCCGGAGGTATCTGATGAGCAACCCGCAAGCAAAAGCACTGGCACAGGCCTGCAGCGAGGCGATGCATGCCAACGATCACGCGGCCCAGGCCATGGGTATCGAGATCGTCGAGGTTGGTCCCGGCTACGCCAAACTGCAGATGACCGTGCGTAAGGACATGCTCAACGGCCACAACATGAGTCATGGCGGCTTTCTGTTCGCGATGGCCGACACCGCATTCGCCCACGCCTGCAACAGTTACAACCGGGTCACCGTGGCCAGCGGCTGCAATATCGACTACATCGCACCCGGCTTCGAGGGCGATCGGCTGACCGCCGTCGCCACCGAGCGCCAGCGCAAGGGGCGCACCGGCGTCTATGACGTGACCGTGCTGAATCAAAACGAAGAAGAACTGGCCTACTTCCGCGGCAAGTCCTACCAGATCAAGGGGACCCTGGTGCCGGAAGAGCTTGAATCCGCCTGACAGGAGAGAGCCTGATGAAAGACGCATTTATCTGCGACGCGATCCGCACCCCCTTCGGCCGTTACGGCGGCAGCCTGTCGCCGGTACGGGCCGACGACCTGGGCGCCATCCCGCTGAAAGCGCTGATGGAACGCAACCCGAACGTCGACTGGAGCCAGGTGGAGGACGTGATCTACGGCAACGCCAACCAGGCCGGTGAGGACAACCGTAACGTGGCGCGCATGTCCGCGCTGCTGGCCGGCCTGCCGACCGATGTGCCAGGCACCACCATCAACCGGTTGTGCGGTTCCGGCATGGACGCAATCGGCATGGCCGCCCGCGCCATCAAGGCCGGCGAGACCGAGCTGATGATCGCCGGCGGCTGCGAGTCGATGTCCCGCGCGCCGTTCGTAATGGGCAAGGCGGAGAGCGCCTTCAGCCGCAACCCGAACGGCCTGTACGACACCACCATCGGCTGGCGCTTCATCAACCCGAAGATGAAAGCCGAATACGGCGTCGACTCGATGCCGGAAACCGCCGAGAACGTGGCGGAGGATTTCAACATCTCCCGCGAAGACCAGGACCTGTTCGCCTTCCGCAGCCAGCAGAAGACCGCCGCGGCAATGGAACAGGGGCTGTTCAACGAGGAGATCGTGCCGGTCAGCATCCCGCAGCGTAAAGGCGATCCGCTCGTCGTCGATACCGACGAGCATCCGCGCGCCTCGACTACGCTGGAAGGCCTGGCCAAGCTGAAAGCGCCGTTCCGTGAAGGCGGCAGCGTTACCGCCGGCAACGCCTCCGGCGTGAACGACGGCGCCTGCGCGCTGCTGATCGCGTCCAAGGAAGCGGCCGAGAAACACGGCCTGACGCCGAAGGCGCGCGTGGTGGCGATGGCTACCGCCGGTCTGGCACCGCGCATCATGGGTTTCGGCCCGGCACCGGTAGCCCGCAAGGTGCTGGAGAAAGCCGGCCTGACGCTGGAGCAGATGGATGTGATCGAGCTGAACGAAGCCTTCGCTTCGCAGAGCCTGGCGGTGATGCGTGACCTCGGCTTGCCGGACGATGCCGCCCACGTCAATCCGAACGGCGGCGCCATCGCGCTGGGCCACCCGCTCGGCGCCAGCGGCGCGCGCCTGGTAACCACTGCCATGTATCAGCTGCACCGCACCGGTGGCCGCTATGCGCTGTGCACCATGTGCATCGGCGTCGGCCAGGGTATTGCACTGATCATCGAGCGCGTCTGAGCCGCGCTCCCGGGGCTCGTTTTCTCGGCGTGCCCCGAAATTTGCTCAGCCAGGGGTGAGTTCTAGATTAAAACGACTATAAGACAGGACAAGAAAAACTATGCAATACGACAAGCCGTTGCGCGGTGCGCTGGACCCGATCGAAACAGCCAGCATCGACGAGCTTCGCGACCTGCAGCTGAATCGCATGCAATGGAGCGTAGCCCATGCCTATAACAACATTCCTGCTTATCGCAATCTGTGCAAAGAGAAAGGCGTCCACCCGTTCGACCTGAAAACGCTGGACGACCTGAAACTGTTTCCGTTTACCACCAAGGCGTACCTGCGCGATAACTACCCGTTCAACACCTTTGCCGTGCCGATGAACGAGGTGGTCCGTGTGCACGCCTCCTCCGGTACCACCGGCAAACCGACCGTGGTCGGCTACACCCAGAACGATATCAACACCTGGGCCGATGTGGTGGCCCGCTCGATTCGTGCGGCCGGTGGCCACTACGGCGACAAGGTGCATATTTCCTACGGCTACGGCCTGTTCACTGGCGGCCTGGGCGCCCACTACGGCGCCGAGCGGCTGGGCTGCACCGTTATCCCGATGTCCGGCGGCCAGACCGAGAAGCAGGTCCAGCTGATGCGCGATTTCGACCCGGATATCATCATGGTGACCCCGTCCTACATGCTGAACCTGATCGACGAGATGGAGCGCCAGGGGCTGGATCCGCGCGATACCGCGCTGCGCCTCGGCATCTTCGGCGCCGAGCCCTGGACCGACGAGATGCGCAAGAACATCGAGACCCGCCTCGGCATCGATGCGGTCGACATCTACGGTCTGTCCGAGGTGATGGGTCCGGGCGTCGCCCAGGAGTGCATCGAAACCAAGGACGGCCCGACCATCTGGGAAGATCACTTCTATCCGGAGATCATCGACCCGAATACCGGTGAAGTGCTGCCGGACGGCGAGTACGGTGAACTGGTGTTCACCTCGCTGACCAAGGAAGCGCTGCCGATCATCCGTTACCGGACCCGCGACCTGACCCGCTTGCTGCCGGGTACCGCCCGTCCGATGCGCCGTATCGACAAGATCACCGGTCGCTCCGACGACATGCTGATCATCCGTGGCGTCAACGTGTTCCCGACCCAGATCGAGGAGCAGATCCTGAAGATCCCGGCGCTGGCACCGCACTACGAGATCGTGGTGACCCGCGACGGTAACCTGGACAACGTCGAGGTCAAGGTCGAGCTGGCGCCGGAAGCCCGTGATGCCGACAAGCAGCTGGTCGCCAAGGAACTGCAGCACCACGTCAAATCGCTGATCGGTATCAGCACCCGCGTCAACGTGGTCGACACCGGCTCGATCCCGCGCTCCGAAGGCAAAGCCAAGCGGGTGTTCGACAAGCGCAGCTTCAGTTAATCGCAGCTGCAAGCCAGAGGCTTAAAACACAGCCCGCAGTGTCAATGACACTGCGGGCTTTTTTAATTAACCCGGTGGGAAGCGCGTTCAGCGTGATCCGGCAATCCGGCGACTCTAGGCCATTAAACAACCGCTTCTGCTTGGGTATACAGACTGGTATGATCAATACATGATTAGCGCCGAGATTTAGACAAGAGCGCATTTAACCTGATTCGGATGCCAGCCATGCAATTGAGCCGATTTACCGACTATTCGCTTCGCGTGCTGTTCTATGTCGCCACCCACGACGAGCGGCTCTGCACCCTGGCGGAGATCGCCAACTACTACCAGATCTCCATCGAACATCTGCGCAAAGTCGTCCATTCGCTGGCTAAATCCGGCCACCTGGAGACCTTTCGCGGCAAGAACGGTGGCATCCGTATGAAGATGACGCCGGAGCAGGTCAATATCGGCGACCTGATCGCCCAGACCGAAGGTTTCGGCCCGCTGATCAACTGCGAGCAACAGCATTGCTGCCTGACCGGCATCTGCTCGCTGCAGGGTGCCCTGCACCAGGCCCAGCGAGCGTTCATGGACACCTTGCGCCAGTACACCCTGGCCCAACTGCTGAACAACGAGGCGATGAAGCTGCAGCTGATCAGCTCAGATCGCTGAGTTCCGGTGCCTCCACACCGAGCCTCTGATGCATCAGCGGGCTGGTGGTGGTGTACTGCAGCCTGACCGGCTTGTCCGGCTGCAACTGCTGTTTGATGGCAAACGCCGCCAGTGCTGCCTCGTGAAAGCCGCTCAGAATCAATTTCTGCTTGCCCGGATACCAGTTGATATCCCCGACCGCATAGACGCCGGGCTGGCTGGTCTGGAATTTCTCGGTATCGACCACCAGCTGATTGTGATGCAGTTCCAGCCGCCAGTTGCGCAGTTGTGCCACCTGTGGTGCCAGGCCGAACTGAACCAGCAGTTGATCGGCTTCAACCCTGCGGGTAACGCCGTCGCTTGATTGTACCCGGACAGCTTTTAGCTGCCCCTCCTCCCCGTCCAGTCCGGCGATCCGGCCGGTCAGCTGAAGCATCTGCAGCTCGTCACAGGCCTGCTGCATGCTGGCAACCGAGTGCGGCTGGGCGCGAAAGCGCTGGCTGCGGTGCACCAGCACGACCTCGCGGGCCACAGGGATCAGGTTCAACGCCCAATCCAGTGCCGAATCGCCACCGCCCACTACCACCACCCGCTTATCGCGGTAGCGTGCTATATCATCTACTGCGTAGTGCAGTGTATGACCCACGTAGCGATCGACCCCTGGAACCAGCAAGCGGATCGGCTCGAAGGCGCCACTGCCACCGGCAATCACCACCGCCCTGAATTCATGGACCAGCCCCCTGTCCGTTGTCAGTCGTATCCCTCCGCCGGCCACAGGCTCCAGTTGCGTAACTTTGTGGCCCAGCCGCCAGACGGGTGCAAAGGGCTCGATCTGTTTGCAGAGGTTGTCGACCAGCTGACGCGCACTGATCTCAGGACAGGCGGGAATGTCGTAGATCGGCTTATCCGGGTAGAGGCGGATGCATTGACCGCCGGGGGCGGGCAATGCATCGAACAGTTCCGCCCTGATCCCCTGCAAGCCAAGCTCGAACACCTGGAACAGACCGCAAGGGCCGGCGCCGATAACGGCAACCTCGCTGGAATTCATAAACGCCTCCTGATTTCATCCGTTCAGTGGAGCATCGCCTCACGCAGTACCGCTTCCGGATAACGCTGTTCCAGCCAGGGGAACAGTTCACGCTCCTCGAACCGCACATGCTCCTTCAACCGCTCGGCAAAGGCTTCGGCGGCCGTACGCCCCGGATCGGTTAGCAGCTGGCGCATCACCCGGTGCTCTTCCAGCAGCTGCTCCACCAGCGGCTGGTTTTCAGTCATCAGCGGTAACAGCCGCTCCTCCTCGATGGCAAAATGGGCCAGCAGGTCCTCGCTCTGCTCCCGGGTCTCCCGCCACAACGACTGCCAGTCCTCCTGCTGCGTCACCGCCTTGCTCAGCCGCATCGACAACACCAGTGCCTGGTGGTGCTCACGGCTTAATATCTTCAGTGGCTCAGCGCGCTTCATCGCGGTTCCGCTCCTTTTCCGTGACTGGTTCCTCAACCGCTGCTGCCCATGGCTGCGACTCATAACGGTTATGCGCCGCATCTCCGGTATAGCCATTACTGCAATGGCGTTCCGACAACGCAGTGCCGGTTACCTGCATCCACTGCTGATGCTGCTGTTCAAGCGAGTTGTTCATCGATCACCCCCCGTGCAAAACACTTTGATGTATATGATATCCATGTTATAAATCACACATTGATGTATATCAAGCACATTTTAAGAGGTCAGCAACATGGTTATCTGGTCAACAACTGAGATTGTAGTCTTCGCCGCCGTCGCACTGATGGTGCTGTTCAAACTGTGGTCGGTCTGGCACGTGGCACGACGCTCCCAGGCGAACCGCGAAGGCAAGCTGATCTTTCTGGGGGTTATCAGCTCCCTGACGCTGTTCGGCATCGGCGCCAAGCTCTACATCAGCCATCAGATGGGGATTTAGAGGCCTCTGAGCGGACCTCGGAGAGTCACGGAACGGTGGGTTAGTTCAGAACGCAGCTATTCACCGACTGGCAGGCACAGGCTCTATTGGTAGCCGGCCCAGCAGCTTAACATCAATCTCTGACATCACAATCCACCCAACTCTCTTTATTAAGACAGGGTCATGGTGGCAGTCGATCATGACGTTTTGCTACGTTTTTCTGAAATTTTTCAACTGCGTCATCAGCGTTGCGAAGATGGCTGGAAAGCGGTCACAAAGCCCGCTCCAGCCAACTGATTATTAAGGAAGTTTAAGCTCCTGCGGGGATACCAGAATGCCGTTGTTATCGGCATAGACATACTCGCCGGGACGGAAAGTGACACCACCAAAAGTGACTTCGACATTGAGATCGCCAAGGCCCCGCTTGTCGGTTTTCATCGGGTGGGTAGCGAGCGCCTGAACACCGAGATCGAGTTCGGCGATCGCACCGGCATCACGGATACAACCGTAGATGATGATCCCCTCCCAGCCGTTGTCGACCGCTTTTTCGGCCAGCATGTCACCGAGCATCGCCCGCCGCAGGGAGGCGCCGCCATCGACCACCAGCACCTTACCCTTGCCAGGCTGGGCCACCTGCTCACGGACCAGCGAGTTGTCCTCGTAGGCCTTGATGGTGACGATCTCGCCGCCGAAGATTTCGCGGCCGCCGAAGTTACCGAACATCGGCTCGACCACCTGTACCAGTTCCGGGTAGGCATCGCACAGGTCGGGCAACAGGTCTTTCATGGTTAACTCCTCGTTACTTGCAGATTTCCAATCATCGGGCCATGCCGCCATTTTGAATGTTTTTTATCGACCAGCGACGGCTCATGGCACCGGTTCAGGCTCGAAGACGCCATATTGGTGTATTGCAGCGGTAATTGCACTACCACCTAGGACGCAGATAGAGTGTCACAGACACATTTGTCCAGCTGAACGGAATTGATATGCCGGAGATCGAGATACGCAGCGCAATGCCACCCGATAGTGAAACGGTGCTGGAGATGTGGCTGGCACTGCAGCAATTGGCGGATGAACTACCGCCGCAGAACTTCGGCGCGCCACAACCGGCAGCGATGCGGGAGCAGTTGAGCCGGCAGCTGGACGCCACCCTGGACAGCGATATCGCCCAAGTACTGGTGGCGGAACTCGATAACCGGCTGGTCGCCACCCTCGCGGTCTACCTGTCCGCCAAACCCGGCTACCAGTTGGAGAAGTGTGGCGTGTTTTACAGCCTCTGGGTAGAACCGGGCCTGCGCCGCCTCAATATCGGCCGCCGACTGGTTGCAGAAGGCCACCGCTGGCTGAAAGAACAAGGCGCCTGCAGCGCCCAGGTCGGCTGGCACTGCGCCAACCAGCAGGCTAACCGTTTCTGGCAGGCCTGCGGTTTCCAACCCTACGAGACGATCGCCGGCCGCACCTTGTAGAGAAGAGACCGGCCGGGTAGGTTCAGTCGATCAGGGGCCCGCAAAGCCCCATCTCAACAGGGTTAAACAGCATCGACTACGGCCGGCTGCGCAATACCTCCAGCAGCATCTGCACCGGGTGCGGCAGCTGCTGGTCGCTGAGCCGCTTGACCTGCGAACGGCAGGAGTAGCCGGTGGCCACCAGCTTGCCGGCGTTGGCCGGATCCTCGACCACCTCGGCCCAGCTCAGTTCATAGATCTTGCGTGAGGTATCGGCATTGCCGGTCTCATGGCCGTACGTGCCGGACATGCCGCAGCAGCCCACCGGCTGCTGAACCAGTTGCTGACCCAGCGCGGCAAACACCGTCTGCCAGTCGCGCAGGCTCGGCGCCGCATTGGTGCGCTCGGTGCAGTGCGCCAGCATCCGGTATTCGTTGGCCGGCAGGTCGGCGGCATATTGCTTGATCTGCTCACCCTGCCCGGCCAGCCACTCCTGAATCAGCTGCACGTTCGGCAGTTCACCGTCGATAAAGTCGGCATATTCCGAGCGGTAGGTCAGCGTCATCGATGGATCGATACCGATCAGCGGCACACCGGTTTCAGCCAGCTCTGCCAGCATCTGCACATTGCGCTTGGCCGCCTTCTCGAAGGCGCCGAGGAAACCGTGCACGTGCAGCGGCTTACCGTTCGGCAGATAAGGTGCAACCTGGACGTAGAAGCCCAGTTCGCCGAGCAGGTCGACCAGGTCCAGCACCAGCCGGGTTTCGAAGTAGCTGGTGAAGGCGTCCTGCACGATAACCACCGTCTTGGCACGCTGGGCATCGCTCAGCGCCTCGATTGTCTCCGCGCTGGCCCAGTCGATACCGCGCTGCTCCAGGCCACGTTTCAGGCTGTGGGTGCAGATGCTCGGGCTGTCCACCATGCCGGCATAGTTACGCAGCAGGCCCCGTACCAGGCTGTTCTGCATCGCCCAGTTGTACGGCTGCGGGAACTTCGACAGCCAGGGGATCATGAACTCCAGCCCACCGATCATGTAATCCTTGGCCGGGCGCAGGTAACGGCCGTAGTAGACCTCCAGGAAACGGGCACGGAAGTCCGGCACGTTGACCTTGATCGGACACTGGCCGACGCAGGACTTACAGGCCAGGCAGCCGGCCATCGCCTCGTGCACCTCGTGCGAGAAGTCATAGTCACCGCGCCGCTTGGCCAGGGTATTGCGGATACGGCTCGGCAGGCTGCGCAGAAAGCCGCCGGCCCGCACCTGCTTGCCTTCGCGCACCAGGTCGACACTGTTGTTGGCCATCAACCGCAGCCACTCGCGGGTCAGCGACGCGCGTCCTTTCGGTGAATGAATGCGCTGGCGGGTGCCCTTCCAGCTCGGGCACATGGCGTCCTTCGGATCGTAGTTGAAGCAGGCGCCATTGCCATTGCAGAACATCGCCGCATCGTAGTACTGGCGTGTGTTGCGATCGATCTGGCGGTCATGCTCGCCGCGGGTCGGCACGCCGTCGATCTTCAGCAGCTCGGCGCCGTCGATCAGCGGGGTGGCAATCTTGCCAGGATTGAGCTGGTTGCGTGGGTCGAAGGCGCCCTTGATCCGCTGCAGCTCCGGGTAGAGTTTGCCGAAGAACTCGGGTGCGTATTCCGAACGCACCCCCTTGCCGTGCTCGCCCCACAACAGGCCGTGGTATTTCTGGGTCAGCTTGACCACGCCATCGGTGATGGTGCGGATCATCGGCGCCTGGGCTTCGTCCTTCATGTCGATCGCCGGCCGCACATGCAGCACCCCGGCATCGACATGACCGAACATGCCGTAGGCCAGATCGTGCGCGTCCAGCAACTGACGGAACTCCATGATGAAGTCGGCCAGGTGCTCCGGCGGCACCGCGGTATCCTCGACGAACGGGATCGGCCGCTGCTCGCCCTTGGCGTTGCCCAGCAAGCCGACCGCCTTCTTGCGCATCGCCCAGATCTTGTTGATTTCGCCACTGCCGTAGGCGACGCTGTAGCCGAAGCTCTTACCGCCGCTGCCGGCCACTGCCTGCAGGTGATCGGTCAGTCTGGCCACCTTGGCCTGCAGTTCGGCCTCGTCATCGCCGGTGTATTCCACCAGGTTGATGCCGCGAATGGCCGGTTCACCCTCACTGTGCGGGAAGTACGCCGCCACCGTATCCCAGATGATGTCGCCCATCGCCAGGTTCAGTACCTTGGAGTCGATGGTTTCGATCGAGGTCGGCCCCCAGGTCATCAGGTCCTTGGCGTCGCGCAGCGAAGCTTCGAAGCTGTCGTACTTGATATTGACCAGCGCGGCGTATTTCGGGATCGGCAGGCAGTTCAGCTTGGCTTCGGCGATAAACGCCAGCGACCCTTCGGCACCACAGAGCACCGAGTTCAGGTTGAAGCGGCCCTGCTCGTCACGGATATGGGCCAGGTCGTAGCCGGTCAGGCAGCGGTTCAGTTTGGGGAACTTGGCGTCGATCAGCTCCCGCTTGTCGCTGAAGATCCCGTCGACCAGCCGGTGCACCTCGCCGACCCGGTCGTCGCGCTGTTTGATCTCGTCCAGCTGCGCCTCATCCAGCGGGCCGGAGCGCCAGACGGTGCCATCCAGAAAAACGCTGTTCAACTCCAGCACATGGTCGCGGGTCTTGCCGTACAGCACCGAACCCTGACCGCTGGCATCGGTATTGATCATGCCGCCGACGGTGGCCCGGTTGCTGGTCGACAGCTCCGGCGCGAAGAACAGGCCGTACGGCTTCAGTGCGGCGTTCAGCTGATCCTTGACCACCCCGCCCTGCACCCGCACCCAGCGCTCTTCGGCGTTGATCTCCAATACCTGGTTCATATGTTTGGAGATATCCACCACCAGGCCGTCGGTCAGCGACTGACCGTTGGTGCCGGTACCACCGCCACGCGGGCTCAGCACCACCTTACTGAAGCGACTGTCATTGCTCAGCTTGGCGATACGCACAAGGTCGTCGATATGCTTCGGGTAAAGCACACCCTGCGGCAGCAGCTGATAGATGCTGTTGTCGGTCGACAGTGCCACCCGGTTGGCGTAATCGGCATTCAGGTCGCCCTCGAAGCCGGCCTCCTTCAGCGCCTCGATAAACGCCAGGTACTGCTGTTGAACCGTGTCTTCGATGGTGATGGACGGGATCATTGCTCACTCACTCTTGTCTTTCTCAACGAAGCCGGTGTTGAACCGGTTCCGTTGCTTGTCATTGCTTTATTTTCGATGGTGCCATGATGCAAAATGGCATTACCAAATACAAATGATAAAAAACAATAGATTAATCGATGATGCTGAATAATCTGTCGATCCGTCATCTGCGCGCCTTCGTCACCGTCGCCGACAGCGGCAGCTTCACCCAGGCCGCCCGCCGGCTGCACCTGACCCAGTCGACGCTGACCGCCACCATCAAGCAGCTGGAGGAACAGGCCGGTCTCAAGTTGCTCGATCGCACCACTCGCCAGGTTTTGCTCAACGCCGAGGGCGAGCGTTTTCTGCCGGTCGCCAAGCAGCTGCTGTCCAACTTCGACACCGCCTTGCACGACCTGCAGGCGGTCGCCGCCGGTCAATCGGGCAAGATCGGCATCGCCTGCTCGCCGTCGGTTCTGAGCCGGCTGCTACCGCCGCTGATCGACCGGTTCCACCGCCAGTACCCGCAGGTCGGCCTCTACCTGCGCGACGACAACGCCGCCGGCATCGAGCAGCGGGTGCTGAACAACGAGGTGGATTTCGGTATCGGCGGCAACCACTCCAGCCACAGCGAACTGGACTATCAGCCCTTACTGCGTGATCGCTACGGCGTGGTGCTGCCGCCGGACCATCCGCTGCTGGCGACCGAACAGCTGGACTGGCAGCAGCTGCAGCAACATCAGCTGATCTTCCTGACCAGCGATACCGGCATCCGCGCCCAGCTGTCGCGGATACCCGGCGAAGCCCCGGTCAAGCTGAACCTGGATGGCCCGCTGCTGGAGGTTTCCAACCCGGCCGGCCTGGCGGAGCTGGTACGCGCCCGGCTCGGTATCGCCATCCTGCCGGCACTGGCGGCCAGCACCGCCGCCTTCGCCGGACTGCACTACCAACCGCTCGACCATCCACTGCTGGCGCGGGAGATCTGCCTGCTGACCCGCAAGAGCCGCTCGCTCAGTCCAACCGCCGCTCAACTACGGGATCAACTGCTCTCCATGGTGCGCAGCAACACGCTTGGCCCGGCAATAGAGTGCGCGCTTTGAGCCGATTAGTGCAGGTATCTGTGCACCTGCAAAAATGTAAGGTTTTATCCGGCCCAACGCTACACATCCCCATACAAAGGTCGTAGAATTCAGCCCCGTAAACCAGCCTCATAAAAATAGTCATAACCCTGGTTTGTGCGTGTCTGCCGTCGGCAGGTGCAGCCGGTTATGACCTCCTGCCCACCGTCGCCCGACCGTAACAACTACGCTGTAAAAAACCTCAGGGTAAGACGCCGAACGCCCAGTCGCGCCTGCCCGTACCCGCTCAAGTCATCTGAAGGTTGTAGAAGTAATGACGGAATCACTGGTCCTGGTACTGAACTGCGGTAGCTCATCCATCAAATTCGCCATCATCGAACCCGCCAGCGGCGGCGAACTGCTGCAGGGGATCGCCGAACGGCTGTTCAGCAGCGAAGCCCAGCTGATCGTCAAACACAATGGCGAAAAACAGCTGACCGCGATTCCGGATGCCGACCACAAGGCGGCGATGAACGCCATCGTCGAGCAGATCCACCAGACCGGCGACCTGGCCGGGCGGATCGGCGCTGTCGGTCACCGGGTGGTGCACGGCGGCGAACGGTTCCGCTCGTCGATGCTGATTGACGACGAGGTGGTCAACGTGATCGCCAGCTGCAACCACCTGGCGCCATTGCACAACCCGGCCAATATCAGCGGTATCGAGATCGCCCGTGCCGCCTTCCCCGAGCTGCCGCACACCGCGGTGTTCGACACCGCCTTCCACCAGTCGATGCCGGAAAAAGCCTTTGTCTACCCGCTGCCGTACGAGCTTTATATCCACCACGGCGTGCGCCGCTACGGTTTTCATGGCACCAGCTTCCGCTATGTCGCCAGCCAGGCGGCCGCCGAACTGAACCGACCGCTGGACGACTGCGCACTGATCATCGCCCACCTGGGCAATGGCGCCAGCGTCAGCGCGGTGTTGAACGGCCAGAGCCTGGACACCTCGATGGGGATGACACCAAACGAAGGGGTGGTACACGGCACCCGTTGCGGCAGCATCGATCCGAGCATCCACGAATACCTGGCCCACCGCCTGGATATCAGCATTGAGCAGGTCAACGACCTGCTGTGGAAGCAGAGTGGCCTGCTCGGCATCTCCGGCATCAGCAACGACTGCCGCACCATCGAGGACGCCGCCGACAAGGATCATAAGCGCGCCCAGTTGGCGCTGGAGATCTACGCCTACCGGCTGGCCAAGGAGATCGCCGCGCTGATGGTGCCGCTGGGCCGGCTCGATGCGCTGGTGTTCACCGGCGGCATCGGCGAGAACTCGGTGCGGATCCGCGCCGAGGTGATCCGCCAGCTCGGCTTCCTCGGCCTGACGCTGGATGAGCAGCGTAACGCCGCCGCCATCCGCGGTGTCCAGGGGCCGATCACCGCGGACGGCAGCCGTGCCTGCGCACTGGTGATCCCGACCAACGAAGAGCTGATGATCGCCCAGGACGCGGCGCAGTTCATCGCCCAGTAACCCGGCCAGGCAGGATCGAAGATGTCACAAGCATTGATGGTAGTACCCACCGGCCTCGGCGCCGGCCTGACCACCGCGGTACTGGGGCTGTTCCACGCCATGGACCGCCAGGGGATCAAAGTTCACTTCTTCAAGCCGATCGCCCAGCCGGTACGCGGCGACGAAACCGACGACCGCTCGATCGAGATGCTGCAGCCCAGCTGCGAGTTTCCGATCGCCCAGGCGATCAATATCCGCGAGGCGGAACACCTGGTCAGCGAAGGCCGCGGCGACGAACTGCTGGAGGAGATCGTCGCCCGCTACGAACAGTCGCTGCCGGCCGGCAACGAGGTGGTGATCATCGAGGGGATGGTGCCGACCCATAACCAGCCCTACGCCACCCGGATCAACAAGGAGATCGCCAAGGCGCTGGACGCCCAGGTGGTGCTGGTCGCCGCGCCGGGCAACGATACCCCGGCGGCATTCGAAGACCATATCGATATCACCGCCCGTGCCTACGGCGGTATCCACAACCCCAAGGTGCTCGGTTGCATCCTCAACAAGCTGGACGCACCGGTCGACCGCGAAGGCCGCCTGCAACCGGACGGTGACGATACGGTAACCCACAGCATCACCGAGCAGGTGGTGCGCGAACACTGCCGGATCTTCAGCAACAGTTTCCGCATTCTCGGCTGCATCCCCTGGGACCGGGAACTGATCGCACCGCGGGTGCGCGACATCGCCGAATACCTGAACGCCCGGGTGATCAATCAGGGCGAACTGGACAGCCGCCGGGTCAAGCGGATCACCATGTGCGCCCGTACGGTCGCCAATGCGGTGGAGGAGTTGAAGCCGGGCACCCTGGTGTTCACCCCCGGCGACCGCGACGACATCATCCTGGCCACCTGCCTGGCCGGTTTGAACGGGGTCGACCTGGCCGCCCTGGTACTGACCGGCGGCATCGAACCCTCACCGACAGTGATGAAACTCTGCGCTGGCGCCCACCACGCCGGCCTGCCGGTATTGAGCGTCTCCACCGATAGCTGGCAGACCGCCCGCAATATGCCGCGGCTGGACCGGGAGATCCCGGCCGACGACCTGGAGCGGGTTCAGCAGATAAAGGAAGCGACCGCCGCCTATATCGACAGCGACTGGCTGCAGCGCTTCGTCGAACCGAGCTACGAACGCCGGCTGTCGCCGCCGGCCTTCCGCTACCAGCTGATCGAACGGGCCCGCCGCGCCAACAAAATCATCGTGCTACCGGAAGGTGACGAACCCCGTACCGTCAAGGCCGCGGCGATCTGTGCCCAGCGCGGCATCGCCCGCTGCGCCCTGCTGGGCGATCCGGAGGAGATCCACCGGGTGGCGAAGAACCAGGATCTGGAGCTGGGCGAAGGGGTCGAGATCTTCGACCCGGCCAAGATCCGCAACCACTACGTCGGCCGGATGGTCGAACTGCGCAAACACAAGGGGATGACCGAGATCATCGCTGCCGAGCAGCTGCAGGACAACGTGGTGCTGGCCACCCTGATGTTGGAGATGGGCCATGTCGACGGGCTGGTCAGCGGCGCGGTGCACACCACCGCCAACACCATCAGACCGCCGCTGCAGCTGATCAAGACCGCACCGGACACCAACCTGGTGTCCTCGGTGTTCTTCATGTGCCTGCCGGACCAGGTACTGGTGTACGGCGACTGTGCGATCAACCCGGACCCGAACGCCGAACAGCTGGCCGATATCGCCATCCAGTCGGCCGATTCGGCCCGCGCCTTCGGCATTCCGCCTCGGGTGGCGATGATCAGCTACTCGACCCGCAGCTCCGGCCATGGCGCCGACGTCGACAAGGTTCGCGAGGCCACCCGGATCGCCAAGGAGAAGCGGCCCGACCTGCTGATCGACGGCCCGCTGCAGTACGATGCGGCGGTAATGGAAAGCGTGGCCCAGTCCAAGGCACCGGGCAGCTCGGTGGCCGGCAAGGCGACGGTATTCGTATTCCCCGACCTGAACACAGGCAACACCACCTACAAGGCGGTGCAGCGCAGCGCCGACGTGATTAGTATCGGGCCGATGCTGCAGGGGATGCGCAAGCCGGTCAACGACCTGTCGCGCGGCGCACTGGTCGACGATATCGTGTTCACCATCGCGTTGACCGCGATCCAGGCCGACGCCGGTTGATTTGTTCAATCCCTTCCTGTTTTAGCGGACAGGGTAGGAGGAGCCTTAAGGCTCGACTTGCTTGGAAATTCGGTGCCAACATCGGTCGCCCGCGGAGCGGGCTGCTACACAGGCAGAATATTCCTTGTTGTGGGAGGGGCTTCAGCCGCGACCGACTCCCCCCTGTTGCAGCCCCTAGCCTTTCCGCATCACGATATGGGCGGGAGATGTTAATATCCCCGCCTTTCCATCCCCTAAAGAAACTGAAGAAGCCAAGTCCTATGAGTACCGCCCTCGCCCGCCATATCCTGGTAAAAACCCGACAGGAAGCGGAACAGCTGAAACAGCAACTGGCCAAGAGTGCCGACTTCGGCCAGCTGGCCAAAAAGCATTCGCTGTGCAACTCCCGTAAGCGCGGCGGCGACCTAGGAGAGGTGCGGCCCGGCCAGATGGTCAAGGCGATCGACAACGTGATCTTCCGCAAGAAAGAGCTGGTGGTGCACGGCCCGATCAAGACCCAGTTCGGTTTCCACCTGGTGGAAGTGATCTACCGCGGCTGATTTTTCCTTTTTTTGATACGGGTTGCGCCCCAACCCCCAGCGGATCGCCTGCCCGTTCCTCGCACGTTTTTTGCCCCCGGTCCTACTGTAGGAGAGCTTCCGGTCGGGCACTCAGGCGCGACCAACGTAATTCGGGGCAAACCTCGCCTCCTCGTCTGTCACGGCAAACGTCCAAACAATTCACAGCGCCTCGCTGGTTAATTGAGCGATTTTTCAATATATTCCTGAACGAACCCTAAATTAAGGACTATCCCTTAGGGGATAATCTTGAATTTCCATGGAATACCGTTGGCTCTCCAGCGCTTGAGGGGCTTTGCGGGAAGAAGGAGGATGGTGGAATGCCCTGCGCAATTGGATTCGATGTTTACGGCACCCTGGTGGACCCGGTCGCCGTGGCCTACAAACTCGGCGACCTGATCGGCGATGAGGCGGAAGCCTTCGGCCGGCTCTGGCATGACAAGAAGGTGGAGTATGCGTTTCGCCGCGCACTGATGGGCCGCTACGAGGATTTCGGCACCTGCACCCACGACGCCCTGCGCTACTGCCTGCAGGTCTACAACCTGGAACTTTCGGACCAGCAGCAGCAAGCACTGCTGACAGAGTTCCTGACGCTTGATGCCTTCAACGACGTGATTCCCGGCTTGCAGGCACTGAAAGCCCAGGGCCACACCCTGGTCGCCTTCTCCAACGGTCCGGAACGTTCGGTTCGCCCGCTGCTGGAACAGGCCGGCGTACTGCCGCTGCTGAGCGATATCGTCAGCGTCGACGACAAACGCACCTACAAGCCGAATCCGGTGGTTTACGACTACCTGGTCGAACGGACCGGCAGCCGCAAAGAGGATTGCTGGCTGGTCTCCAGCAACCCCTGGGATGTGATCGGCGGCAAGAGCGCCGGCCTGAACGCCGCCTGGATCAAACGCAGCGACAAGACCCTGTTCGACCCCTGGGGGATCGAGCCGGATCTGGTGGTGGCGGATCTGGTTGAACTAGGTAAAGCTCTGTAGGGTGTGCGCGCTGCCCCTCATCTTAAGTAGGAAATGGGATGGACCCACCCTCCCTCTCAGCGCGCCTACGCTGAGAAGGTCACCCAAACCGAAAGAGAGGGGTCCATCTCATGCAAGTTAAGACACTGGCTATCGATCTTGGCAAATCC
>NZ_JAILYN010000020.1 GCF_019795155.1 Marinobacterium arenosum | reverse complement strand
AAAAATGGACAATGCCCATCAGGAACTGGAAGGCTGCCCTGAACCGCTTTATGATCGAATTTGAAGACCGCTTGGCGGACTATATTTAACCTTGGCAGTTACACAGAATTATTTACAGGGTCTATATTTATGTATAAGGGACCTTTTTTTATTATTGATGAGGATTGTTTTGCTCTATTCGTTTAAATATCTGTTTGACTTTTTCTTGTAGTGTTATTGCTGAGAATGGCTTTATAATATATCCGTTTACGCCGGCCATTGCTGCTTGAACAATCTGCTCTCGCTTTGCTTCTGCTGTAACCATCAGGATTGGGATTGTTGCTAGTCTTGAATTTGCTCGTATTTCTTTAACAAGCTCAAGCCCTGACATGTTTGGCATGTTCCAGTCAGTGACTAAAAAATCAATGTTTTTGCTCTGTAAAGTGTCCAGAGCTTCGAGTCCATCGGTCGCCTCAAAAAAATTTTTGAATTCTATGGATGTTAATGCTTTTTTTATTATTCGTCTCATTGTTGAAAAGTCATCAACTATCAGTATGTTAATGTCCTTGTTCATTAGGGCTCCGATCCCAGGTGCTAGTGATGTTTGGCTGTTTAATATGTGGTTTGGTGTTGGCTCTTAAAAATATCAAAAGTTTATGTTTGCCTTGAAGTTGTCTTTCGATATGTTGTTTAAGAGGAAAAATTTGTTTCGATGAAAAAGTTACCTGACTCTGTTGCGAACGTAACAACGATCGTGGGAGCGTTAGAAGCGTGTTCAATTTTATGAATGGGTGCGCTCACTATTACAGGTGTCGACATGTTAAATTCATAGCCTATCTCTGATAACTGTTTCTTTGCGCCACCTGTAACCATATTGGTTAATTCACCTACCATATCGATTACCGTTGAGTTTATGGTGCTTTGTTTCTCTCCAAGTATGCGCTCGGTTATTGACAATATCACAGACGTCGTAAATGAAATAGCAACCGATCCTTTTACCCGGCTCCCTGTCATTCCGATTATCCCGGTCACCTGTCCTTTCGTGCTTGTAGTGTTTTTTAAGCGTGCCTTTCCAGGCGTGCATTCCATGCCTGCCATTGTCGATAATACATTATCCATAGCTAACAAGAATGGGTTTATCAGTTCTGCTTTCATGTGTATGAGTATTTTTGGCGGGGTATTTTAATTCAATCTATATGCGGTTTTCAGGATTTTTAATGACCCTGTTGATGTATTTTATCGTCGAGTAGCTGAATTTATTGGCATAGCAGGTATGCCGGTAAGGTATTGGGTGGTGTGAAATGGTTGGCATTATATGCTGTCTAGTGGATTGTGGCTGGTGAGGTCTTCCAGCTTGGTGCGATCCTGTCTCTAGTTGATGGTGCTTTCAATCCTTGGCTAGTGGTCAGTGAATAAAGGTAAGTATTTATGAGTAGAGTGAGTATTGAACAGTGGCGAATGTTCGTCGCTGTGGTAGACGAAGGTGGCTTCGCGCAAGCTGGAGAAGCACTTTTTAAGACGCAATCTACCATTAGCCATGGTATACGGAGAATTGAAAAGAGCCTAGGAAAGGAATTATTTGAATTGCAGGGGCGTAAAGCGCTATTAACCCCATTGGGTGCCGCTCTACTACCACAGGCGAGAAAGTTGGTAAGTCAGTCGGTGGCATTGGAACAACGTGCGCTGAGTCATTCTACAGCTGTACAGCAAGAGGCCGCCATTGCCGTGGATACACTTTACCCTGAAAGCCTAAGGCACCGGGTAGTTCGACGCTGCCAGCAAAAGTTCCCCGCATTGAACCTGCGCATCTATGAAACCAGCTTATCACGCGCAGCAGAGTTGCTTGAAGAGGGAAAGGTAAACCTGGCCATAGCCAGTAAACTACCTCGAATGACTATCAGTCATTTTTGTGTGCGGATTGAGTTGGTTGCCGTTTGCAGCCCCGCCCATCAGCTGGCGATGAAGGACCGGCTTTCGATAGAAAGTCTCGCCAGCTATCGTCAACTGGTGATACTTGATTCTGGTATCCGCAACCAAACCGATTCGGGGTGGCTTGGGAGTGTGCAACGACTATCGGTCGATAGTGTTCATGCTCAAGTAAACGCATGTAGGGCTGGGCTTGGATTCGCGTGGCTACCGTATTGGGCAATTTCGGAAGATTTGAAGTGCGGAAGGTTACGTGCTCTGCCTTTGATCGATGGTCAGGTGAGGGAGGTGAGTTTGTTCGCTGGTTATCATCCGGATTTCATCGAAGATCCGATTGTTAACTGCTTACGTGATCGTCTTTGCAGGAACTCCGATGAAGAACTTAGATAGGTATCCTCGATAAATATCATTATTCTGATCGGGTGATATGCAACAAAATTGCTACCTATTTTACTACTAATAGGTATAAAAGTGTTAACAGTAGAGTTTTTCCATGATGCAGTATGTGGCTGGTGCTATCTTCAATCACCCCGTCTTCGGCAGGTGAGTGAATATTATAATATCCAGGTTATTCACCGCTCCTTTGTATTACAAAAAAATGAGCAAGAGATGATAGCACGTTTCGGATCATTACCTAATGCCAAACATGAAATTCTAAGCCATTGGGAGGTTTGTCGTGAACATGCTGAAAATCCTATTCGGTTTAATATAGAAGGCATGCGACAAGCAGCTTTCGCATACCCCAGTGGATACTTAGCGGCATTAGGTTCGAAAGCCGCTGAGTTTATGGCTGGTCAGCAAGGTCATTGGGATTTCTTTGATGCAATTCAAACGGCTCACCTCCATGAGAACCTCAATATTGGTGACCATGAGGTGGCTGTTGAGGTTGCTCGTAAAATTGGCTTGGATGAAATGGAGTTTGAGCGACTGATTGAGGGATCTGCTGTTAAAAAGGCAGTGGAGAATGATCTGGATCGAGCGCGCAGTCTATCAATCAGTACAATCCCATCTCTTTATATAGGTAATTGCTTGTTGGTATCTAAAACCTTAACCGTGGACCAGTTGGTTAGTGTTTTTAATGCATTTGAATAATTGCCTAATTTGTAATTTATTTAAGTCAAATATGTGATTTGTTTTAGATGTGTTTGGCGTGATTTATACCTGAGGTGTTGAATCGGTGGGCTTTTTCTATTTGGTTGTTGTGAATTGTATGCTTTCATAAGGGTGATTGTATTGTCGGCGATTGGTTATGCCAATTATTTTCCTAGATCGTCAATGGAAGTTTGGTATGGATTCTATTAAAAAGAAAATATGCTTGTACACCGGCATAGCCACACTATCTGCAGTTGTGTTGGTGACACTATTTAGTGTGACAGCAAATGTCGAGTTACAGCAACGCTCTCAACAAAGTACAGAAGAGTTATTGATAGCGCTATTTAATGCACAATTGAAGGCGGAACTAGAATCTGCTGCTCGCTCAGTAGAAGAAATGCTGCATGTCAATTTTACTATTGCTGAAGACTTGGCTGAAAATTTCTCTAGCCTCAAGGTGCATAGCGCCAATAATGAGCTGTTGACGTCAGAGTTACGGCTTATATTTAATAGGATTCTCGAACGATCCCTGCTACACCAGAAATCTTTGTTAGGCACCTACACCGCTTGGGAACCGAATGCTTTGGATGGTAAGGATCTGCTCTTCGCAGGCCTGGCTGAGCGGGGATATGATGCATCTGGACGCTTTATTCCGTACTGGAGCCGGGAAAAAAACGGTCAACTTTCGTTGGCCCCACTGGCTGATTACGAGAACAACAGCCGCCCGAACGGGGGAGATCGGATTGGTGAATACTATCTCTGCCCTCGTGATACAAAACAGCACTGTTTAATAAACCCCTACCCCTATGAAGTAAACGGCCAGACGGTACTGCTGACATCTATCGTATCGCCAATTGTAATCGATAAACAATTTGTCGGTATGGCCGGAGTCGATATCAGCCTGGAGCAGCTTACTAAAGTAGTGCGTGAGCTAAGCGGACGACTTTATCAAGGGCAGTCAGAAGTTATGCTGATCACCAACCAGGGGACCGTCGCGGCTCATAGTGCTGATCGAGGGTTGGGCTCGCATATTCGTCATATACTATCTGAGCCTGGTGACGAACTGCAGCTGGTTCACCGCTCCGAATTCAACTTGCGTGAATCGCCTGATGGTACTGTCTTGCACGCAATGGTTCCGATCAGGGTTGCCGACGATCTGCCAAGTTGGGCCCTGCGTGTAAGCGTACCAAGGTCTCTGGTCTTGGCGGGGATGTACTCTTTAAATGCCCAGGTTGAAGCCGATCAAGCAATTCAGACCAAAATATCGATTTTGATCGGTGCTGTGACCTTGATTGTAAGTAGCTTCGCACTGTGGATGATCGCACATCGCATAGCCAGCCCGATCCAAGCAATATCCGGTTTCATGCTGAACGTCGCCAAGGGAGATTTCACCTCTCGGCTCGTACAGGAAGCGAGAGCCAAGGATGAAATTGGCGAACTGGCGCGTGCTTGTAATCAGTTTCTGGATCAGACCCAAGCGGTCATTCAGCAGGTAACAAGTACCAGTTGGGAATTACATAAGAATGCTGAAGACTCTACCGTGATCGCAACCCAAACCCTCACCGGCGTTCAGCGTCAACAGAGTGAGGTCGACCAATTGGTTGCCGCGGCCAATGAGATGAGTGCTTCGGCACAGACCGTTGCCGATCACGCTCACCAGGCGTCAAGCGCGACACAACAAACCTCGGCAGCGGCGAGTCAAGGTCAGGAAGTACTCGAGGGTGCGCGCTTGACAATCTCGCAATTGGCAGAAGAGGTTCAACTGGCCAGTACGATAATTACGCGGCTGGAGAGTGGTAGTCAGGAAATACACTCGATCACCGATGTTATTCGCGACATAGCGGATCAAACCAATCTCCTGGCCTTGAATGCAGCTATAGAGGCTGCACGTGCGGGGGAGTATGGTCGTGGATTTGCCGTGGTAGCTGATGAAGTTAGATCACTTTCATTGCGTACGCAGTCATCCACTCAGGATATCTACGATATGATTGGCAAGTTACAAGATGATGCCAAACAGGCAGTGTCCGCAATGATGCAGGGTAATGAGAGTGCGGCCAAATGTGTCGAGTCTGCCGAGTCAGCAGCCATGGAGTTTGTATCTATTATCGATGCGGTGAACGCGTTATCCGATCTGAATACACAAGTCGCGAGCGCTGCCGAGCAGCAAAGCACAGTAGCAGAAGATATTAACCGTAGCTTGTCATCAATTTCTGCAGTGGCGGCTGAAACAGCCGAAGGTGCTAATCGAAGTAATGATAGCAGTCGCTCCCTGCAAACTACATCCAACTCACTCCGGGAGCTTGTAAGCCATTTTAGGGCCTGAGCGTCCTAGACTTGAATACAAACCACTGCAGTACCCCTGGCTAGGGGATGTTCTGCGGTGGTTTTTCCATTTCAGGGGTGGTGAACTAAAAAATAAACGGTCGTTTGGCTTCCTGTGTATATCTGAAAGAATGAGGCGTTATGGATAAATCTGCGGCATGGATATAGGTTGGTGGTAGTTTGTAAAGACCATAGGCCGTAGTACAGGAGGGGTTTGTGAAGCCAAACTGTTTGATGTTCTGTCTAATAACTATTGTATCCTGGGCTGTTGAGGCAGATACGCTCTCTCCCCCTACTGACAAACCGATATTGACTGTAAGTGGCCTCATCCAGCATACCCGTGATGGAGGTGGGGCCACTTTCGATCTGCCGGAACTTCGCAACCTGCCAAGTGATACTTTCAAGCTTCAAACGGCCTGGAGCGACCAGCCACACGTTTATCATGGTCCGCTACTCAGCGCTGTTCTTGAGGAGGCCGGTGCTCGAGGACAGCGCCTCTATATGCGTGCACTTAATGATTACACGACGGAACTAGATGTCGATTTTGTAAATAGGTACCAGCCAATTTTAGCCTGGAAAAAAGATGGACATGTGATGAAGGTTCGTGACAAGGGGCCGCTTTGGTTGTTGTTTCCACTACATAGAAATCCCGAGCTTAATACTTCAGATAATAATTTTAAAATGATTTGGCAGCTGTCGCATATTGAGGTTCGTTGATGAAATTAGGTGCCTCGCTTACTCGGCGGAATGGCTATTTGCCTATTTGGCTCACGCTGATAGTGATAGTGTTTGCCTGTAGCGCATTTTTTAGTATTTATAAAATTAATAAAGCTTATTCATTAATTGATGAGAATCAAGGGTCCAGTATCTGGTCGTTACATCAGCTGCAGAGTGAGTGGCAAAAATTTGAATATAAGCTGGCGTTATATCCATACCTCAATGTCGATTACGATAATTTGATGCTCGACTATGAGATCCTGTGGAGCCGTTTTTCTGTATTGCTTGAGGGGCGTGATGCTGAACAACTTCGTCAAAACAAGGAGACCCTGGGTGTTATTAACAGAGCTTTTATTGATTTGCGTTCGATCGAGACCGATTTGAAGAATTTAAGATCCGATCGATATTTTAACATGGACTCTGTTAAAGAAACCATTAGTTCACATCTGTCAAACATTCAAGACGTTTCGCTGTCAAATTACCACTTTAACAGAGATTTTTTTAACAGTAACAGCAAACACCTCTTGATGTTACAGCGCCAGTTGGGGTTTAGCTTGCTTGGACTGGTGTTAAGTGGTGCTGGTTTATTAGCTATGCTGCTGTTGCAAAATCGGAAAAACCTTCACCAATCTATGCATGATGGACTTACAGGTTTGCCTAATCGAACGCAGTTGCATCAGTGGCTGGATGGGTACTGTAGGCAAAATGTACCATTCGCACTTCATCTATTGGATTTGAATGGCTTTAAAGATATTAACGATACCCTGGGCCATCACAGTGGTGACCGGTTACTTAAAGAGGTAGCTAACCGGCTGCGCTGCTTGTCGAATATGGCTAATGTGAGAGTAGCCCGCCTGGGGGGGGATGAGTTTGCTGTGTTGCAGTTCTCGATTGAAGACTTTGAAGATGTACGGCTTTATTCTAATAAGCTGATAGCTACGCTAGCGACGGTCATTTATGTTGATGAAAACCCTTGCTTTATCGCTGGTAGCCTTGGGACTGCGATCTATCCTCTGCACAGTAAGAAACCACAAGAGTTGCTTAGCCATGCTGATATGGCGATGTACGAAGCTAAGAAACAGGGGCCAGAGTCCGCCTGGCGTGTGTTTGAGTACGAGATGACGGCACAATTGGCACGGCGTCATAAATTGCAGCTTGATTTACGAAAAGCGATTCAGTTAGGGGGCTTGCAGCTCGAATATCAACCAATCTTCGATATAGAAGGTAAAAGTTTGTATGGATTGGAGGCTCTATTACGTTGGTATCATCCTGAGTATGGCTCGATTTCTCCACTGGAAATCATCGAGATTGCGGAACAGTATGGCCTTGCAATGAAGCTGGGAGAGTGGGTGATCACCCAGGCGTGCCGCCAGAATAGACTGTGGCTACGGCAGGAGCTAAAGCTACAGAGAATTTCAGTTAATATCTCACCGTCCATGTATCGATCTGAGTTAGTTAAGCTTATAAAGGAGGTGTTGCACAAATACTCAATTGAGGCGCGTTATCTAACAATAGAAGTTACAGAAGACACCACAATGCATGTTCTTCAAGATTCTAAGAATATTCTTCCAAAGCTTCACGAGATAGGGGTGTCTATTGCATTGGATGATTTCGGCACCGGCTTATCGTCACTGAGCCACCTAAAGGATCTACCTGTGCAAACCTTGAAGATCGATCGCTCTTTTGTCAGTGGTATCGATAATGATGAGCACGCTGCACGGCTTGTAAAATCCATCGTGCAGCTGGGTCATAACTTGAATATGGCCGTAGTTGCTGAGGGTATAGAGAGTGTTGTCGTAAAGGAAATTTTAAAGGAAGTTAAGTGTGACTATGGGCAGGGGTACTTATACAGTAAACCATTGGTGCCAAATAAAATTGTGCCACTAATTAAGCGTTGTGGTTTAAAAACAGTTGAAGGTGACAAGGCTGAGATTTTTATATGTGAGTGATGTTTTAAATATTGCTACGGGGAATGAGATGTCCAAGCGCTTTATTTATGAGGAGGTAATTGAATAAAGGAATGTTTTATAATGTTCGCGCGGCAGGTATATAATTACATACCTGCTGAGCTAATCTTATGGCCAGATGAGATTTGGTTGAAATTTAGGTGGTCTTGCAATCGGAAGTTGCTGGCCAGCCGTGACTGGTTTTTCGGTTGGGTCGCCTAGCAAATAGCCTTGCCCATAATCAATGCCCATCAGTTGTAGTGTCCGTAATTCCTCTACTGTCTCGATCCCTTCTGCAATGATCTGGGACTGAGTTTTACGCGCCATATTCATGATAGACATCACGAAGTTGCGTTTTACCGGGTCAAGATCTACTCCGCGTATCAAATACTTGTCGATTTTTACGTAGTTCGGTTGTAAAGCGTACCAAGATTTTAGACCTGCATCTCCGACCGCCAAGTCGGAGATGGCGATTTGAACGCCGCCATCTCTGTAATGTTTGATAAAATTCACTGTTTGGCTGCACTGGTTGAGCGGATGCTTTGCTGATAGTTCGACTACGATATTATCCAGTGACAGTTTATTTTTATTTAGGTAAGTCGCCATTGTTTCAAGGGGTTGCGCAATGTCCAATATAGTGGTTGGACCTATATTTAGGAATATCTTTCCGCCACGGCTAGCTTTAGGGAAGAGTTTAATGCATAGGTCTTGAACTACCTGTTCCAGTTCATGGGTCAGCTCTAATCCTTGAGCTAACCTTAATAGCTGGTCAAGCCTTCTATACTCACTTTTCTCCGGGCCGCGAATCAGAGCTTTATGCCCGACTATGTATCCATTCTGGATGTCAATTATAGGTTGAAAAAGGGCGGTGAGAGCTTCCTCTTTCATCAAATCTACTAGGGGCCTGCGGCGTTTTGATAGTAGGTTGTGACAGTGGTTTGGTTTCATTGCTATTTTCCTTTGTGTTTGATTGTGGTTGTGGTTGCGATAGCTTCTCTTTCTACTCGTATTGAATGTTATGGTTAAGGCTATAGCTAATAATCTGCGTGCTTATCTAGTTTTGAAATCAGGCTTCGATATCTGGAAATGCTGTCATTGATGCTATGACCGGTAAGATGGCGAAAAATAACGGCAGCGCCGACGTGAGTGTTGGAGTCAGGGCTTTTTATGTCAGGGCTTGTAAGGCGATCAGATTGAATCCTACAACGGGAACTATTTTGGAAATTTCGGCAACAATAACGAAGTAGAAGGCTAACCATGTCAGGTTTATACCGGCCTTTTCTATCATCGGCATTATGATAGAAGCCGTGAGAATTACGACAGAGATTCCGTCGATAAGGCAGCCTCGGATAATAATCAAAAATGGTAGAACTGCGCCGAGTAAGTAGGACAAAAGTTGCGGTGATTCGAAGCAATTGGTCAATTTGACTGGAATCCTGGTAGGTTTCATTGCTGTTGCTAAAAGGGCGGACCCTGCGACTATGAACGCAATTATCAAGGACGTATTGGTCGCTCCCATCATTGCTTCCTGGACGTTGCTCGAAGTTAGGCATCCCCTAAAATGCAGATAGTATAGGTGCGAGTAAAACGCCTATAACTGAATCGCCTGGTGTAGAGGCCACTCCACCGTAGATTGAGCCGATAATCAGAAAGATCACCGGAAGCAGACGCCGGATTCCATGAGCTTTCTCCGAAAAGTTTGGGTTGCAGAGTTGAGCAGGCACTCTTTGGAAGTTCAACAGCATCCATACATCTAGCCACTTTCTGTTACGGCTGAGTAGTTTATGTATTACCACAGAAACACGAATGTGGGGGTGGCTTTTAAAGTGCAGCTTTATTTGTTTGTGATCAGATGGTCTATGGCTAGTCTATCAATCTGAGTTTGGTATCGGTGCGATCTGGTTGCTTTGTATGTTCAGTATTTCGATATCTGTCAGTAGAGCTTAATGGGTTGGGCTTTCAAGTTAATTATGGCTTTAAGGCTTGTGCTCTTTTATCGAGATTCTGAGTGATAAAATGAGACCAGATACTCTGGCCTCATTTGTTACCTGGTTTCTATTTTTAATGGTTACGTTAACCGAGGATATCGATTAGCGACGTGATTCTGTCGATATGCTCAAGCTCCCAAGCCATATCCAGAATAGTTTTTGCTTGGACGGTGTCGATAACCCCTTGGGCGCAATCTAGGAATTTTGCTTCGAGTTCACCGTCACTTAATGGGTTATGCGGGCTACCGCGATAGTTTTCGTTGGCCCATTTTTCGAAGACCTGGCCGCTTTTAGTCACCACCTCCACTCGGGACCTGATTCTATCGTAGCCCATCGCCTCGATATCGGCGTCGAGGCTGGTTTCAATTTTCAACTGCATGCTTTGGCTTTCGTCGGAGTTAACGAACTCATCGGTAAACTCCTGTTTGCCAGCACGACGGCGCAAGATGATGGCAGAGAGGAGGAAGGCCATGCAGAATTTGCCTTCCAGCTCGGTCTTGGCGACTCTGAAACGAATCGGGTTGAGGATGTTGGATGCGGCATGCAGTGTGACTTTCTCGATATCGGAGGCCTGCAGATCATTCTCCTCAACCAAAAATTTCAGTGCATCCATCGTTGGGTGCGTCAGTACACCGCATGGATAAGGTTTGATGCTGACACCCGGTTCCGCAATCGAGAACGGTTTGCCAAAGCGGCCTTCCACGTATTCGGGGTTGCCACCACGACCGGCGACAGAAAGGTATCCCCAGGCACCATCCAGGGCTTCTTCATTGAAGGTAAATCCGGACTGGCTCAACAGTGCGCTGGTGACGCCGTTTTCGGCTGCGCGGCCGACATGCATCGGTTTACCCATGGTGCCGAAATTAGCGCGGATACCGGAAGCCATGGATGCGGCACCGCCGATCGCGCGCGCAATACCGGTCTCGTCCAGGTTGAGCAGCTTGGCAGCAGCAACGGCGGCACCAAAGGTACCGATGGTACCGCTGGTGTGGAAGCCAAACTTGTAGTGATCAGGATTAATGGCTTCGGCAATCTTGCACTCCACCTCAAAGCCGGCGACAAATGCAGTAATGAACGCCTTGCCGTCAACATTACCCAGCATGTCGGAAACGGCCAGGGCGGCGGCGAGCGGCGGAATGGTCGGATGGGTGAGCAGACCATACTGACGGCCCGGGGATTCTGACAGTTGAGTGTCGTCCCAGTCCATGGCATGGCCGGCAATGCCGTTACAGAATGCCGCTTGGGGAGCCGAAACGCGCTGCTTACTTTCGCCAACAAAGCGCGACTGTTCGGCACCTTTAACGCTATCAATATATTTTCGAGTTACGTTGGCAATTTCCTGGTCCGAGCCCGCCAACATAACACCCAGGCCATCGATAATGCAGCGTCTCGCGATACGTAGCGCTTCGTCGGGAATATCTTCGAATTTAAGATCGGCAGCAAATTTTGATGCCTCTAGGGTAAGCATGGATGTTTTCATATCAATTCCTGCGATTGCGATTTGGTAATTACCGGGAAGAGGGGTTCCAGGCGGAAAGGAGTGACTCTTTATTGCAAACCAAGCCGAAGCGAGCGTTCACATTTTTCAACGTGGCGTTATGTAGTTCGCGGTCCCAGGATGCACAAAGATCTTCGGGAACGCAGACGTAATAGCCCAGCTCAAAAGCGTCACGAATCGTACTCTCGACACAGACATTGGTTGACACACCGACAGGGACTACCGTTTTGATACCGTTTGCGCGCAGCACCATGTCGAGATTGGTTCCTTTGAAAGCGCTGTATCTGTGCTTGCGGATCTCGACTTCGTCCTCTCTGGGCTTCAATTCGTCAATGAAGTCGGCTCCCTCAGAATCCTGCATAGCAATGCGATCATTGGCGTAGGTAGCGCGTCGACGTTGACTCAGCCAGGGCGCCGTGTCGCTAAAATGATTTTGCAGCGTTAAAAAGCCTACGTGGCAGACAAGAACCCCTTTGGAGCGTGCTTGTTCCAAGGTGTCCTGCAGGGAGGGAATCATCTGCTGAACATCGCCGAGCGGTCTGCCAGCCTGGCTGGCAGCGTAGCCGTCTATGCAAAAATCCTTTTGCATATCGATGATCAACAGTGCGCTGTGGCTTGGAGAAACCCGATCGTCGAGTGCTTTCAGAATTCGGTCTTCGACCATGTTTTTCTTAATATTCATGATTGTTGAACCAGTCAAATATCTGGGAGCCCGTCATGAAAATGCTGTCCTCGCGGGACTGCAGCAGGTCCAGCATCCGTTCAAAATACGGGAAACGATGTGCAACACCGATCAGGTGGGGGTGTAGGCCAATCCCTAAGACTTTAGGCCGACCCTGCTCGAGTTCGGATGCAAAGCAGTCCAGCGTATCCTCGAGCCGGGTGAGAATCTCAGAGGAACTGTGCTTTTCCACGGCGTAGATAACGCTGTCGTTGAGCTCAAGGTTGTATGGCATAGCTAGCAACGGCCTATGTACGGTGTCGAGCCAGCAAGGTGCATCGTCCACCGGCCAGTCGCACACATAGTCGATTCCGGCGGCGGTAAGATGATCCGGTGTGTCGTAGCTTTCCTTAAGTCCGGGGCTCAGCCAGCCGCGGACCTTTTGGCCGGTAAAGTCTTCGATGTGACGGATCGAGTTCTGAATCAGGTCTCGCTCAGCTGCCGCATCTTCTGCCTGCATGCTTTGCTGGTGAAAGCCATGCCCGATAAATTCCCAACCGGCATCTAGCACGGCTTTGGCACATGCCGGATAGGCATCGAGTACACCGGCGTTAATGCTGGCGCTGGCCGGTATGCCACGCTCCTGTAGAGCATTCAACAGCCTGGACATGCCGACGCGCATCCCGTATTCAGCCCAAGAGTAATTTGGTACGTCTGGAACCTTTTCTACTCCGTGGGGGGCGGTAAGCAGTTTGCGCGGAATCGGCCGGTCAAATCTCCAATGCTCGATATTAACGACGATATGGATAATCAGGCTTTTTCCACGGGGCGCAGGAGGTAGCTCCCGCATGTGTGATAGTTCGTAATGAAGTCTAGGGTTTGGACGCATCTTTATTCCGCTGTTATTAGGTTCTCGGTGATGGCTAATCCACCTATCGATCTTACAGCACTAGTTACGTTGCCGTGGTGAGGATTTGGTTCTACCAGCTATAATGAAACGGAATGGGGCTTTCTTATTGAGGCTGCTATATTTGTATTATTAGGCTCTTCAATCTAATAATTTTGTCTCTAGGTCCTACCAGCAAATTTTTTCTTAATATGTAAAATGTAATTTTAAAGCTCAAAAAACAAACCGGAGTATGTAGGAGACTGGTGATGGAATTCAGGCAGTTGAAGTATTTTGTTGAGCTAGCGGAAGCAGGAAGTATGTCGCGTGCGGCTGTGTTGCTTTCGATTGCGCAGCCTGCGATTAGTCGCCAACTAAGAAACTTGGAGGAAGAGCTTGGGATGGCTCTGTTCATTCGCACCGGCAGGGGGGTTGAGCTGACGGATGCTGGCAGAGTTTTTCTTGATAGAGCCCGCGCCATTATTACGGATATCGATGACCTAAGTGAAGAAATTCGCGGCCTTAAGGGTATCGTCTCCGGCAAGGTTCGTATTGGCCTACCCCCGACTGAAAGTCAGTTTCTTTCCGCACCTTTAGTACTTCGTATCAAAGAAAAATATCCGGGTGTATCTCTTCAAATAGTGGAAGCCTTCAGTGGTGATGTTAATGAATGGCTGGCCACTGGGCGTATTGATCTTGCTTTATTTTATAGGACCTCCAGAACTTCTCAGATGATCTGCGAAGAGCTGGTTGATGAGTCTCTTTACCTGGTTTCGGCTCGACAATTCGATATGCCTGAGGCCGATCTTGATTTTACTGAACTAGCCGATTTACCGCTAATCCTTCCGAGTGCCAGGCATGGCCTTAGAGTATTGGTCGAGAGAGTGGCCATGTCGGTTGATACAAAACTAGATATTCAATTTGAGGTAGACTCCTTTCTAGCGATTAAGGACCTGGTTGAGGCATCGATCGGTTTTACTATTTTGCCCTATATGTCGGTAAAAAAAGAGGTCGAGCGTGGCCAGTTGTATGTTAAGCGTATCTCGCCGTGCCAGCTAAATCGCTCATTGGTGATGAGCCTTTCCACTCAACACACACTGACTCAGGCAACGCGTGTGGTAGCGAGAGAGTCGCGTGAACTAGTGCATGAGCTGGTAAAGGCGGGCGGGTGGCTGGGTGTTATCTGACGGCTCCTTAGACTCTCAATATTAATGCTTATCAAGGCACTCTATTTTTATACAAGGTGAGGTATATATCTATGTATATGACGTCACTAATAGTCACGTTTGGTGTATTTATGGGCTTCATGCTTAACCTGGCCGTGTTTTGAAGGTGAGCAGGAGTCTCTGGCGGTATAAACCTGTGTTGATTTGATTGATAAGTCTAGCCAGGAAGGTTATGTGTTGAAATCATAATAATATGATATGTTTAAAATATTATAATAGCCAATGCTGGTTCTGGCGATTAGAGGGGGAGCGATGGGAAGTTATCAGTCTTTTACGTTACACGGGTTGCACTGTCGAGCGGATCGCACGATGTTGGCCGTTTTGCTGGTATTACTGGCGATCTCCTTTGGTCTGGGTTTCTGGTATCGAACATGGCTTGCAGCATTAGCTGTAGGCGTACCTGCTGTATTGTGTTCTGCCTGGATGGTTCACAAGTGTCCCGGTTCGTTGGCTTCGCGTTTGTGTATTACTGCCTCTTTAGTAGTTTTTCTAGGGCTCCAGGTGCATCAAGCCCATGGTTTGACAGAACTTCATTTTAGCTTTTTTATTTTGTTGGCCCTTCTTTCCTATTATCGAGACTGGAGGCCTATTGTTGTTGGTGCTCTTTTGATCGCAATCCATCATCTCGGAGGCAATTATATCCAAAGCAAAGGGATTGAGTTCTATGTGTTTCCTAGTCCGAGCTATCAAATGGTCTTTGTACACGCTGCACTCGTTATTGTTCAGACTGCTGTGCTTACATATCTTTCGTTAGGGGCTAATAGAGATGCCATTCAGGCTGAGGAGATCGGTTACATAGCAAGCAATCTGATGCAAAATAAAAGATCTGTTGATATTGATAAACTGAATGGCTCACTTAAGAGTCCTTTTGGGCAAGCTTTTGGTCAGCTTGTTTCTTCAATGATCACTGTTATTGATCGAGTTGAGAGCGTCTCCCAGAATTTACATGAGGCCGCGAGTAATTTAAGGAGTAATAGCAGCCGATCCGCAGAGGGTATCCATCAACAACGTGTGGATATTGACCAGATGTCTGCAGCAGCGATAGAAATGGCCGCCTCCAGTCAAGAGGTTTCCAATAGTGCGGTTACTGCTGCCAAGGAAACTATTCAAGCAAGTCACGAGACAGAGCAGGGGCGGCTGGTCATAAAAAAGGGTATAGAAGCTGTTTCTGATGTCGCAAGTGATATGGAGAATATAACGAATCTAATTGGCGAGGTGGAGGTATCCGCCGAGAAAATAGGTACCATTATGGATGTAATAAATGGTATAGCCGAGAAAACTAATCTTTTGGCGCTTAATGCCGCTATTGAGGCCGCACGCGCAGGGGAGTCAGGCAGGGGGTTTTCGGTGGTTGCTGATGAAGTTCGCTCTCTTGCTATTCAGACACAATTATCCCTTAATGAAATCAGCGCAATGGTCGATCAGTTGCAGGCTAGTAGTGAGAAAGTTTCTGTAGAAGCCAAGAAAAGCTATGCTAGATCAAAAGAAGGCGTGACACATTCCAATAATGCAGATGAAGCGTTGTTTAATATTACCAGAGCGATCTCCGCCATCAGCGATATGAATGCTCAGGTTGCGACGGCAACCCAGCAACAAAATAAGGTGTCGGAAAGTATCAGCAAGAATGTTCTGTCAATCAGCGACATCGCCAAAGGTGGTAGTGAGCGAGTGGAACAGTTGGTAAGGCAATCTGATCATATAGCTAGTTTGGCAAATAGCTTAAATGTGGCGGTTAAAGATTTTCAACTTGACAAAATGGCATTCAAGACAGAGGAGTTGTAGCGTTATTCAACGCTTTTGCTTTCGTTTAGCTTCTATCTACTTGGTGTGGCTTGGCCGAAGGATGATATTGGATGGCAGAGCAATGTTACATAAACGTAGACTTCTCCGTTGGGAGGGTTACCCAAGAACTCTCTAATGTTATCTTTCTTCAGGCCCAGGCCCAGGCCCAGGCCCAGGCCCGACTCTCAAGCTCTACACTGTCAGCAAACCTGCATGATAAGCGGTACTTTCACGACTTCTGCGCCATACTTGGATAGTGTTCAAACCTTCACTAGTCTGCAACAGGCTTTTAAGGGGGCAGCAATGCGGGAAGTAGATGGTGGTAAATTATTAAACGAGTTTGGAATAGACTACTTTAAGGGGGGCTCTACCTTCGGCGCTTTGTCTGAGCAAGCAATCATACGGCTATTGGAAAAGGGACGGATTTACGAATTAAGAAACGAAGAGGCTTTATTTGATATTGGTAGTCGCGGAGACTCCTTTTTTGTTGTGCTCAAAGGTACTTTGTCGTTCTGCAAGCAGCGAGCCGAACATTGGGTAAGTTTGCATGATTACAGCTTCGGTGAGCAAATAGGCTTTGTAACCATGATTGCGCTATTGAGTCGTAACGGTAAAGCAGTTGCGACCAGTGATAGTTATGTGCTGGAAATATCTAATGAACTTTTTTATAGCTTACACTGTGAAATGCCACTGGATTTTGGTCTTTTGTTGATGAACCTGTCCCGAGAAATGGCAAGAATCATTGTTGATATGGGAAATGATCTTGTGGATACGGATTAATTAAATTTTCTGTGAAGCTTGCATTGTAGCGATGGTGGTTTTTTAGATACATATGTTTAGTGAAAAAAACGGCGGCCCGGCCAGCTGCAGCTGGATTTCAGCAAACGGCAGGGCGCGGTAAGCGCGGTCGAAGTCAGCGGCAGTGCCCGGCTGGTGGGTGAGGGGGCATTCTATCTGGATCAGCTGACCGGCTGAGCCGCTTCACTGCTCGATTGGCAAGATATTGCTAATCCGCAGGCAAGATCCTTCCAACTGCCCGCCGCCTGCCGGATAGACTTGAACAGGTATAGGGTTGCGTTGGAAGGAGCTTAAAATGATCAAGCCCGTATCAACTCCATTCAGGCCGTGCCTGCTGTTGCTGGCCGGTGCACTGTTGCTGACGCCGGCGGTTGTCGGCTCGCTAGCCGCTATCGACCTTGGCGCGGCAGCCCATGCCAAAGGGGGCGAGGGCGGTAATGGCGGTGGTAACGGCGGCGGCAATGGCGGCGGTAATGGCGGCGGTAATGGCGGTGACAACGGTGGAGGCCGTGGCGGAGAGCATGGCGGCGGTCACGGTAATGGCCGTGGCGCCGACAAAGGGGCGCGAGGCGATGGTTTCGGCCACGCGGGGGCTGCCGGAGGCAAGGCCAACGGTCGGCACGGCCGGGCGTCGGCCGATGCGCATGAGCATCATCATGGGCATCACAAGGACCGATCCGCCAAGCTGCACGGCAGCCTGAATGCGGCCCATGCGTCGGCCAATGCCCGCGCTCATGCCGCGCCACACTCGCGGGTCGGCTTGATCGCCACCTACGAGAAGGCGGTGCTGGCGACCAGCCTGTCGGATGATGATGCCGAGCGCATCGCCGAGTTGCTGGCCCAGTTGGAGGACCCGGCGCTGAACAAGCCTGACCAGCACGCCATTCGGGCGGAGCTGTCGGAGATCGTCGGTCGCCAGCCGCCGGGCGAGGATGCACTCGACCAGAGCGATATCGATACCCTGGCGGAGGTGGCGATCAGTTCGCTGCAGGCGGCCAATAACGACGATCAGGTGGCCGATGACCGGATGACGCAGGCGGTCAACGAGCTGCTGGGCATCGACAGTGACAACGCCGTGGCTGAGCGGGTACAGCAGCTGAACGACTGAGCGGCAGTTTTGCAATTCTACTGCCTTAATCGCCCAGCCGTCGGCGCAGGCTGACGAGCAACGCGTCGGAGAGTCGGCCATCTGACGGCAGTCCCTGCTCGGCGGCCTGGTACGCGAGGATTGCCTGGCGGGTTTGCGGACCGCTCAGGCCATCGACCGGTCCGGCCGGGTAACCGAGCCTGTTCAGGCTGAACTGAACGAAGCGTAGCCGGGCACGTCGGCCCGCGCGCTGAGGGGGAAGCGGTCGCCAGGCTGAGGCGCGGGCGTTGATGTCAGCACGCGTCTGCTGATCCAATTGTGCGTTGATCCGCTGCAGCAGCGGCGTGGCTTCCTTTGCGCCTCTACGTTCGGCCAAGTGCAGCCAGAAGACGCTGTCATCCGAATCCTGCATAACCCCCATACCACGGGCATGTGCCACGCCAAGCGAGTACTGGGCCGGCGCATGGCCCTGCAAGGCCGCCTGGGTATACCAGCGCAGTGCCCAGGCGGTTTCCACCGCAGTCCCCCGTCCGTTCAGATACATATCGCCCAGTGCTTGCAGGGCTCGCGGGCTGCCCTGATGGGCGGCGCGCAGCCACCATGTGCGAGCAAGGTCCAGATCGGCAGGACCGATGAGACCGGAGGCATGGAGTTCGCCCAGCAGATATTGCGCATCCTGGTGGCCGGCTTCCGCCGCCCGGGTCAGTGCCGGCAGGGCCTTGGCATACTCCCCTTTATTGATGTAGCGCAGACCTAGCCGGTAGTGAATGTTGTCACTATTGACGTGCTCGGCCGGCCGCCCGCTGGTCTCCGGGGCGGGTTTGGTCAGCCACTGCTGATAGTTGTAGCAGCCTGTCAGGGCCAAGCTGATCGAAAGGATCAGTCCGCTTAAAGTCCGCATTTCCACCTCCCGCTGACCACTGCTGACAACTATAGACAATCAGGCGGTGGATACTGTTTGGCAGCAGACGGGAGTCATACGGTAAGCCGATGGCTGTGCTACTGTCAGATACGTGGCCATCAAAGGGTGGCAAAGTCGTTCACGAGTTGCGTAAAGGAGTACTGCATGTCGATTATGGGCTTCGATATTACCGTGTTGCTGGTGCTGCTGCTGGCAGTGGTGCTGGTGTTTCTGTCGGTCAAAATGGTGCCGCAGGGCTATGGCTGGACCGTCGAACGGTTCGGCCGCTATACGCGTACGCTATCGCCGGGATTGCATATGGTGATTCCGTTTGTCGAGATGATCGGCAATCGCCAGAACATGATGGAACAGGTGCTGGATGTGCCGCCGCAGGAGGTGATCAGTTCGGACAACGCGCAGGTGACCACCGATGCGGTCTGCTTCTACCAGGTGCTGAACGCCGCCCAGGCCAGCTACGAGGTGGCCAACCTGCACCGGGCGATGCAGAACCTGGTGATGACCAATATCCGTGCGGTGCTCGGCTCCATGGAGCTGGACCAGATGCTGTCCAACCGCGACGCAATCAACCATCAGTTGCTGACCAAGGTCGACGAGGCCACCAACCCCTGGGGTGTCAAGGTGACCCGGGTGGAGATCCGCGATATCTCGCCGCCGCAGGACCTGGTCGATGCGATGGCCAACCAGATGAAAGCCGAACGTAACAAGCGCGCCGCGATCCTTAACGCCGAAGGTGAACGCCAGGCGGCAATCGCGGTGGCCGAGGGTGACAAGCAGGCGGCCATCCTGCGGGCAGAAGGCGACAAGGAAGCGGCGTTCCGCGAGGCGGAGGCACGCGAACGTGCCGCCGAGGCGGAAGCGCGTGCCACCCGGATGGTGTCCGAAGCGATCGCTCAGGGCGATCCGCAGGCGATCAACTACTTCGTCGCGCAGCGTTACACAGACGCGTTGCAGCAGATCGCCTCGGCCGACAACAGCCGGTTGATCATGATGCCGCTGGAAGCCGGCAACCTGATCGGGTCGGTGGCCGGCATCAGCGAGCTGATCAAAGCGGCGCAAACCGGGAAGCCCAGCTGATGGAGTGGTGGGCTGAACTGGCCATTGGCACTGGCTGATCCTCGGCATCCTGCTGTTGATCCTGGAACTGGTCGGTGCCGCCGGTTTTCTGCTGGGTCTGGCGGTGGCGGCATTGCTGACCGCGTTGGCCACCGGCATGGAATGGATCAGCGACTGGCACCACCAGGTACTAGTGTTTGCCGTGGCCGGGGTGCTGTTTACGCTGGCCTACTGGTCGCTGTTTCGCCGTTTCAACCAGCAGAGCGACGTGCCGCTGCTGAACGCCCGCGCCCGCAGCATGATCGGCCGCCGGGTGGCGCTGGAGCAGGATCTGAGCGGCGGTCAGGGGCAGGTGCAGATCGGCGATACCTTCTGGCGGATTCGGGCCGATCAGTCATTGCAAGCCGGGACTCTGGTCGAGGTGGTCGACACCGATGGCATGACGCTGTTGGTGCGGGTCTGCGAATCTTCCTGAAAGCCGCGCGGTAGCTGTCTGTGCAAAACATGAAGCGTGCCGATTTCGACACGCTTTTTTGTTTTTGAGACATGAATAAAAATCCTGTTGTGCGCCTATTGCGTGGCGTTGCAGTTCTTCTATACTTCGCGCGGTTGCCCGGGGCATGACGGCAGGTTGCCGGATGCTACAGCAGATTATTCACCCTCTTGTAAAATTCAGTAGGCACCACGATTGATGCAACTTCCCGAACATATCAGTTCAGCTCAATGGCAGCGTTTCAAAGCTGCCGCAGATAAACTTCAGCCGCCGTTCCTGCTCACAGATCTGGGAATCATCCGTGAGAAGTATCTGGAATTGCAGCAGGGGTTTGACTACGCGTCGATCTTCTATGCCGTCAAGGCAAACCCGGATGATGCGGTGATCGAACTGCTGGCCGGGCTGGGCTCCAACTTCGATATCGCCTCGACCTATGAACTGGACAAGGTGTTGAAATTTGGTGTCGAGCCGCATCGCATCAGCTATGGCAACACCATCAAGAAGCGCAGTGATATCGCCTACTTCCATAAGCATGGCATCGACCTGTTCGCCACCGATTCGGAAGCGGACCTGCGCAATATCGCCGAGTTCGCGCCGGGTGCACGGATCTATATCCGCATCCTGACCGAAGGCTCCGAGGGCGCCGACTGGCCGCTGTCGCGTAAGTTCGGCTGCAACCCGGAGATGGCGATCGAGCTGGCGGCGCTGGCCAAGGAACTGGGTCTGGAACCCTACGGCATCTCCTTCCACGTCGGCTCGCAGCAGCGCGATATCGATGTCTGGGATGGCGCCATCGCCAAGGTGAAGGTGGTGTTCGAGCGGCTGCTGGCCGAGCACGATATCCAGCTGAAGATGATCAACATGGGCGGCGGCTTCCCGGCCAACTACATCCAGAAGACCAACGAATTCCACACCTACTGCGAAGCGATCACCCGCTTCCTGCAGGAGGATTTCGCTGAGGAAGATGTGCCGCGCATCATCCTGGAGCCGGGCCGTTCGCTGGTCGGCGATGCCGGTGTGATCGTCTCCGAGGTGGTGCTGGTGTCGCGCAAGTCCAGCACTGCGCTGGAACGCTGGGTGTACACCGATGTCGGCAAGTTCAGCGGCCTGATCGAAACCCTGGACGAGGCGATCAAGTACCCGGTCTACGCCGAACGCGACGGCGAAGAGGAGGAAGTGATCCTGGCCGGGCCGACCTGCGACAGCATGGACATCATGTACGAGAACCATAAGTACACGCTGCCGCTGTCGCTGGATATCGGCGACCGGCTGTACTGGTTCTCCACCGGCGCCTACACCACCAGCTACAGCTCGGTGGAATTCAACGGCTTCCCGCCGCTGAAGCAGTACATCGTCTAATTGAACTGCATGGTCGGGCCGCCCAAACCGGGCGGCCTGCGTGAAAAGTCGGTTAAGTCATTGCTGAGACACCGATTTTTATTTGCAGCGCACTATCCAGCCGTGCCAACATTGGCCCCATAACCCTGGCGGGCCTGTCGCGCAAGCGGCAGGCCCGATGCCATGAATACCGGGGGCCTTGAAAAACCGTCTTCAGTACCAGCAAACGATGCCCGGCGTCGTGCAACAGGTTCTTCGAGGTGCCCTACTGATCGAAGTTTATGATTCGGGGGTACACTGGATGTCCGGCCACGAGCTGTTGCAAGCACGTTTCAACGCACTTCTTAACACCATCACCGATACCGTCCTGATTATCGATGCGGCCGACAAGGTGGCCGTGTGCGGCGGCGGTAGCGAGTGGGTCAAGCAGGCTCCTTTACAGGGTCGTGCCCTGGCTGAAATCTTCAGTGAGGAACTGACGTTACTGCTGACCAATCTCTGCAAGGAAACCCGCCTGCAGGGCCGCGTCGCCGAAACCGAAATCCAGATCACCCCGCAGTGCGCACCGCTGCTTAAGGAGTACGGTTACAACAGCACCCATTGGTACCGTATCCACTGCAGCAAACAGGATAAAGAGGTGGTCTGCGTACTGGCGGACGTCACCCTGCGGCGCCAGCTGGAGCACAAGGTCAGCCACCAGTCCCAGCGTGACCCGCTGACCGGCGCTTACAACCGCCGTGCCCTGGTGCCGGTATTGAATCAGGCCGTTGCCCAGGCGCAGCGCTACGAATTCCCCTGTTCGCTGCTGCTGGTCGATATCGACGGCTTTACCGGCTTGAACGAGCAATACGGTTGGGACAGCGGCGATCAGGTGCTGCAGCAGCTGGTGGCGGCGATCCACAAGATGAAGCGTACCGCGGATTTCCTGGCCCGGATCGGCGACGATCGCTTCGCCCTTTACCTGCCGGAAACCAACCGCGACCAGTCGCTGGCGGTGGGCCGCCGGGTGCTCAAGCTGGTTGACGAGATGGAGCTGCCGACCGCCAGTGGCGATATCCGTTTCCGGGTCAGCATCGGCACCGCCACCCTGGCCGGTGTCGAAGACGGTGCCGAGCAGCTGATCAAGCGCGCCAATGAAAACCTGCTGATCGCCAAGCAGAGTGGCGGCAGCCGGGTGGAAGGCGACGAGCTTTGATCTGATTTAATATCAGTTCTGAAAAAAAGCGCCTGCCGGGAAACCGGCAGGCGCTTTTTTGTTTTTGCGATTATCCGTGTTTAAGTGGCTGTTTCCTGGAATGTGGACTGCAGCCGCGACCGTTAGACCCCCTGCGGCGTGGCGCCCCGGGTGGCGCCCTACAGGAGGCACTGTTGTAGGGCTGGACCCGGCCGGCCAAACGCCGTCAGGCGTTTTGAAAAGGCTTGATCAGACCGGTGCTGACCGCTTGTGGCTCCCCGGACATGTCGGGTGGGCACGTTTTTTGTGCCCACGCGCCCTAGCTGGTTACAACGGTGGTACTCAACGCCGTTATCGAAACAGCTATCCGGCCGCTGCCAGCCGCTGCTTCCGGGCGCGGTGCTGCTGTTGCAGGGCGCCGACGCTGAATACCGCCAGACCGGCCCAGATCAGCAGGAAACTGATCATCTGGTCGCCGCCGAACGGTTCGTCATACACCACCACCGCCAGCAGGAATTGGATCGACGGGGCCAGGTAGGTCAGGAAACCGAGCGCGATCAGGCTGAGCCGCTGTGCTGCGGCGGCGAAGGCAAGCAGCGGCAGGGCGGTCAGCACACCGACCAGGATCAGACGAGATGGGTTGCCGTCAGCTGTGAAATGGCTCTCACCCTGCTGGGCGATGAACGCCAGATAGCCCAATGCCAGTGGCAGCAGCAGCAGGGTTTCCATCAGCAGACCGGTCAGGGTATCGACCGGTGCTTTTTTACGTACCGCGCTGTACAAGCCGAACAGTATTGCCAGCGACAGTGCGATCCATGGCAACTGACCGAGGCTGATCACCTGATAGGCGACCCCGAGCACCGCCAGCACCACCGCCATCATCCGGAAACGGTCCAGTTTCTCGCCGAGCAACGCGACCCCGATCACTACGTTGACCAGCGGCGTCATGAAGTAGCCGAGGCTGGCGGACAACACCTGGTTGATCTGGACGGCATAGATATAGATCCCCCAGTTGGCGGCGATCAGGATTGCCGAGATCAGCAGAGTCAGCCACAGGCGGCGGTTCAGTAATTGCTCACGGCGGCGGCGCCACTGGCCCAGCAGGGTCATCACCAGGGCGGTGAACAAGGTCGCCCAGACCACCCGGTGGCCCAGTACTTCCAGCGACGGCAGATGGCTGACCCATTTGAAGTAGATTGGAAAGGTGCCCCACAGGCCATACGCCAGCAGGGCATACAGCAGTCCTTTGCGGGATTCATCGATTGGCATGATAGATATAGACCTGTCAAAAAGCGGATTCTAAGGCCCGCCGGGGCGGCTGTCACCGCAACGCACTGTCGCGGCTTTCAGCCTTATCTGCCGTTGTCTATCAGAGCCAGCCCAGCAGGCGCCACCAGCCGTAGTCCAGCGGCACCAGCAGCACGATGCTCAGCAATGCCTGCAGCACGCAGAAGCGGATCGCATGGGCCATCGGCATGCCGGACATCTTCAATGCCACCAGCAGGGGGCCGGACTGGTAGGGCAGCAGGAAGGTGGAGAAGCCGATCACCTGGGTCATCAATACTGTGGTCAGTGGCAGCCCGCTGGTTTCCGCCAGTTGGCCGGCGAACGGCGTCAATACCGCCGGCACGCCCGGCAAACCGGTGGCCAGCGAGGTCAGGAAGGCGGTGGCCGACAGCGAGGCGAAGTTCAAGGCGCTGTTGCCGGGTTCCAGTGGCAACAGCTGGGCCAGTTGGCCGGCGAGCAGCTCGCCGAGACCGCTGTGGTTAAGCAGCGTGCCCATACCGAGGATGCCGGCGATGAACAGCAGGGTGCTGAAGCTGAACTGCTGTTGGAACTGCTCGTTGCCGACCAGACCGAGCCGCGGCAGCAGCAGGATTACCGCGGCACCGAGCGCCACCCAGGCAGGCGAGACATGGTGCAGGCCGTCGCTGATCCACAGCGCCAGGGCGATCAGCAGCAGCAACAGCAGGTAACGCTCGCTGGCCTGCAGCGGGCGGCGCTGGGCGTCTCGACCGGCTGGCCGTGGGCTGTCCGGGAACAGCCTGATGATCAGCCAGGTCACCAGTAGCCCCTTCAGCAGCCCCAATACCGGGAAGTGCAACAGCAGGTATTCGGCATAGCCGAACGACAATCCGTAGATGGTTTCCACCGCGCCGGCCATCACCATGTTCGGCACATTGGCCGGCAGCACCGCGAAGGTCGGTACATGGGTGCCGAACGCCACCGCCAGCGCCAGGCCGGTATGGCCGTTGGAGCCGATCCGGAAGCCGCAGCGTTCCGCCAGCGCCATGACGATCGGCACCATCAATACCACCCGGCCCATCGACGATGGCATCAGGAAGCCGAGCGCGGTGGAGCTCAGCATGATGCCGCCGATCAGCAGCGGATAGCTGCCGGCGAAGATCGTCAGATGATCGGCCAGCCGCTGGCCCAGGCCGGTACTCTTGAACGCCATGCCGATTACGAAGCCGGCGAAGATCATCCAGGTGGCGGCCGAGTAGAAGCCGGAAAACACCACTTCGGCCGGTGCCAGTGACAGCAACATGGCGCCGAGAAACAGCAACAATGCAGTCAGGTGTTCTGGAATCACCGAGGTGGCCCAGAGACCCAGTGCGGCCAATACCAGTGCCGCTGTCTGTGCCTGAGTAACTGTCATCAGCGCCGGTGGAAACAGCGCCAGCAGCAGCGCCAGCAGCAGAATAAGGCCGGCGATCAGCCTGGCGGGATGGCGGGTCAGCTGGTGTCGAGTGGTAACAAGCATGGAATCTGGTCCGTTTGGGCTATGCGTACAAGGCTGATTGTGGCAATAATGCGCTTAGTGCGTAAGGCGACAAAATGACAATGATTGATGAGAAAGTGACAACTCGGCCCCCGTCCGGCGGTGGCGACCTGGTCGATCCACTGCGGCCGGTAATTGGCCTGGAACGGGCAATGCAAAGCGGCCTGGAGGTGATCCCGCACAGCCACCCGCGGGGGCAGCTGGCGTACGCCTCGGAAGGGGTGCTGCGCGTGACCACCGATCAGGGCACCTGGGTGGTTCCGCCCAGCCAGGCGGTTTGGATACCCGGCGGCATCCGGCACCAGGTGACAGCCGAGACCGATTGCACGGTCCGTCACCTGCATATCGACCCGACTGCGGCGGCCCGGTTGCCTGGGCAGTGCAGCGTGCTGGAGGTGTCGTCGCTGCTGCGTGAACTGATTTTGCGGGTCAGCCGGTTTGGCCGCCTGTATCCGGCTGATGGCCCGGAGCAACGGCTGGTGGCGGTCTTTCTCGATGAGCTCGGCGCGCTTCAGCCGTCGCTGCTGTACCTGCCGTTGGCGCAGGATCGCCGGGTTCGGCGGGTGATGGATGGCCTGATGCGCCAGCCCGATTCGGAGAAGGGCCTGGATGAGTGGGCCACCGAGGTGGGCGCCAGTGGCCGTACCCTGGCGCGGCTGTTTCAACGCGAGACCGGCATGAAATTCAGCGAATGGCGTAAGCAACTGCGGCTGCAGGAGGCGGTCAACCGCTTGGCGCGCGGCGAGCCGGTCACCGAGGTGGCGCTGGCGTTGGGCTACCGCAGCCCCAGTGCCTTCGTGGCGATGTTTCGCAAGACGCTGGGCAGCCCGCCGGGGCAGTATTGCCGCGATTGATTTTCTAGAGTTGTAAGTTAACAGTTTTGAGTTAACAGATAAGTGGCCCGTGGCGGGCGGCTGCTATCGCTCGAACCAGCCAAAGGACGCACAAAGCGAACCGCGATGGTGAAGATTCCGACGGAGCTGAACAATCCTGAATCTTGCCAGTTAGCGATCTATTAGCGCGTCGTCACCGTCGTCGAACTGGCATTGTGCCGTTTGAGAATCTCTTCGATCTCCGGCTCGGTTGCATCGGCGATCATCACTTTGATCTGCAGGTTGTCCTCATCGACGAAGATTTGCTCTTGCGGTATGCCGGTGACGATCAGATCGTCCCGGGCATTCTTGATCTGGTCGGCGGACTCATAGGTGCCGGTTACCGTCTTGGTCATCGGATGGCCCTCTTGCGATTAGGCGGTTCGATTGGCGTCAGTCCCATTCAAGGTAGATGCTGGCCGGGGAGGTGTCCAAGATCGCCGCTGATGCGGTGGTGCGCTGAAGTAGCGCGCAATGTTGATGGCGCCTGTCGCAAAGAGAGCAGAGAGCCTTCAGCTATCGGTCGGTCAACCTGCGATGCGAGTTTTCGCCGAGGTCGGCCTAAATTGACTGCCGACTACCGCCACCGGCGCTAGTCGGCAAGAGGGGGGATCCGAAAAGCGGACGACCGGCTCAGTCGTCCAGTACCACCATATCCGGGTGCTGCTTGAGGGTGTCGATCAGCAGCTGCATCTCCTCGGGGGTGCCGATGCTGATGCGCAGGTGGTTGTCGATGCCCGGCTTGCTGAAGTGGCGCACCAGCACGTTCTTGCTGCGCAGGTAGCCCATCAGTTCGGCGCCCTCGATATAGCGGTGCGCGGCGAACAGGAAGTTGGTCTTGGACGGCACCACCTTGAAGCCCATTTTTTCCAGCTGGCTGGCGGTCCATTCGCGGGTGTCGATGATCGCCCGGGTGGTCTGCTGGAAGTACGCCTCGTCCTCCAGCGCCGCCACGCTGCCGGCGATCGCCAGCATATCCAGCGGATAGGAGTTGAAGCTGTTTTTGACCCGTTCCAGGCCGTCGATCAGTTCCGGATGACCAATCGCGAAGCCAACCCGCAAGCCGGCCAGCGAGCGGGACTTGGAGAAGGTCTGGATCACCAGCACGTTGTCGTAACGGCGGCTCAGTTCGATGGCGCTGTCGGCGCCGAAATCGACATAGGCTTCGTCGACCACCACCAGCGAATCGCGGTTGCGCTCCAGCAGGGCTTCGATCTCGGCCAGCGGCAGGGCGCGGCCGGTCGGCGCGTTCGGGTTGGCGAAGATGATGCCGCCGTTCGGCTGCCGGTAGTCGTTCAGGTCGATGCTGAAGTCGTCACGCAGCGGCAACAGCTGGTAGTCGATGTCGTACAGCTTGCAGTAGACGTCGTAAAAGCTGTAGGTGGTCTCCGGCATCAGCAGTGGCTCGGGCTGGCGGAAGAACGCCATGAAGGTCAGCGCCAGTACCTCGTCGGAACCGTTGCCGACGAATACCCGGTTGCGCTCGACGCCGTAGTAGTCGGCCAATGCCTGTTTCAGGGCGCTGGAATCCGGGTCTGAGTAGAGCCGCAGCCGCTCCATCGGGAACTCCCGCAGTGCCTTGATCGCGCCGGGTGCAGGCGGGTAAGGGTTCTCGTTGGTGTTCAGCTTGACGAGGTTGTCCACCTTCGGCTGTTCACCCGGTACGTAGGGGGTGAGCTCCTTGATGGCTTCGCTCCAGTATTTGCTCATGGTGGTCAGCGCCTTCCGACGGTTGTCATGTCACAGTGTTTACAGGGGCGCCCAGCATAGCAGAGCGCCCGGAAGCAGAGAAGAAATCAGGGGTTGCTGGCCTTGATCCAGGGGTGGCCGGCCAGCGATTCCAGCATATGGTCGATAAACAGCCGGACGCGCGGGTTCAGGTGGCGTCGACTCGGATAGAGCGCGTGGATCTCGATCGGCGGCAGATGGTAAGCCTCCAGCACCGGCTGCAGCAGTCCCTGTTCGACCATCTCGGCGCAGTACTGGCGCGGCATTCGGGCGATCCCCATATCCTGCAGCAGAATCTCGCGCAGGAAGTTGATGCTGTTGGCATGCAGCCGGCCCTGTACCGGCACCGGCTCACCGTCGCGCCAGGTCTCGAACTGCCAGGTGTTGGCGGTGCGGTGCACGGTCATGCAGTTGTGCTCGGCCAGATCATCCGGTGTCTTAGGCACGCCGTGGCTGGCCAGGTAGGCGGGCGAGGCGTACAAGCCCATATCCAGCTCGGCCAGCTTGCGGGCGACCAGCGTGGAATCGGTCAGTTTGCCGACCCGGATCGCCAGGTCGATGCCGTCTTCGATCAGGTCGACCAGCCGGGTGCTCAGCTCGACGTCGACCTCCACCTTCGGGAAGCGCTTCAGGAAGCTGCCGACCACACCGTTCATGATGAACACGCCCAGCTCCGGCGGCATGGTCAGTTTCAAGCGGCCACGCGGTTCGGCATTGGTGGCGGCGACCTGCTCCTGGGTTTGCTCCAGTTCGTCGATCAGCGGCCGGCAACGGTTGTACAGCTCCATCCCCTCGTCGGTCAGCTGCAGTTTGCGGGTCGAACGCTGCAGCAGGCGTACGCCAAGGCTGTCCTCCAGCTGGGCGATACGACGGCTGATAGTGGATTTTTGCAGGCCGAGGCTGTCAGCGGCAGCGGTAAAGCTACTGGTTTCGACCACCCGGATGAACAGGCGCAGGTCATTCAGGTTCATACAGGACTCCGCAGGTGACGGGGAAGCTGACTATCATCCGAATTATTCAGAAAATCGCAACAGGTTATTGCATTTATTCCATATTGTTGCGCTTTGGGTGGGGGTATTCAAATAAGGTTTTGTCGGCAAATGAGGTGCGGGGTCTTGCGGCGGAGGGACCAGGGGCGTAGCAGCCCGCTCCGAGGGCGACACCCATCGGACCAGGCCAACCCCGTCGCGGTCAGTACCCAATGGGCATGCCAAGCCCGCTGCTACCGAGTTCTGTGGACCGCAACCCGCTTGGGTATCGCGGGCAACGGGGGAGTCATCTGAGCGCCGTGCAAGGTCGCGGCTGAAGCCCCTCCTATAACGGCGCCTTCTCAAGCCCTTCGAGACAAAAGGGCTTGAGAATCGAAAACAATCAATCCAGCACCGGCTCGTGCCAGTTGATGTTCTTCAGGAACTTGTGGGCCGGGTAGAACTTGCCGTCCTTGCCTTCCTGGTCCTTGGCGGACTTGACGTAGGCTTCCGGCAGTTCGCCGCCGGCGTAAACCTCCAGCCCCTTCTCCTGGCGGTAGAACGCCAGGGTGTCTTCGATCTCCTGCTCGGTCTTGCACAATTTGGACAGGTTGCTCTGCTGCACCGCCGCCATGTCGCGGTCGGCGTCGATGCCGAGGATATGCGCCATGCCGTAGGTGGTGACCAGCACGTCGGCGATGGCGTCGCGCACTTCGGCCAGGTTGTGGGTGTCGATCCCCTCGACCAGCTCGGCCATCTCTTCCTGGATCAGCTGCAGCTGCTTGGCGGCTTTCTGCCAGTCCGGCTGGCTCGGATCTCCTTTCTGGTTGCCGAACACGGTATTCAGGAAGGAGACGTCGGTAAAGTTGCTCATGGTAATCCGTCGTTTTTCAAATAAGTTGGTCGGAAAATGAATTGGTAAAGAATCACTGTTGGCGGGCGAACCGGTGGATCTGCTCGACCAGTGCGCGCAGGCCGTTGCCGCGCGACGGGCTGAGGTGGCGCAGCAGGTCCAGCTCGGCGAAATACCGGTCGATATCGAACGCCAGCACCTGCTCGGCGCTGCGGTTGTTCAGTGCCGCCAATACGATGGCGATCAGCCCGCGGATGATGCGCGCGTCGGAGTCGGCCAGGAACTCCAGCCGGCCGGCGTCATTGACCCGGCTGACCAGCCAGGCCTGGCTTTCGCAGCCGTGCAGCCGGTGATCGTCGCTCTTCAGGTGGTCCGGCAGTGCCGGCAGGTCGCGGCCGAGCAGCATGATCTCACGGTAGCGGCTGTTCCAGTCGCGTTTGGCCAGCAGCTGCTGGCGCAGTTGCTCGGCGTCTACCTGATGGCCGTAGGGCATCTCGGTAAACGGGTCGGCCGGGCAGACGGCGACGGTCTCGTGCTGGCTGTCGACGATCTGCTGCAACGCTTCGGCGAAGCGGTCGACCTCCTCCTGGCTGTTGTAGAACGCGAACGAGGCGCGCAGGGTGCCGGGCAGGCCGAGCCGCTCCATTAGCGGCATCGCGCAGTGGTGGCCGGTGCGGATGGCGATCCCCTGCTGGTCGAGCAGCAGGCCGACATCCTGCTGGTGCAGGCCGTCGAGCTGGAACGACAGCAGGCTGACCCGCTCGGCGGGCTGGCCGATCGGCCGGAAGCCGTTGATCTGGCTGCACTGTTCAAGACAGCGTTGCAGCAGTTGCTGTTCGTGCGCCAGCAGGGCGGGGCGGTCCTGCGCGCTCAGGTAATCCAGCGCCGCGGCCAGGCCGATGGCGCCGGCAATATTGGGCGTACCGGCTTCGAACCGGAACGGCACCCGGTTGTAACTTGTGCCGCTGAAGCTGACCCGCTCGATCATCTCGCCGCCGCCCTGCCAGGGGGGCATCTGCTCGAGCAGCTCCAGCCGGCCCCAGAGCGCGCCGATGCCGGTCGGGCCGAACGCCTTGTGGCCGGAGAAGGCGAAGAAATCGCAACCCAGCGCCTGCACGTCGATCGGCAGGTGGGCCGCACTCTGGGCGCCGTCCACCAGGGTGACCGCGCCGACCGACTTGGCGGCGCGGATCATCTCGGCTACCGGGTTGATTGTCCCCAGAGCGTTGGAGGCGTGGCCGACCGCCAGGATGCGGGTACGCTCGTTCAGCAATGCCCGGAACCGTGCCAGGTCCAGCTCGCCGTTGTCGCGGATCGGCACCACCCGGATGGTGGCACCGGTCTGCTCGGCCAGCAGTTGCCAGGGCACGATGTTGGCGTGGTGTTCCAGCTCGGTCAGCAGGATCTCGTCACCCGGCTGCAACCGGCTGCGGCCATAGCTCTGGGCAACCAGGTTGATCGCCTCGGTGGTGCCGCGGGTCCAGACGATCTCGCGGCTGTCCGGCGCGTTCAGAAAGCGTGCCACGCTGTCGCGGGCCTGCTCGAACAGCGCCGTTGCCTCGCTGCTCAGGGCGTGCGAGGCGCGGTGGACGTTGGCGTTGTGTTGGCGGTAGAAACGGTTGACCGCCTCGATCACCTCCCGGGGTTTCTGGGCGGTGGCGGCGTTGTCCAGATAGATCAGCCGCTGGCCGTTGACCCGCCGATTGAGCAGCGGGAACTCGGCGCGAAGCTTGCGCAGGTCAACCATTGTTGGCCAGAGCCTTGATCAGCCGGCTTTTCCAGCGGGCGTAGTACATGGCGGCGCTGAACAGCACGCCGACCAGGCCGCAGAAGGCCAGCCCCAGCCCCTGGGTGGCCGGGTTGCTGGCAGCCAGCACCGCCTGTACGAAGTACAGCAGCAGTACGAAGCAGAGCCAGGCGTGGCCGCGCGGTACGCCTTTGATCACCGTCGGCAGGAACGCCAGCAGCAGCGAACTCTGTACCAGCACGATGATCCATGGGTTGGCGCCCGGCACCGGCGCCAGCACCAGGTACCAGGCCAGGAACAGGGCCAGCAGGCCGAAGTAGCTCAGCAGGGTCAGCGAGCGGGTCAGGGTGACTTTGCTTTCGAGGGTCATCGATTGTCCAGCAGTTGCAGTGCCAGGCGGCCGAGCCGTTTGCCCTGTGCCTGGCAGAGTTTGATTTCGTGGTCGTCCAGCGCCCGGTCGCTGTCGCGGCCGGCCAGGTGGGTCGGGCCGTACGGGGTGCCGCCGCTCTCGGTGCTGAGCAGCTCGGTCTGCGAGTAAGGCAGGCCGGCCAACACCATGCCGTGGTGCAGCAGCGGCAGCATCATGCTCAGCAGTGTCGACTCCTGGCCGCCGTGCAGGCTGGAGCTGGAGCTGAACACGCAGGCCGGCTTGTCGATCAGCGCGCCGGACAGCCAGAGCGAGCTGGTGCTGTCGATAAAGTACTTCAGCGGCGCCGCCATATTGCCGAAGCGGGTCGGGCTACCCAGCGCCAGGCCGGCACAACCGGCCAGGTCCTGCTCGCTGCAGTAGAGCGCGCCTTCGGCCGGGATGCTGTCGGCCACCGCTTCGCAGTCGGCGGAGACCGCTGGCACTGTGCGCAAGCGGGCCTCGATGCCGGCCTGCTCGGCGCCGCGGGCGATCTGGCGGGCCATTTCGGCGGTGGCGCCGTGGCGGCTGTAATACAGCACCAGGATATAGGGCGTTGTGCTCATGCGATTTTCTTTATGGCTGATTTACAACAAGTCTAGGGAGTAACGGTCTCAGAGGATCTCCAGCACCGACTCCGGCGGACGGCCGATGCGGGCCTGGTCGCCGTTGATCACGATCGGCCGCTCGATCAGGCGCGGGAATTCGACCATCTTGGCGATCACCTGGTCTTCGCTCAGGCTCTGGTCGTCCAGGCCGGCCTGCTGGTACTCCTCTTCCTTGGTGCGCAGCAGATCACGGGCGTTGATGCCCAGCATCGCCAGCACCTGTTTCAGCTCGTCGGCGCTCGGCGGGGTCTCCAGGTACTTGACGATGGCCGGCTCGATGCCGCGCTCTTCCAGCAGCTGCAGGGTCTGGCGGGATTTGGAGCAGCGCGGGTTATGGTAGATGGTGACTTGGCTCATGACGTGGTCCTGTCGATCGGTTGTTGGGTTGTACGGCCGGGCGCGGATGTTGCGCACCGCATCGGCTAAGCTGCAGAGAAGCGCCGGCGCTCATCGATTCTAAATTCTGAGATGTGCGGCTATTGTATACGCCTTGCCGGTCGCCACAAAGGCCGGCAAGGTGGTGGTTAGTGCGGTGGTTAGTAAAGAAGGATCTGCCATGCGAGATGTACTCCAGAGTCACCCGGTCCGCTTCGTCGGTTACCTGTTTCGCCAGTTTATCGCCAACCAGGGGATTTTGAACGCCTCGGCGCTGACCTATACCACCCTGTTCGCGGTGGTGCCGCTGATGACCGTCAGCTACGCGATGCTGGCGGCGGTACCCAGCTTCCAGGGGGTTGGTGAGCAGCTGCAGGGCTGGATCTTCGACAACTTCGTACCGGCCACCGGCGCGGTGGTACAGGAATACATGCGTGATTTCGCCAGCCAGGCGCGCAAGCTGACCGGGGTGGGGGTCGCCTTTCTGCTGGTCACCGCGATCATGATGATGCGCAATATCGAGTCGGCCTTTAACCGGATCTGGCGGGTCAGCGAGGCGCGCAAGGGGCTGTCTAGCTTCCTGATCTACTGGGCGATCCTCAGCCTCGGGCCGATCCTGATCGGCGTCGGCCTGCTGCTGACCTCCTACATCGCCTCCATATCGGTGATCAGCACCGCCACCGACCTGGTCGGCCGGGCGCGGTTGCTGTCGTTGCTGCCGATGCTGCTGTCGGCGGCGGCCTTTACGCTGCTCTATGCGGCAGTACCGAACTGCCGGGTGCCGCTGAAGCATGCGCTGATCGGCGGGGTGGTGGTGGCCCTGCTGTTCGAGACCGCCAAGCGCGGCTTTGCGCTGTTCGTCACCCAGTTCCCCTCCTATGAACTGATCTACGGCGCCTTTGCCGCGGTACCGCTGTTCCTGGCCTGGATCTTTATCACCTGGACGCTGATCCTGCTCGGCGCCGAACTGACCCGTGCGCTGAGCGTCTACCGCCGCAGCGAGCGGGGCCGCAAGGTCGACCATCTGCATACCCTGATGGCGGTGCTGTACCGGCTCTGGTGCGGCCAGCAGCGGGGCGAGACCCTGTCGGACCGGACACTGCTGCGCCAGGTGGCCGGGCTGGATCAGTCGCGCTGGGACAGCTACCAGCAGCTGCTGCTGGGTGCCTCGTTGATCCGCCGCAGCGAGCAGGGCGAGTACCTGCTGTGCCGCGACCTGGATACGCTGTCGGTGGCCGAGCTGTGCGAGCTGCTGCCCTGGCCGCTGCCGCCGGGTGACGACGTGGCCGCCTTGGGCGGCTGGCAGCGGCAGCTCAACCAGCGGCTGAATGCCGTCGAGCATAGCCGAAAGGCGCAGTTGAATATTTCGCTGCAGCAGTTATTTTCTGAGGCAGACAACGCGCCGGCCGACGAGCAGGTCGTTACTCAGCAAAAAGGTAACTGATTCCGAGGAGAGACCGATGGCACAGATCTGCATACACGCGTTTATCACCGGCCGGGTGCAGGGCGTCTGGTTCCGCCAGTCGACCAAGGAACAGGCCGAACAGCACGGCTTGACCGGTTGGGTCCGCAACCTACCCGACGGCCGCGTCGAAGCCCTGCTGCAGGGCGACGAGCGCGGCGTGCGCCAGGTGGAAGCCTGGCTGAACCAGGGGCCGCCGCTGGCGACCGTGGCCGAGGTGCAGTCTGAACTGGTCGATCAGATGGAAGAGGTAGATGGCTTCGAAGTCCGTTAACTATTTCCGCAGGGTTTCTTTCCATCCCTCGTTTCATAACTGCTAATTGGGCTTAGATCGGCGGCTTTTTTATCTGCTGTGGTTGCTGATCGGCTGCCTTCCCTTGCTCGATGCCCCCCTCCTTCCCTTGATTTAGTCCTGTCGGTTTATAGTGGTTAGCGGCTGAACTTCCACTCAATAATCGGGTCGCATATGCACTTGGTAGTCGTGGATGGGAGTAGATGTGATGTCGGCCAGGTTGTATTACGTGCATGATCCGATGTGCAGTTGGTGCTGGGGGTTCAAGCCGGGCTGGGAAGAGCTGCGTGAGCGGTTGCCGGCGCAGGTCGAGGTGGTGCCGCTGTTGGGCGGCCTGGCGCCGGACAGCGATGCGCCGATGCCGGTGGAGATGCAGCAGTACCTGCAGCAGACCTGGCGGCGGATCGAGCAGATGCTCGGTACCGAGTTTAATTTCGATTTCTGGCGTCAGTGCCAGCCGAGGCGCGATACCTGGAAGGCCTGTCGGGCGGTGATCGCGGCGCAGCACCAGCAGCAGGGCGAGGCGATGACCGGGGCGATCCAGCGGGCTTACTATACGCGGGCGCTGAATCCGTCGGAGCCGGAGACGCTGTGCCAGTTGGCCGAAGAACTGGCATTGGATGTCGAGCGGTTTCGGGCCGATCTGAACGATCCGGCGACCCAGGATGAGTTGGAGCGGCAGATGGCGCTGGCCGACCGTTTGGAGGTACAGGGATTTCCGTCGCTGGTGCTGGTGGTTGGCCAGCGGGCGGTGCCGATCCGGGTGGATTACCGGCAGCCGGAAACGATGCTGGCGGCGATCGAGACGCTGTTGGCGCAGGAGGAGAATTGATCCTGTACGGTATCGATGGCTTGCCGGAGCGTGGTTGAGGCTGAGGGCAATGATCATCGATTGGCAGCCCTGCGGGCTCCTGGTCGGCAAAACCTACCCGGCCGGAGCCAACCCTACAGGTCTGCTCTGTAGCAGGCCACGGTCTTTAAAAGAACCGTCGAGGGTCGCGACTGAAGCCGTTCTTACACGTTTTACTTAGTGTTGGCGTCCCGGATAACGCCCTGCAGGTTGTGCTTGGCGTGCAGGGTCGCAGCTGGGCGAATGTGAAAAAACAAATCAGTCGCGGTAGCGTTGCTGGTTGCGGTAGACCTTTTCCGGGTACCAGACCTTGCCGTAGGAGCCGTTGTAGCGTGCCAGTGCTTCGGTCAGGTCGCCGCCGGCGCGGTCGAGGTAGACCTTCAGGATGGTGCAGCCGTAGCGCAGGTTGGTATGGATGTTGGTCAGGTTGTCGTCGGGACGGCCGATCTCGTTCTTCCAGAACGGCATCAGCTGCATCAGTCCCTGAGCGCCGACCCGCGATACCGCGAAGCGGTCGAACAGACTTTCGGTATGGATCAGTCCCATCACCAGCGAGATCGGCAGTTGCTGGCGTTTGGCCTCGGCGTGGATCGCCTTGAGCACCTTGATCCGCTCAATCGGGTCCGGCAGGTAGCCGGCGATCCGGCCGGACATATCGGTCAGCCAGACTTCGGCGATAAAGCGGTCGTCGAAGCTGTCGGCCTGGGCGAAGGCGTGTTTCAACGCGGCCCGAAGTTGCGGGTCCGGCTCAGGCGTTTCGGCCTGGCTCCAGGGCGTGGCCAGCAGCAGTAACAGGGTAAGGATAAGGCGCATAGCGGCGAGTATAGCCGATCCGATCGGCGCTTTTCAGGTCGTGTGTGCTTGGCCGCTGTCGGTCAGCTGTTATGATGCGCGCCTTCTGATCAAGCTTTATCCCATGAGTATCTCAACAATGGCGATCGCCCCGAACCCTTCCGTGGTCAGCATGCCGGCCGAGCCGGCCGGTTGCCTGACCGTACTCGATTTCCTGGTGTGCAAGTTCCCCCATATCCCGGTCGAACTCTGGCAGCAGAGGATGGCTGAGGGCAAGGTGCACTGGGCGGATGGCACGGCAATCGGGCCGGACTCGCTGTTCGCGCCGCAGCAGCGGATCTTCTATTACCGCGAGGTGGCGCAGGAGCCGCAGATCCCGTTCGAGGAGCGGATTCTGCACCGGGACGATCAACTGCTGGTGGCCTGCAAGCCGCATTTCCTGCCGGTGGTGCCGCGCGGTATCTATGTGCAGGAGTGCCTGTTGAACCGACTGCGCCGCCGCACCGGCATCGACAGCCTGGCGCCGATCCACCGAATCGACCGGGAGACCGCCGGGCTGGTGCTGTTCTCGGTCGATCCGGACAGTCGTGGTCTCTACCAGCGGCTGTTTGCCGATGGCAAGGTGAAAAAAGGCTACCGGGCGGTGGCGAAGTTGGCCGATGGGGTGCGGGCCGGCTATCGCTGGACGGTGGCTAACCGGATGGTGACCGGCTCGCCGCGTTTTCGGATGCAGGTGGTTGACGGCGAGGTGAATGCCCGCTCGGAGATCCGCTGTGTCGAGGAACGTGATGGGCGGGGGCTGTTCGAACTCAGTCCGTTGACCGGCAAGACCCATCAGCTTCGGGTGCATATGAGCGGACTCGGCATGCCGTTGCTGAACGAGCGCTACTATCCGGAGCTGCAGCCGAAAACGCCGGACGATTACAGCCGGCCGCTGCAGTTGCTCGCCCGAAATATCAGCTTCGTCGATCCGCTGACCGGCCAGCTTCGCGAATATCGCAGCGAACGCAGCCTGGCCTGGTGAGTTTTTTAGGTTCTTCGCGGATTAGATACATCAGGCGAACAAGCGGCGTGGGCACAAAAAACGTGCCCACCCTACAAGGCTTTCCACCCGATGATTGGCTCAGCCTGATTTCTGGTAAGTGCCGACCAGTTCCGCTTCGGCGATCACGTGTATCCGCATGGCGGCTTCCAGCTGCGCCTTGTTGGGCGCGTCGTCCAGTCCATCCAGCACTTTGTCCAACGCGTAGAGCTTGAAGAAGTAGCGGTGGCGGCCGATTGGCGGACAGGGACCGCCATAGCCGACCCGTTGCCAGTCGTTCAGCCCCTGGCCGGCACCGTCTGGCAGCAGGTCTTCGGTTACCGCCTCCGGCAGCTCCTCGGTCTCCGGCGGCAGGTTGTACAGCAGCCAGTGCGCCCAGGTCATCTTGGGTGCGGCGGGGTCGGGGGCATCGGGGTCGTCGACAATCAACAGCAGGCTTTTGGCGTTGGAGGGAACATCGTTCCACTGCAGCGGCGGCGACAGGTCCTGGCCTTCACAGGTGTAGCGACGTGGGATTTCACCATCCTGGGCGAAAGCGGTGGAGCTGAGTGTCATGGTCATGCCGGTCTCCGATACGGTTGATGGATATGTTGCCGAAGCCCGTGGGGCAGCGATGGCCGCATGCCCAGCGGTAGTTTCACTATAGTCGTCAGATGGCAGCGCGGCGGCGGCAAAAAACAGCTGTTTTCCCGAGAATATATCGGTGATGTAGCGGCGGCGGGGCACCGCCACCGGTCGCTTTAAAAGCGGCTTCCGGGTTTTGTCGATGGCCGGCTTTCAGCTGTTGAAAATATGCCGGAAGAAGATATCCGATCTGAAATACGCGGCGGTTCGGTCTCGCTGCTAGCTGAAATTTTCACTTTTTTATCAATTAATTATTGGGGCTATGCCGAAAGTTAACCGGATGTTGTGAAAACGGCATTGGAGCTGATGCGGGGGTTGCTTCTAAGATCGTAGCCATCGTAAGAAACAATAATAAGTCGCTGAGACGTATACCAAGGAGCGTACCCGATATGCATCTTGCTCGTTTTCCACGTTTACATTTTGCTCACCTGGATACACCGCTGGAACCCTTGACCCGGCTGAGCAAGCAGTTGGGCGGTCCGAATCTCTGGATCAAACGCGATGATTGCACCGGCCTGGCCGGTGGCGGCAATAAAACCCGCAAGCTCGAGTTCCTGATGGCCGATGCGGTTGCTCAGGGGGCCGACACCATTATCACTCAGGGGGCGACACAGTCTAATCACGCCCGCCAAACCGCCGCTATCGCCGCCAAGATGGGCATGGCCTGTCACGTCCTGCTGGAAGATCGTACCGGGGCCAAAGACGTCGATTACAACTACAACGGCAACGTGATGCTGGACCAGCTGTTCGGTGCACCGTTGAGCAAGTACCCGGCCGGTACCGACATGAATGCGGCGATGATTGGATTGGCCGATGAGCTGCGCGCCGCTGGCAAGGTGCCCTATATGATTCCGGGCGGTGGTTCCAACCCGGTCGGTGCACTCGGTTATGTGAACTGCGCGCTGGAGCTGCTCAACCAAGCCAACCGTATCAGCCTGTGTATCGATCGGGTGGTGCATGCCACCGGCAGCGCCGGCACGCAGGCCGGCCTGGTGACCGGTTTTGCCGGCAGTAACAGCCTGATCCCGGTACTGGGAGTCGGGGTGCGTGCGCCGCGTGAAGTCCAGGAAGCGAACGTATTCAAGCTGGCATCGGAAACCTGCGAGCTGTTGGGGATTCCGGGTGCGGTCAAGCGTGACCAGGTGGTTGCCAACTGCGACTATATCGGCGAGGGCTACGGTTTCCCGGCCGAGAGCACGCTGGAGGCGATCGAGCTACTGGCGCGCACCGAAGGTATTTTGCTGGACCCGGTATATTCAGGAAAAGGCTTTGCCGGCCTGGTCGATCTGGTTCGCCGGGGCCACTTTAGAGACGGTGAAAATATTGTTTTCGTACATACCGGCGGCAGTCAGGCGCTGTTCGGCTACCGGCAGGCCTTTAATCTGCCGGCTTACGACTGATAGCGCGCTTGCAACGAATGGAATTCATTCCGTTTGATTGACGCGCTATCTCAGGACCTTCTCATTGCAAGCGTAGAATTGACAAGGATGTTCCTGGGAAAGAGGAGATGATCCTCGTTCCCCCCTCCCTGTCCCCACATCGGGCATTATCCTGCCCAATGTGGGTTTTTTTTAGTTCTTCGCGGATTAGCTATATCAGTTGAACAAGCGTCGCGTCGGCACAAAAACGTGTCCGCCCTACAAGGCTTGTTCTGTAGTGGGCCGCCCGTTAAATAGATGACTGTTTTATGGATTGGGTTGGCATATTGGTTGTGGTCGCCCCGGTTGTCTGGGCTTGGTAGCAGATTAAGCGCCGACCAGCTGTTGCCAGAAAGCGTTCACTTCATCCGTTCTGGGGACTTTGTGTCGATATAGAATGATTTTCATCTCGACGGTCGGTAGCTGGCTCAGCTGTACCAGATCGCCACGCTGCAGCTCCTCCTCAACCAATCGAACCGGCAACCATGACATGCCGAGGTCTTTCAGCAGCATCGCCTTTATACCTTCCGTTAACGCGGTCTCGCAGACCAGTTCAAAACGGGGTGTTGCCGGTAGTTTGCCGAGGCACTCCTGTTGGATCAGGCGGCCAAAGAAGGATTCTGGTGGGAAGCCGATCAGTCGCATCTGCTCGCTGTTTTCCGCGGCTTCGCCGGCCGAGGGACTGCATACGGGAATTAGCCGGTCGGTACCGATCTGGTAGCTGACAATCTCCGGCTGTTCCAGTTCGGGGAAGATATTGGGGACGTGGTAACAGAGTAGAAAGTCGCTTTGGCCGGCCAGGAAGAAATCGATGCAATCATGCAGATTGCTGGCATTCACCCGTATGGCGCTGCCCGCCAGATAGGGGGCTATCTGTATATACCAGTCGGGAATGAATGTGGAGCCAAGCGAGTGCTGGGTTGACAGTATCAGCGTGTTATTGCGCTTGGACTGCTGCTGCATTTTAGAGCGCATATTGTAGAGCGTTTGCAGGCAATCACGCATTGGACTTACGGCGTCTTCGCCGAGAGGCGTCAAGCGGGTCGGAAAGGAGCTTCTGTCGACCAGATCGACACCTAGCCAATTCTCCAGCGATCGGATACGCCGGCTGAAGGCCGGCTGGGTGACAAATCTGCTTTCGGCAGCCTTGGTAAAACTGCCGTGTTCGGCCAGGGCCAGAAAGTCTTCGATCCACTTAATATCCATTGTTTATTGTTACCCGCTAGAACTTTTTAATATAGCATCTGGCTATGCCGTTAAGTATGTGCTTCATGCATAATTGGCATTAGATTGTCGACCTTATAGTTTATACATTGTAGTTGATCCGTAAACAACAGATGAATTGTTCGTTATTAATACAGCTGCTTGGTAGGGCGTATAGTCACTATGCTATCTGGGGGGGGCTAATATTTCTTATCTGGTGTGTTATTGATTGGTAATGGATGATTTTTAAAAGCTGTTATTTATACGGGTTGTTAATTTAGTTGCCGTACTTAAGTGTCGTTTGTACTCTTCTCGATCTCACGGGAATGTTCGGGGGCATTATGCCCCCTTTTTTATGAGTCGAGCGCCGTATGGTTTTAATCTGGCACAACCGCTACATAAAAGTCAGCCAAAATCACCTCGTGTTTATGCTTGGGAATGCTCGATGAAGGTATCGCATAAGGTTGCAGTGGTTTCCTCTATTATTGTCTTTCTGACAATTTCGGTTCTGTCGTGGCTTCAGTACCAAACGGTCAAGGAGGTGCTGTATGAAAAAGCATCCGACCAGATTGATGAATCTACCGGGGTGTTGGCGAACCAAATAACCAGTTGGCTGAATGGCAAGTTGGCGCTGATCGATATGATGGCGGGTGTTATCGATCAGGACTTCAGCCTCGGGACTATCCGGCGCACCTTCAGTGCGCCGGTGCTCAAGGACGAGTTTCTGCTGATCTTTGGCGGCCTGGATAAGGATGGCAAGCGGATCGATAACGATTCCAAGAAGAACCCGGCGGATTGGGATGCCCGCAAGCGTCCCTGGTATCCGCAGGCCAAGGCGAACAGCCAGGCAATCCTGACTGAGCCCTACACCGCATTTTCCAGCGGCAAGCTGTTGATCTCGGTGGTTGCCAATTTCTATGACAAGGGGGAATTCCAGGGGGCTTTCGGTGGTGATATCACCCTGGAAACCATCTCCGCAGCGGTCAACAAACTGGACTTTCACGGCAGCGGTTACGCTTACCTGCTCGATGCCAACGGCAAGATCATCAGCCATCCGGATTCGAAGCTGAACGGCAAGCCGATCTCTGAACTTTACGTCAGCGAACAGCCGCGGTTAACTGCCGAACTGCAGGAGCTGAGTATCGGCGAAACCCGCATATTTACGAAGTTTACTCCGCTTGAAAAACTGCGCGGCAAAAACTGGCTGATCGGCGTGGTACTGGATAAAGAGCGGGTGATGGCCGAGGCGACAACCTTTGGCTGGGTGGCGATCTGTGCCTGCCTGATCAGTGCGCTGCTCTGTTCGCTGGTACTGATGCTGGCTATGGGCCGCCTGCTTCGCCCGTTGCAGAACCTTGGCGAATCGTTGAGTGAAATCAACGCCGGTGAAGGAGATCTGACCAAGCGGATTGAGATCCGCTCGGCGGATGAGTTTGGTAAAGTATCCAGTGAATTTAACCATTTCATCGCCCACCTTCAGTCCCTGATCCGAGACGTCAAGCAGAGCTCAGCGAGTATTCGTGGCCAGGTGGAACAGACATCGGAATCGGCATCGGATTCAGCGCAAAACCTTAACCAGCAGCTGCTTGAACTGGATCAGTTGGCCGCTGCAATGACCGAGATGGCGGCCAGTGCGCAGGAGATCGCGGCCAACGCCCAGGGCGCCGCCGAAGCCGCCGGCGCGGCAGACCAAGAAGCGGAACATGGCGCCAGCCTGGTATCGGGTACCGCAGAGTCGGTCGAGCGGCTGGTTACCGAAATGGAGCAGGCGGTGGCCTCGGTGAACGAGTTGGCGCGCTACAGCAATGAGATCGAATCGGTGCTGCAGGTGATTACCGATATTGCCGAACAGACCAATCTGCTGGCGCTCAATGCGGCGATTGAAGCGGCTCGCGCCGGTGAGCAGGGGCGAGGCTTTGCCGTCGTCGCGGATGAGGTACGTGGGCTGGCGTCGCGTACTCAGCAATCGACCGATGAAATTCAGAAGATGATCGACCAGTTGCAGTCCGGCGTGCGCAAGGCGGAGCAGACCATCAGCAGCAATTGCCAGCGGGCGACCGAACTCAGAGGGGCGGCCAACGAAGCGGACAGCGCGTTGACCAACATCCGTGGCAGTATCGGCCAGATCACCCAGATCAACCTGCAGATCGCGGCCGCCGCCGAACAGCAGAGCGCCACCGCAGGGGAGGTCGATCGCAATACGACCAACATCCGCGATATCAGTCAGTCGGTGTCAGAGGTGGCGCTGCAGCAATCCCGGCGCTGTGATCTGATGGTCAAACTGACCGCTGAGCAGAGTGATGTGCTGAAGCATTTCGAGGTCTAGCGGGTAGCGTTCTGGCAGTGGGGAGAGGCGAGGAGTCTATGGCGGAAAAAATAGTGGGTATCATTGGCGGTATGGGGCCTGAAGCGACGGTGGATCTGATGAACCGGGTGATTGCCGCCACCCCGGCGGCTGATGACGCCGACCATCTGAGAATGATCGTGGACAACAATCCCAAGGTGCCCTCACGGATCAAGGCGCTGATTGAGAAAACGGGTGAAAGCCCGGGGCCCTGTATGGCAGAGATGGGGCGACGTTTGCAGCGTTATGGCGCCGATTTTCTGGTGATTCCCTGTAATACTGCCCATCACTATTATCAGGATGTGGTTGATGCGGTCAGTATCCCGGTATTGAATATGGTCGAGTTGACGGTGGATCGGGTGTGTGCCGAGATCCCCCATATCAGGAGGGCGGGGGTGTTGGCATCGACCGCTGTGTTGATGGTCGGTTTGTATCACCGCTTCTTCGCGGTTCGTGATGTGAAGACCCTGTTTCCGCAGCCTTATGCTCAGGATGAGTTGATGGCGCTGATCCGCAAGGTGAAAGCGGGCCGCCATGATGCGGCAGCGTTGGCCGCATTCAAACTTGCGGCAGAAAACCTCAAGGCACAAGGGGCCGAGTGCCTGATCATCGCCTGTACGGAACTATCCGTCGTGGCGGCCGAACTGAAGATTGGTCTGCCCGTATATGATGCATCTCAGCTGCTGGCCGAGGAAATTGTTCATGTCGGGCTGGCGTCGCAACCAGCGTGCCTTTGACAGAAGGTTGCCTTGGGTTGATACCGCGTCCATTGTCAGGCAGCTTGGAAAGAACGCATCATTCCGCTGCGCTGCCTTTCGCGCATCTGGCCGTTCTAGAGCTAGCAGAGAACATAAGGGACTAATTTGCAGGTACCCTAAGCCGAAGCCTCCTTTCCTTGCTGGGTAAGTGTTTATTCAAGCCCTGTCGATAGTGAAATAAATCTATTCCTCTGGCTGAGCAGAATCAGTCCGTCTATTAATCAAAGATTTCATAAGTGTTGCGTTCTTGAACGTAAATGCCGTATTAGTCTTTCTGTGTTTTGCAGGTAAGTGAATTGATAAAAATGAAGGTGCTTTTACAGTTGAAAGAAAACTATGCATTTTTGGTATTTTGCGATGTTTAATAAGCAATAGCTGGCGAGCACTGTTTATTATACGTTGATTTCGCAGGAATGAGTGACGAGTGCCCTGCTGGGGATTTCCTTATAAATGTTGAGAGAAAGCCATATGTATAATAAAAAACGACTACATTCAGCTGTGCTGGCACTGATGATCTCGACCGGAAGCGCAATGGCGCAGCAAGATCCGGCTATTCTGACCGAAAACCTGTTTCAGGTGCCGAACTGGACGGCGATAACGCCGGGCAGTGCCGAAAAGCGGTTTACGGAATACGAGGAAGTGGCCGGGTTTCTGAAAAACTACCGGGGGAATTCGCGGGTTACCATCGACTCTATTGGTAACAGCGAGCAGGGCCGGGAGATCTGGAAAGCCCACTTCAAAGGTGCCAATAACGGCAATCCGGTGCGGATCATGGTAATCGCCCGGGTGCATGGCAATGAGCCGGCCGGTACCGAAGGGGCGCTGCAGGCCATTCACGAGCTGGCCCAGGGTGAACTCACCGGCTTGCTGGATAAGATCGAAGTTGTGGTGGTGCCGGTATCGAACCCGGACGGTGCCAGTGTCGACCGGCGGCGGACTTCATCCGAAATCGATATCAATCGAGACTACGTGCTGTCCAATGGTGTCGAGACCCGCGCCATTCTGGCGGAGGTCAACGCGTTCGATCCGCATATTTTCATCGATATGCACGAATTTACCGTTTGGGGGCGGTTGGGCCCGAAGAGCATTCCCTATGACATGCTGACTGCCAGTGCCAACGAGCCCAATATCGATCCCAGGTTGACCGCATTATCTACCGGCCTCTACCAGGGGAATATCGAGCGACAGCTTGAAGCCCATGGGTTGCGCCACAGTGAATACCGCATCATCAATGAGGGGGGTAAGGGGATCAAGGTGAAGGAGTCGGGCACCTCGTTTGGCAGCGCCAAGAATTTCATGGGGATGCCGGGGCGTATATCGCTGCTGTTCGAAGGCCGCGGTATAGGCTTGAAGGAGCAGAACCTGGAGCGCCGCACCTACGCCCAATATCTCGCCCTGCAGGCGGTGCTACAAACAGCGCACGAAAATGCCGATAAGACCCTGGCGCTGATCAACGACAGCCGCGCTTACAACCGGGCGCTGTCGGTGTGGCAGCTGGAACGGAAAGGGATCTATCAGAAATCCAGCTATCGGCTTGCCAACGGAGAGACCGGTCGGATTGAGACCTTCGAGGTCGATTTCGTGAACCGCCGGGACGGGAAACCAGTGTTCGAGGAACAGGTGCCGCGTTACTACATCATTCCGTCAAGCCAGCGCCGGGTCATCGAGACACTGGAGCGGATCGGTGTGGGCTACCAGCGGCTCAAGCAGGACGTCACGCTGGAGGTCGAGGTGCAGACGGGAAGCAACTTCAAGCAAGCGGGCAAGGTCTATCAGAATATCCATCGCTACACCTTCGACGTATCGCTGGATAAACAGCAACGCACCTTCGCGGCAGGGGATGTGGTGGTCGATACCCGCCAGTCGGCCAAGTTGATGGCGATGACCCTTGAAGCACGCAGCCGTGGCAGTTTCGCCGTGTTTGGTATGTTTGGTCAGAACGAGGGACTGGAGGTGCCAATCTACCGCTATCATGGTGATTCCCTGCTCTGAGGGTTCAGCTAATATTGAAAAAGCCCGCCCCTGTGATAGAAGGGGCGGGCTTTTTGTCGAATAGCGGTGTGGTCGGCGACGTTACTGGCTTGGCTCCGTGCCAACCAGTTCCGCGAAGCGCAGCAACTGTATCGGTGGAAACAGTTCCAGCTTGCGAGCCACATCGATATTGATGAACACCGAGAAGCGGCTCAAGGCGGAGATCGGTAGCGAGCCGGGTTGTTTGCCGTCGAACAGTACTTTCTCGGCTTGGCTGGCGGCCAGGCGGCCGACGTTGTAGTAGCGGTTGGCAACCGCCAGCAGCCCCTGGGATTTGGTGACCATCGCCTCGTAGGCGCTGGCAACCGGCAGCCCCTGGTCGGCGGCGGCCTGGGTGAACTCGTCGCGCTGCTGGCGGTTGTAGGAGCTGGAGCCGACGTAGATCACATCGACCCGCTCAGCCGTCATCTGTTTCATCAGGCCCGGCAGCTGGCCATCCAGCGGGTTGCCCTTCTCGTCCACCGCATAGGTGCGCGTGACCAGCTCGAAGCCCATGGTCTCGGACAGGGTTTGCAACTGTTCGGTATTCAACACCGAGTTCAGCTCGGAGGGGCTGTAAATCACCCCGATCCGTTTGGCGTCCATGTAGTCCTGCATGGCGCGGATCTGCACCTCTTCCGGCACCCGGTTGCGGATACCGGTGACCAGCGGCCGGCCGCTCTGTTCATACGACTTGACGATGCCGGCGCTGACCGGATCGGCCACCACCATGAACATCGCCGGGATGTCGCCCAGTTGGCTCTGGTTGCTGCCGTCCTTGATCGGGCCGATGATCGCCTTGCTCACCGAGGTGCCCCAGGTGACCACCAGATCGGGCTTCATCTCACGGGCCTCGGCCAGGAAACCGGCCAGTTTGCTTTTGTCACGTCCGGCATCACGCAGGATCAGTTGCGCCGGCAGTTTTTTGTCTTGCAGGTATTGCTTGAAGCCCTGGCAGGCCTCTTCGCAGCCGCGCCAAAGAACCATGTAGATGCGGGCTGGCTGGGCCTCGGAAAATGCCGCGCTGGCGGACAGGCTGAGCGACAGCAGGATGGCGGTAATCAGTAGCTTGAGTTTCATTGTGCAAGCGCTTCCTTCTTGGCTGCCACTTTCAGGTAGATGCCCATCACGATACCGGCGATGACGATGCCGGTGCCGATGATCGCCATCGCCTTGCCGTAGTCGTAAACCGCCAGCAGGCTTGCCACCATCACCGGGCCCAGCACGCTGCCGATCCGCTCGGAAGTGCGCAAGATACCCAGCGCGGCGGTGCGGCCGACCTCCGGCGTGGCCTCGGCGGCTTCCATCGCCGCGGCGATCAGCGGCGCCTTGAGAATCGAGTGGGCGGCACCCATCATCGCCACCGCCAGCAGCATGGTCATGACCGAGGCTTCGCCGTACAGCGAGATCAGTATCGCACCGGACAGCACGGTGCCCAGGATAACCAGCTCCACCATCTGGCCGCTGCGGTCGGCCAGCCGCGAGGCGAGCGGGCCCAGCGGGATGATGATCAGCGAGTAGACCATCATGATCCGGCCGATCTCCGACTGGCTGGCGTCCAGCGATACCAGGTACAGCGGCACCAGGTAGTAGAGGAAGCCGGTCAGGATGATCTTGGCCGGGATGGCGCAGAACAACACGATGCAGACAAAGCGAATATTGCGGACCAGGGCCAGTGCGCTGCCTTTCTCGGCAGCGGCGGCTTTCTTGCTTTTCTTGTCGACGTCATCCGACAGCATCAGCCAGGCCAGCAGGCCGGCGAAGCTGGCCAGCGCCGCCGACAGCAGGAACACCGGCTGGTAGCCGATCCGGTCGGCGATAATGCCGCCCAGCGCGGTGCCGCACATGGTGGCGGTCATCAACACGCCGACAAATACCGCCATCCCCTTGGCACGGTTCTCCGAGGTGACGATGGCGGCGATATAGCCCTGGCAGCTGATGGTGATGATCGCGTAACCGAAGGCGGTGACACCGCGCCAGAAGATGATCTCATAGACGCTGGCGGCCAGGGCGCAGCCCAGGTAGCCCGCCAGGGCGGGAATCAGCCCCCAGAAGAACAGCCGTTTGTTGCCCCAGCGATCGACCCAGCCACCGGCAAAGGGGGTGGCGGCGGCGATCACGAACATGAACACCGAGATCGGCAGGCCGACCATGATGTCCTTGTCGAACCAGGGGTTGGGTTCGTAGTATTCGGCCACGAACAGCGGCATGAAGGATTTCTGCAGCTCTTCGGCGAAGGCGAATACGAACAGCGGTATGCGGGCGTCGGTGATGCTGCCCTGTTTATCGCGCAATACCTTCAGCAGGTTAAACTGGTCGGCCAGCTTGCGCAGCCGACTGCCGAGCCCACGCTTGTCGTTCTGCGGAATATCGTCCGGTTCGGAGATGATATCACTACGGCCATTGGTGGCCTGATCCAGTGCCGCGCGGAAGCGCTGCTGCAACTGTTGAGAGTCTTTGTTGAGCTGGCCGATGAACGAGCCGATGGAACCTTTGCCGGCCAGGTTGTCATTGACCGAGAAATCCCCGCCGGCTTGTCGTTGCAGAATGCTTTCCGAGCGTTGCAGCGGGCCGGAGACGTAAAACATCACCAACACCATCACCACTTCGAAGGACACCAGCAGGACCGCCACCAGCACGATGGCGATATCGAAGAACACGTCGGTCAGCTGGGTTCGGATATAGCCGGTATCCAGGCCGACCTGGACCGCGCCATAGCTGTTGCCGCCGTCGGTCAGTGGCAGGTACAGGTTTTCGGCTTCGTTACCGGCCTGGTCGCCCAGCGGCAGCAGGCGCATCAGGTCCTGGCCCCCCTCGATCAGCCGGTTGAAAAAGCTGGCCTGCAGTGCCAAGTCCGAACGCAGCTGCTGGTCCGGTTCGCGGGTCAGCGTCTGGGCGTTTGCCGAATTGCCGCCGCGGTAGAGGATATCGCCGGCTTGAGTGGTGACCAGGACGTAAACCAGCTCCGGATATTTTGCCGCGGTCTCCTCGAGATAGAGGTCCATCCCCTTGATCCGGTCGAACGGAACCCCCACCTTGACTGCCAGCTCAATATCCTCGCGAACCACTTCGGCGACCGCTTCCGCTTTCTGTAGCAGGCGGGGCTTCAGCGCAATATTGAATTCAGTCAGCGTATAGACCGCGCTGATGATGGATGCCAGCAGGGTGCTGAGTAGAGTGGTCAGAAACAACCGGCGGTTGATAAAGCCGGTCAGGCCCTCGCTGCGCTTAGTCATGGATGGTGCTCTTCTTATCGAGTTCGGCCTGCTGATCGGCTGCCGGGGAGGGGTGTTTCACCTCGCTGGTCATCGCATCCAGCTCCTGGTTCAGTTGCTTCTTGATCCGGTTGCTCTGGTCGATCTGTTCGGCGAAGCGGAACGCCATGGAGCCCGGCTTGAGCTGTGGTTGCGGCGGGGAGGGGTGGTTCTTTTCCTTCGGCAGCTGTGACGAGATCAGCTTGAACACATCGTTGACGTCACCGAAGCCGAACCGAACCGCGATGAAGATCAACACGGCAAAACCGCCGAAGATCATCACCGTCATCTCCAGCAGGTGCAGTTTCACCTGCGCCAGTACGCTGCCGTAGCTGGACTTGTCATAGGCGATGACAATGCCGCCCATCAACTGCTCGGTGCCGTCAAACAATTGCAGGCCGCTATAGAGCGTGTCTGTCTCCTCCAGCGACCAGAAGGGTTCGTCGCCTTTAAGGGCCCGGCGCAAAATCTGTGCTGAATGTTCCCGGGGGAGGCTCTTGCTGTCGGTGGCGAACAGTACTTTGCCCTGAGGATCGATCACGTAAAGTGCCGAGACCTGCTCGTCACGTCCCTTGGCCCGCTGCATCAGTTCGGGCAGGTTGTCCATTTCGCTCAGCGGCAGGCCAAGCTGTTCGGCCCGGATGATAGAGCGTTCAAGCGATGTTGACATCACCTGTAGTTGCGAGGAGACCACCGTCGACATCAGGCTGGTGAACTTCATGTAGTTCATCAGGTACAACAGCCCCAGGACGCTGACCAGAATGATCCAGATGGTCATGACCAGCTTCAGGTGTACTTCAAGAAATGCTTTCATCGGGGGCCCTTCGATTAAACCCAGGTATTGCAGTCGTCATATTGAGTGCAGATATCAACCCGTAGCTTGGTACTTGGCTGCACGCTATCGCCGTTCGAATGGTTTTTAATCACTTTTCGCCGGATCAACTAAGCCGTCATCGCTATTAACGCTCAATCAAACGGGCGCTTGACCGTTGCAATGGCATCAAGTGTGGATTCACCGGAACCAGCTGCTTGGTCATCAGCTAGGTTTTGGCAGGATAACATAGCAGCGCACTTCTGATTAAGGTAATTCCACTCAAGAGTACTTGTTTAAGATAGCTCTAATTTAGAGTCTTTGAAGGTTTTATAGAATGTTACCGTCAGGTTGTCTTGTTGTTACATTTGGTAGGAATTGTTGTATATGTGAGCGCTTTGTTTGGTGGTTTAGGTTCGAGCGACAAGGCTGTTCGCAGCCGGATTTTCGCTTATTTCAGGCTTGGTTCCAGGCTTTAGTGGAGTGAAAGTACAGCGAGTCATTCAGAGTGTTTAAACAATTGTCTAATTGTTAAATTATATGAAACAATTGAATGACATTTTTTGGCTGATTTTGTTAACTGGGGGTGGGTATACTCCTTAAGTTGATGCTCTACTACGTGATATCGGCAGCGACAGCGGTCGACATCCGGATGTGGCCAGGGATACCGATAACAATGATGTCTGGGGAAAAAGGGAACTGTTAATGGGGATACTGGTTGATCCACAGAGCAGTAACCTGGTGGTTAGTGACACCAAGGGAAATAGCTATGTGCTGGTGCGGCTGAAGTATTGGTCAGCGCTGTCGCAATTGGCTGAATTGGAGGCCGATGTTCAATGTGTCGATGTCGAGGCGTCCTCCTGGCTTGGTGAAACCCTGACCTGTGATGTCTTCAGTACGCCCGGTACCGGGCGCTCCGCAGATCGCTCATTCAAGGGTGTGGTCACCGGTGTGCAGACGCTGCTGTCGGATGATCCGCAGCGCTATTCCGTTTTCCGTCTGAGAATTCAGCCCTGGCTGGCACTGTTGGCCTATAGCCGTAATTATCGTGTGTTTCAGGAGCAGTCCACCAAGGAGATTGTCACCTCTATTTTCGATGAGCTGGGGTTCAAAGGGCAGTACAAAGTCGATGATATGCCCTCCACCAAGCGCGAGTACTGCCTGCAGTTCAACGAGACAGACCTGGAGTTTGTCAGTCGCTTGCTGGCCGAAGAGGGGGTGCATTACCACTTCGGCGTGGATGACGAGTCCAATACGCTGATTCTGCATGATGCGGCCAAGCCTTTTGCAACGACCGGCAAGTGTTCGCTGGACGACTGCAACTCGCCCTCCGGCAATTATGAAGTCATCGAGAATTGGGCGCCGCGACATAAGTTTCACGCCGCTACGCTGGAGCTGGCCGGTTACGATTACAGTCAAAGCAAGCTGGTCAGCAGTAAAAGCAAGTCGTCCAAATACAAGCTATCTTCTAATACCAAGCTAGCCGATTATCGTTACCCGGCGGCCAGCATTAGCGGCGCCATTGATGATCTGGCCAAGCCGTTGGTCGAAACCCAGCGCGCACAGCTGGATTCGGAATACCACCTGGTGGATGGCCAGACCAACAGCGCCGAACTGGCGGTAGCCCGCTACCTGGAATTGGCGGCGCATCATGATAGCAGTCAGCTGGGCGACTACCTGGTGGTCGCGCTCGAACAGGAATTCGTGGTTGAGAAAGGGAATGCATTTGGCCAGTACTGCACCTTCACCTGCACCCCGCAGGATCATCTCTACTATCCGGCACGGCTGGAGAAGCCGCGTGTCTACGGCATGCAGAGCGCGGTCGTAGCCGGCAAGACCGATGCCGAGCCGGCATCGGACGCCGAGGGGCGGATCCGTATCCAGTTTCACTGGGATACCGAAGCCAGTGGCGACAAGACCAGTTGCTACGTCCGGGTGGCACAGTCGATGGCCGGCAACGGCTATGGCTTGCAGTTTATCCCCCGCGCGGGCCAGGAGGTGTTGGTCAGTTTCCTGGATGGCGACCCGGATCAACCGCTGGTCACCGGTAGTCTGTACAACAGCAAGCACAAGCCGCCCTATCCGACGGCCGATACCACCCAGTCCGGTATCAAGACCCAGCTGAAAGGGCAGTCGAACGAACTGCGCTTCGACGACAAGAAGGACAATGAGCAGCTCTATCTGCACGCTGCCAAGGACCTGCTGATCGAGGTGGAGAATGACGCCGATGAGAAGGTGACGGCTGAGAAACGCATCGCCGTCACCAAGGATATCAGCGTCAAGGGCGAGAAGAACTACAGCCTGGAAACCAAGGAAAATATCACTCTTACTACCGAGAAAGACTACAGCCTGACCGCCACCGAAGCGATTTCGGGCAAGGGTAAGACGATCAAGCTGGAAGCCAGCGATAGTCTGGAGCTGGTGGTCGGCGGCAGCAAGCTGAAGATGACCGACTCCAAGATCGAGATTGAGAGTGAAACCATCAGTTTGTCGGGCAGTTCCAAAATCGAGCTGGATGGTGGCGACATAGCGCTCTCCGGTGGCTCCGTGGATCTCAAATCCAGCAGTGCGATGAGCCTGAAATCCAGTTCTTCGATGAGTTTGAAAGCCACCTCGGACCTGGCAGCGTCGGGTTTGAATGCGGAGCTGAAGGGCAGTGTGGGGGCGACGGTGAAAGGCTCGGCCACGGCGGAGATCAACTCCAGTGGCAGTACCACGGTTAAAGGCTCGATAGTGATGATCAACTGATGCTGAAGAAAATCCCTTACCCGCAAAGTCAGCCGGTTCTGCAGCGTTTCGAACTGTCGGAAGAGGCTGCGACCGTCGTTTCCGGCGAGATGGCGCCGCTGCAGGTGATCGAGGCGCTACAGGCGAACGACCTTTATATCGATCTGGTCGGCTTTCTCTGTCATGCGCTGCCGATGCGCGAAACGATCTGGTGGGCCTGCCTGGCGCTGGAACAGCGGATGTCCGACTGGACAGCCGAACAGCAGAGGGTGATCGCCGACTGCAAACGCTGGGTGCAGCATCCGGATGAAGCCAAGCGTCGGCTGGCCGAGCAGCAGGCCGAGACTTTGGGGCACAAGTGCGCACCCGGCTGGCTGGCGCAGGCGGTGTTCTGGAATGGCAGTGGCAGCCTGGGCGAGCCGGGTCAACCGGTGGTGCTGCCGCCGGAGTTCCTCTATGCCAAGGCGGCCGCCGGGGCGATCAATACCGCGGCGGTGATTCCGGAATGGCGGGGTTCTGATGAATTTAATCGGCGGGCGGTTGCCATGGCGCTGGACCTGGCTCAAGGCGGTTCCGGGCAGGCGGCAAAAAACGGATAGGGAGAAAAGGCTATGCCCTGTGCAGCACGATCGACGGATATGCATACCTGTGCGTTGGTAACGGGGACGGTGCCGCATGTCGGTGGGCCGATTTCCGGGCCGGGCAATTTGCAGGTGTTGATCGGCAAAATGCCGGCTGCGTGCATCGGGGAGCTTTGTACCTGCGTTGGGCCACCGGACAGCATCGTCAAGGGCAGCGCCACGGTATTGATTGGCAAGAAACCGGCGGCGCGAATGGGTGATACCACCTCCCATGGCGGTGTCATCGTCGCCGGTTGTCCGACGGTCATGATTGGTGGCTAACGGGGTCCGCGACTGGGCTGTTTGGGCGCGGCGCGAGGGGCAATGGATTGAGTTGCAAAAAGCGCCAGCCCGAACGTGAAACGCGCGGCGTGCATTAAGAATTGAACAATAGGAACTGTAACAATGCCGGGTACTAGACAGCTTCGACAACCGATCAGAACACGAAACCAGATCAACACAGCGCATTTGACCCTCTCGCTGGATGATAACGATGCGGCAGCGGAGGCGATTGATTATCAGGTTGAACGGCAGTTGGACGAGCTATACGGCGATGCCGTGGCGGGCGACCGTATGCTCAGAAAATTCATGTCACGTGTTTCCAAGAACTTTTCCGGCGCTGCGTCTATTAAAACGGCTCCGCTGAAAGCTCGTGCAACGGCCAAGGCCAAGCTGACCCGGCAATTTCCGCGCAAAGAGGTCGAGCAACTCAAGGATATCGCCCGTGCCACGCTGGAGTTCAAATCATTTGAAGACATGTATGCCGCACGCGATTACATACGTGATCAGCCGGAGTTCCAGAGCTTCACAGCTGCTGCGCAACGAGGGGCGTTGAAAAACCGGTACCGTCCCGCGATCAGAGGGGGGATGGGGCCGACCGATCAGGGTTATCGGGATATCAAATTTTTCCTGTGGATGGATATAGGTGGTGGTCGCGGACATATCGTCGAGCTGCAGTTGAATGTCACCCGGACCCTGAAGGCTAAATCCATCGGGCACCCGTTTTACGACATTATCCGTATCGGCGGGGATCTTTGGGATCCGGCGGCACCGAACTCCGACCTGCTGGTGCCAAGGGAAACGGTGAAAAAGGTCGGTCCCAAGCTGGTCCACGCCTGCAATGAGTGCATCCGGCGTGAAATACAAGCGGCTGCAGCGCGTAAGGTGCTCGAGCTGGTCAAGAACAACTTTTATGTTGCGAGAACAGTCACCAACAGCCGCGGCGAACAATACGTACGTCGTTATGAGTTGAAAGATAGAAGCGTGATGCTGAGGTTCAACAATCCGGCTCAGATCGAGGCCGGTCGAGCATTGCTGACCTGCAGCTCGGCGGCTTACCGCCATTACAAGGCGCTGGGCTTGAAATACCGCTTCACTGGGCGGCCGGACGAAGTCTGGGGCCGCGTGTAACGACAGATTTCGAAGGAGTGCTGTGAGAGTGGCGCTGATTGAAGAAATAAACAGATATCGAGTCGATTGCTGATGGAACATTTGCTCAATCCAGTCACCGAAAGCGCCCCCTGCGGGGAATATCTGAAAGGTAACCGCACGCTCTACCGCGGTTTGCGCAACAGCTTCAATATGGCGCAATCCTCGTTCAGGCAGCTGATCGAGTCGCCCGATGCGATATCCGACGAGGCATTGCTGGATGCCAACCAGAACAACTGGCAGGAGCTGGCCCGGCAGTGCGAGCAGACGCTGGCCGAAACCTCGAAGGATGTCGAGGTGTTCTGTTGGCTGGCGACCGCCCAGCTGTTTGCCGGATCGCCGTTGGCAAATCTGGCGGCGGTATTGGAAACCTTTGCCGAAGCCGTCGAACGCTACTGGGCCGACCTTAACCCGAAGCCGCCGGAAGATAAGCTCAAGGCGGATGACGAGGCGGGCCGCAAACAGGAGTGGGCGGAGAACCGGATCAAGCCGCTGCTGCAGCTGATCGGCGATACCCAGGACAGTGGCCTGCTCTACATGCCGCTGCAGATGATCCCGCTGGTCGGCGGTATCGACTACAGCCGTTATTTCTCGGCCGAGAAAAAGGGCGCGCTCGCCGAGCTGAAGACCGAGGCGCTGCAGGCGTTTCCGGCTGAAAAAGCGGAGCTGACCGAAACGGTCCTGTCGTTGGGGCGTATTCTCGACAGCCTCGAACTGCTGGAGAGCCGGATCGCGGATAAATGCCGCCAGGACGGTGCCAGCGGGCCGAGCTTTCGGTTCGTCAAAGAGAGTATCGAGCGACTGATCGGCGCCCTGCGATACATGGTTGGCGACAGCCTGACGCCCTGGCCGCTGGACAAGGTCGAGGAGGCCGCGACCCCGGCTGCTGCCGACGTTGAACCGGATGTCGACGGTGAGGTTGCGGAAACAGCAGCGGCAGATGCCAATCCAGCTGCTCAGCCGATGGCCGTGTCCGGGGTGGTCAGCCTTGCTGCCAGCGGCGAGATCTACAACCGCGACCAGGCGTTCCAGGAACTGCGCAAGATTGCTGATTTCTTCAATCGCACCGAGCCGCACAGCCCGGTGTACATGCTGCTGGAGCGGGCGATCCGTTGGGGCTACATGTCGTTGCCGGAACTGCTGAACGAGATGGTCGGCGACAACAGCGCGGTGATGGGGCGAATTACCCAGCTGGCGGGCCTGGAGAGCATCGACAAGACCGAGATTCCTGCAGCACAGATCAGCGTGCAGGAACTGATGCATAAGCAGCAGGCAGTCGGCAGTGCGCCGCTATCCGAACCCGCTCCGCCCCCAACACCGGTGAACGGTGAGGCGGCGCCGGCCGTGAATTTTCCGTCGGAGCCGGAGGCTTCGTCGGTGCAACAGAGTGATGCATCCGAACCTGGCAACAGTGACAGCGGTTCGGGCATAGCCAGTTTTGAATGGTAGTAACCAGAGTTTAAATCTGTCGCGAATGCGGCACTTTACATAGCAAGGAGAGAAAAATGGCTTCAATCTATATGCGAATCGACGGGCTCGACAGCATTAAAGGTGCGGCAACCGTTGCAGATATCGGCGGTAAGAAAGGCTTCTTCGCCATCGATCATGTCAGCTGGGGCGCGGACCGTGGTGTGGGCATCAACGTGGGTAACGCCAACAACTCGGACAAGGGGATGGCGGCGCTGGGCGAGATCCAGATCAACCGTACCTCCGATGGCGCTTCTCCGCACCTGACCACCTTCCTGTTCTCGCCGGGTGCCGATGGCAAGACCATCGATATCGTGATGACCAAGCCGAACCGCGAAGGCGGTGGCATGGATCCGTACATGGTGATCACCCTCGAGAAGGCGCGCATGTCCCACTACAACATCTCCTGCGGCGACGGCGAACTGCCGCACGAGCAGTTCAACCTGACCTACGCCACCATCAGCAAGGTCTATTACACCGAGTCCGACAGCGGCAAGATCGAGAAGGGCGATACCGTCAAGTTCGATACCACCACCGGCAAGCTGGAATCCAAAGCTTCCTAACCCTTAGCAACAAGCCAGGAGGTTGATCGTGGCCTTGAATTCACAACATAAACGCGTCAGCAAGAACCGCGTCAGCATCACCTATGACGTGGAGACCAATGGCGCCCTGGAAACCAAAGAGCTGCCGTTCGTGGTCGGTGTGATTGGCGATTTCTCCGCCCACAAGGATGACCGTGAGGAGCTGGAAGATCGCACTTTCTACCAGGTCGATAAGGACAACTTCGACACCGTCATGAAGCGGGTCGGACCGGAGCTGAAGCTGAAGGTCGACAATACGCTGAGCGACGACGGCAGCCAGTTCGAGGCTGCGCTGAAGTTCAACTCCATGAAGGACTTCGAGCCGGATGCCATCATCGGCCAGGTCGATGCGCTGCAGAAGCTGGCCGACACCCGCGCCCAGCTGAAAACCCTGCTGGCCAAGGCTGACCGTTCCCGCGATCTGGAAAAACTGCTGAAAGAGGTGCTGCAGAGCGCCGACACCATCAATGCTCTGTCCAGCGAGCTGGGTATCGAGTCCAAGGGAGGTGAGGAATGAGTACTGAAGAACTGGTCAACGAATCCCAGGCGGTTGTCGAAGAGGGTGGCCTGAGCCTGCTGGACCGTGCGATCGCCGCCACCTCGCAGACGCCGGCCGATACCACCAAGGAGCTGTTCTCGGTATTGGCCGAACAGGCGCTGAGCGGCACCGTGGTATGGGACAAGAACGTCACCAAGACCATCGAGAACGCCATCGCCGAGCTGGACAAGCAGATGTCCCGGCAGATGTCCGAGATCATGCAGCAGGATGAGTTCCAGCGTCTGGAAGGCTCCTGGCGCGGACTGAACAAGCTGGTACGTGAAAGCGAGCTGGGCCCGACCCTGAAGATCCGCCTGGTGGACTTCCAGCAGGAAGAGCTGCTCGATCAGTTCGAGGACGCTCCGGCGGTGGACCGTAGTCCGCTGTTCGACGCGCTGTACCAGAAAGAGTTCGGCACCGCCGGTGGCGAACCCTATGGTCTGCTGATCGGTGATTACAACTTCTCCCATAAGGATGAAGATGTGGCGCTGATGCGCTACATGGGCGAGGTGGCTGCAGCCAGCCATGCACCGTTCCTGGCGGCGGCAAGTCCGGAGATGTTCGAATTCGACAGCTTCGAGACCTTTAATGAAGGCAAGCCGGTGGCGGCCGGTTTCGACTCCCCAAGCTATGCCGCCTGGAACGCGTTCCGTGAGAGCGACGATGCCCGTTACGTGGTACTGACCATGCCGAAGACGCTGGCGCGTCTGCCGTATGGTGACAAGGGGTTGGGCACCAACGCCTTCCAGTACGAAGAGCTGGCCACCGATGCGGTGGGCAATCCGCGCCCGACCGACAACAGCCAGCTGGTGTGGTCGAATGCTGCCTACGATCTGGGCCTGAAGATGACCCAGGCATTCACCGCGTTCGGCTGGTGCACCGCGATCCGCGGCCTGGACAACGGCGGTAAGGTGGAGAACCTGCCGAACCTGACCTACCAGTCCGACGCCGGCGACCTGCAGCAGCAGTGCCCTATCGAGGTCAACCTGACCGACGAGCGTGAGAAGGAACTGAGTGACCTGGGCTTCCTGCCGCTGGTGCACTACAAGAACACCAACTACGGTGTCTTCATCGGCAGCCAGACCACCCAGAAGCCGAAGACCTACACCGATCCGGATGCGACCGGCAACGCCGCTATTTCCGCGCGTCTGCCGTACATCATGGCCAGCAGCCGTATCGCTCACTACCTGAAGGTAATGGGTCGCGACAAGCTGGGCTCCAACCTGGAAGCGCCGGATATCCAGCGTGACCTGCAGGCCTGGATCGACCAGTACACCAACTCCGGTGCCATGGGCAACGCAGAACGCTCCAAGACCCCGCTGTGCGAATCACGTATCCAAGTGGTTGAACAGCCGGGCCGTCCGGGCGCTTACTCCGCTGTCGCACACCTGCGTCCGTGGTTGCAGCTTGAAGAGCTGACCACCTCGGTGCGTATGGTTACCAAGATTCCTGGCTAAGGAATTGGCCCGCCCCTCGGGGCGGGCCGTCTATCACTCAGATGTTTAGTCCTGACTGGCAAAATGAATTCAACGGGTTGGATCCTCAACAGGAGGATTTCCTGCGCCGTGCACTGGCGTTGCTCGCCGAGTGGGATCCTGCGCTGCTGGAAAACCGGCAGCTGCTGCGTGCACGCTTGAATCGCCTGATTGCCGAACTGGATCTGCAGCTGTCCGAACAGCTGTCCGAGATTATGCATCAGCCGGCGTTCACCGAACTGGAGGCCGGCTGGCGCAACCTTAAATCCCTGGTCACGCTGCCGGTAAATTACCAGCGGGCCCGGGTCAAGCTGCTGGATATCAGCTGGCAGGAGCTGTCGCAGGACCTCAATACCTGCAACACCCTGCGCAGCAGTACGCTTTACAACATGATCGGCAACCGCGAACTCAACACCCTGGGCGGTTTGCCGTTCGGCATGGTGGTGGTCAACCACGATGTGTCGATGGAGATGGGGATCGACGACGATTACGACGATCTCTACACGCTGGAGTTGCTCGGCCAGCTCGGTTCGCTCTGCCTTTGCCCGTTCATCATGTCGCCGGCGGAAGATTTCTTCGGCGAAATCGATGCCGGTTGGTTGTCCGACGTGCAGCGTATCGAGAAGATCCTCGAGGGGCCGGATTACACCGGCTGGCAGCGGTTGCGTGAACAGACTGCGGCGCGCTTTATCGGCCTGGCGATGCCGAAGATCCGGCTGCGACCGGCCTACCGTGACCGGCGTATCGGCTTTATCTTCAATGAGCGCGTTGGAAGGCGACCGGGCCTGTGGGGCAGTGCCGCCTTCGCCTTCGCCAGTATCGCGTTGCGCGAGTTCAACCGGCTGGGCTGGTTCGGCTTCATGAAATCCCGTTGGCAGGAGCGCTACCAGGGCGCGCTGATCAATCTGCCGGCGGCGGCCTCTTCCAGCCAGCAATCGCCGTTGCGGAACCCGCAGCCGAACGTGCGTCTGTTCGGCAACCTGGCCGGCTTTTACGCCAAGCAGGGGTTCGTGCCGATCAGCCACAGCCCGCTGACCGACAAGTACTACTTCAATGGCAACAATTCGGTCTGGAAGCCGGGCCCGAAGGACGATGACCAGGTGGTCTGTCAGCTGCAGACCACGCTGATGATCTGCCGCATTGCGCACTATCTGAAGGTTCAGATCCGCAGCATGATCGGTAACTTCCATAGCGCCGCCGAATGCGAGCTGTTCCTCAGCCAGTGGCTGGACAACTACAGCAGCAACGTGGTGTCCGGCGACGAGGATATCCTGGCCCGGTACCCGTTGAAGAAAGGCAAGGTGAAGGTCAAGGAGATCGACGGCAGTCAGGGGCGCTATGTTTGCGAGGTGCTGGTGCAGCCCCAGTACCAGTTCGATCATTTCTTCGGCGAGGTGTTGCTGACCACCGACTTGGCGCCGCCGGCCGCAGAACGGGTGGGCAACTAACATGGTGTTCTGGAATACCTTCCTGGCCGAGGCGCCGGTCGCCGATGAGCACGAGGCGCTGGTGGCGTCGGTACGCTATCAGCTGAGCCGGCTATTGGAATCGGAAGCGCCGCTGACCACGCTGCCGGCCAAGCTGGCGCAGGTCGAGCGCTCCAACATGCGGTTCGGGCTGGATTGCCTGCAATCGATCAGCAGCCAGATGGACAAGGACCAGTTCGCCCGCCAACTGGAGAGCTGGATTAAGTCGTTCGAGCCGCGCCTGGTTGATGTCAGCGTCGAGGTGTACGAACGCGACGAGACCAACAACGCCATCAACTTTTCGTTGCTGGCCCGACTGAAAACCGACCGGGGGCTGCATGCCCTGGTGTTCGATTCCAATATGAACCTGGCAGACCAGAAGGTCGATATGGAGGGGCAGGATCTTGTCTGATCAGTTGATGCGTTACTACGAACGCGAGCTGGCCTATGTCCGCAAGGCGATGGCGGGCTTCGCGGCGCGCTTTCCGGAACAGGCGGCGCAGCTGCAGATCAACCAGAACAGCATCGAAGATCCGAATATCACCCGGCTGATCGACGGCATGGCGCTGCTGACCGCGAAAACCGAACAGCGGCTGGATGCCCAACTGCCGGAGATCGTCCAGGGTTTGCTGTCGATTCTATACCCGGGTTATACCGAGCTGGCGCCCAGCTACAGCGCGTTGACGCTGGAGCCGGACCCGGAGCAGCTCAATGAAAATGTCTGCCTGCCGGCTGGCAGCCGGGTTGCGGTGCCGCTGCCCGGTGGCGGCGAGTGCCAGTTCAGTACCCGGGCCGAGCTGAATATCTACCCGTTCACGCTGACCGCGGTCAGCGCCGAGGCGGCACCGTTCAATTTCAACGTGCCGGGCCAGCTTAACAATGCCGAGGCCGTTATCCAGCTGAGCCTGGCCTGTTGTGACCCGGAAGGGCTGTTCAGCCAGTTGCAGGTTGGCGATTTTGACTTCTATGTACGCGGCTTCGAGCAGAACGCCGCCAGCCTGATCGAGCTGCTGCTGACCCGCACCGAAGCGATCAGCCTGTCCGACCGCGAGGGATTGAACCACCGCCTGGTCGATGCCGGCCGGATGCGCAGCCGGCTGGCCGATCCCGGCTTCCAGTGGCTGCCCCGTTACGGCAACCAGTTCGAGGGCTTCGACCTGCTGCGGGATTACTTTACCTATCCCGACAAGGGCGCCTATTTTCGCATCGACGGTCTGGGCGAGGAGCTACGCCGGTTCGATGAAAACGAGGTGGTGCTGAACCTGTTCGTCCGGCAACTGCCGGCCGAATTCCTGCGACTGTTCGATGCCAGTGTGTTCCGGCTGAACACCGTGCCGGCGATCAACCTGTTCGAGCAGCAGGGCGAGCCGCTGAACTATGATTTCTCCCGGTTGAGCGTACCGGTGGTGGCCGATGCCTACGCCGATTCCAATCTGGAGGTGGTGTCGGTGGCGGAGGTCCGCGAGGTGCTGCCCGATGGCGAACGGCGGCTGCGGCCGCTGTATGAAGCCCGTTACCGCCAGCCGGACGAAGTGCGACAGTGGCAGGTGCGCCAGCGCTGGGACGAGATCGGCCAGCGGCGGGTGGAGCTGACGCTCAGCAGCCAGGAGGACGAACTGCAGCAGGCCGGTTCAATCGTGCTGGCGCTGGATCTCTGGTGCAGCAATGGCCGCAGCCCCTGTACGCTATCGGCCGGCAGCGAGGTGGAGAGCCTGGCGGCGATCGACCTGCCCGGGCCGCTCAAGCTGCTGACCGCCCCGACGGCGCCGCTCTATCCGGCACTCGATAACTCGCTGAACTGGCGCTTCATCGCGCTGCTGAACGCCAACTTCTCATCGCTGTTGCAGACCGATCGCCCGGTGCAGGCGCTGCAGGAGGTGCTGACGCTGTGCAGCCACGGTCGTACCTGTCGCCAGGCGGAGGCGATCCGCGATGTGCGCTATGAACAGCAGGTGGCGGCGATGCATGTCTGCGGCGCCAACATCTTCGCCACCGGCACCGAGGTGACTCTGACGCTGGATGCGGAGAGCCTGGGCAGTCAGCAGGCGCTGTTCAGCGAGGTGATGAACGCCTTCTTCCAGCAGTTCTGCAGCTTCGATCGTTTCATGCGGCTGCATGTACGCCACTTCGGTGATGATACCAACGTACGCAGCTTCAAGCCGGTGCACGGGAGCCAGCTATGTCTCTGAGCGCCGAGCTGCAGCGTCAGCCGCAACGGTTCGATTTTATCCAGGTGATCCGCCTGCTGCGCCGCATGGCGCAGAGCCGCGATCTGCAGCTCAGTGCCGAGCCGATGCCGGATGGCACCGCCCGCGAGGTGCAGGCGATCGAGCACCGGGGCTCGGAGAGTCGTATCCGGCTGGGGCTGGAAGCGCTGTCCGGTGCCCGCGGGGTGATACCCAACTATCTCTACGAGGAGCTGCTGGCCAGCCTGCATCAGGAAGACCCGGCGCTGGAGCAGTTCCTGGATATCTTCAACCAGCGTTACTACCGGCTGCTGCATGGCGAGCTGGAGAAGGGCAATCTGCTGGTGCGCGAAGAGCAGGAGCAGGTGGATGCGGCTTCGTTGGTGCGTTTGCCGCAGCGCGATTGCCTGACCCGGCTGGCGGCGTTGCCTGGCCATCGGGCGGGGGATCCCGACCTGCTGCGTTACAGTGTGCTGCTGGGATTGAAAGTGCGCAGCCTCAGCGGCCTGCGCCAGCTGCTGTCCGATTATTTCCAGCTGCAGGTCCATGTGTCGGTGCTGGATAGCAGCCGTTACCGGTTGCCGGCCACCTCGCTGACCCGGTTGGGTGGGCGTGATGCCCGCAATAACCGACTGGGCCAGGGGGTACTGCTGGGCCGTCACGGCACCTTGCACTTCCATCGGTTGGAGGTGCGGGTCGAACCGCGTGATCGCTCGGAGTTCGTCGCTCTGCAGGCCGACCCGGAGTTCGCCGGACGGCTGCGTGAGCTGGTCCGGGCGTATCTGCGGGAAACCACGGATCTGAAACTCTATCTGTACGTCAAGCGTGCTTTTATCGCGCAACCACAGCTCTCCTGCCGGCCAGAGACGGCCGTGCGCCTGGGGGAGGCCAACTGTCTCGCGCCCCAGGCCAAGCCTGGGGAATACCGCAAAATTCTACTTCAGTAAGGAACAACGTCATGTCGCAGGTAAAGCTGAGCAATCTGGTAGGAAAACTGGAGACGGGGCTGAGAGAAGCTCTGGAGCAGGCGGCCGGTGCGGCCATGAACCAGCAGGTGCCGGCCATCGAGGTGGAGCACTGGCTGGTACAGATCCTCAATGGCAAGGATGCGCACATGGCGCAGTTGCTGGAGCAGCAGCAGATCGATCAGCAGGGCCTGCTGGCGGAACTGACCGCCCGGCTTGAGCGGCTGCCGAAAGGCTCGGAAGGGCAGCCGACGCTGAGCAAGAACCTCAGCGACCTGATCGAATCCGCCTGGCTGCTGGCCTCGGTCAACTTCAACCAGTCGCAGATCCTGAGCCTGCACCTGGTACTGTCGCTGCTGCAGCCGGATGCGTTCGGCATCCGTACGCTGACGCTGAAGGCGCTGGAAAACGTGTCGCTGGAAGCGCTGCAGGCGCAGATCGCCAAGCTGAAGGTTGCGGGTGCGGCACTGGCGACAGCTGGCGGCAGCCCGGCGGCGGCTATGCCTGTTGAGGGGGGCGCGCTGGACAAGTACACCGTCAACCTGACCGAGCAGGCCCGCGACGGACGGATCGACCCGATCTCCGGCCGTAACAGCGAAGTCCGCAAGGCAATCGATATCCTCTGCCGTAAGCGTCAGAACAACCCGATCCTGGTCGGCGAGCCCGGTGTCGGCAAGACCGCGGTGGTCGAAGGGCTGGCGCTGCGCGTGGTGGCCGGCGAGGTACCGGCGGCGCTGCAGGGGGTGGAGATCCACTCGCTGGATCTCGGTCTGTTGCAGGCCGGTGCCAGCATCAAGGGGGAGTTCGAAAACCGTCTGAAAGATGTGATCAACGAGGTGAAAAACTCGCCGACGCCGATCGTGGTGTTTATCGACGAGGCTCACACCCTGATCGGTGCCGGCGGTACCGCCGGCCAGAACGATGCCGCCAACCTGCTGAAGCCGGCGCTGGCGCGCGGCGAGTTCAAGTCGATCGCCGCCACCACCTGGGCCGAGTACAAGAAATATTTTGAAAAGGACCCGGCGCTGACCCGCCGTTTCCAGGTGGTCAAGGTCGAGGAGCCCTGCGCCGAGGATGCGATCCAGATGCTGCGCGGCGTGGCCGAATCGCTGAGCCTGCACCACGGGGTGTTCATCCGCGAGGATGCGATCGATGCGGCGGTGAACCTGTCGATCCGTTACCTGCCGTCACGCCAGCTGCCGGATAAGGCGATCAGCCTGCTGGATACCGCCTGTGCGCGGATCGCGCTGACCCAGGGGGCCAAGCCCGAGGCGGTGGAACAGCTGGAGCAGAAGATCCGTTACCTCAACAGCGAGCTGGCGGCGCAGCAGACCGAACAGGCGGTGTTTATCGTCGGCGCCGAAGTGATCAGCGCGCTGAAGGAGCGTATCCAGCTGCTGGAAACCGAACTGGGCACCCTGAACCAGCGTTGGCAGCGAGAGCAGGCACTGGTCGAACGGGTCCGTGAATTGAAGGAGGCGTTGCGCCAGGGCTACAGCGAAGGCCAGGTGGATGCTGGCAAGCAGGCCGAGCTGCTGGCGCTGATGGATGAGCTGCAGGATATCCAGCAGGATCAGCCGCTGGTGCATGCGCTGGTCGATCAGCAGGCGATCGCCACGGTGATCTCCAACTGGACCGGCATTCCGGCCGGCAGCCTGGTGCGTGACGAGGTCGCCAAGCTGCTCACCCTGGAGCAGGAGCTGCACAATCGGGTGATCGGCCAGGACGCCGCGATCAGTGAACTGGCCAAGAGCATCCGGATCTCCCGTGCCGGGCTGACCGACAGCCGCAAACCGGTGGGGGTGTTCCTGATGTGCGGTCCCAGTGGCGTCGGTAAAACCGAAACCGCGATGGCGCTGGCCGACCAGGTGTTCGGTGGCGGTGACAACCTGACCGTGATCAACATGACTGAGTTCAAGGAGGAGCACAAGATCTCCATGCTGCTCGGTTCGCCGGCCGGTTACGTCGGTTTTGGCGAGGGCGGCGTGCTGACCGAGGCGATCCGCCGCAACCCCTACTCGGTGCTGCTGCTGGACGAGATGGAGAAGGCCCACCCCGGTGTGCACGACCTGTTCTACCAGATCTTCGACAAGGGTCATATCAAGGACAGCGAAGGGCGTACGGTCGATTTCCGCAACACCATCATCATCATGACCTCCAACGCCGCCGACCAGGCGATCTGCGATGTCTGCGAGGAGTCCGGCGTACGGCCGGACAATGCGGAGCTGGTGGAGCGGATCCGGCCGGAACTGCAGCGCTTCTTCAAGCCGGCGTTCCTGGGCCGGGCGACCATTGTGCCGTACTATCCGCTGAACGATGACGAACTCAAGCAGATCACCGAGATCAGCCTGAACCGGATTCGCAGCAAGCTGGCCGACCAGTACGGTGCCAGCTTCGAATGGGACGAGGCGCTGGTGGCGTTCGTGGTCAACCGCAATACCGACCCGACCACCGGTGGCCGCGCGGTGGAGCAGATCATCAACCGTTCGCTGATGCCGCGCCTGGCGGAGCAGTGCATCACCCGGCTCAGTGAGGGGCTGGCGGTATCCGAGGTTCGGGTCAGCGCCGAGAATGGTGACATTGTGCTGACGATCAACTGATGACCGGGCTGAAAAGACGGCTTAATGAAAAACAAAACAATTAACAACGGTCTGCTGGCATTGGCGGCCGGCTGGGTGCTGACACTGTCGGCACCCGCCGCCCAGGCGGTGGAACGACTGAAGCTGGCCACCCAGCACTGGCCGCCCTATCAGACGCTCGAAGAGGGCCGTATGGGCGGTGTCGCGGTGGAGCGGGTGCAGTGTGCCTTGCGGCGGATGGGGCAGCCGTACGAGCTGCACATGATGCGCTGGGACAAGGCGCAGCTGCTGGTGGAAACCAACCAGATGCACGGCTTCTTTGCCGGCTCCGCCAATTCCGTGCGGGCGCGCTATGCCGAGCCGTCGATTCCGGTTGTCACGTTGGCGCTTACCTGGTTTGTCGCCCCGGGCGTGACCCTGGACCTGGCGGATGAGTCGGCCAAGTACCAGGCCCGCTACAGTGCCAAGTTCAACACCAGCAAATGGCTGTTCCTGAAAAAGAACGGCTACAACGTGGTGAAAAAGCCGCGCGATGCCGATGCCTTGCTGCAGATGCTGTGGCAGGGCGATGTGGATGTGGCGCTGGAATATGAGCAGGTGTTCGAGTATTCGATGAAGAAACTCGGTATCCCGACCGATTATTTCCGCCGCGTTGCCGATCGCCGACGGGATCAGAACGTTCATTTCTCCAAGGAATTTCTGAAGCAGAACCCGAACTTCCTGGGCGCCTTCAACCAGGCCCTGGAACGCTGCATAAAGAGTTGACTATGACGATTAATTTACAACTGGTCGAAGTGCCCGAGAACGAGCAGATCGTCAATCGCCAGGTCTCGCTGCCCGATAGCGGCGGTACCATCGGCCGGGCGTATGACTGCACCCTGCAGCTGCCGGATTTCAACCGCCAGCTGTCCCGCGTGCACGCGGAGATCGTTCGGGACCCGCGCGGCGGCTATCAGGTGACCGACCGCAGCACCAATGGCCTGCTGCTAAACGGCCAGTTGCTCGGTCGCGGGCGTCATCTGCCGGTCAGTGACGGCGATATCCTGACGATGGGGGGCTATACGCTGCTGATCAGCGATATGTCGTCGCTGTTCGCCACCAGGCCCGAGTCCGCCTCCGAACCGGAGGTGCCGGCCGGTCGCCGTGAACCGGTATTCAACCTTGATGATCTGGAGGCCGATGACCTGGGCTGGCCACTGGATGACGAGGCCTCGAAACCCGCGGCGCCTGACAGCGCGTCTATGTTCTCGGCCGAAAACGTGATGGCCGACGACCGGTTCGGCCATGACCCCTTCGATGACGAATTAGAGATGAAGCCGCCGGGCAGCGGCGCCCGTGCCGACGTGGTCACGCTGGACCAGCCGGAACAGCTGGACAACAGCCAGCGGGTTATCAGGGATAGCCTGGCCAAGCTGACCCAACTGGTAGAACAGCAACAGCGGATGCAGGCGGAACCCTATGGCCACGACAAGCTGATGGACTGCCTGCAGCGGACCCTGGATCGGTTCCTGGAGGAGCTGAGCCCCGGCCATCTGGAAGAGATATTCAGCGACTACACCGGCGGTTGGGGCAGCAAGGAGAAGAAGTACTGGCGGCTCTATCGCAAGCAGTTCAACCGCAAACTGGATCGCAAGGAGTTCCATCACCGGTTCACCGCGTTGTTCGTCGAAGAGATGCGGGGTAAGGGATGAAACGACTGATACTGTTGTCGGCAGCGCTCTGGCTGCTGTTGTCGGGCTGTTCGTCGCAGCAAACCTCGCCCACCATGACCTACAAACTGCCGATTACCGTCCAGATTGACGCAGAGGTCAATCCATACGGTGACGGCGAATCGCACCCGATCGTGCTGCGGCTCTATCAGCTGACCGAGAACGGCGCTTTCCAGAACGCCCCGTTCATCGACCTGTTCAAGAAAGACCGTCAACTGCTCGGTGGCTCGCTGGTGGATGTGCTGTACCTGGAGCCGCAACTGCCGGGGCAAACGCAGCAGATGGAATTCGATATTCAACAGCAGACGCGCTATCTCGCCGTGTTGGCCGAGTTTGCCGATTACGGCAACGCCAGCGGCAAGTCATTGGTACAGCTGGGCCAGGATCCGCAATCGGAGCCGATGATAATCAGCGTCAGCGGGCTGCGGGTTTCCATTGACAGGGAACCGGCCAAGCCTTGGTGGAAAATTTTCTGAAGGGGAATCCCGTGAGACGGCATCGCAAAGTAGTCTGGAGCGAGGGGATGTTCATCGCTCCGCAGCATTTTCAACAGCAGGACCGCCATGTGCACCACTACGTGGAACAGTATGTGGCGGCAGCGGGGCACGGCAAACGCTATGGCCTGAGTGAACTGCAGATCGACCGTGAACGGCTCAAAATCGGCAAGATCGCCGTGACCGGCTGTAGGGGGATCTTTCCCGACGGTACCTTCTTCGAGTGTGACCGCGAGCTGATGCTGGAGGTGCCGGAAACCACGCTTGAGAAGAAGATCTACCTGGCGCTGCCGATGGCGGTCGAAGGGGAGGTCGAATACGGCGAACAGGGTGAAAACCGGCGTTATGTGCAGGACCAGGTGACGCTGTTCGACACCAGCGAGGCCGGCAACAACGGCGTCGAGACCCGAGTCGCCCAGGCCAATGTCCGGCTGCTGATCGAAGGAGACGATATCACCGGTCTGACCGTGATGCCGTTCGCCCGGGTGCTGGAACGACGCGAGAGCGGAGCGCTGGTGCTGGATCAGGGCTTTATTCCCGCCTGTATCCAGTATGGCGCCTCCTCGCAGATCACCGAGCGGCTGAAGGAGCTGCAGGTGCTGATCGAAACGCGGGCCAACATGGTGGTTCAGCGGATCGAGGCCGGTCAGGAGCGCAAGAGCGAACAGACCCTGCTGCGCGAATACCTCTGGCTGCAGACGCTGAACCGCTGGGTCCCCTGGTTCAGCGCCACGCTGGAGAATCCGGCCATCCCGACCGATGAGGTCTATCTGCAGCTGGCAACGCTGTCCGCCGAACTGTGCAGTTTCGTGCCGGCGGTGGCCCAGTCGGCAGCACCGTTGCACAGCCACGAGATGCATGCCGCGTTCAACCCGCTGTTCTCCCGCTTGCGCGATCAGCTGTCGCTGGTGCAGAGCGACAGCGTGCTGGAATACGTCTGGGATGACCAGCTGTTCGAAAAGCGTCGTCTACTACGCGCGGCGGTGCCGGATATCTACGCGATGGACAACCATCGCTTCGTGCTCTGTGTCGAGTCCAGCATTGGTGCCTCGGCACTGGCGCAACTGTTCCCAAGCGCCTGCAAGCTGTGCGGCCTGAGCCAGATCGCCGAACTGGTGCGCAATAGCCTGTCAGGGGTCACCCTGAAGGCGCTGCCGGTAGCGCCGACCGAGCTCAAGCCGCGTGCCGACGTGGCCTATATCGAGATCGATACCCACCATCCGTACTGGCTGGAGCTGGTCGAGAAGCGTGAGCCGCTGGCGCTGCATGTGGATGGTCGTATCCCTGATCTGAACGTCAAGCTCTATGCGCTGGGGTAAACGCTGATGGCGATGGATTATCTGGATGAAGCCACGGTCGAGGTGGCGCAGCCGACAGGGAACCGGGATGATGCCGGCCAGTCGCGTGCCCTGCTGCTGGCCGGCGCAGCACCGCTGAAAAATCAGCAGCGCAACCTGCACGAGTTGCAGCAGTTCGCCAGCTACGATAACCAACTGCTCAATGCCGGTGCCGAACTGTTGTCGCTTTGCGTGACGGTGTCGCGGATGCCGCAGCCGGACGATTTGCACCGTTTCCGCCATGGGCTGATTAGCTCGATCAGCGAGCTGAAGCAGCGCATCGCTGCGCTCGACTATCCGCCGTCGGTGGCGGACAAGACCTGCTTTTTGTTCTGCATCGTGCTGGACGAGATGATCCTGCACAGTGAATGGGGCGAAAGCTGTGGCTGGGAGAACCAGACCCTGCTCAGCGAGCTGTTCGGCGTGCGCGACGGCGGTGAGCAGTTTTACCGGGTGGCCGACAAGGCACTGAGCCAGCCGAATCTGCTGATCGACCTGCTGGAGCTGATCTACCTGTTCCTGAAGGTCGGTTTCCGCGGCCAGTACCACCTGAGCGGGCGTGAGCGCCTGGATGCGCTCTATCACCAGATTGAATCCGTGGTGTTGACCAATCGGCCGCGGGTGCCGTTTACCACCGTTACCCCGGTCGAGCTAAGCAAAGTGCGCAAGCCCGGCCGACCGGCCCATTTCGGCCGCCAGGCTTTGCTGTTTTTCGCTGGCGTGGCGCTTTCCTGGGGCGCTGCCTCCTACTGGTACCAGAACAGCTACGATCAGCGGGCGCGGGATTTCCTCGGCCTACCCGAATTCAGTAAGCAGTACCTTGACGTGCCCGAAGAGGAGGAGGTCGTCTACGTCAGCACGCCTGAGGAGATGGCACGGGCCGCCCGCGCGTATGGTCGACCGGCGCCTGCCGGGCAGAGCGCGCCCCAGCCCGCGACGTCCGCTGTCGGCGCACCGGCGCAAGGTCAGCCCAATTGGATCGTACAGCTGGCGACCTTCGACCAGCAGGCGCTCGCAGACCGTTTTCTTGCCGAGAACGATCTGCATCAGTTGGGGGCTCGGGTGGAGCCTTGGAACAATCTTTACCGGGTGTTGATCCCGGCTGGTGACCGTCAGCAGGCCAAACGCTTGGCGGAGCAGGCCCGGGGGATGGGTATACGTGATGCGTTCATTATTTCTAAATGATAAGGCGGGTATGTCGGATGGAGTCTCCTAAGCTGGCTGTCTGGCCTTTTATTCTATTGGCATTGTTACTGGGTGGCCTGTGCTGGGGCGCAGCCTGGCTGCTGGAATGGTGGCACTGGAACACGCCAGCGGTGGCGGCGATCAGTGGCCTGTTGTCGCTGCTGAGTGGTGTGTTGCTGGGTTGGCTGGGCTGGTTTTTGCGCCGCCGCCAGCTGCTGAACCGGCCCAGCGAAGCCGAGGTTGCCGAAAAACAGCAGCGCCAGTTCCGGCAGCGCCTGCTGCTGGCGAATTTTGAAAAGGCCTGGCGCCACCAGAGTCGCGGTGGTCGCGGACCCTACGATACCCCCTGGTATTTCCTGGTTGACGAGCAGTTGGAGGCTGATCGCGTACTGCTGCAGCAGATGGGATTCGAACAGATCGTCTCCGAATCCATCGGCGATGATCAGACGATGCCGGTCAGCTTCTGGATCAGCGATCATGCGGTGCTGGTGGCGCTGCATACCGGCTTTGGCCCGGATGTCTTTACCCCCTGTCTGGCAGCGCTGCTGAAACGGTTGAAAAGCCAACGTCCGCGCCAGGCCGCCAATGGCGTGATGCTGGCGCTGCCGGTGGCCAAGTTGTTGGAGAGCGGTCACGACCTTCTGGAACAGACCGCCAAGCGGCAGCGGCTGTTGCTGCAGCAGCTCAACCAGTCGCTGGGGCTGGATCTGCCGATCTACTCGCTGTTTACCGGGATGGGCCGGCTGAAGGACTTCTGCCAGTATTTCGCCACCTTCGACGACCAGCGGCTGGAGGAGCCACTGGGCGCGATGATGCCGGTGGCGGCCAAGCCGGGCTACGATACGGGCTGGTTCCTCGACTCGTTCGACCGCATGCTGGCCAACCTGGCGGCCCAGGTCACCCCAGCACTGAAGGCCCAGCTGAGCGCCGAGTACCGTGATTCCATCCTGGCGGGCCCTTACCAGTTCGGCCTGCTGCGTGCCGAGCTGGAGGATTATTTCCGGCAGCTGTTTCTGGACAATCAGTTCGAGGAGCGGCCGCTGAATTTTCGCGGCTATTTCTTCACCAATGCCGATGCCCAGGCAATGCCGGTTGACCGGTTGACCATGTTGCTGGCTTCCCGGCTGGGGCTGTCCGGCTTGCCGGCTGAATCGGAAACGACAGTCGGCCGCAGCCTGTTCGCCAAGCAACTGCTGCGTCGCGGCATTCTGCCCGAAGCAGCCTTGGTGGGAGTCAACCGCCGCCGGGAGGGGCTCTACAATGGCCTGCGGATCGCCTATACCGGCGGACTGAGCCTGCTGTTCCTGCTGTTCCTCTGGTTGCTGAAGGCAAACTTCGACTACTACCAGCGGCTGGACCGTCAGGCGGTGGTTCAGCTGGACAGCTACAAGCAGAAGCTGCTGGCCAGCAAGCCCAACCCTGACGATCTGACAGCGTCGATCTTCGGCCTGTCGGACCTGCGCGACATCAGTCGGATCTATGACCAGTCCACGCCCTGGTACGTGCTCTCCTGGCTGCCCGATCCCGGTATCGGTCGGGCGGTCGAGGGCGCCTATCAGCAGGAGCTGGAAGGGGTGCTGTTGATCGCGTTGCGGGATTACCTGGTGAAGGACCTGTACGTATTCAACAAGCTCGACGACAAGGTGCATAGCCTGGAGCTGTATAACCTGCACCAGATGCTTTATGACCCGCAGCGCGATCAGCTCGAACCGCTGGTCGATTACTATGTGGAATCCCTGCAGCAGGAGGGTGAGGGGGATGTGGCAACCCTGGAGCGTTTCCGCCTGCTGATCCGTGATCTGCTGAAACCGGGCGTGGTGCCGCCGCCGGAGGACGATCCGCTGATCGAATTGGTCCGTGCATCGCTCAGCTCGGAAGATCTCGGCGACCTGCTTTATCAGCATATCCTGCAGCAGCCGGCGTTCAGCCGCCGGGTCGATATGCGCAGCCAGCTGGGGCAGAACTATCGCCAGGTGTACGCTTTTAGTGATGGTTTTGGTGGCTATCTGGTGCCCTATATCTTCACCCGTGAAGGCTTTCAGGAGCTGATGACCGGTACCGGTTTCGAACTGGCGCGCGAGGCGCTCAAGGATTACGAGGGGGTGGTGGGCCGGATCAGTAACGAGACTGAGCTGAGCCGGGTCAATCGCAAGCTGAAACGGCGCTATATCGAAGATTACATCGGTTACTGGCAGCGGTTGGCCAGCAATGTTCACTGGCAGCCGACCAGCGACTGGGGCGATACCCGTCAACAGCTGGAGGTGGCCGCCGAGCCGCTGTTCTCGCCGGTCAAGCGTTTCTACAACTTGGTCAGCTACCACACCGACCTGGCCGCGGCGTTGAACGAAACGACTGGCGGAGAGGAGGCGGCCAAGAAGAAGGCGCCCAAGGTTAAAGGCAAGCTGGGCGGCGTGGCCAAGAAAGCCCAGGGGCCGCTGGAAGAGCAGCGTGCCAAGGAGCAGCAACGCAAGCTGGAGGAGCAACGCCAGAGTGCACTGAAGATGGCGGACGCGATCGCCCAGCCGTTCGTGCCTTATCATCGATTGATCCAGCTGGATGACGCTGGCCGGAGCAACCTGGATGTCGCTTTGCGCCAGATCAGCCAGACGTTGGAGTGGGTCAAGCAGGCGACGATCAGCAAAGCGCGCGGTCGGTTCTTCCTGGATCAGCTGGTGGCTGCCGAAAGCGTCAGTCCGCTGGCCCAGATGCAGACCCTGGCGCAATCCTACCGTGACGAATTGTTGCGCGACCTGCTGCAGGGCAGTGCCGAACAGCTGAACCAGCTGGCGCTGAACGATGTTCGCCAGCTGCTGAACAAGCACTGGTCGCGCGATGTATTGGGTTATTACAGCAGCCAGATCAAGCCGTTCTACCCGTTTGAGCACCAGGCACGACTGGATGTCGGGTTGAAGGCGTTCAAGGAGTTTTTCGGTCCGCAGGGGTTGGCTGCCTCCTTCAGCGACAGTTTCCTGAGCTATTTCAACGTGCAGGAAAACAGTGATCCGGTGCTGAACAGCTTCCTGCCGGGACGTTACCTGGCGTTGGACGAGCGCTTCTGGAATGCGATGGAGGAACTGTCGCGGATCCGTAAGACCTTCTTCACCGCCGACAATGTCGGTCTGCAGTTCTCGCTGCGGGCGCAGGGGATGAGTGCCGGGATGACCGAGTTCTCGCTGCGTAGCGAAGGTCCGCTGTACGTCTATCGCAATGGTCCCGCGCTCTGGAGCCAGATGAGCTGGCCGATTCCCGATAGCCAGTCCCGGCAGATCGAGATGAAATTGAAAGGCGGCGACCATGTGGTGGCCCACCAGACCTATCCGGGTATCTGGAGCTGGTTCCGGTTGGCTGAGGCGCTTAATGGCGCGCTGACACCGGGCAGTAGCACCAGCTACCTGGTTGCCGGTTCGGAAGAGCAGGTGGCAAGATTGCAGATCCGGGTGGAGGGCGATACCAACCCGTTCGTGGCCGGCTTCTTCGCCAACCTGGATCTGCCGGAGCAGCTCTGAGTTGACCGAACCGGTCAGTGCGTTCTGGCATCGGCTGCCGGTGGCCGGGGAGTACCAAGGTACTGCCGAGGCCATCGGCGAAAACCTGTGGCGGCAACGTCACCGGGCCAGTGGGCGCTGGCACCGCTTCAAGGTCGCCAGCGGCGACCGACGCCGTTATTTCCTGACTAACGAAGCCCGTTGGCTGCAACGGTTGACGGGGCTGCCACTGGCCCGCTGTCACGGCCTGTACGATAGCGGTACTGAGCTGGTGCTGGTGACCGACCATCTGCCTGGCGAGACGCTGGCTGCGTTGATCCGTAACCGGGGCGCCTGCTTTGGCGGCCATCAGCAGCTGCTCCGGCAGCTGTTCGAGGCGCTGGCGAGTTGCCATCGCCAGGGAGCCGTACATGGCGATCTGAAACCCGGCAATCTGCTGTTCGACGGGCAAGCGCTCTATCTGCTCGACCTCGCCAGCGCCGCCTCCTGCGGGACTAGGATCGCCAGTCTGCCGTACCGTTCCTACAGTCCCTCCTATTCGCTACCTGGCCAGCAACAGGGTTGGGGCGTTATCGATCCGTTGATGGACTGGTACGCCTACCTGGTGATATTGCGACTGACCCTCGGCGGTGATCTGGCCCGCCCGGATTGGCAAACCGTTGAACCGGCAAGTCGATGTTTCGCCGGTTGGATAGCCCGCAGCGACCTGCTGCCCGGGATGCGCCAGCGGCTAGCAGATGCGATGCGTCTGCTGGACCGTCAAAAGCATCTGCTGACGAACTGTGTTTGACCGCCCGAGGTCAGATTTCGAGGTGCCTGGCGTGGGGCGAGGTCCGGGCCCTTATCTATAATACTCCCAGCTCATTGCGTCCCAGATCACAGAGATAATGGTGCGCCAATTGTGTGATTTGTAATCAAAATGGAACTGGAAGTGTAACATTTAGTTAAGTTGCTGGATTATTGGCGGCAGACGATTAAAATCCAGCGGGAATTGATCACTCAAAATCATTGCACGGCCGAATAATAACAATCATGAATCATTCACCCTGTTTCTATAAAGATAGCCAGGTCCTGGTGGTAGAGGGCGATCAGACCGCCGCCAATGGGTTGGCTAACTATCTGGTGGAGCAGGGCTGGGTGGTCTCTGAGGCCCACACCGGCATGTCCGCCCTGGCGATGGTACAGCAGCAGCCATTCGATCTGGTGATTCTCAATCTGCAGTTGCCCGATACCGATGGTCACTACCTGTGCCGGGAGATCCGCGCCTGCTGTTCGGCCGGGGTGATCGTGACCAGTGCCTGTAACGATGACGTTGAACGTATTGTCAGTTACGAAAGCGGCGCCGATGTGTTCTTCCCCAAGCCGCTGTCGCTACGTGAGTTGCACGCCTGCGGCAAGAATATCCTGGCACGACTGAATCGCCAGGGGCCCGGCGTGCAGCAGGTTGCCAGCCGTTGCCTGTATGCCAATGAGTACTGGCACTTCAACGAGGAGACCCAGGTACTCGGCAACATCCACGGCGGCGTGGTCAACCTGACGCGCAACGAATCCGTGGTGTTGCAGACGTTGATCGCCAATGCCGAGCGGGTGATGCCGCGGGACGAGTTGCTGAAGGCGCTCGGCAATCGCGAGTGGAGCTACAGCGACCGAACCATCGATGTGCTGATCGCCCGCCTGCGCAGCAAGTTCAAATCGCTGGGAATTGATACCGGCTGCCTGGTTACCCAGTACGGTATCGGCTACATGTTTATGGAGCTGGCGCCAGCGACTTAGCATAAGTCAACAGACTCCGAAGATATGTCACCCTTAGCCGCATGCTGGCTTTAAAGCGGTGTTTGACAGGCGTATTGAACGGGCACTGCTTTCAATTCTGTTGCGCTTGGTTTTATTTGAAAATCGTTCTGTTCACTGTATCAGTTAATTACCATTGGCCGGGTGGTGGTTGATTCTTGAGCGATTGCTTTGTTTTTTTAAATTAATGACGGATCGTCATATTCTGCTGGCTATAATTGGGGCGGCTTTCTATAAATTCAAAAATTTGCTTGGTTCCAGACAAAAAAGCCCGCCAGTAGGCGGGCAAGGTCGTCTTTTGTTTCTGATTTTGGACGTCGCCGCGTCGCTCAGCGGACTGCCTGTAACGTCTGCTGGGCCAGGCGGGTGATGGCCGGCCAGTCGCCTGCGGCGACCAGTTCGGCCGGGGTCAGCCAGGTGCCGCCGACGCACATCACGTTATCCAGCGCCAGGTATTCCGCGGCGCTGTGGGCGCGGATGCCGCCGGTGGGGCAGAAGCGGATATCGGCGAACGGCCCCTGCAGAGCCTTGAGGGCGTTGACGCCGCCGGCGATCTCGGCCGGGAAAAACTTGAAGCGCCGGTAGCCGCGGGCGATCCCCTCCATCATCTCGGAGACGGTATGGATGCCGGGCAGCAACGGAACTTCGGCGCCGCTGCCGTAGTCCAGCAACTCGGCAGTGGCGCCGGGGCTGACAATAAAACTGGCGCCGGCGTCGCAGGCCGCCCGGTACTGCTCGCCATTCAATACGGTACCGGCACCGATGCGGGCCTCCGGCAGCGCCCGGGCGATTGCCTCGATGGCATCCAGCGCGGCGTCCGAGCGCAGGGTGATCTCCAGCACCGGCAGGCCGCCGGCGACCAGGGCTTCGGCCAGCGGCAGGGCGTCCTCGACCCGCTCGATGGTCAGTACCGGGATTACCGGCGCCAGGGCGCAGAGATCGTCGATCTGGGCGGTGGTTTGGGGTGGCAGCATAGTGTCTGTCATGTGATGTCCTGATATGCGGTTAACGGGTGGTGCCTGCTGTTGCTCAGGGCGCCCAGTACAGGGTTAGCGGCTGCTGTAGGAACAGTCGGATCGGCATCTCAGCTACCTCGTCGCCGGCCAAAGCACGGGCCAGGGTTTCCAGTTTGTCCTCACCGGTCAGGTGAAGGACCCGCTGCCTGCTCGCCAGCAGCCGCTGGGCGGTAAGCGTCATCCGTTCGTGCGGTGCGGTGCCGGGGATAACCGCTGCACAGTGGCGCTCACTGTCCAGCGCCTGTTGCAGCTGCTCGGCGCAGGGGAACAGCGAGGCGGTATGGCCGTCGTTACCCATGCCGAGAATTGCCAGGTCCAGTGGCTGTTTAACGTGCTCCAGCCGGCGGTTGCAGGCCTCGACCGACTCGGCGGCGCTGCCGTCCGGCTGCCAGAGACCGACAAAGCGGGCCGCGGCAGCCTGGTTCTGCAGCAGGTGTTGGCGCACCAGCCGTTCATTGCTGTCTGGCTGGTCTGGGCTCAGCCAGCGATCGTCGACCAGGGTGACCTGTACCCGTTGCCAGTCCAGCGGGCTCTGGCTCAGCCGTTCGAACAGGGCGATCGGGGTGCGGCCGCCGGATACCGCCAGCGCTGCCTGCTGGTCCTGCTTGATCGCCTGTTCAAGCTGTTGGCTGATGTCGGTTGCCAGGGCTTCGGTCAGCGTGGCGCGGTCCCGGAAGGCACGCAGTTCCAGCTGCGCCGGCAGATTCAGTTCATTCGGATTCATGCCGGCTCCAGCCCTGTTCGGCGATCAGTTTGTCCGCACTGTCCGGCCCCCAGCTACCGGCCGGGTAGGGTTCGGGCGGGTTTGGTTGTTGTTGCCAATGGGCCAGCAGGCGGTCGCACCACTGCCAGGCATGTTCGATCTCGTCGCGGCGCACGAACAGCGACTGGTTGCCGTGGATCACCTCCAGCAGCAGCCGCTCGTAGGCGTCGGCAATACGCCGGCTGCCGAAGGCTTCGGCAAAGTTCAGCTGCATCGGGTCGTTGCGCAGCGCCATGTCGCGGTCCAGTCCCTGGTGTTTGCTGAACAGGTTCAGCGCGATCCCTTCGTTGGGTTGAATGCGGATGATCAGGCGGTTGTCGCCAGCGACCGGGTCGGCGGCGAACAGCGCATCCGGTTGCGGTTTGAAGTGCACCACGATCTGCGAGCACTTGGCCGGCAGCCGCTTGCCGGTACGCAGGAAGAATGGCGTATCCTGCCAGCGCGGATTGTCGATCTCCACCTTGAGTGCCACGAAGCTCTCGGTGCGGCTGGCGGTATTGGCGCCGTCCTCCTCCAGGTAACCGGGTACAGGCTGATTGTCGATCTCGCCGGCGCTGTACTGGCCGCGCACTACATGAGTGTTCAGCAACGCGCCTTCGAGCGGCTTCAGTGACTTCAGCAGGGCAACCTTGGCGTCGCGCACCGCATCGGCATCCAGCGAGGCCGGGGGATCCATGGCGGTCAGTGTCAGCAGCTGCAGCAGGTGGTTCTGCACCATATCGCGCAGCTGGCCGGCGTCGTCGAAATAGCCCCAGCGACCTTCGATACCTACTTTTTCGGCCACCGTGATCTCGACGTGGGAGATATGGCGGCTGTTCCACTGGCTGCTGAAGATCGGGTTGGCGAAACGCAGCGCAATCAGGTTCTGCACCGTCTCCTTGCCCAGGTAGTGATCGATCCGGTAGATCTGGGATTCGTCGAAGAAACCGGCTACCTGGTCGTTGACCTCGGCCGAGGAGGGCCGGTCATGGCCGATCGGTTTCTCCAGTACCACCCGGCAGCGCTCGTGCAGGCAGTTGGCTTCGGCCAGCGCCTGGCTGATCGGCCCGTACAGCGAGGCCGGAGTGGCGTAATAGAAGATGCAGTGGCGTTTGTGGTCCAGCCGACTGGCCAGCGCCTTGAAACCGGCCGGGTCGTTGAAATCGAGCTGCAGGAACGACAGCCGCTGCAGGAAGCGGGCGCTGCAGGCGGTGTCCAACTCTGCTTCCGGTACAAAGCGCTGCAGGCTGGCGGCGCAGATATCGCGGAAACCGCCGTCATCCAAGGCGGTACGGGCCAGGCCCAGAATACGGCAGTCATCGGGCAGCAAGCCGGCGCGCTCCAGTTGGTAGATGGCGGGGAGCAGCTTGCGCTGGGCCAGGTCGCCCAGCACGCCGAAGAAAACAATATCACTGGAGGAGTCAGCCGGAGCCATCTTGGAAACCCTTTTATGTCGTTATCTAACCTAAGTTCTGGCAATCTTAGAGCGCCTTGTCGCGATGGTCAATGCAATATATTTGGAAAATTACTACATATCAGTCAATTTAGATTCCTTGGATGTGTTGCCGTCACGGTGCTGAAGCCGTTCGACCCGGTTGGCAGTGCGGCAAAACGAGCGGTATAGTGGCTGCCAGGGATGGAAATGTAGTTAATTAACCACGGCGAAGTGCTTTCAATGTCAAACAGTATGAACCTGCTGGACCAGATCCGTCAGCGGCTGGATTCGCTCAATAAATCGGAACGCAAGGTGGCGGAGGTGATTCTGCGGGATCCCAAGTCGGCAACCCGGCTGAGTATCGCGGCGTTGGCGCAGGCGTCCACGGTCAGCGAGCCGACGGTCAACCGGTTCTGCCGTAACTTCGATACCGCCGGTTATCCCGACTTCAAGATCCAACTGGCGCAGAGCCTGGCGGGTGGCATGCCGTACGTCAGCCGCAACGTCGAGCAGGACGACAGCACCGAGGAGTACACCGACAAGATCTTTACCGCCACCATCGCGGCGCTGGATTCCTCCCGCAAGGGCGTCAATCCGGCGCTGGTGACCCAGGCGGTGGACTACCTGATCCAGGCCAAGCAGATCGCGTTTTTCGGGCTGGGCGCGTCCGGGCCGGTGGCGATGGATGCCCAGCACAAGTTCTTCCGCTTCAATCTGCCGGTGACCGCCTATGACGACGTACTGATGATGCGGATGGTGGCGGCGGCGGCGCGCACCGGTGATGTGCTGGTGGTGATCTCCTATACCGGCCGCACCCGCGAGCTGGTCGAGATCGCCCGCATCGGCCGCGAGAGTGGCGCCACGGTGATCGGCATCACCGCCGAGGGCTCGCCGCTGGCGCAGGAGTGCACGGTGCTGCTGGCCGCGCCGACGCCGGAAGATACCGACGTCTATATGCCGATGACCTCGCGAATCGTCCAGCTGACGCTGTTGGACGTGCTGGCCACCGGGGTAACCCTGAGGCGTGGGGTCGATTTTCACACCCACCTCAAGAAGATCAAGGACAGCCTTCAGGCAACCCGCTACCCCACCGAGTAGCCACCGGATGCCGCAACATAGGGGAGGGCCTTCCCCGACAACCTGCCGGAGCTTTTCAGGCTAGGTCCGACAGGCAGCTATGCACCGCATAACAATAAAACAGAAGTGCAACAGGCTTATGTGCAATCGAAAACAGATCATCGTCGTTGACGATGACCTCGAGATCCGGGAATTGCTGACCCGATATCTGGAAAACAACCGCTTCCAGGTCACCGCGCTGGAGCGGGGCGAAGCGTTGATCCAGCTGCTGCAGCAGGGCCAGAGTGCCGATCTGGTGGTGCTGGATATCATGCTGCCGGGCGCCGACGGCTTCGAGATCTGCCGCCAGCTGCGCACCTTCTCCCAGGTGCCGGTGATCATGCTGACTGCCAACTCCGACGAGATGGATCGGGTGGTCGGTCTGGAGCTGGGCGCCGACGACTACCTCGCCAAGCCGTTCAATCCGCGCGAGCTGCTGGCCCGTATCCGGGCGATCCTGCGCCGCACCGAAGCGGCGCCGCCCAGCGGCAGCGAAGGGGCGCGCCGCTACTGTCGCTTTGCCGGTTTCGAGCTGGATACCGCCAACCGCCGGCTGCGTGATGCCGACGGGGCGATCGTCAGCCTGTCGGGTGCCGACTACAACCTGCTGACCCTGTTTCTAGGCCGGGTGGGTGAAATCCTCAGCCGTGAGTTGATCGCCGAACAGACCCGCGGCCGCGACAACCTGCCAATGGACCGCTTCGTCGATGTCCATGTCAGCCGGTTGCGTCAGCGGCTGGGCGACGACGCCCGCAGGCCGACGCTGATCAAGACCGTGCGCGGCAAAGGCTATGTGCTGACCTCAACCCTCGAGCAGAGTGATGAATCGATTTTTCCGGCCTGACGGATTGCGACCGCGATCGCTTTCCGGCCGTATCCTGTGGGTGCTGGCGTTGGGGGTGATCCTGGCGCAGTTGATCTCCGGCGCCATCTGGTGGGCCCAGTGGCGCGCCGATAGCGAATTGCGGGTGCGCGAGGTCTCCCGCCATATGGCGTTCAGGGTGGCATCGACGGTGCAGTTTTTCACCTCGCTGCCCAACGCCTACCGCCATGTGGTGCTCGACCAGCTGCGGGACATGGGTGGCACCCGTTTCTTCGTCACCCTGAACCGCGAATTTATCCAGGTTAACGATCTGCCCGACTCGATGCTCAAACAGGCGGTGCTGGACGAATTTCACCGTGCGCTGGAGCGCCAGTTGGGAGTGCAGCCGGAGCGGGTGCATATTGCTTTCTCCTGGCCGGATGACCTGCACGTGCTGAACAACGAGACCCTGCTGGCCGACCTGCCGGCGCGCTGGGCCGACCTGAGCCTGCTGGTGCGGCCGATTGATACGCCGATCCTGGTGATCCAGCTACCGATCAACGACAAGGAGTGGCTCTACCTGGCCACGCTGATGCCGGATGCGGAGTTCCTCGACAGCAGTTCACCGCTGTCGCCGGAGCGGCTGATATCGCTGCTGATATCGCTGCTGACGGTGATGCTGTTCGGGGTGCTGATCGTGCGGATGCTGGTGCAGCCATTGCGCAATCTGGCGAAGGCGGTGATGCAGTTTGGCCAGGGCGAACTGACCCCACTTCCGGAGAAGGGGCCGCAGGAGGTGGTGGCCGCCGCCCGCGCCTTTAACGGGATGCAGACCCGTATCCAGCGCTACCTGGATGATCGCGAACGGCTGTTCGCATCGATCTCGCATGACTTGAAAACACCGATCACCCGGCTGCGGCTGCGCGCCGAGATGTTGGAGGACGACGCCGCGCGTGAGGCGTTCAGTCGCGACCTGGAAGATCTGGACCTGATGGTCAAAGGCGCACTGCAGAGCGTCAAGGAGACCGATATCCATGAGAACCGGGTCGAGGTGGATCTGTGGCGAATGCTGGAGCGTATGCGTGAAAGTGCCGCGCTGGCGCAGATGTCGATCAGCCTGGCGGGCGAGCAGCAGTACCCCTATGTCGGCAAGCCGCTGGCGCTGAAGCGCTGTATCGGCAACCTGCTGGACAACGCGCTCTACTACGGCGTCAGCGCCAGCGTGACGCTGCTCGACAGCCCGGAGGCGCTGCGCATCCTGATTCGCGATCAGGGCCCCGGCATCCCCGACGATAAGCTGGACCGGGTGTTCCAGCCCTATACCCGGCTGACGCCGGACCACTCCGGCCATCCCGGCATGGGGCTGGGGCTGTCGATCTCGCGCAATATCGCCCGTGCCCACGGCGGCGAAATCAGCCTGCGCAACCATCCGGACGGCGGTCTGGAGGTGGAGCTGCTGCTGCCTCGATCTTGATCTGGTCTCGGTGCTGTCTTTCTATCTGTTCATATTGTCGCCCACGGAGTGGGCTGCTACGAAACGCGCAATCCTGTAGCAGCCCACTCCGTGGGCGATATATCCGGGCTACGTGAGTTCTGTCGCGGTCGGAGCACGCTGCTACGGGGGCCGAGCTTCGTAGCAGCACGCTCCGAGGGCGATATATCCGGGCTACGTGAGCCCTGTCGCGGTCGGAGCCCGCTGCTACGGGGGCCGAGCTTCGTAGCAGCACGCTCCGAGGGCGATCTATCCGGGCTACGTGAGCCCTGTCGCGGTCGGAGCACGCTGCTACGAGGGGCTGAGCTTCGTAGCAGCACGCTCCGAGGGTAATATATCCGGGCTACGTGAGCCCTGTCGCGGTCGGAGCCCGCTGCTACAGGGGGCTGTTCTTTGTAGATACCATCTCTCGATTCCGGCCACAACGGCCTTTTACGGCAGTTGTGGTTGGAATTCTTGCTGGTTTTTCACCACACCGAAACAGATGTGTACCAGCTTGCGCATGGCGGCGCCCAGCG
>NZ_JAILYN010000002.1 GCF_019795155.1 Marinobacterium arenosum | reverse complement strand
TCAACTGCTGATAACTCATGGTGGTACTTCTTCTACTTTGGCGAGCTGAAGCGTATCACTGTCAGCAGTTGGCCACCTCCCGCCTTTCAACCATGAGTGTTGCACTTATTATCTGAATTCAGGGTTTCCTTGAATAAATCTTAGAAGTGAGATGCTATTTTTGGGGCTGTTATTCATGAAAAGGGTAGGTTTACCGATTGCACTGTACTCCTCAGGATGATTGTTCTTTAAATATGAACACAACTTCGAAATTTGTAGAAACCAAATAGCAACCAGTACGCCCAAAGCCGGGCCGATGATAAAAAGCAGTAAACCGACTAAAGCTTCCATTGCTCAAATTTTTCCGTGGGCTCATAACGTCCGCCAGCAGAGGCGCAGCTTCGCTGCGTCCTGCTGACTGGCTTTGTTTTGTTTTTATTCGCAAAATGCAAAGGTTACAATCTCTTTGAGAGTTGACTCACACTTTTCAGTTAAGTCTTGTGTGCCATCAATATAATCACGCACTCTTTTCCATGAGTTAAAAGGTTTATCAGTGGATTTAACAGATTCATTCTGCCCTTGATCCCAAAGTACATGTTCGAACGTGTCGTCAACCAAGAAAATCCTGTCAGCGGTTGCTATACTCGCTATTTTTTCGTTAGCCTTGTATGGATGAATTGAAGATTTTTCCTCCAGTTCAGCATCTGTAAGGCATTTTCTGTCGGTGTCATGAATAACTCGATAATCAATATCTAGAGCATTTAGCACTTTGGCCAGTGCTGGGATTGTCCATTTTCCTCCAGCCGAAACTACAGTAGTATCTTTATCGAGACTACCTTCAACTCCTAGTTTTTTGGCTAATTCACCAATCATACTAAATACCGCCACCTCTGTGTCGCCTTCAACTATAACAACACGTTTTGCAAACAAACTTTCGCAAACTGTAGGGTGGAAATCTAACGCAGCTCTCAAGATAGTGCGTTCGTCATATTCACCATCTTTTTCAAAAATATCGCTTTTAACTTGATGAACTTGCCGCTCGTTCCCACTATCTCTTTTTATTAGTTTAAGAGACTCTGGTTTCTCAGCAAGATTTATCAGGAAAGGGGAGTGTGTCGAACAAATTACTTGCCATTTAGGTGAGTTCGACCTTTTTTGTAAGGTTGATTTTAGCCTTCGCATTAGATGGGGGTGAATATAAAGCTCCGGTTCCTCATATAAAACGATAACTGTTCTTTGTTCACCTGAAACTTCTGACTCTACCGCAGCATTACTTTCTAACATTGCAAAAGCTAAGGCTCTTTGAACACCACTACCTTGATATTGAAGGCTTGTTTCAATTTCCTCATCCACGAGAAAAGTTGCAGCCTTCATAAACAAAGGTTCAATATCAATATCCCCAACGGCAAGCCTAACCTTTGAATCAAAGTCTAAAATCTGATTCAGTGTATTTGAAACCTGCTCAAGTGCATCACCCAACCCTTCTATTTCGCTACCGTCCTCTGCTTGCCCCTTCAACTTGTTCTGGAGTGATTCAGCCTTAGTGATGTAATCCTTGTATGTATTATCGTTCTTAACTTGTGGAAAGAGCTTATTAGTAAAAAGGAATGAAAAGGGGCTGTTGTTTGTGGCTTTAAGCTCATCTTCTATTTTGAAGCTTGCGGGAACATACATTACATGTGGGACTGCTTGTTGTAATGAGTTAGCAAACTTCTTAACGTGCCAATCTTCAGACTGAATAACATGATCTGAATGATTACCTACAGCGTGAGCCTCCAATTCAGTAGCTCTCTCTTTGAAAGCAGCAGCTGATTTAATCCCCAACTCATCAAAGATAGCCTTACAAGTTGCATCTTTCTTAGCATTGGTGAAGCTTTCATCAGACCATGGAAACCTAGTTTCAGTGTTATATACGGAGTATTCGTAACTATAGTCGGTCTGCTCTGCATTCCATTCAGCTGTTACGCGGATCTTTAGCTTGTCTCCAAAGAGTAATTTAGATATCGCCGGTTTGTTCTTCTCCCATTCTTCAAGATCACCAAATTCACATACTATTTCCATTAGTTGATCTGATGCCTTTTGACCTGGCCAATCTTCTAATTTAGGTTTCTTATTATCAAGAACTAAGTGAATAGCATTTAGTATTGTTGATTTGCCGATATTGTTGGGGCCAACAAGAGTTGTGAAGTTATTAATGTCGATTTCAGCGAACCCGATTCCTCGGAAATTACGTATGATGAGTTTTTCTAATTTCAAGATTCTCTCCTTGATTCAAAGTTTCCATGAAAATATAACAGCCCACTTAGGTAAATTCTTACCCAATATACTTAGCTGCAAAGATTGCTAGCTCTTGTGCTCTAACAGGCTCCCAGCCGCTCTGCACAGCAAACTGCCTTACAAGCTCTGGAGGTGCAGTGACACCATTCTTACGAAGTTCTGAAAACAGTTTCTTCGCCATTTCTTTGTCTGAAGGATGTGACAGCCCTGTTGCCATATTGATGCAACGACCTAGTTTTAAGACCACATCTTGAACAAATTGTGGCAAAGGATTAGTTGAAGCAACCCATGATTGATTACCGACAACTTGGGGTTTCCATGTTGAAAGCCAGCGCTTACCTTCTTCTTCATTCCATGGTAAGTACAAAATACTATTTGTATTATTAACCCCATCAATTACATCCATATCCTTAGCCGTTAGATATGTCGCTAATAAAACATCATATCTACCAAATGATTTGATGTTTTTAGGGATTTCCAGAGTAAGCTGAATTCCGTCACCTAAATTGACAGCTGAACCCTTAGTAAGAGCTTTCGCTGCTTTTTCGCCAAGGAACTGGGCAATATTTGAAGATGGAAACGATCCCTTAGTTGGGAATACTAATGTGATTTTGCTTAGCCCACTAGACTTGCAATTATGAAGTGCTTGGGCAAAAGCTAATTTTATTGCTTCTGGATTTGAACCGTGGTTTTCCACTAAAAACCTAGAAATTGGCATACTTTCTCCTTGACGCCTAACATTTTAATACTGCGCATGCGCGTTTAGGTGCAGAGCGCTATAGCGTGAAGAACGGCTAAGCTACTGAATGGAAAAGGTATTTGAGATGACACAGTCATTCTCCTCCGTTGAAAACGTGCATGCGTGTATGTGTTCAAGGCTGTGCGCAGTATCTGCCAGCCATCAATCCCTAATGCGTTGATATTGCCGAAGTTTATGCGATTCTGCCAGTGAAGATTTAGAACGGTCGTTTAACCGACTCGCACATTACCGCGGGAGTCTATTCAGCATACTTTATATAGCTTCAGTGATTCGGGGGGAGGGGCCAGAACAGGTCGGATGGGCAACATCTGAATCCTGTCCGGCAGCAGATGGGGCTGTAGGGCTACAGTCAGCACAATGGGAAGAGCTATTTGATCGATAGGGAGGGGCAGACCCGGCTATTCAACCTGCCACCCCTGATAAGGACGTACCCTCGCGCCGCAAAAATCACTGAGGCGCGGGGATACGTATCGAATATCAGGCCAGGTCGAAACGGTCGGCGTTCATCACCTTGGTCCAGGCGGCGACGAAGTCATTTACGAACTTCTCCTGGTTGTCATCCTGGGCATAGACTTCCGCGTAGGCGCGAAGGATGGAGTTGGAGCCGAACACCAGGTCGATACGGGATGCGGTCCACTTGACCTGATCCGTCTTGCGGTCGCGGATCTCGTAGAGGTTGTTACCGGCCGGCTTCCAGCTGTAGTTCATGTCCGTCAGGTTGACGAAGAAGTCGTTGCTCAGGACGCCTTCGCGGTCGGTGAATACGCCGACCTTGCTGCCGCCGTGGTTGGTGCCGAGCACCCGCATGCCGCCGACCAGCACCGTCATCTCGGGGGCGGTCAGCCCCATCAATTGGGTGCGGTCGAGCATCAGCTCTTCGGCGCTGACGGCATAGTCTTGCTTCAGCCAGTTGCGGTAGCCGTCATGGATCGGCTCCAGCACCTCGAACGAGTGGGCGTCGGTCATCTCTTCCGTTGCGTCGCCGCGGCCCGGTGAGAACGGCACGGTCACGTCGAATCCGGCAGCCTTGGCGGCTTGTTCGATACCGACACCACCGGCCAGCACGATCAGATCCGCCAGGCTGGCGCCACTGGCGGTGGCAATCGGTTCCAGTACCGCCAGCACCTTGCGCAGCCGTTCGGGTTCGTTGCCCTCCCAGTCCTTCTGCGGGGCCAGCCGGATGCGTGCGCCGTTGGCGCCGCCGCGGTTATCCGAACCGCGGAAGGTTCGGGCGCTGTCCCAGGCGGTGGCTACCATCTCGCCGACACTCAGGCCGCTGGCGGCGATCTTGGCTTTCACCGCCTGCACGTCGTAGTCGCTGCGGCCGGTGGGAATCGGGTCCTGCCAGATCAGGTCTTCCTGCGGCACATCGGGGCCGATATAGCGCGCCTTGGGCCCCATGTCGCGGTGGGTCAGCTTGAACCAGGCCCGGGCAAAGGTTTCGGAGAGGTAGGCCGGGTCCTTGTAGAAACGCTCGGAGATCTCCCGGTAGATCGGGTCCTTGATCATCGCCATGTCGGCATCGGTCATCATCGGGCTATGGCGGATCGATGGGTCTTCGACATCGACAGGCTTGTCTTCCTCCTTGATGTTGACCGGTTGCCATTGCCGGGCACCGGCGGGGCTGGTGCGGATCTCCCAGTCGTGGTTGAACAGCATCTGGAAATAGCCGTTATCCCACTGGGTGGGGTGCGTGGTCCAGGCGCCTTCCAGGCCGCTGGTCACCGCGTTGTGGCCGATGCCCCGGCTGGTTTTGTTGAGCCAGCCCAGACCCTGGTCCTCCACATCGCCGCCTTCCGGTTCCGGCCCCAGTATTGTGGCGTCGCCGTTGCCGTGGGTTTTGCCGACGGTATGGCCGCCGGCGGTCAGCGCGACGGTCTCTTCGTCATTCATCGCCATACGGGCGAAGGTGACCCGTACCGCCTCGGCCGTCTTCAGCGGATCGGGCTTGCCGTCAACGCCTTCGGGGTTGACGTAAATCAGGCCCATCTGCACCGCGGCAAGCGGGTTCTCTAGCGAGGCCTCGTCGCCGGCATCGGTATAGCGTTCCTTGGCCAGCCATTCCTTTTCCGCTCCCCAGTAGATGTCCTTTTCCGGGTGCCAGATATCTTCGCGGCCAAAGCCGAAGCCGAAGGTTTTCAAGCCCATGGATTCATAGGCGATGGTGCCGGCATAGGCGATCAGATCGGCCCAGCTGAGCTTGTTGCCATATTTTTGCTTGATCGGCCAGAGCAGGCGGCGGGCTTTATCGAGGTTTGCGTTGTCCGGCCAGGAGTTGAGCGGCGCGAAGCGCAGGTTGCCGGTACCGGCGCCGCCCCGGCCATCGGCGATGCGATAGCTGCCGGCCGCGTGCCAGGTCATGCGGATCATCAGACCGCCGTAGTGTCCCCAGTCCGCCGGCCACCAATCCTGGCTGTCGGTCATCAGCGCCTGCAGGTCTTGCTTGAGCGCGTCGAAATCAAGCTTCTTGACCTCTTCCCGGTAATTGAATCCGGTGGTCATCGGATTGGTCTTGCTATCGTGCTGATGCAGGATGTCGAGGTTGAGTGACTTGGGCCACCACTCCATGTTCGACATGCTGCTCTCGGTGGCAGCGCCGTGCATCACAGGGCATTTGTTTCCAGACATCGGTGATCTCCTATCCTTTTTTATTGACAGGGAGCTTGTATTAGAAAGTTGCTATAAGAATCTATGCCTAACTATAGGAGACCAAGAAGAGGGAAGCTGATTGTATTTTGCTAATGCCATATTCGGCTTTTTCTATCGAAAGGAAATGAGTGGTTGTTATTGAAAAGCGTCCGTTTATCAATGTGTTACAGGAAAAGGAATTAGCCCGCTCCAAAAAGCGGCTGCACTAGGTTGCAGGTGCAATCACGCAGAGACTGCTCAAGGAGTTTACAGCCTAAGGCAGGTGGGTGAAGGTTTCGGTGGTTTTGATATCCACATTCCCCAAGGGCTGTTGTGCTGTACGGATATCGGGAGCTGAGCGTCAGGGGGCAGTGGCGCACGAATGCGCCGGGGTATGGCAACTAACCGCTTTACGGATTCGTTGATCATGGGCGGCTTTCTTCACCCGTTTATTCAGGTTACTCTCGTCGAAGTGCTATCGATCCAGGCTTCTGCTAGCCGGGGCGATACTCAAACGGCAAGCAGGGAATACATAATGCCAGCCAAGTTCTCTTATTAAGGAAATAGTTTTCATGCGTGTCAATATCTCGGAAAGTATTAGTCTGGAACCGCTGGCTATATCAGATGCAGAAGAGCTTTTCCCACTGATTGATAGTGATCGATCCAGTCTTGGTGAATATCTTTACTGGGTTGATTCAGTGGTGGATGTTGAAACCACACGGGAATACATAAAAAGTAGAGTTAATAGTGGTCTCGCAGGGGCAAGCTGGTACAAGATCAAGTTTCTTTCCAGCACTGTAGGCGTATTCGGCGTAAAAATCATCCACCAGGATGAAGCGACGGCAGAGATCGGATACTGGCTTCACTCCGCCTATCATGGGAATGGTATAGTTTCTCAATCAGTGTCAGGTATCTCGCAGCACTTGAAATTGCAGCACTCTATACGCCGCATAGAGTTCAGGTGTCTTGAGAAAAACCGGGCAAGTATATCTGTGGCTCTACGTGCAGGTGGTGAATGTACGGGTATGATACCTGATTATCGAATTATCAATGGTGTATTGCAAAATCTAAACGTTTATACCGCAAAGTTGTCAGTTTGATAAGGAGTTTTTGATGCAAGATAAAAACTATTCCATCAGAGTGATGAGCCGTGACGAGGTTGATATCGCGGTTGAGTGGGCGGCAACAGAAGGTTGGAATCCGGGCCTTAAGGATGCCGACTGTTATATGGCAGCCGATCCAAATGGATTCCTGGTCGGTTGCCTTGGTGATGAACCGATCGCCACGATTTCGGTGATTAAATACGACGAGTATTTCGGCTTCCTCGGATTCTACATCGTTAAACCTGAATACCGAGGTCAGGGGTACGGCATTCAAATCTGGAATGCGGGCCTTAGATATCTGGAAGGTCAAAACATCGGTCTGGATGGAATTGTGGCCCAGCAGGACAATTATAAGAAGTCCGGCTTTAGACTGGCCTATCGAAACATCCGCTATGAAGGGGTTGGTGGGGGAGTTTCCCCAGAAGACATGGGCATTGTGAAGCTGTCTATTTTGCCGTTTGAAACCGTTGATGCATATGATCAGCCGTTTTTCCCAGCAACCAGATCGTCGTTCACCCGTTGTTGGATCAATCAACCGGAATGTCACTCCCTGGGGATCATGGAGCATGGGAAATTGGCAGGCTACGGCGTGATACGAAAATGCCGTAATGGCTACAAGATCGGCCCGCTCTTTGCGGACAACCCGAAGCTGGCCGAGTCCCTTTTTCGGGCCTTGAAAGCTAAAGCAACGTCATCCGATGCGATCTTTCTCGATACGCCAGAGGTCAATACGGCTGCGGTGTCCTTGGCAGAGAAATATGAGATGAGATGCTCATTTGAAACCGCCCGAATGTATACGGGGGCTTTTCCTGACATACCGTTGGATCGCGTTTTTGGCGTAACCTCCTTTGAAGTCGGTTGATCGAGGTTTGGCCGTTGGTAATGGAACGCACTCAACGGTTGCACGGCCGCGGGTGCTCTAATCATGATTATCTAATCCCTAACCCGCTACGATGCTAGCCAGACCATCTGGCCTGCCCCAGTAAAGTCGAGCCTGCTGTTGCGACCGAGGCGCATGGCAGCTAATCCCCGATTGCCGCTACGAAAGCGGTAGCCGGCGGGATGATATGAGTTCTCCCCGCGCGATATTGGCGCGGATCGCCGAGGTGCCGGGCGGTTGTCTCCATACCTGCTCGAAAAGCGGCTGTATTCATCCAGCTTTTTGGCCCGCTGGCATATGGGCAGCGCTTTCTATTCAACGTGGTCGCCTGCCGAGATCGGGGCCAGTTGCTGCCTCAGCCAGTCACGAAAACGTGCGACTTTCGGCCAGTTCGCTCGATCATAAGGGGTCGCGAAGTAATAGCGGAAGGGCGCCGACAGAGGCGGCGTGTTCAGTGCCACCAAACTGCCATTGGCCAGCGCATCCTGGGTGATATAGGTGCGCCCCAGGGCGATACCCTGGCCAGCCAGCGCCGCCTGCAACACCAGGTCGGTGCGACTGAAATACAGCACATCCGTACCCACTTCGATGCCCGTGCTTTCAGACCACTGCCGCCAGTCTTTCATACAGCTTTGCTCTCCGTCGGTCCTTGTCGCCAGCAGGGTTGCCGCTGTGAGCAGTTCCGTCTCATCCAGGCCGGGAAACCTTTGCAGCAGCAACGGGCTGCAGACGGGAAAAACCTGCTCCTGCCCCAGCAGTTCACTGGCAAAGCCGCTGGGCGGCGAGGACGCAAAGCGCAGAATCACATCGGCGCTGCCCGCTCCCGGTGGCCGTAATTGCTCCTCGGTATTCAGGTAAACCCGGATGTCAGGATTTTGAGCATGAAAATCCGGCAGCCTGGGCAACAGCCAGTACATGGCGAACGTAGAGAAGGTTTCCACCTGCAATACGCCTTGCTCCCGTTCGCTGTCAATACGGTCCAGCGCCGACTGAACTTCAGCGACGGCGTTGCGGATTCCCTTCAGCATAATCTCGCCCTGAGGCGTCAAGTGCATCCGCCGGGTGGTCCGTTCCAGCAACGGGTAACCCAGCTCCTGTTCCAGCCGTTTCATGGTTTGGCTGACGGCGCTCTGCGTCACCCCCATCTCCTCTGCGGCTGCGGTGAAGCTGCCCTGTCGGGCGACGGCATCCAGAAGCAGCAGGTCTACCAGTATACGCTTGTCCATGAGTACTCAATTATTAAGCTGAGCTAATAAGTATATCGTTCGTCAAGAACCTGTAGGGTCACCATAATCGAACCATAGCGCAATACACAAAGCGCATTAACCGGCTCGTTCCGTGTGAACAGCGCACTATATTTTGCAAATGAAATTAATGATTATGGGCTCTTTATGAAACACGCTATGAAACATCAGGTTGCCGTCTTCAGTGCTTTCGTCGATCAGGATTGCGGTGGCAATCCCGCCGGTGTGGTGTTGAATGCCGATCAAATGAGCGAAACCGAGATGCAGGCCATCGCGGCGGAGGCCGGTTTTCCGGAGACGGCGTTTGTATCCGCGTCTGAGGTTGCCGACATCAAACTGGACTTCTTTACACCGACCAAGCGCATTGCCCATTGCGGTCACGCCACCGTAGCCGCCGTTTCCGTATTGGCCAATCAGGGACAACTCGGCGAGGGTGAGCATACAAAAGAGACGGTGGACGGCCTGCGCCGCCTTCAAGTCCAGGATGGCAAAGCGTATCTGGAGCAGATCCCGCAACAGGTTGAACCGTTGACCGCAGAGCAAACCCGGCAGGTGGCGGACGCCGTTCAGCTTCCGATTGAAAAAATTACCTGCATCGCGCCACCGGCACGCATCGATAATGGGGTCGCTTTCATCGTGATCGCGCTGCCCGACGCCAACACCCTGAGAGACGTGCAGCCGGATTTCGAACGGATCAGCCGTATCAGTGAGCAGTTGGGATTGATCGGTTTCTACTTGATTGCACCGGATACCGAGGTAACCGGGCGTACTGCCAGTGCCCGCATGTTCGCCCCTTTCTACGGCATCGATGAAGAGCCCGCCACCGGCATGGGCGCCGGCTGCGCTGCTATCTATCTGCATCAGGTGATGAAACGGACAGATGATTGCTATCTGATTGAACAGGGACGCTTGATGACACCTGCCTCCCCCAGCTTGATCGAAATCCGTCTGGAAACTCAGGGCAGCCAGATCAATCGGCTATGGGTCGGCGGCAAGGGCAAAGTGATGGAACAGTAAAGCCAATGCCAATGCCAATGCCTTGCTCGGCCGGTTTCGTGCGTTCGTACGGTGCCCCCGCCACCTGGCGCTCAGGGGAAAGGTGTCTGTACGATGTCTAATAGAGGGGTCTTGCACCAACGGCTGCCAGATTTGGCCAACAGCCCCAACGGCTGAATTTACCGGCTCACACGGCTTTGCGCTTGGCTCCGGTGGCACGAGGGGGTAGGAAGCCTGTCACAGCGGCAGTGCGTCAAACATCCGGAGTGTTTTCTAAGTATTGAATCAAGGCTTGGAATTGGAATTGGGACTGGGCCTTGCCAGTTGGATCGACGATGCTGTGGCAGAAGTATTTCTCGATGTTGGCCGCTGTGATCTCTTTGCGGAGCGGGTCGTATGTCTCACCATTGGCGCCACCCGCCATGTGTCCCATCATGCGAATGAGCGCGATCTGGCTGATGCCGGCGGCGGCCTCGGTGTCGCCACTGGCGACCGCCTTGTTATAAAGTGCTTTTTCCTTCGGGCTCAGATTTGCCATGGTATTTACGAAGCCGCCAGCCTTTTGCATGTAATCGAGCTCCTCCGCAGTGAGCTGATCGGAGGATTTACTCTTGGAAGTTATTTCTGCAAGTTTCTTGTCGTTGGCGAACAGATAATCCTGATCTTCCTGCGTTCTACTAACTGCATCTTTAGCCTTGATCGCGGCAAGCTTTTCTTCGACCGACTTGTCGTCGCTTACAGCGATGGAAGAGGCCAAGGTGGCGATCTCTTGCGCTGGCCGGGACATGTGGATGTTTTCGGCAAAATTTGTCGTCGTTGCGGCAGGATTTTGCCGGGATGATGATGCACGCAAAGATTCGGCGGTGAAGTAACGGGCAGAAGTGGACTGAATTATCATGGCATGCCTCCGTTCTTTTAATGCACCAGACTTTTGGATCAGATTTAAGCACTATGCATGCCAACTAACCGCCCTTCAGTCGGGCAAAAGGGTTGGAGCTGAATTACAGCCACACTACATTTGTAACCGTTGCTCCGGCGGAGCGGCGTTGATCCCTGCATGAATCTTCCGGCGTTATCTAATCTCAGCCGGGGCTAAGTTGCGTTGGATATGGGCTTCAAACCGTATGCAGTCCAGTTCGATCTGTGGGATCTTCATCACGTCGAACCAGAAGAAGGTTTCCAGCGGTTCCTCGCCCAAGAACTTGAAGTTCAGATGGATGGGCAGGAATATGTCGTCTGCGCCCCTATTGAGCGGGATTTCATAACCATCCCGAGCAGGATAATTGGTCGTAGGCTTCTAACCGGCCATGCAGGGCAGCTGTCATTTGTAACACCAATGAAGTGGGTCGGGCGCGTGAGGGCTCAGACCGACAGATGGAATAAAGAACTTTAGCTAAGGATTTATCGAATGTTTCTACTGCTGCTGAACTACGTTAAACCGCTGTCCGAGGTGGATCGCTTCGTCGGCGAGCACCGCGAGTTTCTCGAGCGTTATTATGCTTCCGGGCATTTCCTGCTGTCCGGTCGCAAGGAGCCTCGCAGCGGTGGGGTGATTCTGGCTCGCGCCGACAACCGGCAGGCGATTGAGCAGATCGTCCGGCAAGACCCGTTCAGCCGCGAAGGGATCGCCGAGTACCAGATCGTCGAGTGGCTGCCATCGATGAGTGCCCCGGAGCTGGCGCAGCTGAAAGACGGCTAACCCGCTAAAGCGCCGGCGCATCGGTCGACCGGTGCTCTGCGAGTCGGGGCCCTGGCCGACCAGCTTGGCCCCGGTTATCCCACCTCTCTCATTCTGGCCGGGGCTGTCGCAGCCTGAGCGCCGCTATACTTTATAGGCACGGTCGCCAAGCCCGTGGCCAAGGTGGACGAGGGTTCATTTCCCCCCTTGGATTAACGGAATCGGATCGATTTCTACCGCTGGCTGTGGCGGCTAGTCTTGACCGCTTTAAGCGCCGGCCGGCGCTGACAGGCCCTGTGGCCGGGAGCGACCGATGGCAACCAGGCCCGCCCCAATCATTTCGGCCCAAGCCACTGCAGGTGAACTGACACCGGCTGCCCTGTTGCAGCAGAATGCACTGTTCATCGGCAGTGGCGGTGCCAGTGAGGGCAACCGTTCACTGGGCTTTCTGCCGGCGTTCTACGATATGGATACCGGTGGCGTGTATCCCTCCCGCTTTGCCAATGGCCTGCAGGCACCGATGCATCTGCTGGACGGCCTGCCGGAAGATCTGGTGGTGGCCCGCCAGGAAGATGGCCGGGTAACGGCGGTCAAGCCCGGTGTGGTGGCGGGGTTCCTGCGGCATGGCCAGTTCTTTACCCGCCAGCAGGCGGCTCAGGCGACCGAGCGGATGCGTGACCGTTCTCACCTGCTCAGTAATCCCGAGATGCATGATCGGCTGCTGTCGACCTGGGAGCAGTTCCTGCTGGAACAAACCTATCCCCGTGAGTTGATTCGCCCGGTGGTCGAGGATTCCTGGTATCGCTGCCAGTCATCGAAGGTCGATCCGGAGCTGCAACAGGCACCTGTACTCGCCCAGGAACAGTTGGAGCTGAGGCGTGCTTCTCAGTCGGATTTGCGCACCGCCGCTAAACCGGTATTGGAGCGTGCCGGCAGTTTGTTGTTCGAATCCGACAGCCTGGTTTTGCTGGCCGACACCGAGGGTTTGATCCTCGATATTGCCGGCGACCCGCCGGCCTGTGGCACCGGCCATAAGGTCAACCTGATCGAAGGGGCGCATTGGGGTGAAGCTTCGATCGGTACCAATGCGATCGGCACCGCACTGACTGCAGCGGAGCCGGTACAGCTGTATGGCGCCGAACATTTTTGTGCCGGTATCAAGCACTGGACCTGTTCAGCCGACCTGATCCGGGATCCGCACGATGGCCGGGTTCTCGGGGTACTGGACCTGTCCGGCCTGACCGACAGCTATCAGCGCCATGCACTGGACTTCGCGATGACCGCCGCCCGGATGATCGAAGCCAACCTGCAGGAACTCTATTTCCGCTGCCGGGAACAGGTGATCGAGGCCACCCGCGACCGGTTTCGCAACTGGCGGGGCCCGGGACTTCTGGCGTTCGACCGGCGCGGACGGCTGGTCAAAGCCAATGCGTTGGCCCATCGGGCGTTGCAGATGATCGGCGCCGATCTAGAGCTGACCCCGCAGACGAGATTGCCCGAACTGGATCTGGCGGCCCCGGCGACCGCAGCTGATACGCCGAACTGGCTGAATGCCCTGCAGCAGCAACCGATCATGCTCGGTCGGCATCGGGTCGGTACGCTGCTGATACTGTCCGGCTCCGAGTAAGTGATCGGTCTTGTGCCCTGGCGTGGGAACGAATACAAGGCACGGCGGTCTTCCTCTAGCCATGTAGTTGCCTGCCTCCGATGGGATCCTTTTGATGAACCTGACAAAAATACCGGGCGCGCTGGTCGGTGCGCTGTTGATGTTGCTGTTGCCCGGCTGTGCCGGAACAGTTTATGAGTCTGGTGAGGTCAAAGCGCCGGCGGAGTTCGCACAACTGCCGGCAAGCTTCACCGGCGAGCTGCCCTGTGCCGATTGTCCGGGCATCCGCTACCGGCTCAACCTGTTTGCCGATCACTCCTATTTCCTGAGCCGCCACTATCTGGACCGAGAGCCAGACAGCACCTTCTACGAACTCGGTGGCTGGGCGCTGGGTGCCGATGGGCGCCAGCTGGTACTGCGCAGTGAAGCAGCTGAACCGGTCCGCTTTGCAGTCGTTGACGCGGACAGCCTGCGGCTGCTGGATCGCGATGGACAACCGATCGGTTCCGAGCTGAACTACAGCCTTGAGCGTACGGCCCATTTCGAACGGATCGAGCCGCGCCTGAAGATGCGCGGCATGTACCAGTACCTGGCCGACGCCGCGATTTTCACCGAATGCCTGAGTCGCCAGCGCTGGCCGGTGGCCCTGTTGGCGGACAATGCGACACTGGAGCGCGACTACCTGGCACAGCGTCGCCAACCGGGCGAGCCATTGCTGGTCGAGCTGGATGGCCGGCTGGAGATGCGCCCGGCAATGGAGGGCGACCGGCTGCTGCCGACGCTGGTGGTCGAGCAGCACCGGGGCGTCTGGCCGGGCGAGAGTTGCGGCAGCCGCTTCGCGACCGAGCAGCTGGAGAACACCTACTGGAAGCTAACCCGGCTAATGGCAAAACCGGTAGCCGTATATGGTCAGCAACGCGAGCCCAGCCTGATCCTGCGGCCTGAAGACCGGCGCTTGGCCGGTTCTGGTGGCTGCAACCGGCTGATCGGCAGCTATCGGGTTGAAGGTAAAGAGATCAGCTTCGCCCTGGCCGCCAGCACCCGGATGGTCTGCCCGCAGGGGATGGATACCGAGCAGATATATATGGATGTGCTGGCGAAGGTACGTAATTGGCGGGTGGTCGGCCAGCACCTGGAATTGTACGATGCTGAGGGGGCGCTGCTGATGCGCTTTCAGGCGATCTATTTTTAGTTTTCGATGGGCTGGCGATAGTGTCTCTAGCAGAGTAGGGCACGCCACTGTCGTCGGCCTCAATCCCAATGGAATGGAATTAGCAGATCAATGTTTGACGATAAGAGCGCAGAGCAACAGATTCGCCAGAGCTGGCAACGCAATGCTGATCCCTGGGTCGAGGCGGTTCGGGCCCAGCGGATCGAAAGTCGCCGCCTCTGTACCGACCGGGCGATTGTCGAGGCGGTACTGAGTGTGGCGCCCAACCGATTGATCGATCTGGGCTGCGGCGAGGGCTGGCTCTGCCGCCGGCTGGCCGGGCAGGGGATCTCGGTAATCGGCATCGATGCCGTGCCGGCGTTGATCGACCAGGCGCGCCTGGCCGGCGATGGCGATTATCGGCTGCTGTCGTATGAACAGATTATCGCCGGGGAGCTGGCGGAGACTGTGGATACGGTGGTCTGCAATTTCTCGCTGTTCGGCAATGCCGCGGTGGCCGAACTGTTGCGTGCCGTTGCCAGGTTACTGGCGCCCGGCGGTATGCTGATCATCCAGACCCTGCACCCACTGACGAGCTGCGGCGACGAGCCCTACCGGGACGGCTGGCGTTCGGGAAGCTGGGCCGGCATCGACGGCAACTTTACCGACCCCGCGCCCTGGTATTTCCGTACCCTGGCCAGCTGGCTGCAGTTGCTGGCCGACTGCGGCTACCGGCTGCGCACATTGCAGGAACCTGTCCATCCCGCCAGCGGCAAGCCGGCCTCGGTGATCTTTATCGCCGAACCGGTTGCCGGCGGTGCAAGCTGAAGACCGATAACACGCAGGAGGCGTATCGATGTTTCCACTTGAAATCTGGCTGGCCTATAGCGTCGCCTGTTTGCTGCTGGTGATCTCGCCCGGGCCGGACAACCTGCTGGCGATCGGCCGTGGTATCAGCCAGGGGCGATTGGCGGCGCTGGTCTCCGGTCTGGCTTCCGGTAGCGGAATCCTGTTCCATGTATTTGCTGCCACTTTCGGCCTGACCCTGCTGCTGCAGACCTCGGCGCTGGCCTTCTATGCGGTGCAGCTGCTGGGCGCCGGCTACCTGATCTGGCTGGGTATCCGGGTGTTGCGCTCGCGCAGCCTGATCAGCCTCGATCCGGTCAAGCGGCAGCCGTTGGGCCGGATCTTTGCCACCGGTTTCCTGTCGGCGGCATTGAATCCGAAACCGGGCCTGTTCGTGCTGGCGTTCGTACCCCAGTTCGTCAATCCGGAACTGGGCTCGGTGACCACGCAGATGCTGGTTTACGGTGGCTGGTTTGCGCTGCTGACGGCGGCCGGCTTCGCCCTGATGGGTGTTTTCTCGGCCCGGCTGTCGGCCTGGTTGCAGGCTAAACCGAAGTTGGTTGCCGGCTTGAATATCGGTGCCGGCGCCACCTTTGTATCATCAGGGCTGGCGGTGGCCTTGATGAAACAGCGCTGAGCGAGGAGGGCGGTTCATGAACGGAAGATCTGACGTTAGCTTGCAGGCGCAACTTGAATTCCTGCACCAGGCACTGGCTGCGGTGGTGCCGTTGTCGGGTTCAGCCTGGCAGGCGGCGGAACCCCTGTTTTCCCGTTGCCGATTTGAAGCTGACGAACACCTGCTGAGCGCCGGTCGACCGGTCGATCAACTGCTGTTCCTGACCTCGGGGCTGGCCCGCTATTACTACCTCAACCGCGACGGGCGGGAGTTCAATAAGTCGTTCTGCGGTCCCGGTCAGGTCGCCAGCAGTGTATTGTCGCTGGTTACCGGTGAGCCGGCACCGTTCCATATCCAGGCCCTGGCGCCGGCCGAATGCCTGTCGCTGCGTTATACGGATTTTCTGATGCTGGCGGACAGCCAGGCCGATTGGAACCGGCTCTATCGGCGTATGCTGGAGCTGCTGGTGATCAAGAAGGAGCGCCGCGAAGCCGACTTCCTGTTGCTGTCGGCGGAGCAGCGCTACCAGAAGTTCCTGGCGGAGTTCGGTCAACTGGCCGGGCAGATTCCCAACTATCATATCGCCTCCTACCTGGGCATCACCGAAGTGGCCCTGTCCCGGATCCGTCGCCGAATGGGATTAACCCGGGTTAATGAAGCCGGCGCACGCTGAGCGGATACTCGGGCCTTCACCAACCGGGAGGCCCGACGATGAAACTGATTGGCAACACCATCTTGATTACCGGCGGCAGTGAAGGGATCGGCCTTGAGCTGGCCCGGGCGTTGCTGCCCGACAACCGGGTGATCATCTGCGGTCGCAATGACGATAAGCTCCAGCGTGCCAAGGCGGCATTGCCCGGTCTGCTGATCGAGCAGTGCGACCTGACCGACGAGCGCCAGCGCAACGCGCTGGTCGCCCGGCTGCTGGCGAGCTATCCGCAGTTGGATCTGTTGATCAATAACGCCGGAGGTAAACAGCCGGTCGATCTGCTGGAGGGGGACGACAACGACAGCGCCATGGCACGGGACCTGGCGCTGAACTTCATCGCGCCGGCGGCCTTATGTAACGCGTTGCTGCCGCAGCTGCGGGCCCGGCCACGGGCTGCCATCGTCAATATCACCACCGGCCTGGTCTACCTGCCGAAGGCCGAGCAGGCGTTCTACTGCGCCGCCAAGGCGGCATTGCATTCCTACAGCGAAAGCCTGCGCTGGCGATTGCAAGAGACATCGGTCGAGGTTTACGAGGTGTTGATGCCTCTGGTGGACACCCAGTTTCACCTGGGACAGTTGCCGGACAGCGTACCGGCGATCAGCGCCGAACAAGCGGCCCGGCTGACGTTGCAAGGGATCCGTGCCGGCTGCCATCAGATCAGACCGGGAAAGTCCAGGCTGGCCCGCTGGCTGGCGCTGCTGGCACCGCAGCGGGGGATGCGGCTGGTCAACGGGTAAATTGCAGCAGGGCGATTCAGCCGGCCATCTGCTCGATAAAGCCGGCTTCGTCGCGAATGCCGATCCGGTTGCCGTCCGGGTCGTGCAGGTTGATGGTCGAGCCCCAGTCGTTGCGGACGATCTCGGCGTCGATGCCCAGCGCCTTCAGCCGCGCCAGTGCCAGCTCGATATCGGCCACATTGAAACGTAGCTTGCAGGCGCCTTCGGCGATCGACTTGCCGCCGCGCTTGGCCTGGCCGCCGGTCTCGATCATCAGGTAGCTGCCGCCGAAGGCGCAGCAGGTCAGCCGGAAGTCGCCCTCTGTCTTTTGGAACAGGACCTCCAGGCCGAATACCGTCTGGTAGAACTCCACGCATTGGTCATAGTGTTCGGTATTCAGAATAATGCCGCTTCTGGCGATCTCCATGCTGTTGCTCCTTATCTCTGCAAATTTTCTTTCACGTCGGCCTGACTGTTTACTCCGTGCTGTGAACTGTCAACTTTAGAAAGCATCTCACAGCCAGCGGGTGGGGTAGCGACGACGGCAGATTACCCGGTGATAGATCAGTCCGAACAGCACGATCAGCACCGCTCCGATCGCCACCGGCGTGATCAGGAAACTCCAGCCCTGGCCGGTCAGCATTACCAATAGCGGGTTGGCGCCGGCCGGCGGATGGGTGGTGCCGGTCGCCAGCATCAAGGCCACCGCCAGGCCGACCGCCAAACCCAGCGACCAGGGCTGCACGCCGAACAGCTGCAATACGCTCAAGCCGATCAGCGTGGTCAGGATATGACCGGCGATGATGTTTTTCGGTTGGGCCAGCGGACTGTCCGGCAGGCCGAACAGGATCACCATGGTGGCGCCGAACGGGGCCATCAGCCACAGGCTGGCGCTGTTGAGTTGCTCCAGGCTGGCCAGGACGGTGATGCAGAGCATGGCGCCAAGACCGGCGATAAATGCCGGGCTGCGGGCCTGTTGCAGAAGGCTATTGATCATAAAACGGCTCCCAGTGAAAAATGTTGAATAGAGGTAGACCGATCTGTCTACCTTGGTCTGTATGGTAGACAGGTCGGTCTACTGCTGTCAACATGGCGTGGAAAGGCACTTTGAGGAGTCTCGATGGACAAACGACAGCAATTGGTCGAGACCGCTTTTGCGCTGTTTTACGCGCATGGCGTCGCGGCAGTGGGGATCAACCAGATACTCCAGGCATCGGGTATCGCCAAGAAAACCCTCTATCACCACTTCTCCAGCAAGGAGGAGTTGCTGGCCGCGGTGGTCGCCTACCGGGACGAGCGCTACTACGACTGGCTGGCTTCCCGGTTGGCTGCAGCCCGGAACGGCATCGAGGTGGTCGAGGCACTGTTCGATGCGCTGGATGACTGGTTCAACGATCGGGTCGATGCGCTGACCGACTTCCGTGGCTGTTTCTTTATCAATGTCTGCGGCGAGTACGGCGACCCCGAGCACCCGGTTCATCGTCAGTGCCAGAGTCACAAGCTTCGCGTCGTCCAACTGATCGCAGACCGGTTGCAACCGCTGGCCATCGACGACCGGCAACGTCTGGCGCTGAGTGAATCGATATGTCTGCTGAAGGAGGGAGCCACGGTGCAGGCCCATGTGCAGAATGATCTGGGCGCGGCACAGCGCGGCAAGCAGCTGGCACGACAACTGCTGCAGTCCTATCTGTAATCGGCGTGGCCGCTGTATTTGCCCAGGCGGTGCTATGCTAAACAGAGGTCAAAAGTGGAACATGCCGTAGTCCGCCGTTGTGAGCAGCTGCGCGGTTACGGTGCAGGACAGGAGGGACAGACCGCAAGCGATTGGAGGTGTGTCATGAACCGGCACTACTACGTCACCGATAACCTCGACGATGTCGAAATCGTGGAACAGGAACTGGAGTCCAGTGGCATCAATTCCGAACAGATCCACCTGCTCAGCGAGCGGGATGCCGAGGTCGACCATCATAAACACCTGCACGAAGTTACATCCTTTATGAAGAACGATGCGGTGCATTCCGGTGAGATCGGCGCCGTTATCGGCGTGGCGCTGTCGATGCTGGTATTGGGCGGCGCTTACCTGCTGGGCTGGACTGAGACTGCCGCCGGCTGGATACCCTTTATCTTCCTGGCGGTGATTATTCTGGGCTTCAGTACCTGGGAGGGTGGTTTTCTGGGCGTCCAGCGCCGCAATGCCCACTTCCGCCGCTTCAAGCGGTTATTGAAATCCGGCAAGCATATCTTCTTCGTCGACGTGGAGCCGGAACAGGAAGAGGTGGTCGAACGGGTGGTAGAACGTCATCCGCTGCTGAAAGCGGTTGGTACCGGTGAGGCGGCACCACATTGGCTGGTGGCCTGGCTACACCGCTGGCACCAGTTCCGCCGCTCTATCTAGAAGGCTTAGCAAAGGTTGTGCCGCAGCATCCTTGCGGACTGTTGTTCTGCCGGGGGCGCTGCTAGAATGGCGTTATCTTAACGGGCAGGCCTGTCGGTCTGCCCTCGCGCCAACAGTTCGGAGGGCCCAGCCATGACTCAGAACAGCACCACGACCCACCCGAAGTTCATCGAAGCGATGCAGAAACTCTCCGCCATGAGCGAAGAGGAACGTCTGTCCGAAGCAAACCGGGAGTTATTCGAACAGGCAATGGCCTATGCGCCGCTGGAGATCCAACCGAAGTTGGCTGCCATCTGTAAGAAGTACGATAACCTGCACTGAGTAATTCCACTCACCGACATCCCGAAAACGCCGCATTTGCGGCGTTTTTCATTTTTACCCCCGGTAATTTCTTCGCAGCAGCGGGCTCTGACCGCGACAAGGTGGCCGTAGTCCGTGGATGTCGCCCTCGGAGCGGGCTGCTACGGCAGGGCCTGTAGGGCGCCACCCGGGGTGCCACCGTCACCGGCGGTTGAAAACGCCTGTCGGCGTTCGGCCGGCCAGACCTACCCGGCCAGACCTACCCGGCCAGACCTACCCGGCCAGACCTACCCGGCCGGGCCTACCCGGCTAGGTCCGGCCCTACATTGGCATGGTGAAGAACCAGCAGGAGCGCCAGCCACAAGGGCTATAAAAGGCTGTTGTGGCCTGGTATCTACGGATCATCAGGAAACCTGCCCTCCCCAATAGTAGCGGGACACTCCGAATCAACCGGCACCGTGCCGGGCTATCCGGTTCGACCGGCTGCGTGCCGCTTGCGGCTTCCTCATGTAGCAGCGGGCTCAGACCGCGACAAGTTTGCCGTAGTCCGTGGATGTCGCCCTCGGAGCGGGCTGCTACGGCAGGAGCCAGTAGGGCGTCCCCGGGGCGCCACCGCCACCGGCGGTTGAAAACGCCTGGCGGCGTTTGGCCGGCCGGACCTACCCGGCCGGACCTACATTCTGTAGCAGTTCGCTCCGCGAGCGACTCTTGCCGCCGAAACAACCCGATTGGCTGAACCGGGACTGACACGTCTATCTTGTAGTCTATGTGTCGCACGGTGATCACCGGGATGCGGCGCGGTCTGTTCAAGCGGTCGATTGTGAAAGGAGTATGCATTATGGCCAAAACCATTAAGTTGCTGGCAGTGGAGCACCATCCGGAAGTGGATGTGGACCTGGGGCCGTTGTCGGCATTGGTGGGCACCTGGATCGGCAGTGGCCTGGACTTGGCGCCGACGCCCGACGGTACCCTGGAAACACCTTACCGGGAGGAGCTGACGTTCAGTGCGATTCCCTCGGTGCAGAACGGGCCGCAGAAGGTTTACGGTCTGCAGTACTGGAGCCGGCTCAGTCGGGAAGACGACCTGAGCCCGCTCTATCAGGAAACCGGCTACTGGTTGTGGATGCCCTTGCAGCAGCTGGTGGTGCGCCAGTTCGTGGTACCGAACGGTGTGGCGGTGATGGCCGGCGGCGAAGTGGCAGCCGATGCCAAGCGGATCGAGGTGACCGCCGAGAAGGGCTCCACCACCTTCGGTATCCTGCACTCGCCGTTTCTCGAAGACGAAGTGCCGATGGTTCGATTTTCCTCGCTCTTGGACCTCAGCGGTAACGTGCTGCGCTACGAGGAGCTCAGCGTGCTCGATTACCGTGACCAGATCTACGAGCATGTCGACCGGGCCCGGCTGATCCGTGCCAGTTGATGCCGATTGCCGAATGGCGGCGGCTTTCGGTATGGTGGCAGGGCATGTTGATCGATACAGGACCCTGCCGTGCCCCAGTCCGCCGATAGTTCCACCGCCACACTACCCGATATCCTCGCCGGCCCCATCGTCCGCCGCCTGAGCCAGCAGCAACTGGCGCTCTGGCTGGTCGGTTCGCGGCCGTTGACGATCCGTGCCGAGCTGTACCGGCCCGGCGACGCGGAACCGTTCCAGAGTACGCCGCTGGAGCCGGCCAATACCGAGCTGATCGCGGTCGGCGAGCGGGCTTATATCCACCTGATCCGGCTGCCGTTCGACCAGCCATTGGATGCAGGTTGTCTGTTCGAGTACGACCTGCGGCTCGACACCGCCGAGGGGGAGCGGGGGCTGGCCGATCTGCAGCCCTGGCTGCTCTACGATGGCCAGCAGCGGCCCAGCCTGATGCTGAAAAGCCGGCTCGATCGGCTGTTGCACGGCTCCTGCCGCAAACCCCACTATCCGGGCGAGGACGCACTGCTGCAGGCGGACCGCCAACTGGCCCTGGCGCAGGCCGGCGAGGAGACGCGGCCGGCACTGCTGATGATGTCGGGCGACCAGATCTACGCCGACGATGTCGCCGGGCCGATGTTGGTGGCAATCCACCGGACCATCGAGCTGCTGGGGCTTTGGCCGGAGCAGCTGGACGGTGCGCTGGTAGCGGATAGCGCAGCATTGCAGGCCAGCGAGCACTGCTACTACCGGCGCGAAGAGCTGCTGCCCCACGACAAGGCCAGCGCCACGCTGGAGGACCGCTTCTTCGCAGGGGTGCGCAAGCCGATCTTCACCAGCGACTCCGCCCATAACCATCTGATCACCCTGGCCGAGGTGATCGCCATGTACCTGCTGGTCTGGTCGCCGGTGCTCTGGCAACGGATCGATACGGCGCTGGAGCGGGTGCCGGACGACAACCGCCAGCGCTTCCTGAACGAGCAGCGGGAGATCAAGCGCTTCGCCGAGGGGCTGCCGCAGGTGCAGCGGTTAATGGCGCAGCTGCCGGTCTACATGATCTTTGACGACCACGATATCACCGACGACTGGAACCTGACCCGCGGCTGGGAGGAGACCGCCTACAACCATCCATTCTCGCGCCGAATCATCGGCAATGCGCTGATAGGCTATTGGCTGTGCCAGGGCTGGGGCAACGATCCGGAGCGGTTCGACGCCACCTTTATCAGCCAGCTGCAGCGCTATTTCCAGCGGCCGGAGAAAGCGCCGCAGGACCAGCTGATCGATGTTCTGCTGGAATTCGATGGCTGGGGCTACAGCGTGCCGAGCCAACCGAAGATGGTGGTGCTGGATACCCGTACCCGCCGTTGGTGGTCGGAGAGCAGCGCCGCCAAGCCGTCCGGCCTGATGGACTGGGAGGCGCTGTCGGAACTGCAACAGGAACTGATCGGCGAGCCGGCGGTGCTGCTGGTGTCGCCGGCGCCGATCTTCGGCGTCAAGCTGATCGAGACGGTGCAGCGGATGTTTACCTACTTCGGCCATGCGCTGCTGGTGGACGCCGAAAACTGGATGGCACATCCCGGCTCCGCCAACGTGATCCTGAATATCTTCAGCCACCCGAAAACGCCACAGCATTTCGTAATCCTGTCCGGCGACGTGCATTACTCCTTTGCCTACGACATCCGCCTGCGCCGGCGCAAGAACAGCCCGGCAATCTGGCAGATCACCTGCAGTGGCCTGAAGAACGAGTTTCCCCGTCGGTTGTTGCGTTGGTTCGACCGCATCAATAGCGCACTTTATAGCAGTCGCTCGCCATTGAACTGGTTTACCAAGCGGCGCCAGATGCGCATCAAGGCGCGCCGGCCGGTTGGCAATGGCGAGGCGCGATTGCTCAACGGCAACGGCATAGGTCTGTTGCAGCTGGATCGGCAGGGGCGGCCGGTCGAGGTGTCGGTACTGCAGGCGGATGGTCGGCAGACCGAGTTCGTCAGTCGCCAGCGTGCTGAAACAAAGGAAACCGAGCTGGCTTAGCCTGCTGTAAAGCAACCCTTTTTCAGAAAAATTGGGCCATTGGGTGAAAGTATCGGCTAGTTCGAGAGTGTAATAATACTCCTGCCAATAGCGGCTGCTGCAGTGCGGAAAACAGGCGTATAATCGTCCCGCTGCAGCGGCTCGTGACCACCAGACCATCCAAGTGGGCCGGGTGCTTGCCATGATCATGGCGAGGCATCCCTGCGGATGGACCGGTGCCGGCTGCACACCCCCCAATAACAAAAAAATGGTTAGCGAACATTATGCACACACTGCTGCTGTGCCTGATCGCGTTGGCGTTTCTGCTGATCGTGATCGAGGATATCGTGCACGTAAACAAGGCCAAGACCAGCCTGTTCCTCGGTACGTTGGTCTGGATTCTGGCGTTCATCTTTCCCGAGCAGGGCGTCGATGCGGCGGCTATTCAGCACAGCCTGAATGAGAACCTGCTCGACATCGCCACACTCTGGTTGTTCCTGATGGCGGCAATGACTTTCGTCGCCTATCTGAACCAGCAGGGCCTGATCACCCAGGTGGTTTACCGGCTGTTGCCGGGCCAGCTGAGTCAGCGTCGTTTGATGGTGCTGATGGCGTTGCTGGCGCTGTTGTTCAGTTCGCTGGCGGACAACATCACCGCCTCGCTGATCATGCTGTCGTTGCTGTCATCGCTGCAGCTGTCCGATAAACAGCTATTGAAGTTTGCCGCGCTGCTGGTGTTCGCAGTCAACTCCGGCGGTGTTGCGCTGATCACCGGTGACGTCACCACGCTGATGATCTTCCTGGCCGGTAAGGTAGGCATCACCGATCTGTTCCTGTTGATCCCTGCGGCATTGGCGGGGGTGTTCGTGCTGTTGGCCTGCCTGGTTCGCGGTAGCAGTGGCGAGCTGGAACTGCCCAAGTTCCGCCGACCGATCTCCGGCAGCGATAAGCTGCTGGCGCTGCTGTTCGTATTGACCATCGGCAATACGCTGCTGCTCAGTGTTTATTTCCGGGTACCGCCGGTCCTGACCTTCCTGTTTGGCCTGTCGGTGATGTTCCTCAGCTACCAGTTTCTGCACCGCAAGAAGGCGGAGCGTAAGAACATCCTGGAATTCATCCGCGAGATCGAGTTCGACACCCTGCTGTTCTTCCTCGGCGTGTTGCTGCTGGTGGGGATGCTGAAGGAGCTGCGGGTGCTGGATTCGCTGCCGCTGCTCTATCATGAGCTGCCGGTTTGGGCGGCCAACTACCTGGTCGGCCTGCTGTCGGCGATGGTCGACAACGTGCCGCTGACCGCGGCGATCCTGAAATCCGGCGTTGAGATGAGCAAGGCGGACTGGCTCTGCCTGACCTACGCTACCGGCGTCGGCGGCTCGTTGTTGATCGTCGGTTCGGCGGCCGGGGTGATCGCGATGAGCAAAATCGCCCAGCTCAGCTTCATCAGCTATATGCGCTTCCTGCACCTGCTGCTGCTGGCCTACAGCGTCGGCTACGCCGGTGTCTGGTTGATCGGTAACACGTTGGTTTGATCTGATTGCCCGAAATGCCGCTCAGCCAGGCTGAGCGGCTTCGGCCTCAACCGGCGTCGAAAACCACCGTGCGGGTGCCGTTCAGGAATACCCGCCGCTCGACGTGGTAGCGTACCGCCCGGGCCAGGGTGCCGCACTCGATATCCTGGCCCTTGGAGGCCAGGTCCTCCGGATAGTGGGCGTGATCGACCACTTCGACCCCCTGGGCGATGATCGGCCCTTCGTCCAGATCGTTGTTGACGTAGTGGGCGGTGGCGCCGACCAGTTTGACCCCTTTCTGATAGGCCTGGTGGTAGGGGCGGGCGCCCTTGAAGCCGGGCAGCAGCGAGTGGTGGATGTTGATCGCCCAGCCGGTCAGACGGTCGCACATCTGTGGCGACAGCACCTGCATGTAGCGCGCCAGCACCACCAGTTCGGCACCGCAATCCTGGATCAGCTGCCATACCTTCGCTTCCTGTTCGGCCTTGCTTTCCGGCGTGATCGGCAGGTGGTGGTAGGGGATCTTGTGCCACTCGGCCAGCGGCCTCAGGTCCGGGTGGTTGGAGATGATCGCCGGAATCTCGATCTGCAACTGGCCGGTACGGTAGCGGTACAGCAGATCGTTCAGGCAGTGGTCGAACTTCGACACCATGATCAGCACTTTCGGCCGGTGGCTGGCGGTGGTCAGCTCCCATTCCATCTCGAATTTGCCGGCCCGCTCCGCAAACCGGGCCCGGAAGTCGGCTTCGTCCAGTGGCTCGGAGGGGCGAAACTCGGCGCGGATAAAGAACCGGTTGCTGAGCCGGTCGTCGAATGAGTGTAGATCGGTAATGTAATGGCCACCGTGAAACAGCATGTCGGTTACCGCATCGACGGTGCCCAGCCGGCTGGGGCATTGGGCGGTCAGGATCCAGCAGTCGTTATTCATAAAACCCCCTGTGCTGTCTGCGTAGCGCTACTGTGCCGCTTGTCTTCCATGGTTACGTGAAGGGCAGGGCTCCATAACCGCCACGCTCTACCAGGCGTAAATGGGTATAACCTGAACCAAACGGCATTATGGCAGTAGGCCGCTTTTCTCAGTGTAGGTGCTGGGTGGGAGGGCGGAACAGGCTTAGGAACCTGCGAACAAGTCCCTTGGGCCTCTGGCTTTCGGAGCGGTCAGAGATCAATACCCACACGCAAGGGCATAAAGGCAACGATTACAGGCGTACTGGTTGTCCCCGGCGCACCGGCCGGACGTAAATCGTTAACGCAGAGCTCTGATCGCCCGGGTGCCGAACCACCGAAAGCCCCGGAGGGCGGGCTCTATAACGGCCATCTGCTTTGTCAGGCAGCTTGGAAAGGACGCGTCATTCCGCTTCGCTACCTTTCGCGCATCTGGCCGTTCTAGAGCCCGCAGAGAACATAAGGGACTCATTCGCAGGTTCCTTAGCTTATAGAGCGGGCGAGGCCGGTTTGGCCTAGCCGACCGCGTCTCAGCCGACCACGTCTAGCCGACCGCATCTAGCCGACCGCATCCAAAACCCGGCGGCGGAAGCTGGCGCCACGCTGTTCCGTCAGACGTCGGCAGGCGTCGATATCGACCCCATCCAATCCGTCGATGGCGCTGACGTGGACTTCCGGAATCAGCTCTGCCGCCCGGGCGATGAAGGCCAGCACGGCGGTATGGCTGCCCGGCAGGCTTGGCTGGCAGTGGCGGACATAGGTGGCTTCATCCTGGGCATTCAGCGAGATCGACAGCGCATCGATACAGCCGGCCAGCTCCGGCACGATATCCCGCTTGTGCACCAGGCTGCCCAGCCCGTCGGTATTGATGCGGGTGCGACCGCCAGCCGCTTTGATCGCCTGGGCGATCTGCAGCAGCGCCTGCAGGCGCAGGGTCGGTTCGCCGTAGCCGCAGAAAACGATCTCGTCGAAACGGGTCGGATCGCCGATCAGTGCGAGAATCTGCGCCACCTCCGGTCGTTGGTTAAGGTACAGCTCATGCCCCTTCACCTCGGTGCAACCGTTGTGCTTGGGGCAGAACTGGCAGGCCAGGGTGCAGCGGTCGGTCAGGTTTACGTACAGCCGGTTGTCGATCTGGTAGACCAGCGAATCCGGCTGGCCGTTGGCGATGCGACGGCTCGGGTTGGGGCGACTGGCTTGGATCGGAGTGGGAGCGGACATCGAGGCGCCTTGCGGACTGATTACCAAAGCGCCGACTCTAGCAGGCCCCGTTGTACGGAGGTTTGACCACCGTCAACGGGGTTTCATTCGGCCACCGGGACGCCGGCTTGTCTGAACGGCTTAGCGCGCCTGCTGACTGATCTCGGCGGCCAGTTGGCCGGCCAGTTGCCGCAACAGGGCCCGCAGCTGGATGACCAGCGCCGGATAGCCGCGCTCTGTCAGCGGCTGGCTCAGTCGGAAGCGCTGGCTGCTGAGCACCCGGTTGTCGGTTGGGTCTTCCAGCCGCCAGTTACCGGCCAGTACCGCCTCGCCGTTGGCGGTACCGTGAAACTGGTCCACCCGCAATCGCAGCCGATAATCCCAGCCGTCCAGGGTGCCGTCGCGGCTGTTGTCGATCCGGAACACCGGTAGTTGCTCGCCGAGATCGATCTGCAGCGCCCGGCCGATCGCCTGGCTGGGTGGCTCAGCCCAGCGGTGTTGCCGGGCCAGGTGTAGCTGATGCGAAGCGGTCAGCAGCGCCAACCCTTCATTGTCGATATAGTCGGCTACGCCGACCGGCGCGATGCCGATCACCGCCAGGGTTTGCTCGGCGAGCAGTCGCGGGCCGGCGTGGTCAGCGTCGTTGAGTGTGTAGTAGTGGGTCGGCGGTGTTGCGGTGGCGGCGCAACCGCCCAGCAGTAGCAGCAGGCAGAGGCTTGCTAGGGTTTTCATGATTCGCCTCCTGGCATCGGGTCCTGCTGCGGGGCGCGATCGAAGATCAACGCGCTGGGCCGGTCGTTCAGGGTATCCAGCACCGGCTGCAGCTTGTTCAGGGTGGCGCGCAGCTCGCGGGCGGCGCCGCCCAGTTCATCGTACAGCGGACTGTCCGGCGATAGCGAGCGGGCACTCTGACGGATCTGTTGCAGGGTGGCGCTCAGCTCCGCTGGCAGCTGGCGGGTCGGCTGGCTCTGTAGCAGGGTGTCGACCCCCTGGAGGGTCTGGTTGAGCTGCTGCAAAGCGCGCCGGGCTTCGGCCAGGCTGGCGTCGGCTTGGTTCAGCACCGGTTCCAGCGGCAGTTTTTCAAGTTTCTCCAGCAGGGCGAACACCTTGCTCTCCAGCCGTTGCAGGCCGCCGCTGATGGTGGGGATCACCGCATAGCCCTGGTGCACCTCGATGCTGGCCGGTTCGCTGTCCGGGTAGAGGTCGAGATCGACATAGAGTGCGCCGGTCAGCAGGTTGCCGGATTTCAGGCTGGCGCGCAGGCCGCGTTCGATCCAGCTGGCCACATACTGGTCCGACTGCTCGGTATCGAACAGCCCCATACGGCCCGGTTCGATGCGGATCAGCACCGGGATCTTGGCCTGCAGGCCGGTGACGTTGGAGGGCAGTAGCGCTTCCGCCACCCCGGATACCGTGCCAACCCGGATGCCGCGAAACTCGACCGGCGCGCCCGGCTTCAGGCCGCGGATCGACTGGTCGAACTGCAGCAGGTACTCGATGTAGTGGCTGTAGCTGCCCTCCAGCGCGGCTGCCTGGTTCGGATAAAGCCGGAACTGGTCGCCATCGCTGGCCGGTTCGCCGCGCGGCCAGCCCTCCGGTACTTCGAAGGCGATGCCGCCGGCCAACAGGGTATTGAGCGAGTCGGCGGCCAGTTTGATCCCCTCGGCCGAGGCGCTGATACTGACCCCGCTGGTGTTCCAGAACCGGCTGCCCTGGCTGACCAGGCGGTCAAACGGCGCGCGGATGAACAGCTCGTAATTCAACTGGCGCGCTTCGGCGTCGAACTCCAGGGTCTCGATCCGGCCGACCTCGTAGCCGCGATAGGTCACGCTGTCACCGATGTTGAGGGATTTGGCACTGTCGCTGACCAGCTTCAGTCGGATGCCCGGCGCGTCCGGCGGGGTGATCGGCGGTGTTTCCAGGCCGGTGAAGCGGCGGCGATCCTCTTTGCCGCTGCCGGGCCGCATCTCGATATAGGCGCCCGATACCAGGGTGCCCAGGCCGGAGATGCCGCCGCTGCCGATCCGCGGGCGAACCACCCAGAACTGGCTGCCGCCGCGTAGCAGCCGCCGTGCGTTGGGCGCCATCCGGGCCTTGACGATAACGCCGCGGTCGTTTTCTGCCAGCTCTAGCGTTTCCACCCGGCCGACGACCACGTTCAAGGTACGGATCTGGGTTTTACCCGCTTCGATGCCTTCGGCGCTCTCGAAGTGCAGGGTGATCATCGGTCCCTGGTTGGCCCAGTTCTGGTAAACCATCCAGACGCCGATCAGCGCCGCGACCAGCGGAATGATCCAGATGACCGACAGTGAGCGGGTGGGGCGGATCTCTGCATCAGGGGTTGTCATCGGTACTCCTGTCGGATGCTGTGCTGGTATGCGGGATAGGGTCGGGCGGCAGTCGGTCCCAGATTAGTCGCGGGTCGAAGCTGTTGGCCGCCAGCATGGTCAGGATCACCACCCCGGCGAAGGCCAGCGCCGCACTGCCTGGGTAGATGCTCATCAGCTCGCCCAGCTGGATCAGGCCGACCAGGATGGCGACTACGAACACATCGACCATCGACCAGCGGCCGATCAGTTCGGTCAGCCGGTACAGCACCGTGCGCTGGCGAGGCCACAACCGGTGGCCGCGCCAGACGCTGAACGACAGCCAGGCCAGCGCCAGGATCTTGCCGACCGGTACCACCACGCTGGCAATAAAGATTACCGCGGCGATCGGGTAGGAGCCCATCTGCCACAACAGTACCACCCCACCGATAATGGTGCTGACCGTCTCCTGGCCGAGCAGCGTGGTGCGCATGATCGGTTCGCTGTTGGCTGGAATATACAGCAGTATGGCGGTCAGCAGCAGCGCCCAGGTGCGTTGCAGGCTGTTGGGGATGCGCAGGTGCAGCCGACTGTGACAGCGCGGGCAGTGGTTCAGTGTCAACGGCGAAACCTTGCCGCAGGTATGGCAGGCCTGCAGTCCCTGTTCGGCGGCCGAGCCCTGGGAATATTGAGCTTCAGCCATGGTGCGCCTCGTCCAGTGCGTGCCAGAGCTGGTAACGGTCGATACCGGCAAATGCGGCGGTCAGTGACAGGCTGAACAGGATATAGGCCCAGAAAGACAGGCCAAGCACCACGTCGGCCTGGCTGCTCAGCTTCACCAGGCTCACCAGTACGCCGATCATGAACACCTCGACCATGCTCCAGGGTTGTACCGCGAACAGCAGGTGGGCGAAACGGAAGGTCCAGTCGCCGCTACGCCCGCGCCTGACCGCCAGCAGGACCGGCAGCAATAGCGCCAGCAGGGCGGTTGGGGCCAGCAGGATAAACAGCAGCAACAGCGCCGCCAGCAGCAGGTAATCCTGTTGGATCAGCTCCACTGCGCTATGCAGCAGGCTCATCTCCTGCATCCGCCCCTGAACCTTGAAGGCGAGAAACGGAAACATCAGCGCCAGGGTCAGGAACAGCAGCGCGCTGACCGCAAACGCCAGCGAGCGGTCGAGTGCGTGCCGTACCCGTCGGCTGATCGGGTGGCCGCAACGGGGGCATTGTGCCTTCTGGCCCGGTTGAAGCTCGGGCAGTCGCAGCAGGTAGTCGCAGCTGTGGCAGGCGGTGAGTTGGTCGCTGACAGGTTGATCCATATGGTCACCAGTTTAGCCGTTAAGCGGTGGGGGAAACATAGTGCGACGCTGCTGAATAACTGTCTCTGATAGGGCTTGCCTGAACGTATTGGCCATGGTGAACACTGACGCTGATCAATTTTCATTATTGTTTTGCGCCCCCGGCCTGCATGGCGGTGTTAGAATTCGGCAAATTAAAACGCAAGTGCGAATGATTCTAATGCTTAGTGAGGATTGGCGATGTCGGTGAGAATCTCTACGGTGGCGTTACTGATGGCGGCGCTGGCAGGGTGCAACAGCCCGGTGACTGAAAACCGTCACAGCGGTGATGCGCAGCGGCAGGCGCGCCAGGCGCTCGGCCAGCAGCTTTACTTTGACGTAAATCTGTCGCGTAACCGCAGCCAATCCTGCGCCACCTGCCACAATCCTCAGCAGGGCTTCGTCGACGATCGCGATAACGGCGTTGGCGGGGCGGTCTCGCTGGGTGATGACGGCCACTCGCTGGGTGATCGCACGGCGCCGACTGCCGCCTATGCAAGCTTCAGCCCGCCGTTCCATCGCAATGCTGACGGTGCCTGGGTTGGCGGTCAGTTCTGGGATGGCCGCGAGCCGGGTCTGGCAGGGCAGGCCGGCGGTCCGCCGACCAATCCGGTCGAGATGGGGCTGACCGACAAAGCGATGGCGGTGGCCCGGTTGCAGGAAAATCCGTCCTACGTGAAGCAGTTCAAAGAGCTTTACGGCGAGCAGATCTTCGCCAACGTGGAGCAAGCCTATAGGGCGATGGCGCAGAGCATCGCCGCGTTTGAAAAGACCGAGCTGTTCGCCCCGTTCGATTCAAAATACGACCGCTACCTGCGCGGCGAGTACAAGATGACCGAGCAGGAGGAGCTGGGCCGCACGCTGTTCTTCTCGCAGCAGTTCACCAACTGCAACCAGTGCCACCAGCTGAAAGCGACCCCGCGGGCACCGGGCGAGACCTTCAGCAACTACCAGTACCACAATATCGGCGTACCGGTGAACGCGGCGGTGCGGGCCAGGAACGGCGTGCCGCTGGACCAAGTGGACCATGGTCTGTTAAATAATCCGCAGGTGGATGATCCGACGCAGGACGGCAAGTTCAAGGTGCCGACCCTGCGCAACGTCGCGGTGACCGGGCCTTACATGCACAACGGGGTGTTCAAGGACCTGCGCACCGTGGTGCTGTTCTACGACAAGTACAACAGCCGCAGCGCCGAACGGCAGATCAACCCGGAGACCGGCCAGTCCTGGGGGCAGCCGGAAGTGCCGTACACCCTGTCGTTGAAGGAGCTGGAGGACGGTCCGGCACTGGATGACCGACGGGTCGACGCATTGGTGGCGTTCCTGAAAACACTGACCGACCGTCGCTACGAGCCGCTGCTGGAACAACAACAGGCTGCGAATTAACCTTCTCACTACCAGTCAGCCGCCCGGTTGGTTGTATGGCAGATTGTACGGCAATGGCTACGAGACTGACGCCTTGCGTTTGGTCTCGCTAGCTGCCTACAGCTACCTGCGGGTCTGCAATCGATCTCTCTCGACCAATTACAGACCTGTTATCTCATCTCTCGTGGCAGCTCGACATCCCAAGGTGCTTTGGGGTGGGTCTGACTTGCCCCCGGTACATAGCACCACTGGTACGCCTTTGTATGACGTTCGGATGCGGACTTACTGGGAAGTAGCGCGGGAACGGCTACGCTTGTTAGGACGCGATTGCATATGAACGGTCGCAGCTATTCAAGTGAGAGTGACAAGGAGATTCGGGATGAAAGTCAGAAAGCACTGGTTGGGCCTGGTGGCTGGGGTTGGGCTGACGGCATTCGGTGGGCTGGCGTCGGCGGCCCCGTTCGGTGACGAAGCCTCCGTGAAACTGGCCAACGATCTCTGGGCGTTGATGGTGGATAAGAACCTGGCCGGCGATAACGCCATTATCACCCGGCCCTACAAGGGCATGCCGCCGCACGGCATGATTCTGGAGTTGCTGGAGCTGCCGGTCACCCTGGATGGCGTGACGGGCGATCTGGTCGTCAAGCGCAATTATGGCGGTGACGGGTTGAGCATCGACGACGTAATCAACGATCCGAACAAGTATCTGCAAGCGGTTACCATCATGCTGAAACGCGAGTCCGGCTACGATGCGGAAAACCAGGACTGGTTCTACGTCAAGTACGGGCCGGATGGCAGCATCCTGACCAATCCGAAAGGCGCCAAACTGGCCGGCCGTGTGGCCAAGGGGATGCCGACCGGTTGCATCGCCTGTCATAAGGCGGCGCCTGGCGGTGACTTCGTGTTCAATCATGACCGCTACAAGTAGCGAGAGTGTGGCCGGTGGTTGAAATAAAAACGGAGCCGTTAGGGCTCCGTTTTCGTTTCTGAGAAATACGTTTACATATTCGGATAGTTCGGGCCGCCGGCGCCTTCCGGTACCACCCAGCGGATATTCTGGGCCGGGTCCTTGATATCGCAGGTCTTGCAGTGCACGCAGTTCTGGGCGTTGATCTGGAACCGCTTGCCGTCCTCGTCCTCGACCACCTCGTAAACCCCGGCCGGGCAGTAGCGCTGGGCCGGCTCGTCGTATTTCGGCAGGTTGTCGCGTAGCGGCAGTTCCGGGTCGCGCAGCTGCAGATGGCAGGGCTGGTCCTCTTCGTGGTTGGTGTTGGACAGGAACACCGAACTCAATTTATCGAAGCTCAGCTTGCCGTCCGGCTTCGGATAGTCGATGCGCGGGCAGTCTGCGGCCGGTTTCAGCTGGGCGTAATCCGGGTTGTCATCGTGTAGCGTAAACGGCAGCTTGCCGTTGAAAATGTTCTGGTCGATGAAGTTGAACGCGCCGCCCAGCATGGAGCCGAACTTGTGCATCGCCGGGCCGAAATTTCGCGAGCGGTACAGCTCGTCATACAGCCAGGAATCCTTGAAGATTTCAGTGTAGCCGCTCAGGTCGTTGCCGCCCTGATCGCCTGCCGCCAGCGCCTCGACGATGCTTTCAGCCGCCAGCATGCCGGATTTCATTGCCGTGTGGGTGCCCTTGATCTTGGCGAAGTTCAGGGTGCCGGCATCGCAGCCGATCAGCAGTGCGCCGGGCATGGTCATCTTCGGCAGGGCGTTGAAGCCGCCCTTGGTGATCGCCCGGGCGCCGTATGCCACCCGCTTGCCGCCTTCCAGGTACTGGGCCAGGGCCGGGTGGTGCTTCATCCGCTGGAATTCGTCGAACGGACTGAGGTGCGGATTGCTATAGTTCAGGTCGATGATCAGGCCGACCACCACCTGGTTGTCTTCGGCGTGGTAGAGGAAGAAGCCGCCGCTGGTGCCGCCGCTCAGCGGCCAGCCGGCCCCGTGTAGCACCAGCCCCGGCTGGTGCTTGGCCGGGTCGATATCCCACAGCTCCTTGATACCGATGCCGTAGTGCTGGGCGTCGGCGTCCTTGTCCAGTTCGAACTTGGCGATCAGCTCCTTGCCCAGGTGGCCGCGGCAACCCTCGGAGAAGATGGTGTATTTGGCGTGCAACTCCATGCCCGGCATGTAGCTGTCTTTTTGCTCGCCGTTGGCGCCGACACCCATGTCGCCGGTGGCGATCCCTTTGACGCTGCCGTCCTCGTTATAGAGTACTTCGGCGGCAGCGAAGCCCGGGAAGATCTCGACACCCAGCTCTTCGGCCCGCTCGGCCAACCAGCGGCACAGGTTGCCCAGGCTGGCGACATAGTTGCCTTCGTTGTGCATGGTTTTCGGCACCAGCGCATTGGGCACCCGCTGGGCGTTCTTGTCATCTTTCAGCAGCAGGATCTGGTCTTCGCTGACCGGCGTTTTCAGCGGTGCGCCGCGCTCCTGCCAGTCCGGGAACAGCTCGTTCAATGCGCGCGGCTCGATCACCGCGCCGGACAGGATATGGGCACCGACCTCAGAGCCTTTCTCCACTACGCAGACCGTCAGCTCCTGCTCCTTCTGCTGGGCCAGCTGCATCAGCCGGCAGGCGGTGGACAGGCCGGCCGGGCCGGCGCCGACGATCACTACATCAAATTCCATCGATTCACGAGTCACGGCTCATTCCCCTCTACGTATTCTTATTATTCCAATCGTCCCAGCCTACTGTATCCGCCGGGTTACAGCCATCCGGCGAGGTGTCGGGACGGAATCAATTATCTTTCAGGTATTATAAGTGAATACCCTAATATTTGAATAGCTATGCTGCGATATGCGACTAACGTAGTTAACGTAAGCGTAAAAATGCATCAAACCGCTATTAGGGTTATTGCTTATTTTTTGCAGATATGTATTCTGTCCCTATCACAACGCTAGCGTTGCCTTACGAGAATAACGAAAAGGGTCTAGTCAGATGAAGGTTCTTGTAACTGTTAAAAGGGTTATTGACTACAACGTCAAAGTACGCGTGAAGTCCGACAACAGCGACGTTGATCTGGCCAACGTGAAGATGGCAATCAACCCGTTCTGTGAAATCGCCGTCGAAGAAGCGGTGCGTCTGAAAGAGGCCGGCGTGGCCAGCGAGATCGTAGTGGTATCGCTAGGGCCGAAAGCGGCTCAGGAACAGCTGCGTACCGCGCTGGCGCTGGGTGCCGATCGCGCCATCATGGTGGAAACCGATGAGGCGCTGGAATCGCTGACGGTTGCCAAGCTGCTGGCCAAGGTGGTCGAGGAAGAGCAGCCGGAACTGATCATCATGGGTAAGCAGGCGATCGACAGCGACAACAACCAGACCGGCCAGATGCTGGCTGCGTTGACCGGCCTGCCGCAGGCGACCTTCGCCTCCGAGCTGAAGCTGGAAGGGGGTAAGGCGCTGGTGACCCGTGAGGTCGACGGCGGTCTGCAGACCCTGTCGCTGAACCTGCCGGCAATCGTTACTACCGACCTGCGTCTGAACGAGCCGCGTTACGCGTCACTGCCGAACATCATGAAGGCCAAGCGCAAGCCGCTGGATACCAAGACCCCGGCGGACCTGGGCGTCGAAGTGAAAGCGCACACCCAGCTGCTGAAGGTTGAGCCGCCTGCCGAACGTCAGGCCGGTATCAAGGTCGACAGCGTAGAACAGCTGGTCGACAAACTGAAAAACGAAGCCAAGGTAATCTAAGGGGGCGATCTGATGGCTATTCTGGTAATTGCAGAACACGACAACTCCGCCCTGAAAGGCGCCACCCTGAATGCGGTGACCGCAGCGAGCCGGATGGGCGACGATATTCATCTGCTGGTGGCCGGTGCCGGCTGCCAGGCGGTAGCGGACGAAGCGGCCAAGGTTGCCGGCGTCAACAAGGTGCTGCTGGCAGACAACGCGGCGTACGAACACCAGCTGGCGGAAAACCTGTCTCTGCTGGTCGCCGAACTGGGCAAGGACTACAGCCACGTGGTGGCGCCGGCCACCACCACCGGCAAGAACTTCATGCCGCGTGTTGCCGCGCTGCTGGACGTGGCGCAGATCTCCGACATCATCCGGGTGGAAAGCGCCGATACTTTCGTGCGCCCGATCTACGCCGGCAACGCCATTGCCACCGTGCAGTCGCTGGATGCGATCAAGGTGATCACCGTGCGCGGTACCGGTTTTGACGCGGCGGCGGCGGAAGGCGGTGCGGCGGCAATTGAAGCCGTCGGCGGCGTTCACGATGCCGGCATCTCCGCCTTTGTCGGCGAAGAGATGGCCAAGTCCGACCGTCCTGAGCTGACCTCGGCCCAGGTGATCATCTCCGGTGGACGCGGCATGGGCAGCGGTGAAAACTTCGCGCTGCTGGAAAAAGTGGCTGACAAGCTGGGCGCCGCGGTCGGTGCCTCCCGTGCGGCGGTGGACGCCGGTTTCGTGCCGAACGACATGCAGGTCGGCCAGACCGGCAAGATCGTCGCGCCGGATCTCTACATCGCGGTGGGTATCTCCGGTGCGATCCAGCACCTGGCCGGCATGAAAGACTCCAAGGTGATCGTGGCGATCAACAAGGACGAGGAAGCGCCGATCTTCCAGGTGGCTGATTACGGTCTGGTGGCCGATCTGTTCGACGTGCTGCCGCAGCTTGAACAGCAGCTCTGACTTCACTCGGATACGGCTCCGCTTCGGGGTGGGGCTGTCCCGTTCAGGCAGGTGCTGATGCCCTCCCGTGTCGTTCAGGCGATGCTGACGTGCACCTTCCTTCTTGCTTGGCCCGGCTTTATTAAAGCCGGGCCTTTTTTGTTTTCATCGTGCCGAGTTGCGAGCTAAAAGCGATGCGCATCACCTGCGCGTGCCGAAAATAAAAAAATGCCGATGGAGCGGGGACTCCACCGGCCCATAGGGGAGATGTCGACTTGACTTACTTGCTCGGTAAGGCAGCTAAAGTGGGCTCTCAGGCGGCTGTCTGAGAGTGGTCACCGTGCTGCGGGTGGCTGCTGATAAAGTGCTGCAGCACGCCACGTAAAACACGTTCATGGGCGTAATGACCGGTACGATGCGCATGCTTGATATCGTCCATGATGATGTTCTTTATCTTCTGCTCATCATCATGGGTGATCAGGTAGTGGCCGAGCGCCATGGCTATCATCGGTTCCATATGCTCATGCTCTGCAATCGCATTGATCTCGCCTTCCGTTAGATCGCTCATCGCCAGACATTCTTCATACGTTAGCATTTCCAGCCCCTCGTAACCTGAGTCGATTCTTTTATAGTGGTCAAAATTAAGGGCGCCATTTCCGACGCCCTCAAAGAGTGTAGACAACCGGCGGGACAATGCGCCAACCGATCTGGTTGCTAAATATTCACCCTGATCAACGGCTTGTGCGTTTCTGTTCATGCTGCAAACGCACATGAGAAATTCGTATCATAGAGCCGTAAAGCCTGTGAAAAGGCTGTATCAAACATGATTGTGCGGAGCGGAAATGAACTTAGATGTCACAGAAATGACACGAAATCAGGTGTATTTCACCATGATCCAGACCATTGTGCCCCGGCCGGTGGCCTGGGTGCTCAGCGAGCACGGCAATGGTGAATACAATCTGGCACCTTTTTCCTATTTCGCGCCGGTCTGCAGCGATCCACCGATGGTGATGATCTCGCTGGGACACAAGCCTGATGGCAGTCTCAAGGACACCTACCGCAATATCCTCGAGCGCCAGCATTTCGTAATCCACCTGGCGCACCGTGAACTGGCCGAAGCGGTCACCCGATCGGCCCGTGTGCTGCCGGAGGGGGAGTCGGAGCTGGCGCTTATTGGCATGGAAACGGTGCCTTTCGAGGGAAGCCCGTTGCCGCGCCTGGCCGCTGCCCGAGTGGCGCTAAGCTGCCGCCTGCATGAGGTCAAGGAGGTCGGTAATGGCCCTCAGTACCTGGTGTTCGGCCTGGTTGAGCGGATCTGGCTGGATGACGCGGTGGTGGGACAGGATGCCAAGGGGCGCACCAAGGTTCATGCCGATCGCATCGATCCGATCGGCCGGCTGGGGGGCAACGAATACGTAACCTTCGGCGAAATTGTCGATATTCCTCGCGATGCCTGAGCGGCGGGGGGAGATCGGTTGATTTTTTGAACGGCGCCGCAAACCCATCGGCCGATATGGGTCTACGCTAGGTTAGGGAACCTGTGAATAAGTCCCTTATGTTCTCTGCGGGGCTGTCGGTGGTCCGGCACCCGGGCAATCAGAGCTCGGCGTTAACGATTTACGTCCGGCCGGTGTTCCGGGGACAACCAGTACGCCCAGTACGCCTGTAATCGTTGCCTTTATGCCCTTGCGTGTGGGTATTGATCTCTGATCGCTCCGACAGCCAGAGGCCCAAGGGACTTGTTCACAGGTTCCTTATGTCTGCTATTGTCGGCTCGGGCCCGCCGGGTTGAGCCGGTACCGGCAGCTACAGACCTAGTTTGCGATTCAGGAGTGACGCGATGGCGGCAAAAAACGGTAAGCCGGAGCAGGCCAACTGGTTGACACCCTATCTGTGGGTGCCGGATGTGGATGAGGCGCTGAAGCTATACGCCGAGGCGTTCGGGTTTGAGCCGGGTATGACGCTACCCGGCGGCGACAGCCGGACTACGCATGGCGAGATGAGCTACCAGGGGCGATTGGTGCTCATGCTGGGTGCCGAGGGGGCGATGGGATCGCCGCTGCGCTCTCCGCAGACCAGCGGGAATGCCTGCCCGGTCGGGCTCTACGTTTACTGTCCGGACGTGGATGGTCTGGCGATCCGCGCTATGGGGGCCGGGGTGGCTCTGGTCGAGCCGGTGCAGGATATGTTCTGGGGCGACCGGATCGCCAGTCTGCGCGACCCGTTCGGTTACGCCTGGACCTTCGCCACCAATGTCGGCGAGTTCGATCCGAAGAACGTACCGGAACTCTGATCCATTGGTCCTGCCTGGCAGTAGCGGTCGTCCTTCAGACCGGCGACTACCTCGACTCATCGGCCGGCGATAATTGCTTTTGACAATGATCGCCGGTTTCTGCAAAGTGCCGCCCCTTTTGATACAGCACGGGGCGCCGGCGGGCGGCGTCGCCCGCTGTCTGTGATTGCTTTCGATCTGTCGGGGAAGTGGTAAGAAATGAACGCTGTAGTTCTGGCGGTGCTGACGATGTTGGTGCTGAGCCTGTTGCGTACCAATGTGGTGGTGGCGTTGATCATCGGTGCGCTGGTCGGCGGGTTGGCCGGTGGTCTGGGGTTGGATAACACCATTCAGGCATTCAACGAGGGGATCGGCGGTGGTGCCGGGGTGGCGCTCAGTTACGCGCTGCTCGGCGGTTTTGCGGTGGCAATTTCGCAATCCGGTTTGCCGCACCTGCTGGCCGATCGGGTCGTGCTGTTGTTGGGCCGAGACCATGATCCGCAGCGGGTGCGTTGGGTGCGCAACGGACTGATCGCCGTTATCGTGCTGGTGGCGATCTCGTCGCAGAATGTGATGCCGATCCATATTGCCTTTATACCGCTGCTGATTCCACCGCTACTGATGGTGATGAGCCGGATGCAGCTTGATCGGCGGCTGATCGCCTGTGCGCTGACCTTTGGCCTGGTAACCCCCTACATGTTCCTGCCGGTTGGCTTCGGCAGCATCTTTCTGAACGAGATCCTGTTGAAGAATATCGCCAATGCGGGGTTGGCGGTCGAAGGCATCAATGTGATCGAGGCGATGGGGATTCCGGCGCTGGGCATGGTCGCAGGTCTGCTGGTGGCGCTGCTGTTCAGCTACCGAAACAAGCGAGTGTATGATCTCGAGCGGATCGAGGTGGCCGAGCACCTGGAGGTGGCCTACAACCGCAAGGGGGTCAGCGTAGCCTTGCTGGCGATCGCGCTGGCGTTTATCTCCCAGCTGTATACCGACTCGATGGTAATGGGCGCGCTGCTCGGTTTCATCCTGTTCTCGGTCACCGGTGTGGTGCGCTGGCAGGAGTCGGATGGCTTGCTGGTCGACGGCATGAAGATGATGGCGACCATCGGCTTTATCATGATCTCCGCGTCCGGCTTCGCCCAGGTGCTGCGCGAGACCGGTGAGATTGCCACCCTGGTCAGTAGCTCGGCAGAGTGGATCGGCCAGAGCAAGCCGTTGGCGGCGCTGCTGATGCTGGTGGTCGGTCTGCTGGTGACCATGGGGATCGGTTCGTCATTCTCGACCATTCCGATTATCGCCGCGATCTACGTGCCGCTGGCCGCGCAGCTGGGCTTCAGTCCGCTGGCGATCGTCGCGCTGGTAGGGACCGCCGCCGCACTGGGCGATGCCGGCTCGCCGGCCTCCGATTCCACCCTGGGGCCGACCGCCGGGCTGAACGTCGATGGCCAGCACAACCATATCTGGGATACCGTGGTGCCGACCTTCCTGCATTTCAACCTGCCGCTGCTGATCGCCGGCTGGTTCGCGGCGATCACTCTGTAAGCAGTGAGTTAACAGTGAGGAGTTATCAGAGCGCACCACGCTGTGGCCGCTGTCCACCGATAACTTAACACTGTTAGCTGAACTCATTCTTTACGAAACGGTAGCAGTTCGCTCAATTCCTCGATCTGCTCACGCACCAGGGCGGCTTCCTCTGCCAGGTACTGCTCGATGGCGGCACGGAAGCCGGGCTCGCGGATCCAGTGGCAGGACCAGGTCTCGATCGGACGGAAGCCGCGCTGGATCTTGTGCTCGCCCTGGGCGCCGGGGTCGAAGCGCTTTAGCCCCTGTTCAATGCAGTATTCGATCCCCTGGTAGTAGCAGGTTTCGAAGTGCAGGCTGTCGAACTCGTCCAGGCAGCCCCAGTAACGGCCGTACAGGGTGTCGGAACTACGCAGCGACAAGGCGCCGGCGACCGGCTGGTCCTGGTACTCCGCAAGCACCAGCAGCAGTTGTTGCGGCATCCGTTCACGCAGCAGCTGGAAGAACTCCGCTGTCAGGTAGCCGCGTCGGCCGCGCTTCAGGTAGGTGAGCTGGTAGAAGCGGTAGAACTGGGCCAGCTGGGCATCGCTGATCTGTTCCCCGCTCAGGCGTCTCAGTTTCACCCCGTGCCGGACGATCTTCTGGCGCTCCTTACGCAGGTTCTTGCGTTTGCGGGAGCTGCAATGGGCCAGGAAATCATCGAACGAACGGTAATCCTCGTTGAACCAGTGGTACTGGCAGCCCAGCCGGGGCAGTAGGCCTTCGGCGACCCATGCCTGTTGCTGCGCCGGGCTGGGGAACAGGCCGTGCCAGGAGGACGCGCCGGTGCGTTCGGCCAGGGTTTTCAGGCCTTGTGCCAGCAACGGCATCAGCTCGGCATCCGGCAGGCGGCTGCCGAGTCGTGGCCCCCAGGCCGGGGTAAATGGGATCGCCGTGACCAGCTTCGGGTAGTAGTCCAGGCCATGCTGCTGGTAGGCGTCGGCCCAGGCCCAGTCGAACACATATTCGCCGTAGGAGTGGGATTTCAGGTACAACGGCATCACCGCAACCGTGCTGCCATCCTGCTCCAAGCGCAGGTGTAGCGGCTGCCAGCCGGTCTCGGCACAGACGCTGCCGGATTGTTCCAGCGCTTGCAGAAACTCGTGGCGCAGGAACGGGTAATCGGTGCCGCACAGCGCGTTCCAGCAGTGTGCGTCGATCTCGTCGAGGCTGTGGTGAACATGGATGTTAAGCATTGTTAACGTATACTGACAGTGTTCGAATTTCCGTTGTCGGGCTGACGTTGGCTGAGCAGTGTGTCTTGGACGCATCGGCTAAGCGGCAGAATTGTAAGCATTACCGGGCATCACTGAACAGGAGTGTACGCCAATGGATGAACTGGAACTTGAATTCGAGCTGCACCCGCAGCTGGTCGAGGATTGCGTGCTGCTGGGTAACTTCCCGCTCTGCACATTGTTACTGCTCAACGATAGCAACTATCCGTGGTTCGTGCTGGTGCCGCGCCGCGTCGAAGTCAGCGAGATCTATCATTTGCCAGAGCATGAGCAGCGTCAGTTGATGCACGAGTCGACCTTCCTGGCCGAGAACCTGGCCGACCTCTATGCCGCCCATAAGATGAATATCGCCGCACTGGGCAACATGGTGCCTCAGCTGCATCTGCATCATATCGTGCGATTCCGGGATGATCCCGCCTGGCCGGCGCCGGTGTGGGGCAAGGTGCCGGCCAAGCCATATACGGTGGAGGAGCTGTACGAACTGCGTCACAAGCTTGAATTCCTGATGGATGCCGAAATCCAGTTTGAGCCGCACGATCCCTGACTGTCAGGGCGCTTTAGGGTAGAGCGGCCGCAATGCGGCGGCCGCCGGCGCCTCGATCCTGATGGCACCTTAAAACCCTTGCGAAATCCTTTCGAACCCGCTGGACGGGCCTGTTACCGCTGCGCAAATCAGTTATAATCCGCTGTTTTCCAAGGCCCTGTATAGGATGAGATCCTATACCGATCAGGAATCGGTGAACGATGCCTATTTTTGATTTTCAGTGCGGCAGCTGCGGGCACGAGTTCGAAAAACTCCAGCTGCGTAGCGATGCTCCGATGCCGGCGTGTGTCGCCTGCGAAGCGGACAATGTCAGTAAGAAAGTGTCCGCGCCGGGCTTTCGGCTGTCCGGCGGTGGTTGGTATGAAACCGACTTTAAAACCGGCGGCAAGAAAAACCTGGCCGGCGACAGCGGTTCGGGCAGCTAATACATTCATTTGATATTTTCAGGTTTGGCACTGGCCAAACACGGGTAAGTAACAGGAACAGAGAACTATGCGCAGCCATTATTGCGGCGACCTGAGAAAAGAGCATATCGGCGAAGACGTGGTACTGTCGGGGTGGGTACACCGCCGCCGTGACCACGGTGGGGTAATCTTCCTGGACGTGCGTGACCGTGAAGGTCTGGCACAGGTGGTATTCGATCCGGATCGTGAAGAGAGCTTCGCGCTGGCTGACAGCGTGCGCAATGAGTACGTGATCGAGATTCATGGCACCGTGCGCAACCGTCCGGAAGGCACTGTCAATGCCGATATGCCGACAGGCGAGATCGAGGTGCTGGGTAAGGAACTGGTGATCCTGAACAAATCCGAGACGCCGCCGTTCCAGCTGGACGAGCACCAGCAGGTGGGCGAGGACGTGCGTCTGCGCAACCGTTTTGTCGATCTGCGTCGCCCGGAGATGCAGCAGAAAATGCGCTTCCGTTCCAAGGTGACCAACGCGATCCGCAACTATCTGGACGACAATGGCTTCCTGGATATCGAAACGCCGATTTTGACCCGTGCGACCCCGGAAGGTGCCCGCGACTACCTGGTGCCGAGCCGTACCCACGAAGGCAGCTTCTTCGCGCTGCCGCAGTCGCCGCAGCTGTTCAAGCAGCTGCTGATGGTGTCCGGTTTCGACCGCTACTATCAGATCGCCAAGTGCTTCCGTGACGAAGACCTGCGTGCCGACCGTCAGCCGGAATTTACCCAGGTGGACATCGAAACCTCGTTCATGGACGAGGAAGCGATCATGGGTATGGCGGAAAGCATGATCCGCAAGCTGTTCAACGAGCTGATGGGCGTTGAGCTGGGCGAGTTCCCGCGCATGCCGTACGCCGAGGCGATGAACCGGTACGGTTCCGATAAGCCGGACCTGCGTATCCCGCTGGAGCTGGTCGACGTGGCCGACCTGATGGCCGACATCGAGTTCAAGGTGTTCGCCGGTCCGGCCAAGGACCCGAAAGGCCGTGTCGCCGCGCTGAAGGTGCCGGGTGGCGCCGAGCTGACCCGTAAGATTATCGACGAGTACACCAAGTACGTCGGCATCTACGGTGCCAAGGGTCTGGCCTGGATCAAGGTCAACGAGCTGGAGAAGGGCGCCGAAGGCCTGCAGTCGCCGATCGTCAAGTTCCTCGGCGAAGAGGTGGCCATGAAGATCATGGCGCGCCTGGAAGCGAAGAACGGCGATATCGTATTCTTCGGTGCCGACAAAGAGAAGATCGTCAACGAGGCGATGGGTGCCCTGCGGATCAAGGTCGGCATGGATATGAACCTGCTGGAGCGCGAATGGGCGCCGATGTGGGTGGTCGACTTCCCGATGTTCGAAGAGCTGGACGGTGGCAACCTGACTGCGCTGCACCATCCGTTCACTGCGCCGAGCTGCAGCCCGGAAGAACTCAAGGCATCGCCGGTCGATGCGCTGTCCCGCGCCTACGATATGGTGCTGAACGGCTGTGAACTGGGTGGCGGTTCCGTCCGTATCCACGATCAGGCGATGCAGCGCACCGTATTCGAAGTGCTGGGTATCGGCGCTGAAGAGGCGGAAGAGAAGTTCGGCTTCCTGCTGAACGGTCTGAAATACGGTGCCCCGCCGCACGGTGGCCTGGCGTTCGGCCTGGACCGTCTGGTGATGCTGATGACCGGCTCCGAGTCGATCCGTGATGTGATCGCGTTCCCGAAAACTCAGAGCGCATCCTGCCCGCTGACCGACGCACCGGGCGAAGTCAGCGCGGCTCAGCTGCGCGAGCTGAACATCCGTCTGCGCAAGACACCCTGATCGGGTTGTCTGCCGTCTGCGGGCCCAGCCCGTAGGCGGATCAGTTGCAAACAGGCGAGTAAACGTAAGACCGTGCGGCCGCTGATGGCGGTCGCAGCAAGACCGAGGTGGTAATATGGCAGGTCATTCCAAATGGGCCAACATTAAACACCGTAAGGCGGCCCAGGACGCCAAGCGCGGCAAGATCTTCACCAAGTTGATCCGGGAGCTGGTTGTAGCGGCCAAAGAGGGCGGCGGCAATCCGGACGATAACCCGCGTCTGCGTGCGGCGGTGGACAAGGCGCTGGGCGCCAATATGAAGAAGGACACCATCGAGAAGGCGATCGCCCGTGGTGCCGGTGGCGGCGAGGGTGAGAACTACGATGAGCTGACCTACGAGGGCTATGGTCCGAACGGCGTGGCGATCCTGGTCGAGTGCATGACCGACAACGTCAACCGTACCGTCTCTCAGGTTCGCGCCGCGTTCAACAAGCACAACGGTAACCTGGGAACCAGCGGTTCGGTTGCCTACCTGTTCGACAAGAAAGGCCAGATCACTTTCGAAGAGGGCGCCGATGAAGACGCCATCATGGAGGTGGCGCTGGAGGTGGGCGCCGAGGATGTGGTCACCAATGACGACGGCTCGATCGACGTGTTCACCACGCCGGCGGAGTTCATGGACGTCAAACAGGGCTTGGTTGCTGCTGGTCTGGAGCCGGTGCTCGCCGAAGTGGCGATGATTCCATCCACCTCGGTGGAGCTGGATGTCGATGCCGGCCGCAAGGTGCTGAAGCTGATCGACGTGCTGGAAGACCTGGATGATTCTCAGGAGGTCTACCACAACGCCGAGATTCCTGAGGAAGCGATGGAGGAGTGATCTTCCGTACGCTGCGCTTATAAAGCCGGGACGATGTCTCGGCTTTTTCGTTTCTGTAAGCGGGTCGTGGATGTGCGCGGGATGAGCAAATATATATGTTGATACTGGGGATCGATCCGGGGTCGCGGATCACCGGGTTCGGCGTGATAAACAGCGTCGGTGCCAAAAGCGAATATGTCGCCAGCGGTTGTATCCGCATCCGGGGCGAGGCGCTGCCGGAGCGGCTCAAGCAGGTGTATGCCGGCGTCAACGAGCTGATCGAGCGCTACTGTCCGCAAGAGATGGCGATCGAGCAGGTGTTCATGGCGCGTAACGCCGATTCGGCGTTGAAGCTGGGTCAGGCGCGCGGGGTGGCGATCGTCTGTGGTGCCAACCACGACCTGCCGGTTTACGAATACGCCGCCCGCAAGGTCAAGCTGTCGGTGGTGGGCAAGGGGTCCGCCGACAAGGTGCAGGTACAGCATATGGTGTCCAGCATCCTCAAATTGCCGGGGCTGCCGCAGGCGGATGCCGCCGATGCGCTGGCCATTGCGCTCTGTCATGCTCATACCCGGCTGGGGCTGGTCAAGGTGGCTGGCGCCAGTTCGACCCGTAACCGCCGCTGGCGCTAAGCTGCGGGTGGGCTGGCTTCAACTGATTGGTTTGAATTTTTAAAAAGCCGTTCCATCGGTTGTTTGTTCAGGTGTCCAGGTCATCGGTCGGGAGGCGATATGCAATATCAGGAGTTCATCTATCTGGCCGAGCTGGTCGGGGTAGTGGTGTTCGCCAGTTCCGGGGCGCTGGCGGCGCAGGGTAAGCGGCTCGATATTCTCGGGGTGGTGGTGCTGGCGATCGTTACCGCATTGGGTGGCGGCACGTTGCGCGATATCGTGCTGGATTCCCATCCGGTCAGCTGGATCGCCAATACCTCCTACCTGTGGATGGCGATCGTTGCGGCGGTGTCGGTTTTTATCCTGTGTCGCTACTGGAACTATCCGCGCCGGGCATTGCTGGTGCTGGATGCGATGGGGTTGGCGCTGTTCGCCATTCTGGGGGCGCAGAAAGCGCTGGCGATGGAGTTGCCGCCGGTGATCGTAGTGATCATGGCGATGGTAACCGGCTGCGCCGGCGGTATGATCCGCGATATCATCACCGGCCAGATACCGCTGATCCTGCAGCGCGATGGCGAGCTTTATGCCACCTGTGCGCTGCTGGGAGCGCTGTTCTACGTGGTGTTCGACGGCACCATCGATGATCAGTTGCTGGCCCTGGTGGCGATGGCGATCATCTTCCTGGTGCGGTTGGCGGCGATGTTCGGTGATCTTTGCCTGCCGGAATTCGTTATGGCTGGTCACCGGCTGGAACCGCGTGAAGTTAAGAAACAGGAGACAGATAAGCCGTGATAGGGCGATTGAGAGGGGAGTTGGCTGACAAGCGTCCGCCGCAACTGTTGCTGGATGTGAATGGTGTGGGCTACGAGGTGGAGGCCTCGATGAACACCTTCTACAAATTGCCGGCCGTGGGCACGCAGGTTACTTTGCATACCCATTTCGTGGTGCGCGAGGATGCCCAGTTGCTGTATGGCTTTGTCGATGTCGAGGAGCGCTCGCTGTTCCGGGCGCTGATCAAGGTGAACGGGGTTGGGCCGAAGATGGCGCTGGCGATCTTGTCCGGTATCGATACGCCGTCCTTTATCCGCTGCGTGCATGATGGCGACAGCGGCGCGCTGGTCAAGGTGCCGGGGGTTGGTAAGAAGACCGCCGAGCGGCTGATTGTCGAGATGAAAGACAAGGTCAAGGATATGGTGCTGGCCGGCCCGGCAGACTTCAGCCTGGCGGGTGAGATGCCGATGGCGCTGGAGCAGGCGGCTAACGACCAGGCGGTTGCCGAAGCGGAAAGTGCGTTGGTGGCTCTGGGTTATAAGCCGGTACAGGCCAGCAAGGCGATCAGCGGCGCCGAAAAGGCGCTGGGTGACAGTGCCAGCAGTGAGGCGCTGATCCGTCACGCGCTGAAGTCGATGGTCGGCTAAGGCATTCGTTGCGCGGCCGTTGTTGTTGGATATTGGAAAATAGGTTGAAGGTTCAGTAGATGATCGAAGCGGATCGTTTTATCTCGCCGGTCGGTAATCCGGTCGAAGAAGCGCAGGATCGGGCGATCCGGCCGAAAATGCTGACAGACTATGTCGGTCAGCCCACGGTGAGCGAGCAGATGGAGATCTTCATTCATGCCGCCAAGGGGCGTGGCGAGGCGCTGGACCATACCCTGATCTTCGGTCCGCCGGGGCTGGGTAAGACCACCCTGGCGCATATCATCGCCAACGAGATGGGCTCGGATATCAAGACCACCTCCGGGCCGGTGCTGGAGAAGGCCGGCGACCTGGCGGCGCTGCTGACCAACCTGGAGGCCGGCGATGTGCTCTTTATCGACGAGATTCACCGTTTGAGCCCGAATGTCGAGGAGGTGCTCTATCCGGCGATGGAGGATTATCAGCTCGATATCATGATCGGCGAGGGGCCGGCGGCGCGCTCGATCAAGCTGGACCTGCCGCCGTTTACGCTGGTGGGGGCGACCACCCGGGCGGGGCTGCTGACGTCGCCGTTGCGTGACCGGTTCGGGATCGTGCAGCGGCTGGAGTTCTACAGTGTCGAGGACCTGGCCAGCATCGTGTCCCGTTCGGCGACGCTGTCCGGTACCCGCATCGCTGATGACGGCGCGCTGGAAGTGGCGCGCCGTTCGCGCGGCACGCCGCGTATTGCCAACCGGCTGCTGCGCCGGGCCCGGGATTATGCCGAGGTGAAGGGCGATGGCGAGATTACCGCCGAGCTGGCCGACCGGGCGCTGAATATGCTCAATGTCGACCAGCGCGGCTTCGATCACATGGACCGTCGCATGCTGTTGGCGATGATCGAGAAGTTCGGCGGCGGGCCGGTCGGGGTCGACAGCCTGGCGGCGGCGATCAGCGAGGAGCGTGATACCATCGAGGACGTGCTGGAGCCCTATCTGATCCAGCAGGGCTACCTGATGCGTACACCGCGAGGCCGGGTGGTCACCGATCATGCCTACCGTCATTTTGGTATTAGTCCGCCGTCTGAGGGTTAGTCCCTCCGTTCGGATTCCGCATCTTCTGTTGCGCCAGTGATTTCGATCAACAAGAGACTGGTTCGGCTGGCTTAAGATCCCATCGTCAGCCAATAAAATAAGAAGGTGCAATATGTCTGGGAGCCTAACCGCCTCGCAGGTACTCGAGTTCAAGGGAGAGATCCGGGCTCTGCTCGAACAGTTGCGACAGGAAGTATTGCAGGAACTGGCCGATGCGGGTCATGAGCGCAGCCTGGAGTTGATTGACGGCCCTGGGGATCAGGCCGATGAGGCAGTTGCCGAAACTGTTGCCCAGCTCAATATCGCCCATCTTGCCCGCCATGTCGAAGAGATTCGCAGTTGCCGTCATGCGCTCTATCTTATAGAGACCGGCGACTTTGGGTTCTGCGAAAACTGCGGTGAGGATATCGAGCTGAATCGCCTGCGTGCCAATCCGGTGGCCACCCTTTGTGTTAGCTGCCAAGCACGTAAAGAGCGCTCATAAACGCTGTTTGCCCTGCTTTAAGGTGGGGCTGCTGTTTACTTATCCTGGTCGCTGCTCCTGCTTTGATGAGTGGCGCCCGTCTCGTTCGCGCCGGGCGGTTGCCCGGTGTGTCGTTCCTCTTCAGCTGCCGGTAAAGCGGTTGTCTTCTCTGTGCCGCCACTGTTGCGCAGCCGCGTAAATTTCCCGGTGTTCGGGTTGTATAAATCAGTGTGACTGCTATTGTTGGCTCTTCCGTTTGCCGGAGCTGAAACCGCGGCGGAATGCGGCTTTGCGCCTGCTTACCAGGTGATCCATTGGCGGCTCCCGCGATTGGCGGGAGGCTGCAAGCGCTGAACTTTTTATCAACTTAGCCATCGAATTGCCGGCGCAATCCGGTGCTGTTCAGCTTGGGTCCGGGGTGCTTGTGCGGATAATGCCGGCGAATACCCTGCGTCCTGCACCCGTCGGTTGCGGCGATAGCGTTATTGAACACTGTATGAGAGCGACTGCGGGCGCTAGTCCCGCGGTGCGATAGGAGACTGTGGTGGTCGAAAAGATGTCGATCTGGAGTCTGGTGGTCAACGCCAGCGTGGTAGTGCAACTGGTAATGCTGATCCTGTTGCTGGCGTCGCTGATGTCCTGGGTGATGATCTTCCAGCGCCATACGATGTTGCGCAAGGCCCGACAGGCGTTGGTGGGGTTTGAAGAGCGATTCTGGTCCGGTGTCGATCTGGGGCAGTTGTTCCGCGATGTTAACCAGAATCCGAATCCGGCCAGCGGTGCGGAAAATATCTTCCGTGCCGGTATCAAGGAGTTTACCCGTCTGAACCAGCAGTCCGGTGTCGATCCGGACGCGGTAATGGATGGCGTGCAGCGCAGCATGCGGGTCGCGTTGGCGCGCGAAGAGGAGAAACTGGAGCAGCACCTGGCGTTCCTGGCGACAGTCGGTTCGACCAGCCCCTACATCGGTCTGTTCGGTACCGTCTGGGGGATCATGAACTCCTTCCGTGGTCTGGCCAATGTGCACCAGGCGACACTGGCCTCTGTGGCGCCCGGTATCTCTGAGGCGTTGGTGGCCACCGCCATCGGCCTGTTCGCTGCTATTCCGGCGGTCATTGCCTACAACCGTTACTCCGCCAAGGTTGAGGGGTTGCTGTCCAGTTACGAGACCTTCGCCGATGAGTTCTCCTCCATCCTGCACCGCCGCGTGCACGGCGGCGGCTGAGAGCGGGTGTCGCGATGATCAGGCGTAAACGCAAAACGCGTAAATTCAATTCCGAGATCAACGTGGTGCCCTACATCGATGTGATGATGGTGCTGCTGGTGATCTTTATGGTGACGGCGCCGATGCTGACCCAGGGGGTCAATGTCGAGCTGCCGAAGGCGGCGGCCGATCCGGTCGACAGCAAGGACAACGAGCCGGTAATCATTACCGTCGACCGGGACGGGCATTATTACATCGACGTGGGCGGCGACCCGCAACAGCCGGTGGCGCAGGACGCGATCGGTGCCCGGGTGCAGAAGATCCTGGCGGCCAATCCCGGCAAGATGTTGCTGGTGAAGGGTGATAAAAGCGTGGATTACAACACCGTGGTGCAGCTGATGGTGACCTTGCAGTCCGCCGGCGCACCCAGTGTCGGGCTGGTAACAGAGTAGGCGGTCGGGTGCGTTTTTCGAGCCATTCATCAAGTTATATCGTCCCGACGCTGCTGGCGGTGGGGCTGCATGCGGCGGTATTCGCGCTGATGATGCAGACCTGGTTTCAAAGTACGCCGGAGCATACCCGTACGCCGCGTCATGTGCAGGCACAGATCGTCGATCTGACGGCGATCAATGCCGCCAAGGAGACGGAGCGTAAGGCGGACGAGGCGCGCCAGCAAGCGGACGCCCGCAAAAAGGCCGAGGCGAAACGCCAGGCGGAAGCCGAGCGTAAGCGAAAGGAACAGCAGCGCAAGCAGGCGTTGGCGGAGAAGCAGCGTAAGGCGGATGAAGCCAAGCGCCAGGCTGAGGCGAAGCAGAAGGCTGAGCAGAAGCGCCAGCAGGAGATCGCCCGCAAGAAGGCGGAGGAGCAGAAGCGCAAGCAGGCGGCTGAAAAGGCTGCCGAGAAGAAGCGCCAGCAAGAATTGGCGCGCAAGAAAGCGGCGGAAGAGAAGGCGGCGGCAGAAACTAAGCGGCAGCAGGAACTGGCCCGTAAAAAAGCGGCTGAAGAGAAAAAGCGTCAGCAAGAGGCGCGCCGGCAGGCCGAGGCCGAAAGGTTGAAAGCGGCGCAGCAGCGCCGCGAGCAGGCGTTGGCCGAGGCGGCGGCCCAGGAGGCGGCTGCCGAAGCGCGGGCCCGGGCGGCGGCCAGCTATGAGGGCTATATTCGTGACCTGATCACTCGTAACTGGCGGATCAAGAGCGGTGCCAAGAACGGCATGGAGGTCGCGGTGCGGGTGCAGTTGTTACCGACCGGTGAGGTGGTTGACGCCTTTGTCGAGCGTTCCAGTGGCGACAGTCATTTCGACCGCAGTGCGGTGCAGGCGGTGCTCAGGGCGGAGCGTTTCCCAGAATTGCAGAAGTTGGATCCGATCGCTTTTGATCGGTACTACCGTTCATTTACGTTGAAATTCCGACCGGAGGATCTGAGGTGGTAGGGAAAATCAGAATATGGTGGGCAGTGCTGGCATTGTGGTTTATTGCGGCTGCCCCCGCTCAGGCCGAGTTGACCATTGAGATCACCCAGGGGGTGGATGAGCCGACGCCGGTGGCGGTTGTACCCTTTGCCTGGAGTGGTAGCCAGGCGTTGCCGGAGGATGTGGCGCAGATCGTTCACAACGATCTGGCGCGTACCGGCCTGTTCAAGCTGTTGTCGCGTGACAATATGCTCGGTTTCCCGAGTCGGGCTGATCAGGTCTATTTTCGTGATTGGCGGGTCAGCAACACCGACTTCCTGGTGATCGGTCGGATTGCGCCTCAGGGTAATGGTCAGCTGCGCGTCGAGTTCGAACTGTACGATGTGCTTAAAGAGCAGCGTTTACTGGCAGAACAGGTCAGCGCAGGTTCAGCTAATCTGCGCGATATTGGCCACTATGTTGCCGATATGATTTACCAGAAGCTGACCGGCCTGCGCGGTGCTTTTTCGACGCGCATTGTTTACGTGACAGCGGAGAAGATGGCCGATCAGCAGTATCGCTATCGTCTGCAGCTGGCTGATTCCGATGGTGCGCGCCCGCGTACTATTCTGGAATCGCGCGAGCCGATCATGTCGCCGGCCTGGTCGCTGGACGGTAAGAAGCTGGCCTATGTGTCATTCGAAACCAGCCGTCCGGCGATCTATGTGCAGGATCTGGCGAGCGGTAAACGGCAGAAGGTGCAATCGTTCCGTGGCTTGAATGGGGCGCCGGCCTGGTCGCCGGATGGTCAGAAGCTGGCGTTGGTGCTATCCAAGGATGGTAATCCGGAGATCTATATTCTGGATCTGGTACGTCGTCAGCTGACCCGGGTGACCCATCATTACGGTATCGATACCGAGCCGTCATGGACGCCGGATGGCCAGTCGCTGATCTTTACGTCGGATCGGGGTGGATTGCCGCAGATCTACCGGGTTCACCTGGCGAGCCGCGAGATCAGCCGGCTGACGTTTGAAGGGGCGTACAACGCCCGGGCGCGGATGACCCAGGATGGCCGCTTCCTGGCCATGGTGCATCAGACCGGTGGTTCTTTCCATATAGCCGTGCAGGATCTGAAGACCGGTCGGCTGGATGTGTTGACCGAGACCGGGCTGGATGAGTCGCCGACCATTGCGCCGAACGGCAGTATGATCCTCTATGCGACCCAGGAGGGGGTGCGCGGTCTGCTCGGCGGTGTCAGCCTTGACGGTAGTGTGAAGTTCCGCCTGCCGGCGGCGAAAGGGGATGTCCGCGAGCCGGCCTGGTCGCCTTACTTGCAATAAGCGGCAACAGCCTTTAATTTATGACCAATTCGATTGAGAGTGCGAATGCAGCCGCATGGAGCGGCTGCGTTGCTTACAAAGAATACTGACAGGAGTGATCAAATCGATGCGAGCTACCAATCTGACCAAGGCTGCGGCACTGGCATTGACTGTAGTATGGGCGGCAGGTTGTAGTACAACCGGCACGACTTCCGATTCCGGTGCAGATGCGGCGGCGGCAGGTGCCGGTACAGGCGCTGCGTCTGCTCAGGGCGTAGGCACTGGTGCAGGTGTTTCCGGCGGCTCCATGCAGGATGTGGCTAACCTGCGTACTGTCTTCTACTTCGACTTCGATAAGTCCGTAGTCAAGGCGGAAGGTTTTGCCGATCTGGAAGCGCATGCCAAATACCTGGCGCTTAACCCGGGTGCCAGCATCCGTCTGGAAGGTCACGCCGATGAGCGTGGTACTCGTGAATACAACATGGCGCTGGGTGAGCGTCGTGCCAAGGCGATCTCCCGCTTCCTGCAGGTCAACAACGTGAATGCTGACCAGCTGGAAGTGATCAGCTACGGTGAAGAGAAGCCGGCGGTGCTCGGTCACGACCGCGGTTCCTGGTCTCAGAACCGTCGCGTGGAGCTGAAATACGTAAGCCGTTAATCGATGTTTCCAGTATCCCGTCATACACTGGCAACGCTGGCGCTTCTGGTAAGCGCCGGCGTTTTTGCCGATGAGGTTCAGGTAATCGAGCTCAATGGTGGCCAGTCGAACGGCGTGGCCAACCGGGGTTCGGTACCGGAGCTGACCATTCAATCCGCCTCTAATGGTGGTCAGGGCCAGGCTGCCGGCGGTCTTAGTCAGAGTACCGAGCTGTTACTGTTGGTGCAGCAGTTGCAAGACGAGGTTCGTCTGTTGCGCGGCCAGTTGGAAGCCCAGTCGCATAAGTTGAAACGGATGGAAACCGAGCAGCTGGATCGCTACCGTGATCTGGATCGGCGAATCAGTTTTCTAATGCGCTCTGCCGCCCCGTCCTCTTCGGTGGGCGGTGCGGCTCCGACGGTTGCGCCTGCAGCGAAGGCTCCAGCCGATGCCGGGCCGAGACAACCGGCTGCTGTAAATGGTTCTGTGGCCAATATCGATGGCAACGACCTGCAGGCCTATCAGGACGCCTTCACGCTGGTGCGCCAGCGGGCTTATGATCCGGCCATCGGGGCCTTCAAGGCGTTCGTGCGGAACTATCCGCAGAGCGAGCGACTCGCCAATGCGCACTATTGGCTGGGTGAGATCTATCTGGCACAGCAGAAGCTGGAGCTGGCCCGGGATTCCTTCTCGGTGGTTGTTGCCCAGCATGCCGATCACAGCAAGGCTGCCGATGCGGCCTACAAACTCGGCAAGGTCTATGCTGAGTTGGGCGACAAGGCGAAGTCCGATCAATACCTTGATCTGGTGCTGAGCCGCTACGCCGATTCATCTGCCGCCCGTCTGGCGCGCGAACTTAAAAATCAGTAAGCGACTCTCTGGAGCTATCGATGAGCGAAACCGCACCTAAGGCAGTGGTGCTGCTTTCGGGCGGGCTTGATTCCGCCACCGCCCTGGCCGATGCCAAAGACCGGGGTTATCAATGTTATGTGTTGAGCTTCGACTACGGGCAGCGCTCGCTGACCGAGCTCAATGCCGCGCGTGCGATTGCCACGCAGCAGCAGGTTGTCGAGCACCGGGTGATCCGGCTGCATCTGGAAGACTTTGGCGGCTCGGCGTTGACCGATCACAGTATCGATGTGCCGGAGGGGGAAGAGGAAGGCGTTCCGATCACCTATGTGCCGGCCCGCAATACGGTGTTCCTGTCGTTGGCGCTGGGGTGGGCCGAGGTGCTGGAGGCCGAGGCGATCTTTATCGGTGTTAATGCGGTCGACTACTCCGGTTACCCGGATTGCCGGCCGGCGTTTATCCAGGCCTTCGAATCCATGGCCAACCTGGCCACCAAGATGGGTATTGAAGGTCAGCGAATCCGGATTGAAACCCCGCTGATCGATCTGACCAAGGCGCAGATTATCCAGCGTGGCACCGAGCTTGGGGTCGACTATGCGTTGACGGTCTCCTGCTATCAGGCGGACGACCAGGGGCGGGCCTGTGGGCATTGCGACAGCTGTCGTCTGCGCGCGCAGGGTTTTGCCGATGCCGGTCTGCCGGATCCGACCCGTTACGCGGATTCTAACTAAAAGCGATATTTTTACTTGCTTTTTCGTTCTGAGGCCGTATTATACGGCCTCCGTTGGAGGGGTCGTTAGCTCAGTTGGTAGAGCAGTTGGCTTTTAACCAATTGGTCATAGGTTCGAGTCCTATACGACCCACCACTCCCAACGGCAGCCTTCTTGAAGGCTAAATTCCGGGTCGTTAGCTCAGTTGGTAGAGCAGTTGGCTTTTAACCAATTGGTCATAGGTTCGAGTCCTATACGACCCACCAAATTTTCAAAAAGGAGCACCTCGGTGCTCCTTTTTCGTATCTGCCCGAAAGTCGCGCCCCTGGGCTTTGTTGTCACTAGAGAGTGGTCGGACTGTGTTATAATGCGGCCCTGGCCGTTTTGGTCGTTTTTTGCGGCGCCGGTGCCGCGGTGATTAACGGATAGTTGTGCGGATCTATGCTCGATACTAAACAAATTTCGGATCGCATCCTGGTACAGGAACATTTTGCCAAAGAGCATCTGCCGTCGGGTATGAGCCCAGAAGCCGTGGCGGACTACAAGGCCCGCATCAAGCGGTTGCTGAAAGAGAAGGATGCCTGCCTGGTCGCCCACTACTACACGGACGACATCATGCAGGAGCTGGCCGAGGAGACCGGCGGCTGCGTGTCCGACTCCCTGGAGATGGCACGTTTCGGGGCGACTCACGAAGCTTCAACGCTGGTAGTGGCGGGTGTGCGTTTCATGGGCGAGACCGCCAAGATTCTCAGCCCGGAGAAGCGGATTCTGATGCCGACCTTGGAGGCGACCTGTTCGCTGGATATCGGCTGTCCGATCGACGAATTCTCGGCCTTCTGCGATCAGCACCCGGATCATGAGGTGGTGGTTTATGCCAACACGTCGGCGGCAGTCAAGGCGCGCGCCGGTTGGGTGGTAACTTCCAGTATTGCGCTGAAAGTGGCCGAGCACCTGGCTGAACAGGACAAGAAAATCATCTGGGCGCCGGACAAGCATCTGGGCTCCTATGTGCAGCGTGAGACGGGTGTCGAGATGCTGATGTGGGATGGTGCCTGCATCGTGCACGAGGAGTTCAAGGCGAAAGGGATTCTGGATCTTAAGCAGGTCTACCCGGATGCCGGCGTGCTGGTGCATCCGGAATCGCCGGCCTCGGTGGTCGAGATCGCCGACGCGGTGGGTTCGACCAGCCAGCTGATCAAGGCCGCCCAGACTCTGCCGAACGAGCAGTTTATTGTCGCCACCGACCGGGGCATCTTCTACAAGATGCGTCAGGCTGCGCCGGGTAAGCAGTTCATCGAAGCACCGACCGGTGGTAGCGGCGCGACCTGTCGCAGCTGTGCCCACTGTCCGTGGATGGCGATGAATGGGCTGGAAAGTCTGCTGCATGTGCTGGAAACCGGTGACCAGGAGGTCCATGTGGATCCGGCGCTGATCGAGGATGCCCGTCGCCCGTTGCAACGGATGCTGGATTTCTCGGCGAAACTTAACGGTTAAGTTAATAGTCGATTAGTATCGGCGGACATGAAAAACGGGGCTTTTGCCCCGTTTTTGGTTTCTGGCTGGCGGGTTGTCAGCTGTTCAGTGCCTGGGCGGCGGCCAATACCTCGTCGGCATGGCCTTTCACCTTGACGCCGCGCCATTCCTGGCGGAGTACGCCGTTGGCATCGATCAGGAAGGTGGAGCGGTCGATACCCAGGTACTCCCGGCCGTAGTTCTTTTTCAGTTTGATAACGTCAAACTGTTTGCACAGCTCCTCTTCCTTGTCGCTGATCAGTTCGAACGGGAAGCTCTGCTTGGCCTTGAAGTTCTCGTGGGCGCGCAGGCCGTCGCGGGAGACGCCGAAGATGACGGTGTTAGCTGCTTCGAACTGGTCGTACAGGTCGCGGAAGTTCTGACCTTCGGTGGTGCAGCCCGGGGTGCTGTCTTTCGGGTAGAAATAGATAACGACGTTCTTGCCGGCCAGGTCGGAAAGGTTGATCGTCTGATCGCTTGTCGCCGGGGCGCTGAAGTTTGCAACAGGTTCGTTGATGGCCACTGTTGTCATCGAATTTCCCTATTTAATCAGGTGGTTGGATGGTGCTGAATTCGTTTAGAATATCAGCCCTTTATACGATAACAGATATCGGTGCGACGGAGGTCGGTCGTGGCTGCAGGGTTGAGCCCGGCCGGCGGCACTGTGTCGGCCTGCTGTGTGTAAGTTTATGGAGACAGAGATGATTACTGGCAGCCTTGTTGCGCTTGTAACCCCGATGACCGCCGATGGTGCAATCGATTGGCCGGCACTGGACAAGCTGACCGAAATGCATGTTCAGCAGGGAACCGATGCGATCGTCGCTGTCGGCACCACCGGCGAATCCGCGACCCTGGATTGCAATGAGCATTGCCAGGTGATCAAGCGTGTCGTGGATCTGGTTGCAGGCCGGATCAAGGTGATCGCCGGCACCGGCGCCAACAGTACCCGTGAAGCGATCGAATTGACCCGTGAAGCCAAAAAGGTCGGCGCCGACGCTTGCCTGTTGGTGGTGCCGTACTACAACAAGCCTACTCAGGAAGGGCTCTACCAGCATTTCAAGGCAATTGCCGAAGCGGTGGATATCGACCAGATCCTTTACAACGTGCCGGGCCGGACTGTCTGCGATATGTTGCCGGAGACGGTGCTGCGGCTGGCCGAAATCGACAATATCGTCGGCATCAAGGAAGCCACCGGTGACCTGCAACGTGCCCGTGAGCTGATCGAAAAGGCGCCGCAGGGCTTTGCGATCTACTCCGGCGATGACGCCACCGCCACCGAGCTGATGCTGATGGGTGGGCAGGGCAATGTCTCCGTGACCGCCAATGTGGCGCCGGCGCAGATGGCCGAACTTTGCCGGTTGGCCATTGCCGGCAGCGCCGATGAGGCGCGCAAGCTGGACCTGCAGCTACAGCCGCTGCACCAGAAGCTGTTCGTTGGGGCCAACCCGATTCCGGTGAAGTGGGCGCTGGCCGAGATGGGGCTGATCGACCGCGGCATCCGCTTGCCGCTGACGCCGTTGTCCGCCCAGTATCACGAGCAGGTTCGCGACGCTTTGCGTAGCGCCGCCATTATCTAAGGGATTGCGCCGTAGCATGAATAAACTGATGCCGATGACGTTGCTGGCCACCGCCGTATTGGCCGGCTGCAGCAGCTTGAAAGACAACGCGCTTTATGGCGAAAGCGGGCTGATCCGCGACCGCTCGCAGGACTATGAAGCCTCCAGAAAAGAGCAGGCGCTGGTGATCCCGCCGCATCTGCAGGCCAAGCAGCTGAACAACCCGCTGGAGATCCCCGATCTGGATCTGACGGCTTCCGAGCGTAGTACCGAGTTTCAGGTGCCGCGACCGGAGTTCTTCTATGCCGATACCACCAACGAAGCGGTCAACCTGGCCCGTGAAGGTGACCGGAAGCTGATTGTCGTCGATGAGCCGATCGGCGATGTGTGGGTCAAGATGCAGGAGTTCTGGCGCTACAACGGCGTCGAGATCGCCAAGTCCGATCCGGTGCTCGGGGTGATGGAAACCCAGTGGCTGGAGCGTGAGGGTGAGGATATAGATGCGATCGGTCGCTGGGTCAAGCGGCTAACCTTCCAGAGGATCGATGGCCCAACCAAGAACAAGATGCAGGTACGCCTGAAACCGACCGTCGATGATCCGGGCCGGACCAGCATTCAGATGCGTCATGTCCAGTTCCCGGCGGAACAGGAGGTGGCCGCCATCGACTGGAATCAACAATCGCGGGATATCGGTTACAAGTCGGATATGATGTTCCAGATGCTGCGTTACCTGAGCAAGGCGACCGGCGAGCGTAGCTCTGCCAGCCTGGTGGCATTGCGCGATCAGGTTAGCGGCGGTCACCAGCTGGGGCGGGATTCGCGTGGTAATCCGGTGCTGAAGATCGACGCATCGCTCGATACTGCCTGGGGGATGGTCGATCACGCGCTGGATGCGGCGGCGCTCGACGTGGGTACCCGCGACCAGCGCAAAGGGGTGTTCTATCTGACCTACACCACGTCCACCCCGTATGATGAGACTCAGAAGATGGGCTTCTTCGAGTGGCTGCACGGCGATCGTGGCGAGATCAAGCTGGATACCAGCTTCCTGGAGCGTGCGATCGGCGTGGGCGAAGAGGGCGGCGAGGCTGGCGAGGACGCTATCCGGTACAGCGCCAAGGCGGCGCCTGCGAAAGTGGCCTCCGCGGATGGTAACGACAGCCCAACGCATATCGTCAAAGAGGGCGAGATTGAAATACCGGCCGCCGACGACGAACTGGCTCAGAAAGACGGCTTCAAGATCTGGCTGGGTGGCAAGGTTATCTACGTGTTCAGCACCGACGAAGAGAGCGGTGTCTATAACGAGGAGACCGGCGAGGTCGAGCATGTCGGCCGTTACCAACTGACCCTGGATCGTTCCAGCGGGGGGGTGTTGCTGCAGGTCTTCACCGACGAGGGGCTGACTGCGCCGGCAATCGTTGCCGAAGAGATCCTCTGGAAGCTGAAGGATCAGCTCAACCAGGCCGGTTGAGCAGTGTTCAGCAAAAGAGCTGATGTCTGATTAGGAAATTGAAAAAGGGGCTCGCGGCCCCTTTTTAGTGGCCGTATCTCTGTGTCGGACAGGCCTGAAAAGACTAAGGAGAAAATTATGAAAGCGGTGATTCTGGATCTGGAAAGTCTGGAAGACCTTGAGCTGTCGGCATTGCGTGCCGAGTTCAGTGAACTGCAGGCCCATATGGCGACCACGCCGGAGCAGCTGGCGGAGCGGCTCGCCGGGGTCGAGGTGGTGATCACCAATAAGGTGGTGATCGATGCGGCCAGCATCGCCCGGGCGCCGGAATTGAAGCTGATCTGCGTGGTGGCGACCGGCACCAACAACATTGACCTGGCGGCGGCGCGCAGTGCCGGTATTCAGGTCTGCAACTGCGTGGCCTATGGTGTCGATTCGGTGGTGCAGCATGTTTGGGCGTTGATCCTTGCGCTGCACACCAATCTGTTGAACTACGACAAGGCGGTCAAGGCCGGCGACTGGGGGCGGGCCAGCCAGTTCTGCATGCTGTCGTTTCCGATCCGCGAGCTGGCCGGTCGCACGTTGGGGGTCTTCGGTTATGGCAACCTGGGGCGCGGCGTTGCCCGGATCGGCGAAGCTTTCGGCATGCGGGTGCTGGTCGGTGAACGGCCGGGGCAGCCGGTGCGCGACGGGCGGGTGGCGTTCGAGCAGCTGCTGGCCGAATCGGATCTGATCAGCCTGCACTGCCCGCTGACCGATGAAACCCGGGATCTGTTCAATGCCGGCACGCTGGTCAAAATGAAGCCGGGCAGCTTTCTGGTCAATGCCGCACGCGGCGGTATCGTCAACGAGCAGGCGTTGATCGAGGCGCTCCAGTCCGGTCACTTGGCGGGTGCGGCGACCGATGTGCTGAGCGAGGAGCCGCCGTGTAACGGCAATCCGCTGATCGATGCTCAGCTGGATAATCTGATCGTCACGCCGCACAGTGCCTGGGGCAGTCGCGAAGCGCGTGAGCGGATCCTGCAGCAGACTGTCGAGAATATTCAGGCGTTCAAGCGCGGTGAGGCGCTGCGCTCGGTGCTTTAATCACGGGGCCAGGCATAAAGAGGATTCTTCGCGCTTTAGTGGGAAGATCCTCTAACCCGTTCATAAAGCAAAAAGTGCTCGTCGACCGCTCGGGCTGTACTTTGTAGCAGCCCGCTCCGCGGGCGACATTCGCGGACTCTGTTGTCCGCGGCATAGAGAGCCCCGCCTAGGGGCTCCTGCCTTGTAACCTCGTAGGGTGGGCACGTTTTTTGTGCCCGCGCGGCGCTGTTCACCTGAGCTGGGTGTTTCCTGTTAATCCGCGAAGAGACTTAAAAAGGACAGGGCTTTTCGAAGCGCAGCGGTTCACCGCTGATCGGGTGCTGTACGCTGAGCATCTCGGCGTGCAGTAGCAGTCGCTCACTCTGTTTGCGTATCGGCTCGGGGGCGTAAAACTCGTCGCCGAGCATCGGATGGCCCAGCGACAGCATATGAACCCGCAGCTGGTGGCTGCGGCCGGTTATCGGCAGTAGCTCGACCCGGCTGTTGCCGTCGACCGCTTCCAGTCGACGCCAGTGGGTCTGCGCCGGCTTGCCCTGTTCGTAGCAGACCATCTGCAGAGGTCGTCTTTCCCAGTCGCAGCGCAACGGTAGTTCGACGGTGCCTTCGCTCTGTGCCAATTGGCCGGCGACGATCGCCTGGTAGCGCTTGCCGGTCTGGCGGTGCTGGAATTGCAGGCTCAATGCCCGATGGCTGTCGGCAGTCAGGGCCAGCACCATCACCCCGGAGGTGGCGTAGTCGAGCCGATGCACGATGCGGGCGGTCGGAAACTGTTGCTGTACCCGGTGCCAGAGGCAGTCCTGCTTGTCCGGACCCTTGCCCGGCACCGATAGCTGCTTGGCCGGTTTGACGACCGCCACCAACTGGTCGTCGCTGTAGAGAATCTCCGGCATCGGTTTCATCGCGGCTGCCGTACGAACAGCGCCAGCGACTCCACATGGGTGGTCTGCGGGAACATATCCATCACGCAGAACCGGGTAAGTCGGAAGCCTGCCTTGTGCAGTTCGCCGCCATCACGGGCCAGTGCCGCCGGGTTGCAGGAGACGTAGAGCAACTGGTCGGCGGGGCCGTGGATCAGCTGGCGTACCAGTTCCAGCGCACCGGTGCGGGGCGGGTCGAGCAGCACTTTGTCGAAACCCGCTTTGAACCAGTCGCTCTTACGGATCGGCTGGCTCAGGTCGGCCGCTTCGAACCGGCAGTTGTCCAGCCCATTGCGGGCGGCGTTGGCGCGGGCCCGTTCGACCATCCGCTCGCTGCCTTCGATGCCGATCACGCTGGCAGCCCGGCTGGCCAGCGGCAGGGTGAAGTTACCGAGGCCGCAGAACAGGTCCAGTACCCGCTCTTCCGGGGTTGGTGCCAACCAGTCGAGGGCGCGGACGATCATCTGTCGGTTCAGTGCGTCGTTGACCTGGATAAAGTCGCCCGGCGCAAACTCGAGCGTCTGGTTGAACTCCGGCAGTGAAAAGGTCAGTTCACCGGCCTGTTGGACGATTTCGATCCGCTCGCCGTGGTCCAGGTAAAGATTTAGCTGCTGCTCGCTGGCGAGCTGTTTCAGCGCGCCCAGTAGCGCGTCGCCAGGACATTTTTTGACCCGCAGAGTCAGTGCGCCGACCTGGTCGCCGTAGCTCAGTTCGGCGTGGGTGATCTGTTTGCTGCCGCCATGCTGGTCCAGCAGTTCGCTGAGCAGCCGAAACAGCGGCTCGCCCCGTTGATCCAGCACCGGGCACTGTTCCAAGGCGGTAATCCGATTGCTGTTACGGCGTCGGAAACCAACGATCGAGCTGCCGTCCTGGCGCTGGTTGATACCGATGCGCGCGGCGCGGCGGTAGTGCCAGCTGTCCGATGTGAGCGGCGGCTCGACCTGTTCCGGTTGCAGCCCGCCGAGTCGTTCCAGTTGTTCCAGCACCCACTGCTGTTTCTGGTGGATCTGCTCGTCATGGGATAGGTGCTGCAGTTGGCAGCCGCCGCAGCTGCCAAAATGAGGGCATCCCGGCGTCGCACGCTGATCGGACGGTTGCTCTATCGACAGGCATTCGGCTTCGTCGTAGCGGCGGTGCTGCTGGCTGATCTTGGCCGTTACCTGTTCGCCGGGCAGGGCGCCTTCGACAAACACCGTCTTGCCTTCGTGGCGGGCGATACCGCGGCCTTCGTGACTGAGCTTGTCGATGCTGAGCGACAGCGGTTGCTGCGGCGTTTTACTGCGGCGCGGTTGCGGGCGGCCGAACTGGATCCGTTGACGCATGCTCTGTACCTGAAAAATCAAAGCGCGCATTCTACCAGTGGTCTCTAATGATGGTAAGCGCAGTTGGTGGCAACCGCCGCCGGCCGGTATAGTGGTCGGCTGGCATTGCCGTAGATGGAGATAGATATGTCACATGAACATCCTTTTGCCGGTTTTATCCGCATCCTGGGTAAGGGTAAGCAGGGCTCGCGCCCGTTGAGCCGGGACGAGGCCCGCGAGGCGTTGACGATGATCATGCGGGGCGAGGCGCGCCCGGAGCAGATCGGCGCCTTCCTGATGCTGCTGCGGGTGCAGGAGGAGACGCCGGAGGAGCTGGCCGGTTTCGCCGATGCGGTACGGGCCCAGATGCAGGCGCCGTCGCTGGCGGTGGACCTGGACTGGGCGACCTATGCCGGTAAGAAGCGCCGTCACCCCTGGTTCGTGCTGGCGGCGCTCTGCCTGGCCAGTCACGGCGTGCGGGTGTTCATGCATGGCGCCCAGGGCCATACCGTCGGTCGGCTGTATGCCCAGCAGGTACTGGAGGCGCTCCAGGTGCCGATTTGTAGGGACTGGCAGCAAGTGTCCGCAGAGCTGAACCGCAGCCAGTTTGCCTACCTGCCGCTTGAGCGGATGGCACCGGCGCTGGGCGAGCTGATCGAGTTGCGTGCAGTTCTTGGGCTGCGTTCGCCGGTGCACACCCTGTGCCGAATGCTCAATCCGCTGCATGCGCCGGCCAGTATCGACGGGGTGTTCCATCCGCCCTACGGCCCGCGTCATCAGCAGACCGCCCAGCTGTTGGGCAGCGAGCGCAACCTGACCCTGAAAGGGGACGGTGGCGAGGCCGAGGCGCGGCCGGACAGTGAGAGCTGGGCACTCTGGCTGCTGGACGGCGAGCTGAGTGAGCAGCAGTGGCCACGGCTGCTGGATAAGCGGCTGGTGCGTGACGATCAGATCGACCTGGATACGGTGGTGGCGCTCTGGCGTGGCGAGCGGGCGCATGAGTATGGCGAGGCGGCGGTGATCTCGACGCTGGCGATCACCCTGAAATTGCTGGGGCGAGGGGAGCAGCCCGAGGCCCTGTTCGCGCAGGCGGCCGAGCTATGGGCTCAGCGTGATATAGGTCATTTTGTTTGAAAAATGTACAAACGAGCGTTTGATATGGATAATTGCTGTTCCAATTATTGAACAGATACTAAAGAGTCCATGATTCAGAAACCGCTCCGTCGCCGTTGTTTTCTCAAGGCGCTCAGTGGCGCTACGCTGGGCGCGATTGGTGCGCCCGGCCTGGCCAAGGCCAATGTCCGGTCCAATTTCGTTCGCGACCAGGATATCGGCTTCCTGAACCTGCATACCGGCGAAAAGCTGCTGACCAGCTTCTGGACGCCGGACGGTTATCAGCCGGATGCGCTGCAGTCGATCAATCATGTGCTGCGCGACCACCGCGCTGATCTCAGTACCCAGATGGATATCCGGTTGCTGGAGATGCTGGCCGAACTACGCCGTCGGCTGGGAACCCACGAGCTTTTCCATGTGATCTCGGCTTACCGTTCGCCGCAAACCAACGAGATGCTACGCAACAAAGGCCACAAAGTGGCCAAGCGCAGCTTCCACACCAAGGGGCAGGCGATCGATATCCGGATTCCGGGCATTGAACTGCGTGATCTGCACCGCGCCGCACTGTCGCTCAAGCACGGCGGGGTGGGTCTTTATACCGGTTCGGACTTCGTCCATGTCGATGTCGGCCCGGTGCGTCGCTGGGGCAGCTGAGTCCGTAGCGATCAGGCGCGGCTCAATCGCGTCTGAGCCGGTCGGAGATGGCGATCGGCGACGGGAAGTAGAAGATCACCACGTAGGTCGACAGCAGGAAGGTCAGAATCGCGGTGGCCTGAATGACGTGCGAGGCCTGCTGGCCGATCAGCTGCGCGCTGGTCGCCATATAGGCGATCAGCAGCGAAAACTCGCTGGTCTGGCCGAGTCGGAAGCCGATCTCCCAGCCCATCTTCGGGCTTTCGCTGATCCGGCTCAGCAGGAAGCGGAAGGTGGTGGGTTTCAGCACCATGGTCAGCAGTGCGGCGATCACCGACGGCACCAGAATCTCCTCCCACAAGCTCAGATTGAAGCTGGCGCCGATCGAGAAGAAGAACAGGATCAGGAAGAAGTCGCGCAGCGGTTTCAGGCTGGTGGCGATATATTGGGCGATCGGGCTAGTGGCCAGCGCGATGCCGGCAATAAAGGCGCCGATCTCGGCCGACAGGCCGGCCATATGGGCCAGCTCGGCCACCCCCAGGCACCAGCCCAGGGCGACCAGGAAGATGTACTCGTGAAAGCGATCGAAGCGGGTAATCAGCTTGATCAGCACGTAGCGCACGAACACGAAGGCCCCGACAGTCAGCAGCGGCAACGCCAGGATGGTTTTGACAAAGCTTCCCACGCCATTGTCCGGTGATTCGCCACTATAAAGGAACAGCAACACCATGATGGCGATGACGTCCTGCAGCAGCAGCAGGCCGACTACCAGTTCGCCGGTGTGCTTATGGTGCAGTACCGTGGTTGGCAGCAGTTTGATGCCGATGATGGTGCTGGAGAACATCATCGCCACGCCGATGATCACCGCCTCGCTCTGGGTAAAGCCGAAAATGATGCCCACCAGATAGCCGGCCGCCATGAAGATCACCGAGCTGCCGATCGCCACCAGGGTCGCTTTTTTCAGCATATGGGCCAGGTGGCTGGGCTGCATATCCAGCCCCAGCAGGAACAGCAGGAAGATAATGCCGATATGGGAGATCTCGGCCAGCAGCCGGGTATCGGTTACCAGTTCCAGTCCGTAAGGGCCCATCAGCGCGCCGAGTACGATATAGGCCACCAGCAACGGTTGACGGGTATAGAGTGCGACCGATGCCAGCGCCGCGGCGCCGGTAAAGATCAGAAAAAACGAAAAGACCAGACTCTGCTCTTCCATTGACATCCTTCTTACGGCTTGGCTCGACTGCTCAGAGCTGCCAGTCTAACAGATCGACTGTTTCCTTAAACACAGATCTCGGCCCAGCGGCGTTGCTGCCAGACCCGGATATAGATCAATGACGACAGCGCCCGGTAGAGGACCTGCAGCTGCCAGATGCCGAGCAGGCCGAACCCCAGTACCGGTCCGACCAGCCAGGCCAGCGGCAGAAACAGCAACCACTGCACGCTGGTGGAGATCATCAGTACCAGCCGGTTGGCGCCGGCGCCAAGTAGCGACTGCGCCAGCACGATGGCGGCGGTGTCGGCGCAGATCGCCAGGGCGGTCAGCCGCAGCGGAGCGCTGGCCTGGTCGACCAGGGTTTCGTTGTTCAGGAACAGCGCCAGCAGCAGTTCAGGAATCAGTAGCAACGGCAGGCTGAGCAGGCCGATCAGCCCCAGCGCGGTGATGATCACCTGCCAACCCCAGCGATAGGCGCGCTCGGACTGGCCGGCGCCGAGCGCGTGGCTGACCAGCGAGGTGCTGGCGACGCCGAAGCCGACCGCCGGCAGGATCAGGAACAGTGCCAGGTTGATCAATACATGGGCGATCGCCTGTTCGGCGGTGCCGAGCAGGCCGACGATCCAGAACAGGATCAGAATGCCGAGCGCCATAAACAGCTGTTGCAGGGAGTGGGGGATTGACAGCGCCAGCAGCGTGCGCAGCGGTCGATAACCGTTGCCGAGCCTGCGCAGGAACCCTGCGTGGCGGGCATCGCGCCAGACCAGCACGCCATTCAGTGCGCAGCCGACATAGAGTGCGATCGCCGTGCCGAGGCCAGCGCCTGGAGCGCCCATCTCCGGCAGGCCGAACCGGCCGAAGATCAGGCCGTAGCTCAACACCACATTCAGCAGGTGCATCGCCAGCAGGGTGCGAACATAGCTAGCGGGACGGTGGCTGCCATTCCACCAGCCGCGCAGGGCCAGATTGAGTGCCACGGCGGACATGGCGGCGGTGCGGTAGTCGAAATACTGACGGGCGATTGCGGCGGAGGTCGGTTCGGCCAGCCAGCCGGTCAGCCAGGGCGACAGGCTGATGAACAGCAGGCTGAGCGGCAGGGCGACCAGCAATGCCAGCAAGATCGCCCAGTTAACCGGCTCGGCCGCCAGTTGGTGACGATTCTGTCCCTTGCGGCGGGCCACCATCGCCTGCACGCCGGAGGACAGCCCCAGGATCAGGCTGATGGCGACGAAGTTGGCATAGCTGCCGGCGCCGACACCGGCCAGGGCCGCTTCGCCGAGCCGGCCGACCAGCGCTGCGTCAACCAGGTTCAACAGACTTTGTGACAGCATGCCGCCGATGATCGGCAGGCCCAGCGCGAGAATGGTGCGATAGGGCGCGGTGCTGGGCGTCTGTCGGGTCATCGGAAACTCTGGCTGGACAAAGGCCGCTAGTCTAACAGATTTGCGCGCAGGGGTGAGTGTGGCGCTGGGTTGGTCAATAACTGATCAATTTACTCGGGTTTTGAATCGTTGTATGCTGGGCGCAAACCAACCCTCCGAGTGTGTTACCGGGAGACGCGAGTTATATGAACATTACCGTTACTGCCAGTGCCGAATCCTACCTGGCCGACCTGCTGGCAAAGCAGGAGGCCGAAGGGATCGCCGTACGCATGTTTGTTACCCAGCCGGGTACCCCGTACGCCGAAACCTGCCTGGCCTACTGCCGCCCGGAAGAGGTGGTGGCGGATGACGAACTGATGGAGCTCGATAAGATTCGGGTCTACGTCGAACGCAACAGTGTGCCTTTCCTTGATGAGGCACTGGTCGATTTTGCCGAAGACCGGATGGGCGGCCAGTTGACCATCAAGGCGCCGAACGCCAAGGTGCCGAAGGTGTCCGAGGACAGCCCGTTGGCCGACCAGGTCAACTATATCCTGTATTCCGAAATCAACCCGGGGCTGGCGTCCCACGGTGGTGAGGTCAAGCTGATCGAGCTGGTGGAAGAGGATCAGGGCTACATCGCTATTCTGGAGTTCGGTGGCGGTTGCCAGGGCTGCAGTGCCGTCGACATGACCCTGAAAGATGGGGTTGAACGTACCCTGGTGGAGCGGATTCCGGCGCTGGCCGGGGTGCGTGACACCACCGATCACAGCGTGCGTGAAAACGCATACTACAAGTAAGACGGATCGTTACGGGCCCCGGTGGCACCGCTTCGGTGTCCCCGGGGCCTTGCAGTCTGTCGGGCTTGGCCGATCGTGGCGAGGGAAAGCGGGGTTGAGGCAGGTTTTTCGAACGATTGAGGCGAATAGCGAGCTATTTAGCGAATTTGTTCGGAAAAAATGACCAATATCGGTTTTTCCGCACGACTGCATGGATGCAGTCGTTAGGGCGAAGCAGGAAGCCAGAGCCGAGTAGATCAGTGCTAAGTCCGACCGGCTACCAGCCTCCTCAAACGCGCGCCGTCGCGTTGTTTCACGGTAGGGATACTGCTATATACTGATAGACGTCAGTCGCCGAACTTCCCGCGAAATAAACTTTGTCACAGCCCTTGTAATCGGTAATACAGGGCCCCATGTACGCTAGTAATCGTGTAGTAATGAACGTTAGGCTGCCGTTGTTCGATGGCAGTCAGGGTAAAGAGGATACTCATGGCGCACATTGAAGATCAGGAAGAAAACATGACCATTGAGCTTCCGGTCCTGCCACTGCGGGATGTCGTGGTCTATCCGCATATGGTGATCCCGCTGTTTGTCGGTCGAGAGAAATCGATCCAGGCACTCGAAGCGGCCATGAGCCAGGATAAAGAGATTCTGCTGGTTGCCCAGAAGAACGCCTCCGATGACGAGCCCAGCTCGACGGATCTGTTCGACGTGGGGACGGTGGCCAGCGTATTGCAGATGCTCAAGCTGCCGGATGGCACCGTCAAGGTGCTGGTTGAAGGCGACTATCGGGCGCGCATCCACTCGCTGAGCGAAGAGGGCGACCACTTTGCGGCCACTATCTCGGTATTGCCGGTTGAAGAGCTGAGTGAAAGCGAGGCGGAGCTTTACAAGCGCTCCGTGTTGGAGCAGTTCGAGCGCTTCGTGCAGGTCAACAAGAAGATCCCGTCCGAGGTGATCGCTTCGTTGCAGAATATTGATGATGTCGGTCGCCTGGCCGATACCATCGCTGCCCATATGTCGTTGAAGCTGGACGAGAAGCAGAAGATTCTCGAGACCCTCGGCAACCGTGAGCGCCTGGAGCACCTGATGGCGCTGATGGAGGGCGAGATCGACCTGGTCGAGGTTGAGAAGCGGATCCGCGGCCGGGTCAAGAAGCAGATGGAGAAGAGTCAGCGCGAGTACTACCTCAACGAGCAGATGAAGGCGATCCAGAAGGAGCTGGGCGATCTCGACGAGGCCGGCAGCAACGACATGGATGAGCTGAAAAAGCGCATCGATGAGGCGAAGATGCCGAAGGAAGCGCTGGAAAAGACCATGGCGGAGTACAACAAGCTGAAGATGATGTCGCCGATGTCCGCGGAAGCCTCCGTGGTGCGTGGCTATATCGACTGGATGCTGCAGATCCCCTGGTCGAAACGCTCCAAGGTCCGTCATGATATGAAGCGTGCCGAGCGGATCCTCAACGAGGACCACTACGGTCTGGAAGAGGTCAAGGACCGCATTATCGAATACCTGGCGGTGCAGAAGCGGGTCAAGAAGATCAAGGGGCCGATCCTCTGTCTGGTTGGGCCGCCGGGGGTGGGTAAGACCTCGCTCGGCCGCTCGATTGCCCGGGCAACCAACCGCCAGTACGTGCGCATGGCGCTGGGTGGGGTGCGAGACGAGGCTGAGATCCGTGGTCACCGCCGCACCTACATCGGTTCCATGCCCGGCAAGCTGGTGCAGAAGATGGCCAAGGTCGGGGTCAAGAACCCGCTGTTCCTGCTCGACGAGATCGACAAGATGGGCATGGACCACCGCGGCGATCCGGCGTCGGCACTGCTGGAAGTGCTGGATCCGGAGCAGAACAGCACCTTCAACGATCATTACCTGGAGGTCGACTTCGACCTGTCCGATGTGATGTTCGTCTGCACCTCGAACTCGATGAATATTCCGGGCCCGCTGCTGGACCGTATGGAGATTATTCGAATCCCCGGATATACCGAGGACGAGAAGTTAAATATTGCTCGCAAGTACTTGATTCCTAAGCAGGTTAAAAATAACGGCCTGCGTGAGGCAGAGGTTGATATCGCCGATGAGGCGGTGCGCGACCTGGTCCGCTACTACACCCGGGAAGCCGGTGTGCGTGGTCTTGAGCGGGAGATCGCCAAGATCTGCCGTAAGGTGGTCAAGGAGCTGGCGCTGACCGACAGCAAAGAGGTGCAGAAAGTCGACAGCGAATCGCTGGAGGGGTACTCCGGGGTGCGTAAGTACACCTTTGGTATCGCCGAAGAGCAGGATCAGGTCGGTCACGTCACCGGTCTGGCCTGGACCCAGGTGGGTGGTGATATCCTCAGCATCGAAAGTGCCATCGTGCCTGGCAAGGGGCGCCAGGTGCATACCGGCTCGCTCGGTGACGTAATGAAGGAGTCGATCCAGGCGGCTCTCACGGTGGTACGTAACCGTGCCGAGAGCCTGGGGATCGAGCCGGACTTCCACGAGTCGCACGACATCCATATTCACGTGCCCGAAGGGGCGACGCCGAAAGATGGTCCCAGTGCGGGTATCGGCATGTGCACGGCGATTGTTTCCGCGCTGACCGCTATTCCGGCGCGGGCCGATGTGGCGATGACCGGTGAGATCACTTTGCGCGGTCAGGTGTTGGCGATCGGCGGACTCAAAGAGAAGCTGCTGGCGGCACACCGTGGCGGTATCAAGACGGTGATCATTCCTCAGGAAAATGAGCGCGATCTGAAGGAAATTCCTGACAATATCAAAGCCGATCTCGACATTAAGCCGGTTAAATGGATAGATGAGGTGCTCGATATCGCGCTCAAATATCCGCCTAAACCGCTCGAGAAAAAGGCCAAGGAAGAGGCTGCTCAAAAGAAAAAAAGCGCTAAAAATGAGCGGGAACAAATTAAGCCGCATTAAGGGCTGAATCGCGTGAAATGCCCGTATTGCCTGCTTGACAGCGGTTTCGGGCAGTTGGTATAAAGTGCCAGACAAACGTGCTGGGCATAGACAACAGAACACATAGAATAACGATTCGACAAAGGGGAACAACGTGAATAAGTCTGAACTGATCGACGCTATCGCAGCTTCAGCGGACATTCCGAAGGCAGCGGCTGGCCGTGCACTGGACGCTACTCTGGATGCCATCACAGAAGCGCTGCAGAAGAGCGAGTCCGTCGCTCTGGTTGGCTTCGGTACTTTTGCGGTTAAGGAACGTGCAGCACGCACTGGCCGTAACCCGCAGACCGGTCAGCCGATCGAAATCGCAGCTGCGACGCTGCCGACGTTCAAGCCGGGTAAAGCCCTGAAGGACGCAGTAAATAAATAAGACTCCTGGGTATTAGGAGACTTATTTGAGCAGGAGCGGTAGTTCAGCTGGTTAGAATACCTGCCTGTCACGCAGGGGGTCGCGGGTTCGAGTCCCGTCCGTTCCGCCAGATATAAAAAAGGCGTATTCCACTAGCGAATACGCTTTTTTTTTAGCTGAAAGTAATCTGAGGAAAAGATGCTTCAATCAATCCGAGATAATTCACAGAGTATCGTCGCCAAGGTCATTGTCGGCCTGATCGTGGTTACCTTTGCGCTGTTCGGTGTGGAGTCCCTGGTCAGCCTGACTGGCGGCAGTAATGCGCCGGCAACGGTCAATGGCGAGGAGATCGGTGAGCGCGAGCTGTTGCAGGGGGTTGAACTGCAGCGTCGCCAGTTGCTGGCCCAGATGGGCGAGAATGCCGATCCGTCGCTGCTGGAAGACGACGCGATTCGTGAAGGGGTGCTGGACGGACTGATCGAGCAGGCAGTGCTGGTGCAGTCTGCCCAGAATCAGGATATGCGCATCTCCGATCAACTGATCGACCAGCTGATCGTCGGTACGCCGGACTTTCAGCTGGACGGTAAATTCGATCGTCAACAGTTCGAGGCGCTGTTGCGTAATGCCGGCCTGACGCCGCTGACCTATCGGGCCCTGCTGCGCAAGGAGAAGCTGATCGAGCAGGAGCGTCTTGGCTACATGATGTCCGCATTTACCCTGCCGGGTGAGGCGCAGCAGGTGGTGGAGCTGGATCGGCAGACCCGCGACCTGAGCTACTTCGTACTGCCGGCGGAGCCGGTCAAGGCGACGATCGAGATTTCCGACGAAGAGCTTGCTGCAGAATACGATAAGCGTCGTGGCAGCCTGATGACCGACGAGCAGGTTGTCGTCGACTATCTGCTGTTGGAGCGCGAATCGCTGGAATCCGAAGTCTCGGTAACCGACGATGAGTTACAGACGCAGTACCAGACTCTGCTGGAGAACTTCAGTGCCGAGGAGCAGCGTCACGCCGCCCATATCCTGGTGGAGGTTGGTGACCAGCGTGATGACGCCGCCGCCAAGGCGCGCGCCGAAGAGTTGTTGGCGCGGCTGCAGGCCGGCGAAGATTTTGCCACGCTGGCCCAGGCCGAGTCCGACGATATCGGTTCCGCCGAAGCCGGTGGTGACCTGGGGGTGAACGGCAAGGGTGTATTCGTGCCGGAGTTCGAGGAGGCGCTGTATGCGCTGACCGACACCGGCAGCCTGTCTGAGCCGGTGCGCACCGATTTCGGTTATCACATCATCAAGCTGATCGATGTGAAGCAGCTGCAGGCGCCGAGCTTTGCCGAAACTGAGGAGCGTTTGCGTGCGGAACTGGTTCGGGAGAAATCCGAGGCGATCTATGTCGAACAGCGCGAACGACTGGCCGATATCAGTTTCTCCTCCGCCGACCTGGCAGAGCCGGCTGAAGTGCTGGGGCTGACCATCCAGCAGTCAGCGCCGTTCGGCCGTAACGGTGGTGCCGATTCAATTACCGCCAATCCCAAGGTGATTAAAGCGGCCTTCGGTGATGAGGTGTTGAAAGATCGCGTTAACAGCGTATTGATCGACTTGGATAACAGCCGGGCGGTGGTACTGCACCTGAAAGAGCATCGCCAGCCGCGTACCAGGACGCTGGATGAGGTGGCCGAGCAGCTGCGGGCCGAGCTGGTCGAAAGCCGGGCGCGTGAGCAGCTCAAGGCAATGGCGCAGGAGAAGCTGGCTGCGCTGCGTGCCGGTGCCACCATGGCGGAGCAGGCCGGAGAGCTTGAGCTGGTGTCCCGTGAAGGGGTTCAGCGTGCCACGCGGGATCTGCCGCTGGAGGTGCGCACCGAGCTGTTCCGGATGGCGCAACCGGAAAACGGTGCCAGCTACGCCAGTGTTCCGATGTTCGATGGTAGCTATGCCGTCATAGCGCTGGAGCAGGTAGCGGTAGCGGATTCCGAACTGTCCGATGACGAGCGCCGTAGTATCCAGCGAGTGCTGGCGTCCGGTCGCGGCCAGGCGGATTATCGTGCGATGCTGGAGCAGCTGAAGTCCGAGGCCGAGATCGAGCGCCTCTGAGGTGTGAGCTTTCCAGGCCGGTAAGATACAAAAGGGCGTCTCTTAGGGGCGCCCTTTTTTATCCCCTTCGGGGAGCGACAAGAGGCAAACTGCAAGCGGAACAGCGGATAGCCCTAGTAGGCTCTGGCGCAAGATCTGGTAGATGTCGGGGCGCCGTTGAGCGCGGCAGAGGTTGACCGGCAGTGGGGCAAGTTTTCAACTTGCTCCCTTGCTGGTCGGCTAGTGATTCTACGCTTCTCCAGGTCCAGGATCGGTCGCCTGCGGCATCTGTGGGCAAAAATAGCTTGGTATGGTGGGCTCGTTTTCTGTGCTCGCACGGCGCTTGTTCACCGGATGTCGATGCTTTCCTCTGCTTCGCGAAGACCTTTTTATTATTAATCTGCCCGCTTTGACTGGAGCAATCGGATAGTCTTGGCGGTGCCGGCGAGACTGGTGTAGCTGCAACCGGTCTGGCCATCGTGTCCATGTGGATACAGGTGGTACGAGGTTGCGCCCAGGCAATCCGGTATTGGCGGAGTTGTACCTTACGACTGTTTGTCGTCCGTGTCCTTGTCATCCTTTTTCAGGCTGGCGTAGTACTCATCCTCGTAGTAGCGGCCCCGCACCGACAGCTTGGCTTCCAGCCAGCGGTTGTAAAGCTTCCAGATAAAGAACCCCGGGGTCATCAACAGCATGATCCCCAGCATCAGGCCGCCGCCGGCATAGCGCTCGGGAACCTGCTGGGCGACCCAGTCGAGGATGCCCAGCTGGTGACCGGCGTAATACCACAGGATCAGGCCGAGGAAACCGGCGCCGACACCGATATGGTGAAGAGTCTTGTTATGCATGTTCAGTCATTATCTCGATCTATGTGGCTGGGGTAGGCAGCTTGGTTGTCTAGCCGTTGCTGATCTGGCGTCGTGTCTGTGCCTGGCTTTCGATAATCTGGCGGGCCAGTTGGGTGCGGCAGTTTTCCGGCAGACGGTAAAACTCCACCGCAATCTCGAATTCGTCAGCCAGCCGTTTGCAGCGCAGTACGCGGGCGTGCAGCAGGATGCCGAGACAGGAGTCCGGGAAGATCAGCTTCATCGCCAGGTAGCCGTCTTCGTCAAGCGGCTGCGGGTATTGAAACAGCATCCCGCCTTCCGACAGGTTGATGTGCTGGTGGATCATCCGATCCATGTTGATGCTGCTCGATACCAGTGCGCGACCCAGGGCGTCTATCTTGTTGTTGAGCAGCTGCAGGTAGCTGGCCACCGCACCGTCCCTCTCAGCGATCTTGCGCAATAGGTGGTGGCTTTCGGCGTCCTGTTCATGGAGCTCGCAGAGCAGCGAAAAGGCGGGCGATACTTCGAACTGCTCGGGGCGGGGGCCAGCCAGCAGTTCACTTTCCTGGATCGGTCTAATATCCAGGGCGACTTTCTGGTTGATTCGAAAAAACTGGCGACGGTCTTTGTCCTGCACGGTCCGCTCGCTGAATGATTGTCGTTTGGCTGCAGTATAGCGGAGAACCCTAGCTGAATGGTATCGGGGTCTTTGCTGACAATTCCGCTCTGGCGGGTGTGGCCGGGCTTACTGCCGGGGCTGGTTCTGTGATTTAATGCGCCGCTATGTTTAAGCCATTTTCCATCTTTGTTGGCTTGCGCTATACGGCGGCCAAGCGCAGCAACCATTTTATCTCGTTCATCTCGCTGGCCTCGATGCTCGGCCTGATGCTGGGTGTCGCGGCGTTGATTGTCGTGCTGTCGGTGATGAACGGTTTCGATCGCGAACTGAAGCAGCGGATCCTCGGCATGGTGCCGCACGCCACCATCAGCGAGTACGGCAAGTCAATCGCCGACTGGCGGCCGCTGCTGGCGGAGCTGGAGCAGGCACCGACGGTGGTGGCTGCGGCGCCCTATATCCAGGCGCAGGCGATGCTGACCAATCGGGGTGCCGTGCAGGGAGCGTTGATCAACGGTATCGATCCGGCCTATGAACGCAAGGTGTCGATCCTGTCGCAGCATATGGCCGCCGGCAGTCTGGAAGCGCTGGAGCAGCAGTCGTTCGGTATCGTGCTGGGCGAGCTGCTGGCGCGTTACCTCGGCGTGTCGGTGGGGGACAAGGTGACGCTGGTGTTGCCGGAGGCTTCGGTCAGCGTGGCGGGGGTGATCCCGCGGTTGAAGCGCTTCACGGTGGTAGGAGTTTTTGCGGTCGGGGCGGAGCTGGATGCCTCGCTCGGCTATATTCACCTGCGTGATGCGGCCAAGATCAAGCGGCTTGGCGACCAGATCGACGGCATTCGGCTGCAGTTCGACGACCTGTTCGAGGCGCCACGGCAGGTGCGCGAGCTGGCTGCCGGATTGCCGGGCTATTTCCGGGCCAGCGACTGGACCCGTACCCACGGCAACCTGTTCCAGGCGATCCAGCTGGAGAAGCGGATGATCGGCCTGCTGCTGTTTCTGATCGTGCTGGTGGCGGCGTTCAATATTGTCTCCACGCTGGTGATGGTGGTGACCGACAAGACCGCCGATATCGCTATTCTGCGCACTATGGGCGCGACGCCGGGCCTGGTGATGCGGGTCTTCATGGTGCAGGGGTCGGTGATCGGCGTGGTGGGCACGCTGCTCGGTACCGGGCTCGGCACCCTGCTGGCGCTGACCATCTCCGACCTGATCAGCTGGTTGGAGGACACCTTCGGTATCCAGTTCCTCAACGCCGATGTCTACTTCATCAGCTACTTCCCGTCCGAGCTGCGCCTGGCGGATGTGCTGGTGATCACTCTGTCGGCTCTGCTGATCAGTTTTCTGGCGACGCTGTATCCGGCCTGGCGCGCTTCACGGACCCAGCCGGCGGAGGCATTGCGTTATGAGTAAGGCGGTAATGCAGGGCCGGCAGATCGGCAAAATGTACCGGGATGCCGGCGAAGAGCTGCAGATTCTGGATGGTGTCGAGCTGGTGCTCAACGCTGGCGAGCAGGTGGCGATCATGGGGAGCTCCGGCTCCGGCAAGAGTACCCTGTTGAATATCCTCAGTGGTCTGGATAAACCCACGGATGGCACCGTGGAGGTGGTCGGTCAGGACCTGTTCGCCCTGAGCGAGGCGAAGCGGGCGGCACTACGCAATGCGGAACTGGGCTTCGTGTATCAGTTCCACCACCTGTTGCCGGAGTTCTCGGCGTTGGAAAACGTTGCTATTCCCCAGCTGCTGGGTGGCCGTCCGGTTGCCGAGGCCCGTGAACGGGCGGCACAGCTGCTGGGCGATGTCGGCCTGGCCGGCCGTCTCAAGCACAAGCCCGGCCAGCTTAGCGGCGGTGAACGGCAGCGGGTGGCGATCGCCCGGGCGCTGATCAATCAGCCCTCCTGCGTGCTGATGGACGAGCCGACCGGTAATCTGGACCAGCACACCGCCCAGGAGGTGCAGGCGCTGATGCATCGACTCAATGAACAGTTCGGTATCGCCTTTCTGGTGGTGACTCATGATCTTGAGTTGGCCCGTCAGATGGATCGGCTCTATGTGCTGGAAGAGGGTTGTCTGCGGCAGGGATAGTTTTTGAAGTTAACAGTTGGAAGTTGACAGTTCTGAGCTGATATCGGTGGTTGATTGCCGCAAGATGAACCTCTGTTGTAGGAGAGGTTCAGCCAGACGGTTCTACCAAGAAAAGCGAATGTCTTAAACCTGGCGTGCTGCGATATTGTAGTAAGCTTGTTGCAGCTTTCAGCGATTCCGCCGGCGAGCCCAGTTGCGGTTGACGTGCCACATCCACAGGCCGCGCACCGCGAAGTAGGATGCCACCCCGCCGATCAGGCCGCACACCAGCGAGCCGAGCAGCAGCGGCCACCAGATCGCCGACAGGCTCTCGCTCAACCAGCTCATCGACAGTTCGAACTGGATGGTCGGGTCCTGGCCGCCCAGCAAGGCGGCACCCACCAGGTAGGTACCGTAGAAGATCGGCGGCATGGTGATCGGATTGGTCAGCCAGACCAGACCGACCGAGATCGGCAGGTTGCTGCGGAAGATAAATGCCATCGCCGCCGCTACCAGCATCTGGGCCGGAATGGGCAGGAAAGCACAGAAAATTCCGACGAAAAAGGCGCGCGAAACTGATTTGCGGGTCAGGTGCCAGAGGTTGGGTTCGTGCAGATGGTCGCCCAGCCAGCTCAGGTGTTTGTGTTCCTTGAGCTTGGACTCGTCCGGCATGTACTTTTTAATGAGTTTGCGCGGCATTACTTCTGCTGACCCGGCGTCGTTTTAATCCGCGCTATTATGCACCCTGCATTCAACTAAGCCAAATGGACGAGATCAAGGATGATCGCATATGTGGCTGGTATCGCGCTGGTGGCGCTCATGCCCCGGTTGCTTCCGCTTTGGTTACTGTTTCTGCCGGTTCTTCTGGTATTGCTATCGTTACGTGGGCGCCCGCCGGGCTGGCTGGTCGCGTTATGGCTGGGTCTGTTGGTGGCTACCCTGTGGGGGCATTGGCAGCTGCAGCATCGGCTGCCGTCTAATACGCCGCGTGCTGACTGGCAATTGCGGTTGCTGATCAACGATCTGCCGCAGCGCAAGGCGGGCGTGCTGCGTTTTAATGCCAGGGTGTTGAACGCACATTCCGTGCAGGTCGGAGCGCACCCTTTGCGCCAGGTCCGACTCAGCTGGTATCAACCGTCGGTCAGCTTGGAGCCTGGCATGATGATCGATGTCCAGGCACGACTTACCCCACCACATGGTCTGTCCAATCCGGGCGGCTTCGACTATCCCCGCTGGCTGTTGAGCCGCGGTCTGGACGCCACCGGTTATGTGCGCCAGCTGAGTGTCATCGACCGGGGGCGTTGCTGTCGGCTGCAAAGTTACCGGCAGCAACTCCATAGCTGGTTGGAGGCCCGTTACCGGGTGCCGGACACTGTCGCCACGGCGGCTGCGTTGCTGCTGGGGGTCAAGCAGGGCTTCGATGAGCGCCACTGGCAGCTGTTGCGCAGTACCGGCACCGTGCATCTGGCGGTGATCAGCGGCCTGCATATCGGCTTCGCGGTGCTGCTGGGCTGGTGGCTGGGGCGCCAGCTGCAGCGCTGGCGCAAGCGGGTACAGGATGCTCGGGGCGGTCCAGTGGTGCTCGGCTTATTGTGCGGCCTGCTATATGCGCTGTTGGCGGGTATGGCGCTGCCGACCCAGCGGGCGATGTTGATGGTCGCGGTATTGTTGGGCAGCTTCCTGCTGCAGTGGCGTACCGGTCACTGGCAGCGCTGGTGGTTGGCGATGGCCGTGGTGCTGACGCTGGCGCCGCTGGCGTTTTATGAGGCCGGCTTCTGGTTGTCGTTCGGTGCGGTGGCGGTGTTGCTGTGGTTGGCTGGCCTGCGCCGGCAGGGAGCCGGTTTGTTGCGGGTTCAGCTGGCGATCTTTATCGGTATGTTGCCGCTGCTGGCGTGGTGGTTCTCGGGCTTCTCGATACTGGCGCCATTGGTCAACCTGCTGGCGATCCCCTATGTCGCGATGATGCTGCTGTTGTTTCTGCTCGATGGCCTGCTGGCGCTGTTGCGGCTCGATCTACTGCTGCCACTGGTTGATGGCGCTGTGGCGCTGTTCTGGTGGGGGCTGGCGGCGGTCGCTGACTGGCCGCTGAGTCATCTACAGCTGCCACAGCCGGACTTGCCGGCGACGCTGTTGGCGCTGCTGGGCAGCGGACTGTTGCTGATGCCGCGTGGCTTTCCCATTCGCTATCTCGGCCTGTTGCTGTGGCTGCCGCTGCTGACCGGCCAGGCAAAAGTGCCGGTGCCGGGGCGATTCGAGGCCTGGTTGTTCGATGTCGGTCAGGGGCTATCGGTGTATGTCACCAGTGGCAATAAGCACCTGCTGTACGATACCGGTCCGGCTTACCGCTCCGGTGGCAGCGCCGCCGAACGGGCGGTGTTGCCGGCATTGCGCAGCCGGCAAGTGGACCGGCTCGACCAGTTGATCATCAGTCATAACGATATCGACCACGCCGGTGGCCGCGAGGCGGTGCTGGCGCGGCTACCGGTGGCGCAGCGGCTGACCGGCAGTCCTGAGCTGCTGTCCGAAGCAGGTATGCGGCTGTGCCGACCCGGTCGGCAGTGGCGCTGGGGCGGGGTGGATTATCGGCTGTTGGCGGGCGGCGAGGGTGTCGACGACAACGACCGCTCCTGCGTGTTGGAGGTCCGCAACCGGCACTGTTCATTGTTGCTGCCCGGTGATATCGGTAGCGACAGGGAACGGACGCTGCTGCCATCGTTACGGCCGGTCACCTGGCTGGTGGCGTCCCATCACGGTAGCCGGTTCAGCTCCAGCCGGGCGTTTTTACAGCAGCTGGCACCGGAATACCTGTTGTTCAGCGCCGGGTATGCCAATCCGTTTCAGCATCCCCATCCGGACGTGCGGGCGCGGGCCGACGCATTGGGGATTCAAATGCTGGATACCGTCAGCAGCGGCGCAATCCGGTTGATCGGTGACGCCGATGGCCGCTGTCGGGTAACAGCCTGGCGCCCAGCGCAGTCAGGCTATTGGCACTAATGCTTTGAAAACCGGGCGGGTTTGGTGGTGTTCGGAGGAACTGTGATAAAGTATCGGCCACAAATTAGGAGGAGTTTGGGTGTTTGAGCTGATTCAATCCGGTGGCTGGCTGATGGTGCCGATTCTGGCCTGTTCGGTGCTGGCGTTGGCGATCTGTCTGGAGCGTTTATGGACCCTGCGGGTAAGTCGCATCGCGCCGCCGGGGCTGTTGGCGCAGATCTGGGGGCAGGTGCGCGATGGCGAGCTGACCCTCGAGCAGATGCAGGCGATCAAGGCCTCCAGCGCACTGGGTCGCATCCTGGTGGCGGGCCTGAACAATGCCCGCTTCGGTCGTGATGTGATGAAGGACAGTATCGAGGAGGCGGCCAGTCATGTGGTGCATGAGCTGGAACGTTTCCTCAACCCGCTCGGCACCATTGCCGCGATCACCCCGTTGTTGGGGCTGCTGGGTACCGTTATCGGCATGATCAAGGTGTTTACCGAGATCATGGTGCAGGGTACCGGCAACGCCAACGTGTTGGCCGGTGGCATCTCCGAGGCATTGATCACCACGGCGGCCGGCCTGTCGGTAGCCATTCCGGCACTGATCTTCCACCGCTATTTCCAGCGCCGGGTCGATTCGCTGGTGGTGACCATGGAGCAGGAGTCGATCAAGTTGATCGAGGCGATGCATGGCGAGCGCGAAGTCGACTATGACTGACGGGGGCGCACGATGAAATTTCGCCGCCAGAGGGTGGAGGAGGTCAACGTCAACCTGACGCCGCTGATTGACGTGGTGTTCCTGTTACTGATCTTCTTCATGGTGTCGACCACCTTTACCCGCGAAACCCACCTGGAGATCGACCTGCCGCAGGCGGAAGGTGTCAGTGAACAGCAGGAGCAGAAGGAGCTGCTGGAGATCCTGATCGCCGCTGACGGCAGCTACAGTGTCAACGGCACGCCGCTGGTCAATACCCAGCCCGATACCCTCAAGCGGGCGCTGCGGGAATTGTCCGCCGGCGATACCAAGCGGCCGCTGACCATTACCGCCGATGCCAATACGCCGCACCAGTCGGTAGTAACAGCGATGGATGTGGCCGGCCAACTGGGCTTCATCCAGCTCAGTATCACCACCCAGGAGCCGGGTGCGGATTGATGTCGCGATTGCAAGAGCGCTGGTACAGTGATCAGGCGCCGGCACTGCCGTGGCGGTTGCTGGAGTCTTTCTACCGCTTTGTCGTAACCCGCCGTAGAGCGGCTGCCAAGCAGGCCTGGCAGCCGCCGGTACCGCTGGTGGTGGTCGGCAACATTACCCTGGGCGGCACCGGTAAGACGCCGCTGGTGGCCTGGCTGGTGGAGCGGGCGCGCCAGGCCGGTTTCCGGCCCGGTATCGTCAGCCGCGGTTACAAGGCCAAGCCGCCGGCGCTGCCCTGGGTGGTCGAAGCTTCCGGTAATCCGGCCCAGTGCGGTGATGAGCCGCTGATGCTGGCCCGGCGCTGTGGTTGTCCGGTGGTGATCGACCCGAATCGGGTACAGGCTGCCCGGCATCTGCTGGAGCGCTTTGATTGCGACCTGATTATCAGCGACGACGGCCTGCAGCATCATGCCCTGGGGCGGGATCTCGAGCTGGTGGTGATCGACGGGGTGCGTGGCCTGGGCAACGGCCACTGTCTGCCGGCCGGGCCGCTGCGCGAGCCGGCCGAGCGTCTGTCGTCGGTGGATTTTGTTATCAGTAACGGCCGCCCGAAGCCGTCGCTGGAGCGGGTCGATGTACAGATGCGGCTACAACCGCAGCGCTACCGCGCGCTGGATGGTGCAGAACTGCCATTGGAGCATTTTTCCGGCGAGCGGGTGCATGCCGTCGCCGGTATCGGCAACCCGAAGCGGTTTTTCGATACGCTGGCGTCGCTTGGGGTGTCGTTCATGCCCCATCCGTTTCCGGATCACCATGCCTATACGGCGGATGAGCTGCAGTTCGAGCCGCCGCTGCCGTTGCTGACGACAGAAAAAGATGCGATTAAATGGGCTGGGCTGGGCCTCCGTCAGGGGTATTACCTCGAAGTGGCGGCCGAGTTGCCCGAAACCTTTGCAGCGGCGTTGCTGCAGCGCTTAACTGAGATTGCGCAAACTAAACGGTAAACGATCAATATGGATACGAAACTGCTCGAAATTCTGGTCTGCCCGGTGTCCAAGGCGCCGTTGGAATGGAACAAGGAGACCAATGAACTGATCTGTCGCGCCAGCGGACTGGCCTACCCGATTCGTGACGATATTCCGGTGATGCTGGAGTCCGAAGCGCGCACCCTGACCGCCGAAGAGCGTGAGCGAAAGTAAGGGGCAGCCATGAGCTTCACAGTGATAATTCCGGCGCGCTACGCGTCGACCCGCTTTCCCGGCAAGCCGCTGGCGGATCTGGCCGGCAAGCCGATGCTGCAACATGTCTACGAGCGTGCCTGCCAGAGCGAGGCCAATCGTGTCATCATCGCCACCGACGACGATCGCATCGCCGCTGCTGCCCGTGGTTTCGGCGCCGAGGTCTGCATGACCTCCAGCGAGCACCCGTCCGGCACCGACCGGCTGCAGGAGGTAGTCCACCAGCTGGGTTTCTATGCCGACGATATCGTGGTCAACGTACAGGGTGACGAGCCGCTGATCCCGCCGCGGATCATCAATCAGGTGGCCCATAACCTGAAGGCGGTGCCCAGTGCGAGTATCGCCACCCTCAGCGAGCCGATCGAATCACTCGAAAGCCTGCTCAATCCCAACGTGGTCAAGGTGGTCAGTAGTGTCGACGGCAGGGCGATGTACTTCAGCCGGGCGCCGATCCCCTGGCCCCGTGACCAGCATCAGCAGGCTTTGGAGAGCGGCGAGATGCCGACTGGCTTCAGCTGGCAGCGCCATATCGGTATCTATGCCTACCGGGTCAAGCTGCTGAACGACTTCGTCAAATGGCCGCCGGCACCGCTGGAGCAGACCGAGTGCCTGGAGCAGCTGCGCGCCATGTGGCAGGGCGCCGGTATTCATGTCGAGCAGGCGGATGAACAGCCGCCGGCCGGCGTCGATACGCCGGAAGATCTTGAGCGTATCCGTGCGCTGCTGGAGGGTTGACGGATGACCCGGGTGTTATTCGTTTGTCTGGGCAATATCTGTCGCTCGCCGACCGCTCACGGGGTGTTCCTGCACAAGGTGAGCCGGTCCGGTATGGCGGATCTGATCGAGGTGGATTCCGCCGGCACCGCCGCTTACCACATCGGTAAGGCGCCCGATGCCCGCGCCACCGCGGCGGCGGCTCGGCGTGGCTATGATCTGAGCCCGTTGCGGGCTCGCCAGGCCAAACCGGTCGATTTCCAGCGCTATGATTATGTGCTGGCGATGGACAGCCAGAACCTGGCTGACCTGCGGGATATCTGTCCGGCGGATTACCAGGGCCATCTGGGGCTGTTTCTGGAGTTCGCCGGGCTGTCCGGCGCGGAAGTGCCCGATCCCTATTATGGCGGCGACGCGGGCTTTGAGCGGGTGCTCGACTTGGTCGAACAGGCGGCCGACGGCTTGCTGCAACGGATCCGGACCAGCCGATGAGCCTGCAGATCGTCGAAGACTATCCGCTGACTCGCTGTAATACGCTGGGCTTTCATGCGGTCGCCGAGCGTTTTGTCGAGATCGCTTCGCTGGATCAGTTGCAGCAGGCCCTGCAGTTGGCCGACCAGCAGGCATGGCCGTTACTGGTGCTGGGCGGCGGTAGCAATCTTATCCTGGCTGACCGGCTGCCGGGGCTGGTGGTGCGGCTCGAGAACCGCGGTATCGAACTGCTCGAGGAGCAGGGCGGCCAGCTGCTGGTCGAGGTGGCCGCTGGTGAGTCCTGGCATGGCCTGGTTGAGAGCGCGCTTCAGCGTGGCTGGCATGGCCTGGAAAACCTGGCGTTGATTCCGGGTACTGTCGGCGCCGCTCCGATTCAGAATATCGGCGCCTATGGTGTCGAGCTGAAAGACAACATGGTTTCGTTGACCGCCTGGGATCGTCAGCAGCAGCGGTTGATAGAGTTCGGCAACGATGACTGCGGTTTTGGTTATCGGTGGAGTCGTTTCAAAGGTGAGGATGCCGGTCGGTATATTATCTGGTCGGTGCGCTTCAGGCTGAGCCGTACGCCTGTCGTCAACCTGGCCTATCGTGCGCTGGCTGAACAGCTCGCAGCGGACGGTATTGTAGAGCCGACCCCGCAGCAGCTGTTCGACACCATCGTTGCGATTCGGCGCAGCAAGCTGCCGGATCCCGCCCAGCTGGGCAATGCCGGCAGCTTCTTCGAGAACCCGATTGTCGAGCAGAGCGTCTATGAGGCTCTGAAAGGGCGTTTCCCGCGCTTGGTGGCGTTTCCCGATAAGCCGGGTCATATGAAGCTGGCGGCCGGCTGGCTGATCGACCAGGCTGGCTGGAAGGGGTATCGTCAGGGCGCTGTCGGTGTCTATGACCGGCAGGCGTTGGTATTGGTCAATCATGGTGGTGGTGATCGCCAGCAACTACTGGCGCTGGCCGGCAGTATCCAGCGGTCGGTGCAGCAAACCTTCGGTGTGCAGCTGCAGATCGAACCGCGTCTCTACCCACAACCGGCTTAAGTCGGTTTTTTTACAGCTATTTTTTACAGTTAAGAGTTGTCAGTGTTGAGTTAACAGTTTTGCCTGGCGGTGGCTTATAGCAGGGTGGATAGGTTGGTATCTGTTTAAGTCTATGCAGCTAGGCGAGATGCTGTCGCCGGGCTTGTTACCAGTGGCGGGGCCGGATGCTTACTGTTTACTCAACTCTGTCATCTGTTCACTGCGAACAAAAAAATACCCGCATCCAAGGATGCGGGTATTTGCTTTCAGCTTAAGGCGTTGGCCGTTTCGATCAGCCGTCAGACTGCTGGCGGCGCGCTTCGCGTGGATCGTTCGGGGCGCGGCGGCTGCGACGACGGCGCGGACGCTCTTCGGCGGCCGGTTTCTCCTCGACCGCTTCTGCTTCCGCTTTATCCTCAGTCACTTCAACCGCGACGACGGGTTCTGCTTCGGCAGCTTCGGTCGTTTCGGCTTTGGCTTCGTCGGCGCTCGGCTTCGGAGCCTCTTCTGCGGCTTCAGCTTCGGTCGCTTCAGCAGTTGCTTCGGTCGGAGTTTCGACGGTCGCGACAGCTTCGGCAGGGGCTTCGGCTTCTGTAGTTTCGTCGGCCGGTGCTTCCGCCGTTGACTCGGCTGCTTCGGCTGCCGGCTCTGCGGTTTCGGTCTCGGCTGTTGCAGGCTCGGCGGCCAACTGCTGCTGCTGCTGCTGCTGCGGCTGTTCTTCGGCTACTGCCGCTGCTTCCGGCTCAGCCTGTTCCTTTGTGGCTTCGACGGATTCAGTTTCTGCAACCGCTTGTCCGGTCGGGGCTTCGGCTTCGGCTGTTTCGGTTTCGGCCGGTTCCAGCTTGGTCTCGGCTTCGCCGATAGCGGTTTCCGCTTCTGCGGCTGCCGTCTGCTCGATGGCTTCGGCTGTTGTGCGCTCTGTCTCAACCGCTGCCGGTTGCTCTGCGGTCTGAGCTACCTGCTCAGGCGCTTCGCTGGTGGCTGTCTGTACGGCTTCGGTTGCTTCCACCACATCGGTGATCTGACCGTTGACCGGTGTCGGCATCGCTTCGGCCTCTACGGCGGCTGCGCTGTCGGCAGCGGCTGCTACCGCCGGAATGGCCTGTTCGGCGACTTCGCTGCGCTGGGCGACCCGTTCCTCGCCGCGGCGACGACGACCACGACGGCGCGGATTGCGGGCGACCACTTCCTCTTCGGGTGCGGCTTCGGTTGCTGCTTCGGCGCGATCGGCTGCCACGGCGCTATCGGCAGCGTTGGCGGTTGCCTTGGCTTCCAGCGGCGGCTGCTCCTCCTGCTCCTTGCGGGATTTGCGGCGGCGGCGGCGCGGTTTCTGCTGCTCTTCGCCTTCTGTTTTCTCCGGTTTGGCTTTCGGCAGCGGCTGATCCGGTTCCGGCTGGATGGTGATCACTTCGTCCTGCTCTTTGCTCGGACGGCGGCGGTCACGATCATTGTCGCGGCGACGGGACTTCGGCTTGCGGCGGCTGTCGGAGCGGCCTTCCGGGCGTTCCTTGCGCGCCGGTTTTTCCTCTTTTTCAACAGGTGCCGGTTCTGCTTTCACTGCCGGTTCGGCGGTGGTTGTACCGGTGCCGAACAGGGCGCCGATGATACGACCGAACAGGCCCGGTTTGGCGGCTGCCGGTGCGGGAGCCGGGGCTGCTGCCGGTGTCGGTGCCGCTGCTGCCGGTTTGCTTTCGCTGCCGGCGGTGGCCGGGCTCTCGGCAGGTTTCTCAGTGACCGGGGCAGGCGCCTTCGGAGCCAGGGTTTTCACCGCCGCTACTTCGCGCGGTGCGGGGGCCGGCGCGCTGGTTTCCAGTGACAGGTCCAGCTCCGGTTCCGGCTGCAGGTTGTAGCTGGCGTCGTTGGTGGTGGTGACGCTGTGGTCGTCACGCAGCCGTACCACTTCGTAGTGCGGGGTTTCCATGTTCGGGTTCGGCACGATCACCACCTGCACGCTGTGGCGCAGCTCGATCTCGTGTACCGGGCGGCGCTTCTCGTTCAGCAGGTAAGTGGCCACGCTGACCGGCAGGATCGCCCGGATCTGGGCGGTGCGGTCCTTGGCGGACTCCTCTTCGATCAGGCGCAGGATCGACAGTGCCAGCGATTCGGTGTCGCGGATGATGCCCTGGCCGGAGCAGCGCGGGCAGACCACGCCGCGGGTTTCGGCCAGCGACGGACGCAGCCGCTGGCGGGACATCTCCAGCAGGCCGAAGCGGGAGATGCGGCCCATCTGAACGCGGGCGCGGTCCAGCTTCAGCGCGTCGCGCAGTCGGTTTTCCACCTCGCGCTGGTTCTTGATCGGCGTCATATCGATGAAATCGATCACGATCAGGCCGCCGATATCGCGCAGACGCAGCTGGCGGGCGATCTCTTCCGCCGCTTCGAGGTTGGTGTTCAGCGCGGTTTCCTCGATATCGCCGCCACGGGTGGCGCGCGCCGAGTTGATGTCGATCGATACCAGTGCCTCGGTCGGGTCGATCACGATGGAACCGCCGGACGGCAGTTTCACTTCGCGCTCGAAGGCGGTCTCGATCTGGGTTTCGATCTGGAAGCGGTTGAACAGCGGGGTCTGCTCGCTGTAGTGCTTGATCTTCTGTTCGTAGCTCGGCATTACCTGCTGTACGAAACTTCTGGCTTCGTCAAAGACGGCCTTGTCGTCGATCAGTACTTCACCGATATCGGCGCGCAGGTAATCGCGGATCGCGCGGATCACCACGTTGCTGTCCTGGTAGATCAGGAACGGGGCTTTCTTCTCTGACGCCTGGGTGATCGCTTCCCACAGGGTGGCCAGGTAGTCGAGGTCCCACTGCAGCTCTTCGCTGGAGCGGCCAACACCGGCGGTGCGGATGATTATGCCCATCTTGTCGGGCACGGTGACGCCGGACAGGGCTTCCTTCAGCTGTGTCCGCTCGTCGCCTTCGATGCGGCGTGAGATGCCGCCGGCACGCGGATTGTTCGGCATCAGCACCAGGTAGCGGCCGGCCAGACTGATGAAAGTTGTCAGTGCCGCGCCCTTGTTGCCACGCTCCTCCTTGTCGACCTGAACGATCACCTCGGTGCCTTCTTTCAGCACCTCCTTGATGTTCGGGCGGCCGCCACGTTCAGGCTGCTTGTGGAAGTATTCGCGGGAGATCTCTTTCAGCGGCAGGAAGCCGTGACGTTCGGCGCCGTAGTCGACGAAGGCCGCTTCCAGGCTGGGTTCGACGCGGGTGATGCGGCCTTTGTAGATGTTGGCCTTTTTCTGTTCCCGGCTACCGGATTCGATATCCAGGTCGTACAGGCGCTGGCCATCTACCAGCGCGACACGCAGCTCTTCCGGTTGAGTTGCGTTGATTAACATTCGTTTCATCTAGAAGGTCTCTAAAGTGAAACGCTTTTCATGCCAGGAGTCTCGTCGCCGGTGTATCCGAGGCGCGGTCTTGTGCTGTGATGCGCCACTGTGCCTGTATCGTCCGTAGCTGTATCCGGGAAGCGCTTCTTTTTTGCGCTTACTCAGCAGGTCTGGCCGCAGCCGGTAGGCCGGTGCGGTGATCAGGTAGTGTTCGGGTGCCTTTTGTGCCAGCACCCCATTACAGCGCGGTGTAGGAAACGTCGACCTATGTTGTTCTTGTTACTTGTTGTGGCTGCGTGTGATCGCAGGTTCCTGGTCGGCGTGCGTCTGCACCTCCAACTGCGCCTTGTCGCGGACAGTTGGTCAGAAAAGCGTTACATCTAATTAATAATTCGGCATTGCCGCTACGTTATGGGGCTGGGCCTATCTTGTGATTTACGGACAGACCGAAAATGAAATAAAGTACAGCCTTCCTCGCACGGCAGCGTTAAAATATAACAGCTATCAAATACCGCATCAATTTTCGACGCTTAACGGCTAAATTTCCTATGTCTGAACAACAGGGCGCCAACGCCGCGCAGGTCCGTTTCGTTACAATCACGGACGCGCAGGCGGGGCAGCGCATCGATAACTTTCTCCGTACCGAGCTGAAAGGTGTCCCCAAGAGCATGATCTACCGCATTGTTCGCAAGGGCGAGCTGCGGGTCAACAAAAAGCGCGTCAAGCCGGAATACCGGCTGCAGATCGACGATCTGGTGCGGATACCGCCGCTACGGGTCGCCGAGCGTGATGCGCCGCCGCCGGTCAGCGACGGCATGCAACAACATCTCGAAGACGCCATCCTGTATGAGGATGCCGATCTGCTGGTGATCAACAAGCCGTCCGGACTGGCCGTACATGGCGGCAGCGGCGTGTCGCTGGGGCTGATCGAGGCATTGCGCCAGATCCGCCCGCAGGCCCGCTTCCTGGAGCTGGTGCACCGGCTCGACCGCGATACCTCCGGTTGCATCATGGTGGCCAAGAAACGCAGTGCATTGAAGTTCATGCATGAAGCGCTGCAACGCAGCAAGGTGACCAAGATCTATCATGCGTTGGTCTGCGGTCACTGGTCGGCCAGCAAGCGGCGGGTCGATGCACCACTACGCAAGAATGAGCTCAAATCCGGCGAACGAGTGGTCAAGGTCCAGGCCGACGGTAAGGCGGCGTTAACCGAGTTTAAGGTATTAAACCGGTTCGGCCGGCAGGCGACCCTGGTAGAGGCGCGTCCGATCACCGGGCGAACCCACCAGATCCGTGTCCATGCCCAGTTTGAAGGGCATCCGATTGTCGGTGATGATAAGTACGGTATTGACGAGATCAATCGGCAGATGAAGACGATCGGCTTCCGGCGTCTGTTTCTGCATGCGGCGGAGCTGCGTATTCCGCTGCCGTCTGGCGGCCGCAAGATAATCGAGGCGCCGCTCGACGAGACATTGATCGCTGCCATGGAACGACTGGCCGCAGGGCAGCGCGGTCAGCAACAACAGAAAGTAAACGGTCATGGGTGAACAGATGCTCAGCGAACAGATTTTTCAGGTTGCGGAAACGCTGTTGTTGGATGGTAAGGAGCCGCAGCCGGCGCTGATCGCCGAACAGGTGGGCTGCGAGCTGGCGGCGGTGGAGGCGGTTTGGTCGGAGCTCTGGCGCAATCTGCCGAGTCGGCTGCTGGCGCGTGAATCCCAGGTGATGCTGACCGAGGTGCCGGCAGTCTTGAATCAGGCATTCGTGCGGATCTGGCAGCATGCCTTGCAAGAGGCCAACGCCCGGATGGCACTGGAGAAACATCAGGTCGACCTGGGCGCCGAGGAAGCTCGGCGCAGCACCGATGATGCGGTGCGGCGTGCCCAGTCACAGGTTGTTGAGAGCAACGAACGGCTCCGCCAGGAGCAGGAACGACTGGCCGAGGCCAATAGCCAGATCAAAGGGTTGGAGGCGGAGATCCAGGTACTGAAGACCAACCTGGGTTCGGAAACGTCACTGCGCAAAAAAGAGGAGCAGCGACGCTCCAACCTGGAGCAGGAGCTGGCGCATCTGCGTAAGGCCCACGAGGATTCGAAGCGCACCTTTGATCAGCGCATCAAGGACGAGCAACGCCACTCGGTGGAGGCGGTCAGCAAGGCGGAGGCGGACGTACGCTATTTCCGCAACGCGCTGGAAAAGCTGCGTGACGAAGTCGGCAAGAAAGAGTCGGCGATGACCCGCACGATCCATGACCTGCAGGCTGAACTGGCCAAACGTGACGTTAAGATCGACGGTGCTAAGCTTCAGATTAAATCGCTGGAAGAGGATCTCAAGCAGCAGCAGACCGACAGCAGCGGTCGCAGCCGGGATATCGCCAAGCTAAGCAGCCAACTGTTGTCGGAGACCAACAAGAGCAAGCGGCTGGAGGACAAGGTGCGTGAGCTCGAGGAGGAGATCAAGCGTCAGCGCTCCAAGCAGACCAACACGGTCACGGAGGCATCTCGCCGCGAGAACGGTCTGCGCATTCAACTGAAAGACAAGGATGAGGAGCTGATGCGGGCCAATGCCAAGCTGAACTCGCTGGAGCGTCGCCTGATCGCTCAGGAAGAGGAGCTGCGTCGACTCAGTGCCCTGAGCTAATTAGGACCTGCGGATGCTGAATGCGCTAGACGCATTTTCCTGTTAACAGGCCCTGCCCAGATTATTCTATAGTGTTATAGTTAGCGCCGATTTAATTCTATAAACGATATAAGGCTGCACTATGAAACTGCAACAACTGCGTTATATCTGGGAAGTGGCCCGTCACGACCTGAATGTATCCGCAACCGCACAGAGCCTTTACACCTCCCAGCCGGGCATCAGTAAGCAGATCCGGCTGCTGGAGGACGAGCTGGGGGTGGAGGTTTTCGCCCGTAGCGGTAAGCACCTGACGCGGGTAACGCCGGCCGGCGAGGCGATTCTCGATGTGGCCGGGCAGATTCTGCAGAAAGTCGAGAGCATCAAGCAGGTCGCCCAGGAGTTCTCCGACGAGAAAAAGGGCAGCCTGGCGGTCGCGACCACCCATACCCAGGCACGTTACGCGTTGCCGCGTCCGATTACCCGGTTCATACAGCAATACCCTGAAGTGTCGCTGCATATGCATCAGGGTACGCCGATGCAGATCTCGGAGATGGCGGCTGACGGTACCGTCGATTTTGCGATCGCCACCGAGGCGCTGTCGCATTTCAGCGATCTGATCATGATGCCCTGCTATCGCTGGAACCGTTCGGTGGTGGTGCCGAAGGACCATCCGCTGACCCAGGTTTCCAAGTTGACGCTTAAAGACGTCGCCGCATTCCCGATCGTGACCTACGTGTTCGGCTTTACCGGCCGTTCCAAGCTGGACGACGCCTTCAAGCGTGAGGGGTTGCAGCCGAAAGTGGTGTTTACCGCAGTCGATTCCGACGTGATCAAGACCTACGTCCGGCTTGGGCTAGGTGTTGGCATCATCGCCTCGATGGCCTACGAGCCGGATCAGGACAGCGACCTGGTGGCGCTGGACTGCAGTCACCTGTTCGAATCCAGCACCACCAAGATCGGTTTCCGCAAGGGGACCTTCCTGCGCGGTTATATGTACGACTTTATCGAGCTGTTCGCACCGCACCTGAGCCGCGAAGTGGTGATGCAGGTGCAGGCCTGCGGCAATCGGGCCGAGATCGACGAGCTGTTCGCCCATCAGGAATTGCCGGATCTCTGATCGGTTTCGGCGCGCTCACTTGAACGGTGGCTTTGGCCACCGTTTTCATTTCGGGTGGTGACCGGCCGGCTGATGCTGGCCACGGGCGGCGGTGCCGTCGCCGATGGTCGCGTTGCAAGGGGGCGGGGCAGCAGGTACATTGTCGACCGACCCACTACCGCGCAGGCCGCCACCACCTATTACCTGCAACCGGCTGGCTGCGCGATCAACCTGCACATCATTAAGGAGTCTCCTGTGGAACTCGCCTGCCTGGACCTGGAAGGGGTCCTGATCCCGGAAATCTGGATCGCCTTTGCCGAAGAAACCGGTATTGATGAACTGAAAGCCACCACCCGCGACATCCCCGACTACGATGTGCTGATGAAACAGCGCCTGCGTATCCTGGACGAGCACGGCCTGACCCTGCCGCAGATTCAGGACACCATCAGCCGGCTGTCGCCGCTCGAGGGCGCACGCGAGTTCATCGACTGGCTGCGTGAGCGCTTCCAGGTGGTGATCCTGTCCGATACCTTCTACGAGTTCGCCGCCCCGTTGATGAAACAACTCGGCCATCCGACCCTGCTGTGCCATAAGCTGGAAGTGGATGGCGAAGGCCGCATCACCGACTATACCCTGCGTCAGCGCGATCCCAAGCGTCAGTCGGTACGTGCGTTCCAGCTGTTGAATTACCGGGTAATCGCCACCGGCGACTCCTACAACGACACCACCATGCTGACCCAGGCGGAAGAGGGTATCCTGTTCCACGCGCCGCAGAATGTGATCGAGGAGTTCCCGCAGTTCCCGGCGGTCCACAACTACGAAGATCTGAAGAAGGCCTTTATCAAGGCCAGCGACCGCGCGTTGACGCTGTAAACGGATTGCACCAATCAGTGCGTGGGCACAAAAAACGTGCCCACCCTGCCGTGCTGTAGGGCGCCACCCGGGGTGCCATCGCCGCCGGCGGTTGATGCCGTTGTCGTTGTTTGACCGGCCGGATCTTCCGATCCGATGCGCCGCTTGCCGCTTTTCCCTCCTTGTCGCTGGAAGCTTTTAGCTCCCTCCGCAAAAACATCTGGTCCGTTAATTGCTTGCATGTAAGCGATGAAACCTTTGCCAAGGAGCGAACCGATGTGGTTTCTATCGCCAGGACTGGATCTGCTGTGCCGCTTTTCACCGGCTGTCGCCGGGTCAATCATCTCACTTCTCTGGGCGGCATTGGCCGCCGGACTTTTTCTACAGCTGCCGGGTTTGATCTGGCTACTGCCGCTGATGCTCTATCTGCAGGGATGTTACTGCCTGTTGTTCGGGCAACGCTGGCATAGGTTGCGTCAAATCAGTGCAGACTGCCGTCGTCAGCGGCTGCAGGCCCGCACCGGTCTGCCGCCGATCGATCGACCGTTGGCGGAGGTCGCGGAAGGTTTTTATGCACTGTTGCGTAGCTATCACGAGTTGCAGACCCTGTCGCAGCAGTTGGCTGGCGAGATGTGTTTTTCCAGCCATGAGTTGGAGGCGCAGGCGACGAATGCGCTGGAGGGTTCCAGGGCGCAGCAACAGCAGCTGCTGACCGTGGCCAGTGCATCGGAACAGATGAGCCAGACGGTACAGCTGATTCGTGAGCATGTGCTGAGCACCCGGGGCGCGGCGGAGCAGACCAGCGACCGTTGCCAGGACGGTGCTGCGCAGGCGGGACAGCTCAGCGACACCCTGCAGAATATGCAGGCCCAGCTGGGCGATACCTCCGCCAAACTGACCGAGCTTAGCCAGGCCGCACAGGCGATTCAGGATTTTGTCGTCACCATCGAGACGGTGGCCTCGCAAACCAATCTGTTGGCGCTGAACGCGGCGATTGAGGCGGCCCGAGCCGGCGAGGCCGGTCGCGGCTTCGCGGTGGTGGCCGATGAGGTTCGTCAGCTCGCTGGCAGCACCGAACGGGCGACGGCAGATATCACCAGGCTGATGGATTCGATTCTGGCCGGTGTGCATTCGGTGATCGACAGCGCCGTGGCCAGCGAGCAGCGTTTGCAGGATGGCTTGCAGGTCTGCGAGCGGATGGTAGAACTGCTGGAGCAAATCGCCGACGACAGCCGTGGCAGTGTCGAGTTGATCCAGCAGGTTGATCGATCCATCGAGGAGCATGCCGGTGCCAGCGAAGCGATCAGCGAGCAGCTCAGCCGGCTGGGTGTCGCGTTGCAGAACCACAATGACCAGGCGTTGAACCTGCGTGAACTGACCGGCTACCTGGAACAGCTGACACAAGGTTTCCAGCAACAGGAGGCTGAGCGATGAGTGAGCTCTACGTGCTGACCTGGGTGATAGTTGGGTGGCTGTTGGCGGCACGCTGGCATGCGCTGAATATCGCTCGACGGCGGCGTCAACAAGTGAAACAGGGTATTGAGCAGCTGGCGTTACTGCTGGAACTGGTTCAGCTGCTGCAGCGCCATCGCGGGCTCTGCCTCAATGAGGCGGCAGTCGGCGGGGCGGAACAGCGAAGCCTGGCAACTCAAATCGACCAGCATTGGCGCGAGTTGTCAGGCAATGGTTATCCCGGTGATAGGCAGCGCCTGGCGCAGCAGGCCCATCACTGGCAGCAACTACGGCCCGGTCATGCGGACAGCTTCCAGCAACACTGCCGGTTGATCGACCAGTTGCTGCATGAGCTGACCGTGGTCGCCGATAACAGCACACTGACCGCAATGACGGATCAGGCGGCGAGCCGCCAGTTGTGGGACAACCTGCTGTATCGGCCCTACTACGCGGAGGCACTGGGGCGTATTCGTGGGCTCGGCAGCCTGGCCGCACGGACCGGCCACTGTTCGGCACGATTGCGGGTGCAGTTGCAGTACCTCGGCCGCGAGCTGGCGTGCTACCAACTGGCCGACAGCCGTAGCCAGCAGGTACTGGCACTGTTGAACGAGCAGATACTCAGGCCGACGACTATCGATATGGAGGCGCAGAGGTTTTTCGCCCAGATGTCGGCCTTTATCGACGAGCAGATCCAGCTGACCCAGGGTTACCTCGTACGATTGAAGGTCGGCTGAGTTCGGGGCTGTCGAGTTGTTAGGGGGCAGCAGGGCGAGCAGTCGGTCGCTGTCATATTACCGTCGCATTGGCTTTCTATACTGCCGCGCAATCTGGTTACTGGATAATCAGCCTCATATCTGTTTGGCGCAAAGGAAATAAAAAGGAGACTTTGATATGCCATCCATCCCGAGACTGCTCGCGGCAGTTGCGATCTCTGTTGCTATGCCCGTGCTGGCGACCGGTAGCCAGGGGACGCCGGACGAAGCCCTGGCACTGGTCAAGAGGGCGGTTGCCTTCTACAAGCTCAACGGGCAGCAGAAGACCATGGCGGCACTGAACGATCAGCAGGGCGACTTTATCGATCGGGATCTCTACGTATTCGTACACGATGACCAGGGGATCTATTACGCAATCGCCCCCAAGCCCAAGTTCATTGGCAAGAACCTCTCCAAGGTGCGCGACGCCAAGGGTAAGTTCATCGTTCAGGAGCAGCTCGACATGCTGAAAAGTGCCGACAGCATGTGGCAGGAGTATCACTGGGAAAACCCGGTATCCAAGAAGATTCAGCTGAAGAAGACCTACTGTGAAAAGGTTGACCAGCTCCACTTCTGTTCCGGCGCCTACGCCGTCAACTGACAGGACGTTGAATCATAAAGACCGGCCGGCCAGCCGGTCTTTTGTTATGGAATCGGCAGATGAAAATTCTACATCGTATTTTGATTGCACCGGCGCTGGCGGTGCTTTTTCTGGTGCTCTGCGGCCTGGTGGCGTTCGACGCCATCTCCCGGCAGCAGTCGGCAATGGATGAGATCAACAATGTTCGCTTTGCCCACCTGACCAAGGGGGCCGCCGTGGCGGACCAGATTGCCCAGGTGCATACCGATATGTTCCGCCTGGTCAGCTGGTACAACGCTTATGACGAAGCCACTCAGAACGCGATGAAGGCCAAGGTCGGTAAAGATCTGGCGTCGATCACCGAGCAGCTGAGCCGTTGGCAGCAGCAAAGTGAATTCAGTGACCAGGAGAAGGCTCAGCTGGAACAGATTCTGATGGGCCTTGCGAGCTATGCCTCAGCCACCGAAGCGGCGATCTTCATGGTCGACCTGGATCAGACCTCCGCACTGGGCGATATGCGCCATATCGAGCGGCAATTCATTGCCTTGAAAGAGCTGTTCGATGGGTATAACAACCTGCAGGCAGAGATGTCGGTGTCGCTGTTCGATACGGTAGCGGATGAATCCGGCCGGGCAACGTTGATCAACCTGTTGCTGGTGGCTGTGGCGGTGCTGATCTCAGGCCTGGTCGCGGTGGCCACGGCGCGCAGCCTGATGCGCCAACTGGGCGGTGAGCCGGCCGAGGCGGTACGGATCGCCCGGCAGATCGCGGCCGGCGACCTGACCGAGCAGCTGGCGCCGGCGACTGAGGGCAGCATTTTGGACGCGGTGGCGCGGATGCAGCAGAGTCTGCGCGGTATGGTCTCCACGCTGACCGACAACGCGCATCAGCTGGCCGACAGCGCCGAGGCACTGACCCAGGCGGCGGATACGGTAGCGCAGAGCTCCGGCAGCCAGAGCCAGGCGGCTTCATCGATGTCGGCGGCGATCGAACAGTTGCGTACCAGCATCGGCGAGGTGTTCCACAATGCCCAGTCGGCCAGTGAAACCTCACGCGAGTCGGGTGAGCGGGCAGTGAGTGGCAGTGGCATCATGCTCGATACCACCCGCTCGATGGAGCTGATGGCCGAGGCGGTGAAAGCGGTCTCCAGTTCGGTGCAGGATCTGGGCGATAAAACCGATCGGATCTCCTCGGTGGTGAACGTGATCCAGGGGGTGGCCGAACAGACCAACCTGTTGGCACTGAATGCGGCGATCGAAGCGGCCCGGGCCGGCGAGCAGGGCCGTGGTTTCGCTGTGGTGGCCGATGAGGTGCGCGAGCTGGCCCAGCGGGCGGCCCGTTCAACCGATGAGATCAGTACCATTATCCGCGAGATCCAGCTGGGGGTAGCAGCGACCAGCGAGGCGATGAACACTTCAGTGCAGCAGGTCGAAGAGGGGGTGGCCTTGGGCAATGAGGCCGGTGACTCGATCACCCGTATCCGCGTCTCGGTCGAGCAGGTTCTGACGGCGGTGGAGGGGATCTCACAAGCGTTGCAGGAACAGACCGCATCGACCGACGAGATCGCCGACGGCATTATCCATATCGCCGAGATGTCGGTTGATAACAGCGATCGCGCCCAGGCCAGCGCCGAAGAAGCCCGGACGGTGGCGCAGCTGTCGAAGAATATTCACAGTGCGATGGGGCAGTTCCGCTGTTGAACGACGGCCGTCGTTGAGGCGAGGTTAGTCGCTCAGGGTTTCGCTCTGGAACAGCTCGACCTGTACCTGGTCGCTCCAGAAGTCCGTCGGCAGGCCGATTTTGCGCTTCAGCTGGCGGACGAACTCGTCTGGCTTTGGCAGGCTCTGCCAGACGGCGGGCAGAAAGAGTCCCCGTTTTTTACCAAAACCGATGATCAGGCCGTGGCGGTTCGGTTCCAGCGCAGTCAGCAGTTCCGCTTCACTGGCGACGGGGAAGGGGCGGGGTTCGCTCAGTACCGAGATCTCGATTCGGCAGCGATCCAGCTCTTCCGGCTGCAGCGGTAGGAAGCGCGGGTCGCGGAAGGCCGCGGCGCGCGCGTTATGTTGCACCGCTTCAGCCAGCGGCCGGTCCTCCTCCAGCGTGCCCATGCAGCCGCGCAGCTGGTCGGCCAGCAGCAGGGTGACGAAGCAGCAGGACGGTTGCTGCAGTCGCGTCAGCCCGGCGCAGTCGATGGAAATACCGCTAGTGAGTTTGTCCGGCGATTCGGCCTGCTCGAAACAGTCGCGGATCGACCGGCGGGCAAGCGTCAATAGCCGGTGTTTTTCCAGCTCAGTAAACGGCGTAGGCGCCATAACCCACCACCTGGGCCTTGTCGCCGGCGGTATCGCCGGAGTTACAGCGGGCCAGTTGCTCCAGTCGGTAGCCCTTGCCTTCGCAGGCCGCCAACAGGCCATTGATTGCATTGCTGCCACAGGCCTCTTCCGGTATCAGCGAGGCCTGCTGGCTGAGGATCTTGTTGCTGGTCAGCCGGTCGATCTGCTGACAGGCCTCGTAGTCATGGTAGTGGCTCAGGTCGGAGCTGATCAGGGTCAGTACCTGATCGTCGGCCAGCGCGTCGTGGATCAGCGCGGCAACCTGCTCTTTAGCAGCCTGGCCCACCACCACCGGCAGGATCGGCCCCTGGATATCGAGAAACTGCAGAAACGGCAACTGAACCTCCAGGCAGTGCTCCAGCCGGTGCGGTTCGTCGGCGCTTTCCACCAGGCCCTGTTGCCGCAACCGTTCCTGCTCATCTACCGCCAGCGGCACGGTGCCCAGCGGCGTCTCGAACTGCTGTGCGCTGGGGACCGCCATGCCGTGTAGTGGTACCCGATGGTTGGGGCCCAGCAGCAATATGTACTTGTAGTGGTGGCCGGCGACAGTTTGGTAGGCCTGGGCGGCGACAGGGCCGGAGTAGATCAACCCGGCATGGGGCACAATCAACGCTCGCGGCACGCTCTTAAGCTCCGGCGGTAGTGGCAGGCAGAGCTGTTCCAGCAGGGCTTCCAGGTCGGCGCGATCGGCCGGATAGAACATCCCGGCCACCGCGGCGGGGCGGGTTTTCATCAGTGCTACTCCGAGGTTCAGCTAATCTGAAAGTATAGCGTTATTGAGGATTCTGCCATGACCATGCCCGCCAGCCAGGTGCCCGCCAGCTTCTGGCACAAGTTTGACGACAAGAAGCTGCAATGCGACCTCTGCCCGCGTTACTGCAAGATCGGCGACGGTCAGCGTGGCCTCTGTTACGTGCGTGGCAACGAGGGCGGCAAGATGTACCTGTACACCTACGGCCGCTCCAGCGGGTTCTGTATCGACCCGATCGAAAAGAAACCGCTCAACCACTTCCTGCCGGGTACGCCGGTGCTGTCGTTCGGCACCGCCGGCTGCAACCTGGCCTGCAAGTTCTGCCAGAACTGGGATATGAGCAAGGCCCGCGAGATGGACCGGCTCTGCGACAGCGGTAGTCCGCAGCAGCTGGCCGATACCTGCCTGCAGATGGGCTGCCGGTCGATCGCCTACACCTACAACGATCCGGTGATCTTCCTGGAATACGCCGAGGATGTGGCGGCGGCCTGTCGGGCGGTTGGCGTCAACAGCGTGGCGGTCACCGCCGGCTATATCACCGACCAGGCCAGGCCGCGCTTCTTCGATGCGATGGATGCCGCCAATGTCGACCTGAAGGCGTTTACCGAGCGGTTCTACAAGCACATCTGCGGCGGCCACCTGTCGAACGTGCTGGATACCCTGTTGTACCTGCACAACGAGACCGAGGTCTGGTTCGAGATCACCACCTTGCTGATCCCCGATGAGAACGACAGTGATCCGGAGATCGAAGCGCTGTCGCGCTGGGTGATGGATAACCTGGGGCCGGATATTCCGCTGCATTTCACCGCCTTCCATCCGGACTGGAAGATGATGGACAAGTCGCATACGCCACCGGAAACCCTGCAGCGCGCCCGTCGCATCGCCCGTCAGCACGGCTTGCACTACGTTTACGTGGGCAATGTCCACGACAGCGAAGGCAGCTCGACCTACTGTCCGAACTGCGGCCTGCGGCTGATCGAGCGCGACTGGTACCAGCTGGGTGAGTGGAACCTCAAGGATGGTTGTTGTATCCACTGCGGCACCGAAATTCCCGGCCGCTTCGAAGCCGAGCCCGGCCATTGGGGCGCCCGTCGCCAGCCGGTTTTTCTGCAGGGTTGAATGAGATGTTTCCCGCCATCCAGCCGACAGCCTCTATCTGACTGCTGTCTGCTAGATTGAGACTACAGGCTGCTGCGGTCTGTGGTCTCCGGAAACTTGCTAAATCTCCATATGTTGCTGATCTCCGGGGTGGTCCGCTGGCGGTTCACTCCTTACATGGATGTCCTGTCCGATCCATCAGATTAGATGCAAGGAGATCAACATGACTGCACTAACCATAGCCACACTGGAGGGTGGTCAAACCCAGGTAGAGCAGGCCGAGCTGGATGCGCTGGCCGAGACATTGAGGGGCGAGCTGTTGATGCCCGGCAGTGCGGGTTACGACAATGCCCGAACCCTCTGGAACGCAATGATCGACAAGCGGCCGGCGGTCATTGTCGAATGCCGGGGCGCGGCCGACGTGATCCGGTCGGTCAACTTTGCCCGCCAGCATAACCTGCTGCTGGCGGTGCGCGGCGGGGGGCACAATATAGCCGGCAACGCGGTCTGCGAAGGCGGGTTGATGATTTCGCTCGGCCAGATGCGTTCGGTACGGATCGACCCGCAACAACGTACCGCCCGGGTGGAACCGGGGGTGACGCTGGGCGAGTTCGATGCCGAGGCGCAGATGCACGGCCTGGCGACGCCGATCGGCATCAACTCGACCACCGGTATTGCCGGGTTGACGCTAGGCGGCGGCTTCGGCTGGCTGAGCCGCAAATATGGCCTGACCGTCGATAACCTGCTGTCCGCCGATGTGGTGACCGCCGATGGTCGGTTGTTACAGGCCAGTGCGCAGCAAAACGAGGATCTGTTCTGGGCGATCCGCGGCGGCGGCGGCAACTTCGGCGTGGTGACCTCGTTCGAGTTCCGTCTACATCCGGTCGGGCCCGAGGTGTTGGCCGGCTTGATCGTCCATCCGTATAAGGATGCCCGCGCGGTACTGGATTTCTATCGGCAGTTCGCGGCGCGGGCGCCGAATGAACTGAGTGTCTGGCTGGTGCTGCGCAAGGCACCGCCGTTGCCGTTTCTGCCGGAGTCGGTGCACGGTAGCGAGGTGGTGGTACTGGCCGCACTCTATGCCGGTGATATCGCGGAGGGGGAGGCGGTATTGGCGCCGCTACGCGCGTTTGGTGATCCCATCGCCGATGTGATCGGCCCCCACTCCTACTGCGCTTTCCAGGCCGGCTTCGATCCGCTGCTGGCACCGGGCGCCCGCAACTATTGGAAATCCCATGACTTCTTTGAGCTGAGCGACAGCACAGTCGATACGCTGCTCGACTTTGTCGGGCGCTTGCCAGGGCCGCAATGTGAAGTCTTTGTTGCGCAGATGGGCGGTCAGACCAACGAGGTGCCGACCGGTGATACCGCGTACTGGAGCCGGGATACCGAGTTCATTATGAATGTGCATGGCCGCTGGGACGATCCTGCTGACGACCAGGCCTGTATCGGCTGGTGTCGTGAGCTGTTTGAGGCGACCGAGCCAGAAGCCAGCGGCAGTGTCTACGTGAACTTTATGACCGCCGACGAAGGGGGCCGAGTAGAAGCGGCTTACGGCGACGGTTATGAGCACTTGAGTCGACTGAAGCGCAAGTATGACCCGACCAACCTGTTCCGTATGAACCAGAACATTAAACCGGGCTAAGCCGTAGCTACGATAGCGGTGGCGGCTGGAACGTGGCTGCGACGAAAGCGATCAGCAAAGGCCGGTAGCCCGAAACGGTTACTGGCCTTTGCTGAAGGCGGTGTTTTTATCCTCTAAATTGGTGTCCGGCTTCACTAGACCACTACAACCATTTCAGACCGAAACAGGCGAGTGTTGAGTTGAAAATGTCATCCAGGTGCCGCGAGGGGCGGCCGTAGCCGGGCGTTTTTGAAGGAAAAGGTTAAAAAACGGTACTGGATCAACGCTCGTCAAGTATTTGTTGTTGGAGTTGTCGCCGCGCAACAGAGGCCATTATTAGCTCGTTCCGGAAATGGGTTTTAGCCATTATTTACCGTAAATAGGCGGATAGATTGATAGCCGTTCTGCCGATTGGAGAGGGCCTGCTTGCCTATACTTTTGTTACTTGGTCCCGGCCGTGGGGGGCAAGTTGACGCAGGAGACAGCCATGAACATAACCAAGCTGCTATTTACCGTTGTATCGGTATGCCTATTTGCAGCCTCGCCAACAATGGTATTTAGTAAGGCGCATATTCCGACACATAAAGTACAGGTTTGCCACCTTCAAAAAGGTGAAAGCGTACCAGTGACAATTACCGTAGGCGCGGGAGCATTGGACGGGCATCTGGCCCATGGTGATTGCCAGTTGCCGGCCTGTGATTTTAATAACATCTTTCGAACCGGCGATCCCTGTCCGATTACGGATACCAGCGGCGATGGCCGTTGCGATCTGAGTTTTCCACGAGACAGTGCCGAAGGTGTGACCGAGGCTTGCCCTGAGGGAACCTACTGACGTATTGATATAGCTGCAGTCGATCGTTGAGCGCTATACGCCTTCCGTATAGCGCTTTTTCGAATCAGTTTCAGGGCTTCAATCCAGGCTGAAACTAAACGAGGCCCAGTAGCTCTCCCAGTCCACGTCAGTACAGGCCACAACATCCGACTGATCGCGACAAGGCAGCAGGTGCATCAGGCGAAGCAGCCAGGAGCCACTGCCGGTGAGGCTGAAACTCGCCATGCCGTTGTCGTCGGTATGTTTTATGTAGCTCGAGACTACGCCCTGTTCGTTCGCATGATAGGCGGTAACCGCCTTGCCGGGCAGTGGTTTTCCCTCAAACAGTACCTGGGCGGTCAGTTCATCACCGGTCTTGAGTAAGTAGGGATTCTGTAACAGCACGATTTCGATTCTCTGGCCTATGGCCCGTCGGTGCAACTGGCTGCCTGCAGGCTGAAGCTGGGGCTTTTCAGGGGAGCCAACTTGCAACAGGCTCTTGATAGAACGGCTATAGCGTTCACGCTGTATCGAGCGTTCTCCCATATGAGCCAGATAGTTATCGCGGGCTAGGTTTTCGTGAGCCAGGTACTTCCTGAATTCTGTCGAATGGTGGTCCATATAGATAAAATCATGCTCCATCGCCAGCAGCGTCAATCCGGCAGTATTCATGGTTCTCTGGAAAACAGGTTTGATGACCGGCACTGACCGTTCACTGGGTAGTTTTGCCAGGAGGTCGATTGAACCTTCCGAGTTCAGCATTTCAAATGTCCCGGTCAGACGCCTGAGCAGTGGCAACTCCTCCATTTTGCCCGGTTCAAGGCTGACTTCGTCTCCCGCCAGTTGACGGACCCTGAGGGTATCGCCTAGTGCCGGCGTGAACTGTTCGGGCAGCAACCAGATATCGTGAGCATTGCCGGTGGTGGTTAGACAAAGCATCAGGGCGGTTATCAGCCAGCGGATCATGAAGGTATTTTTCATTCGCACGTAGAATCCTCCCCAGGCTGTATCATTGCCGCTGGCAATCGTGGCGGTTTATTGGCCCGAGTTTGCAAATAAACGGGCGTACCCTAGAGTTTAGTAACGACCCGCCAATCCGTGGCTGGTTATAGATCTGGTGTTTCCGACGATCATGGATCGCGTGTCGCCTCAAGCTTGCCAATGAAACCATTCCTTCATCTGCGTCTTTTAAACATTCTGTTATCTGCCGTTGTTTCGCTGATGTGCTGGGGGCTGCCATATCTGGCGGAAGCCGCTGAACATCCGATGGACCCGCTTTCAAAAGTGGAATATGAACGCGCTTTCGCGATCTTGAAGGAATCGGGTCATATTGGTGCCGGTACGCTTTTTCACCAGCTTTCCCTGTTGGAGCCAGCCAAGACTGAGGTGCTTCAGTGGCGAAAGGGAGATCCGTTTACTCGGTTGGCGAAAGCAATTATCCGCCAGGGGAGTCGCACTTTTGAGGTCGTTATCGATATCCGCAATGGCCGGGTGAAGGCCAGCCAGGAGCTTCAAGGGAAGCAGCCGGGGTTGTTGCTGTCTGAAGAGTGGTGGCTCGCCTATCGCCTGGTGTTGGCCAACCGGGAATGGCGTGAAGCGCTTCAGCGAAGGGGTATTGCATCCGTCAAAGGCATTGTCTGTATTCCCTATACGGTCGGCTATTACGGCCAGCCGGAGGGGCGGCAAGTTAAGGTTGTCTGCTACCAGTCGGAAGGGGTGGCAAACTATTGGGGGCGTCCGATCGAGGGGCTGATTGCAATCGTCGATCTGGATAAGGGAGCCGTGGTGCGGGTTGTCGATTCGGGCGCGGTAACGCTACCTTCGGCAGCGGTCGACTTTGCAAGTGCTTCCGTAAAACCACAGAGAAAAGCCCCGCATCCGATCTCGCTGGAGCAGAAACAGGGGCCGAGTTTCAGTGTTCGTGGACATATTGTCGAATGGCAGAAGTGGCAATTTCATTGGCGAATCGATCCGCGGGTTGGGCCGGTCATCTCCCTGGTCCGCTATCAGGATCAAGGCCGCAGCCGCTCCATCCTTTATCAGGGGGCCTTGTCCGAGCTGTTTGTGCCCTACATGGACCCGTCGTCGGCTTGGTACTTTCGCACGAATCTGGAGGCGGGCGAATACGGCATGGGCAAGCTGGCCGTACCCCTGCAGCCGTTGCAGGATTGTCCTTCTAACGCAGTTTTCCTGAAAGCGGTTTTTGTCGATGACTGGGGGCAACCCCATGAAAGCCAGCGTGCCGCCTGCCTCTTCGAGCGTGATGCCGGTGATATTGCCTGGCGTCACTATGAATCCCATAGCGGCCGTACGGAGGTCCGCAAGCGAACCGATCTGGTACTGAGATTCATTGCCGCGCTCGGTAACTACGATTATGTGTTCGACTGGATTTTTCGTCTGGATGGCACCTTGAAAGTTGCTGTCGGGTCCAGCGGCACGTTACAGGTTAAAGCCGTAAACAGCCGTCGGGCGCAGGACGATGAGGGCGGACGGGAGGCCCGCTATGGCCGTCGGGTGGCCGAGCATACAGTGGCGGTCAATCATGACCACTTTTTCTCTTTCCGACTTGACCTGGATGTGGACGGCCCGACAAACAGCTTCGTCATTGATCGATTGGTGCCGCAAACGACGTCGGGCCAGGGCCCGCGGAGCAGTCTGTGGGTTTTGGATCAGGTAGCGGCGAGTAGAGAGCAGGATGCGAAACTGCGGATCAATATACGCAAACCGGCCCTGTGGCGGGTCGTCAACCCTGCGACGACAGGCCCGTTGGGATACCCCACGAGTTATCAGTTGAAACCGGGCGCCAATGCCCTGTCCTTGCTGGAGCCGGACAGTTTTCTCCAGCGGCGAGCCAGCTTTACGAACTACCATGTCTGGGTTACCCCGTATGATCCGCTGCAGCGGTACGCTGCTGGTGACTATCCCAATCAGGGGCGGGGCGATGATGGGCTGGCGCACTGGACGCGGCACAACCGCCCGATAGACAGCCGGGATATCGTGCTCTGGTATACCCTAGGTTTTCACCATGTACCACGAGTGGAAGATTGGCCGGTCATGCCGATGGTGTGGCATGGTTTCGAACTCAGGCCGTTCAATTTCTTCCAGAACAATCCAGCGTTGGACCTGCCCGGCAACGACCCCACCGAGTGACTGTCGGTCAGCATCGTCCGGAGTCAATGGCCGGTATACGAGTCGACGACTCGGTAGACGCGACACCGCTGGCTGCCCTTGTGGTTTTCGCATCTAGACCAGTAGGCACAGGCCTTGTCCTCTTACGCGGTCCATAAAAAACCTCTCAGCCGGTGCATCGGCTGAGAGGTTTTTGGTGGTAGTTTTGGTGGTAGGTTGCCGGTGGTCGCAAGCTCGGAATATCGACCGGCTGGCTCCGTTGTCGCGCTCAGCGGCGGCTCAAATAGCGGCTGACCATGGGTGAAATCCGGAGTTGGTCAGGCTTTTGCCGGGGCTGCCGCATTGGCGGCCTGGCTACGCGGAAAGCCGACCAGGATCGACGCCAATGCGACCAGCCCCAACAGCCAGCAGTAGTGTACCGAGCCGACCAGCTCAAGCGGTGACAGCTTGGCGATCGAGCCGGCCAGCAAGACCTGGGCACCGTAGGGCAGCAGCCCCTGCACCACGCAGGAGAAGATATCCATCAGACTGGCGCTGCGGCGCGGGTCGACGCCGTAGCGACCGGCGATATCCTTGGCCAGCGAACCGCTGATGATGATCGCCACGGTGTTGTTGGCGGTGCAGGCGTTGGTCAGTGCCACGGCGGAGCTGATACTCAGCTCGCCGGCCCGCGGAGAGGGTTCGCGGGCGCCGCCGCGCTGGGTCAGCGTGTCGATCAGCTTGGCCAGGAACTCCAGGCCGCCCTGGGCCTTCATCAGTGCGCCCAGGCCGCCGATCAGCATCGACAGGATCAGGATCTCCTGCATGCCGGTATAGCCGGCGTAGATATCCTTAGACAGCTGGGCGATGTTGTAGTCCGGCAGCTGGCTCATGCCGACCAGGCCGGCCAGCACGATGCCGCTGAACAGCACCAGCATCACGTTCAGGCCGCTGACCGCCAGTACCAGCACCGCCAGGTAGGGCAGTACCTTGATCAGCTCCACCTCGCCCGCTTCGGCGATGGTGCCGCTCTGGCCCTGCAGGAACAGCCAGACCAGGGTCAGCAGCGCCGCCGGCAGGGCGATCTTGATGTTCATACGGAACTTGTCGCGCATCTCGCAACCCTGGGTGCGGGTTGCGGCGATGGTGGTGTCGGAGATGATCGACAGGTTGTCGCCGAACATCGCGCCGCCGATCACGGTGCCAACGGTCAGCGCCAGCGACAGATCGGTGGCTTCCGACAGGCCGACGGCGATCGGCGCAATCGCGGCGATGGTGCCCATCGAAGTGCCCATCGAGGTTGCCACGAAGGCGGTGATCACGAACAGGCCCGGCAGTACCAGCGCCGGCGGAATGACATTGAGGCCCAGCGCAACGGTGGCGTCGACGCCGCCGACCGCCTTGGCCACGCTGGCGAAGGCGCCGGCCAGCAGGTAGATGATCACCATGGTGATGATGGTGTTGTCACCGACGCCGCGGATAAAGGTTTCGATCCGCTCGTTCAGCGCGCCGCGACCGAGCAGCAGTGCCAGTACGATGGCCGGCAGGATCGCGACCGGCGCGGAGATCTGGTAGAAGGCGAACTCGACGCCCTGGGTCTGATAGTAAACACCACTGCCGATAAACAGGGCCAGGAACAGCAGCAGCGGCAACAACGCAAGTGGACTGGCTTTCATGACAAGCTTCCGTGAATTCAATCTGCCGATCAGGCAGAACAGCAAACGGCAACAGGCGCTTGTGGCGTCGGTTACCTCCAAAGGGTCAGCCCGGCGGTGACTCGCCGGTCTTGGAAAGGCGCGCATTATACAAACGTCTAAGGCATCGGCTAAATACCGATTGCTTTATTTTATATATCTAATTTGCATAGTTGTTCTAGTATTTATATTCCTAACGGAAATATGAATTCGGTTCATCTTGGTTGCCTCGGGCTCCTTCTGATTGACTGATCTAAGGTGTAAGCAACCGGGGGGCGGTTTTTGCAGCTTATCGCCGGTTGAAATCAAGGGAGGGTGCCCATGTCGACCGAACAACTGAGCGACCTGCTGCTTTGGGGGGCGGTAATCAACTATGGGCTGCTGCTGTGGTGGCTGTTGCTGATCGTCACTGCCCATGACTGGCTCTACCGGCTGCACCGGCGTTGGTTCAGGCTCACCATGGAGCAGTTCGACCTGGTGCACTACAGCGGCATCGCGCTGTACAAGCTGGCGATCCTGATGCTCTACCTGGTGCCCTTTATCGCTATTCAGCTCACCCGTTAGCCGGTTGGCTGCCATACTGCCCCATACCATATAGGTTGCGATGGGAGGCTGTGCCATGACCGAACCGGCCCTGGTTTCATTGATCGGCGATACCCCTTTGATCCGCTTGCACCGGGTGTCGGAGTTGACCGGCTGCGAGATTCTCGGCAAGGCGGAGTTTATGAATCCCGGCGGCTCGGTGAAGGACCGTACCGCCTGGGGGATCGTGCGGGATGCCGAGCAGCGTGGCCAGCTGCGCAGTGGCGGGCGGATCTTCGAAGGCACCGCCGGCAACACCGGTATTGGCCTGACGCTGATCGGCAATGCGCGCGGCTACAAGACCACCATCGTGATGCCGGAAACCCAGAGCCAGGAGAAGATCGATATGCTGCGGGTTATCGGTGCCGATCTGGTACTGGTGCCGGCGGTGCCCTATGCCGATGACAACCACTACACCAAGGTGGCCCGGCGGCTGGCGGAGGAGGCGATGGCGCAGGGCGATGGCAATGCGATCTGGGCCAATCAGTTCGACAACACTGCCAACCGGCAGGTGCACGAAGACACTACCGGTCCGGAGATCTGGATGCAGACCGGCGGCTTGGTGGACGCCTTCTGCTGTGCGGTCGGCACCGGTGGCACCCTGGCCGGAGTGGCACGGGCGTTGCGCCACAAGCGGCCGGAGGTAAAGATCTTCCTAACCGATCCGATGGGGGCCTCGCTGTATCACTACTATACCGATGGCGAACTGCGCGCCGAGGGCAGTTCGATCACCGAGGGGATCGGCCAGAGCCGGGTCACCGACAACCTGCAGGGGCTGCAGTTGGACGGCGCCTTCCAGATACCGGATGACGAGGCGCTGCCGATTCTGTTCGATCTGCTGGAATACGAGGGGCTCTGTCTGGGCAGCTCCAGCGGCATCAACGTGGCCGGCGCGGTGCGGGTCGCCAAAGCGTTGGGGCCGGGCCATACCATCGTTACCGTACTCTGTGACCCGGGCACCCGCTACCAGAGCAAGCTGTTCAATCCGGCGTTTCTGAACAGCAAGAGCCTGCCGGTGCCGCATTGGCTGGTGGAAAAGGAAGGGTAAAACGGCTGATGGGGCGCGACTGAACCTATCCGGCCGGAGCCGCTCCTGCGCGAAAATCATCCTTCAGGGAGCCCCGGCTGGCGCCCTACACTCGAAACATCCCGGCTACCTTGTAGCAGCCCACTCGTGGGCGACAAACTCTACGGTCGGCAAACTATGGGCTCCGGAAGCCTTCCTCAATGGTCGCGGCTGAAGCCCCTCCTACACGAGGAGGGGGTTCAGCCGCGACCCTATGTCATTCTGTGAAATAAAAAGAAAACTAAAGCGTCGCTTCCAGCGTCTTCAGCAGGTTATTGACCTTATTGAAAGTCTCCTGGTACTCCAGATCGATCTCGGAATCCGCCACGATGCCGCCGCCGGCCCAGCAGTGAATCTTGCCCTGTTCCGCCAGCAGGGTACGGATGCAGATGCTGGTATCCATCCGCCCGCAGAAGCTGACATAGCCGATCGAGCCGCAGTAGATGTTGCGCCGGTGCGGTTCCAGCTCCTCGATGATCTCCATCGCCCGCAATTTCGGTGCGCCGGTGATCGAGCCGCCCGGGAAGCAGCTGCGCAGCAACGCCAGCGCGGAGCTGTCTTTGTCCAGCTCGCCAGTCACGGTGCTGACCAGATGGTGCACGTTGGCATAGCTTTCCAGCGCGAACAGTTTGGGGACCTTGACGCTGCCGAAGCGGCACGCCTTGCTGAGGTCGTTGCGCAGCAGGTCGACGATCATCAGGTTTTCCGCCCGGTCCTTGCTGGAACCGAGCAGCTCGTCGGCCAGCGCCTGGTCTTCCGCCGGATCGGCGGCCCGCGGCCGGGTGCCTTTGATCGGCTTGGTCACCACGTTCTGGCCGTCCAGCTCGAGGAAGCGTTCCGGCGACAGTGACAGCACCGCGCCTTCCGGGGATTCCAGGTAGGCGGCAAACGGGGTGGGGGCCTGTTGACGCAGTTTCAGATAGGCCTGCCAGGGATCACCGCTGAACCCGGCAGTGAAGCGCTGGGCGAAATTGACCTGGTAGCAGTCACCGGCGTGGATATAGTCGTCGATCCGCTGCAGCCGCTGGCGGTACTGGTCGGCGCTGACATTGGCCCTGAACGGCGCGGTCAACTGGAATCCGCTGCCGTCGTCCGGTTCATTCCCCTCAAGCGCGTCCAATACCCGCTGCTGGTCGGCGTCGGCCATGGTCGGCTGCATCACCAGTTCGCAACGCTCTGTCTGGTGATCGACGATCAATGCCCACAGATAAAGGCCGACCTGCATATCGGGGTAGGCCATGTCATTTACCGCCAGCTGCGGCAGGTGTTCGATGCTGCGGCCCAGGTCGTAGCCGAAATGGCCGATCAGCCCGCCGCAGAACGGCAGCTCCGGCTGCGGCTGGCATTCCACCGCATAACGGTCCAGCAACTGCTGCAGCCGGTCGAACGGACAACCGCTGTCTTGGCCCTGGCGATAGCGGATCAGCTCCACCGGCGCGGCGCTGAGGATATCGTAACGCCCCATCGGCGCGGCCGGCTGACAGCTGTCCAGCAGGACCGGATAACCCAGTGGCCGGATGCGTGCGAAGTAGCGGCTGCTGTCAGCCAGATAGGGAAGCGAGCGTCGAATGATCAATGTACCTACTACCGACCCGAAAACAAACGCGCATTGTAGCGAGCCACCCTGATCGAGTGAACCTCTAACAACCGCGGTTGTGCGTCAGTCGCGGCAGCCAAACAGGTCAAATTTGTAGACTGTCGACGTTCTGCCTGATTTTCAGTTGATTACGGACTCGTAATGCCTGCCCGGGAGGCGCTGAACACCTATAATAACCGGTTCCCGTAGTCAGACATTGTAGACATCTCAGCTTATGCAACATCCCTGTCAGATCGAGCAGCGCCAGCTGGAACTGCCCGATCAGCACCTTCACTACCGTATCTACCGCAACCCCAACGTGGCCGGAAGCCGTCGGCTGGTGCTGTTGCACGGCGCCGGCGTGGCCGGCGAGGACACCTGGGGAATGATAACGGCGTTCCTCAGCCACTGGCGCGAAATCCTGGTGCCGGATCAGCGCGGCATGGGTCAGACCCGCTCGCCCGATGGTCAGGAGCACCCATATAACGCCGAGCAGTTGATGCTCGATCTCAGTCGACTGGTCGACCACCTCGGCTGGTGGCGTTTCGACCTGGGCGGCTATTCGATGGGCGGCCTGATCAGCCTGCTCTACAAGCAGGCCCACCCGGAGCGTGTCGACAAGCAGTACCTGCTGGAATCGGCGATCCTCGACCGGCCCTGCTGGGAGAGCACCGTTATCCTGCGCCAGCAGTACTCCGGTGCGGCGCAGCTGCTGCGCCAGGGTTCGGCGGAGCAGGGGGTGCGCAACTTCCTCGATACCATCTCGCCAAACCGCAAAGTGTCGACACAGGCCGAGCAGACCACCGTCAGCCGGCTGGCCGGGCGACCGCTGGGTTTTGCCAACGCATTGGACTGTGTGACCAGCGCGATCAACAACATCGACCGTGAGCAGTTGGTGGCTGCGCAGGGCGACGTGACCAGCTTTATCGGCGGCCTCAGTGTCGATCTGATGCACCAGTACCACGAGGCTTTGGCGGAGCGGATGCCGAATTGGCACTACTTCATGGTGCCGGGTACCGACCACTCGCTGCCGTTCCAGAAACCACGCCAGATCGCCCGCATCATGGATGCCGAACTGGATCGTTACCTGGCTGCGCGGGATACCTGACGGAATAGTCGCAGAGTCGTCCAGAACGGCTAGACTTTTGTTTAATGTCGACAACTTTTCGGTTTGCTTCGGTTGACGGCTCATTTTAGCCGGAGTATCGTGGCCCTACGTCGAGATTGTCGACAATCTACAGATTTGGGTTGTTATGACAGAGAAATCCATGCTTGAACCGCTTCATCCTGAAACCCGTACCCTGGCAGACCGGGTCTGCGACCAGATCGCCACGGCGATCGTCAAGGGCGAACTGTCACCGGGTCAGAAGATCAGCGAGCCGGAACTGGCGCGCAACTACGGCATCAGCCGTGGTCCGCTGCGTGAGGCGATCCGCCGCCTGGAAGGTTGGCGGCTGGTCGAGCGCAAGCCTCATGTCGGTGCCCGGGTGGTGCAGCTCAGCGCTCGCGAGCTGATCGAGATCTACCGGGTTCGCGAGGCGCTGGAAGGGATGGCGTGTCGACAGGCGGCTACGGATATGCCGCAGGAGGAGATTGACGATCTGCGTGCACTGCTCGATGCCCACGAAGCGGGTGTCGATCAGCAATCCGGTCGCGCTTATTTCCAGAAAGAGGGTGATCTCGACTTCCATTACCGCATCGTGCAGGGCAGCCGCAATGGCAAGCTGCTGGAGTTGCTCGGCGGTGACCTCTATCACCTGGTACGCATGTACCGCTATCAGTTCAGCGTATCCAGCTCGCGCCCGAAACGGGCCCTGAAAGAGCACCGTCAGATCGTCGATGCGATCGAAGCGCGTGATCCGGAGCTGGCCGAGATGTTGATGCGCCGTCATATCAGTAACGCGCGTAAGAACATCGAAGACAAGCTGAACGCACAGACTACTGAATAAAGGGGAGAAACAATGGCTGAGAAACTGACTCCGGGTGGACGTTTTCGCAAGGCACTGGCAGACAACAAGCCGCTGCAGGTAGTAGGTACCTGCAATGCCTACCACGCAATGATGGCGACACGGGTCGGCCACCAGGCGATCTACCTGTCAGGCGGTGGTGTGGCAAACGCTTCCTACGGTCTGCCGGACCTGGGCATGACCTCGCTGAACGACGTGCTGGAAGACGTGCGCCGCATCACCAGCGCCGTTGAAACCCCGCTGCTGGTGGATATCGACACCGGCTGGGGCGGTGCCTTCAACATCGCCCGTACTGTTAAAGAGATGATCAAGGCAGAAGCGGCTGCCGTGCACATCGAAGACCAGGTGGCGCAGAAACGTTGCGGCCACCGTCCGAACAAAGAGATCGTCTCGCTGGAAGAGATGGTCGACCGCGTCAAGGCGGCTGTCGATGCCAAGACCGATGACGACTTCTTCATTATCGCCCGCACCGACGCCTTCCAGCAGGACGGGCTGAACGCTGCGGTCGAGCGCGCCCAGGCCTGCCTGGAAGCCGGCGCCGACGGCATCTTCGCCGAAGCGGTGCACACCCTGGAAGACTATAAAGCCTTCTCCGACGGCATCAACGGCCGTCATTTGCTGGCCAACATCACCGAATTCGGTGCGACGCCGCTGTTCAACAAGGATGAGCTGGCCGAGAACGGCGCCACCATGGTGCTGTACCCGCTGTCCGCCTTCCGTGCGGCCAACAAGGCGGCACTGAACGTGTTCGAACATATCCTGAAGGATGGCGACCAGAAAGCGGTTGTCGACAGCATGCAGACCCGCATGGAACTGTACGATTTCCTGAACTACCACGATTTCGAACAGAAGCTGGATGCCCTGTTTGCCCAGGGTAAGAACAAGTAACCGCGGGCCAACGAAAGCGAAACTCTAACAGGAGCGGGCCGTCGCCGGGCGCCTGATCAGAACCCCGATCAGGTGCCGATCGCGCGGAGCCCGCCGCGAACCAAGTAAAGGAGCACATTATGGTAGATAAGAAACTGGGCGGTGCTGGTCTGCGTGGCCAATCCGCAGGTGAAACCGCACTCTGCACCGTAGGTAAAACCGGTGCCGGTCTGACCTACCGTGGCTACGACATCAAGGAACTGGCGGACAAGGCCCAGTTCGAAGAGGTCGCCTACCTGCTGCTGTACGGCAAACTGCCGAACCAGGCCGAGCTGGATGCTTACAAAGCCAAGCTGAAGAGCCTGCGCGGCCTGCCGGACGCTCTGAAACTGGTGCTGGAACAGATTCCGGCCGACGCTCACCCGATGGATGTGATGCGGACCGGCTGCTCGATGCTGGGCAACCTGGAAACCGAGCAGGATTTCTCCGAGCAGCACGACCATATCGACCGTATGCTGGCGGCGTTCCCGGGCATCATCAACTACTGGTACAACTACAGCCACAACGGCAAGCGGATCGACGTGGAAACCGACGCCGACTCCATCGGCGAGCAGTTCCTGTGGACCCTGCACGGCGAGAAGCCGGACCCGCTGCACGTTAAGGTAATGCACGCCTCGCTGATCCTGTACGCCGAGCACGAGTTCAACGCTTCCACCTTCACCGCGCGTGTCTGCGCCTCCACCCTGTCCGACATCCACAGCTGCGTAACCGGCGCGATCGGTTCCCTGCGTGGCCCGCTGCACGGCGGCGCCAACGAAGCGGCGATGGAGATGATCGAAAACTGGCAGACGCCGGATGAGGCGGAAGACGCGATCATGGGGATGCTGGCCCGCAAGGACAAGATCATGGGCTTCGGCCACGCGATCTACCGCGAGTCCGATCCGCGTAACGCGATCATCAAAGAGTGGTCCAAGAAGCTCTCCGAGCAGGTGGGCGACACCGTGCTGTATCCGGTTTCCGAGCGTGTTGAAGCTGTGATGTGGCGCGAGAAGAAGCTGTTCTGTAACGCCGACTTCTTCCACGCCTCCGCCTACAACTTCATGGGCATCCCGACCAAGCTGTTCACGCCGATCTTCGTCTGCTCCCGAGTGGCAGGCTGGACCGCCCACGTGATGGAGCAGCGCGCCAACAACCGCATTATCCGTCCGTCCGCTGACTACACCGGTCCGGAAAGCGCTGAGTGGGTAGCGATCGAAGATCGCCCGTAAGGCTAAGCGTACACATAAGAAAGTAAGACAGATGGGGCGAGCCCTGGGCTTTGCTCAGGCCGCCCCTTATCGCTTCTTTGACCAATTACTCGATGGACTCCCGACGCCATGAATACTGAATACCGTAAAGCCCTTTCCGGCACTGGGCTGGATTACTTCGACACCCGCGCGGCGGTCGAAGCCATTCAGCCGGGTGCTTACGACAAACTTCCCTATACCTCCCGCGTACTGGCGGAACAACTGGTGCGTCGCTGTGAGCCCGAAGCACTGACCGATTCGCTGAAACAGCTGATCGAGCGCAAGCGCGACCTGGATTTCCCCTGGTACCCGGCACGCGTGGTCTGCCATGACATCCTCGGCCAGACCGCGCTGGTCGACCTGGCCGGTCTGCGTGATGCGATCGCGGAGCAGGGCGGCGACCCGTCCAAGGTCAACCCGGTGGTGCCGACCCAGTTGATCGTCGACCACTCTCTGGCGGTGGAAGCACCGGGCTTCGATCCGGACGCGTTCGAGAAGAACCGCGCCATCGAAGACCGTCGTAACGAAGACCGCTTCCACTTTATCGAGTGGTGTAAAACGGCGTTTGATAACGTAGATGTTATCCCGGCGGGTAACGGCATCATGCACCAGATCAACCTGGAGAAAATGTCTCCGGTAATCCAGGCGCGCCCGGATGAAAATGGAAAGCGTGTTGCATTCCCGGATACCTGTGTCGGTACCGACTCCCACACACCGCACGTTGATGCACTGGGTGTAATCGCGATTGGTGTCGGTGGTCTGGAAGCTGAAACGGTAATGCTGGGTCTGCCCTCTATGATGCGCCTGCCGGACATCGTGGGCGTTAAGATTGTTGGCGAGCGTAAGCCGGGCATCACTGCGACCGATATCGCGCTGGCAATGACTGAATTCCTGCGTAACGAGAAAGTGGTTTCCGCGTATCTGGAGTTCTTCGGCCCAGGTGCTGCGACCCTGTCTATCGGTGACCGTGCGACCCTGTCCAACATGACACCTGAGTACGGTGCGTCTGCAGGTATGTTCTACATCGATGAACAGACCATCGATTACCTGAAGCTGACCGGTCGTGAACCTGAGCAGGTTGCACTGGTTGAACAGTACGCCAAAGAGACTGGCCTGTGGGCGGACGCACTGGAAGGCGCCGAGTACGAACGTGTACTGGAGTTCGATCTGTCGACCGTTGTACGCAACATGGCGGGTCCTTCTAACCCGCACCGTCGCCTGCCTACAACTGCGCTGAACGAGCGTGGTATTGCTAGCGACGAGATGCTGGCGGCGGCTAAAGCTGAAGAAGCTGAAGGCCTGATGCCAGATGGCGCGGTAATCATCGCCGCGATCACCTCTTGTACCAACACCTCCAACCCGCGCAACGTGGTTGCCGCCGGCCTGCTGGCCAAGAAAGCCAACGAACTGGGCCTGGTCCGCAAGCCCTGGGTGAAGACCTCCTTCGCACCGGGTTCCAAGGTCGCCAAGTTGTACCTGGAAGAGGCGGGCCTGCTGCCTGAACTGGAAAAACTGGGCTTCGGTATCGTTGCCTACGCCTGCACCACCTGTAACGGCATGTCCGGTGCGCTGGATCCGAAAATCCAGCAGGAGATCATCGACCGCGACCTGTACGCCACGGCGGTACTGTCCGGCAACCGTAACTTCGACGGCCGGATCCACCCGCACGCCAAGCAGGCGTTCCTGGCGTCTCCGCCGCTGGTGGTGGCCTACGCGATCGCCGGTACCGTGCGTTTCGACATCGAAAACGATGTACTGGCGGTGGTCGACGGCAAAGAGATCACCCTGAAAGATCTGTGGCCATCGGATGAAGAGATCGATGCGATCGTAGAGAAGGCTGTTAAGCCGGAACAGTTTAAGCAGATCTACATTCCGATGTTCGATCTGGGTGACGTAGAGCGCGCCGAGAGCCCGCTGTACGACTGGCGTCCGATGTCTACCTACATCCGTCGTCCGCCATACTGGGAAGGCGCGCTGGCGGGCGAGCGTACCATGAAAGGTATGCGTCCACTGGCGGTGCTGGGTGACAACATCACCACTGACCACCTGTCTCCGTCCAACGCCATCCAGGCGTCCAGTGCTGCGGGTGAATACTGCGCCAAGATGGGGCTGCCGGAAGAGGACTTCAACTCTTACGCAACTCACCGCGGTGACCACCTTACAGCTCAGCGTGCGACCTTCGCCAACCCTAAACTGCTGAACGAAATGGTTCGCGATGAGAATGGCGAAGTTAAGCAGGGTTCCCTGGCACGTATCGAGCCGGAAGGCACCGAAAGCCGTATGTGGGAAGCGATCGAAACCTACATGGAGCGTAAGCAGAACCTGATCATCGTGGCAGGTGCTGACTACGGTCAGGGTTCTTCCCGTGACTGGGCGGCGAAAGGTGTGCGTCTGGCGGGTGTTGAGACCATCGTTGCTGAAGGTTTCGAACGTATCCACCGCACCAACCTGGTAGGTATGGGTGTACTGCCGGTTGAGTTCAAAGCTGGTGATACCCGTCATACTTACGGCATCGACGGTACAGAGACATTCGATATCGAGGGTGAGATCTCTCCGCGTTGCGACCTGACGCTGATCATCAACCGTGCCAACGGCGAGAAGGTAGAAGTGCCAGTAACCTGTCGTCTGGATACGGCTGCTGAAGTGAAAGTCTACAAAGCGGGCGGTGTGCTGCAGCGCTTCGCCAAAGACTTCCTGGCTAACGCCTAAGCAGAACTGACCGGTAGGCGCTGCCTGTTCCGCGCCGATCCGCCGGGATAACCCGGCGGATCGGTATCGAGCCCTCACGGGCAGGTTGCGCGCTACCGATTTTTACCGCGAGATCTCTTACTCACACTTGCTGCGGCGTCGTCGAGGCGTCAGTAAGCGTTATTAAGGGTTTTCCGAACCGCGCCATCGCTCGCGACCGGGTCCGGCCAAGCAGGGCCTGCCGGCGAGGGGCGCTTAGTAATACAGGACAACAATCTTATGGCTCACGTACCTCAGATTAAGATTCCGGCTACCTACATCCGTGGTGGCACCAGCAAAGGTGTATTTTTCCGTCGTCAGGACCTGCCCGAAGCGGCGCAGGTGCCGGGGGAGGCTCGCGATAAGATTCTGCTGCGGGTGATCGGCAGCCCCGATCCTTACGGTCAGCAGATCGACGGTATGGGCGGTGCCACCTCCAGTACCTCCAAAACGGTTATTCTGGATAAAAGTAGCCAGCCGGATCACGATGTGGACTACCTGTTCGGTCAGGTAGCGATCAACAAGGCGTTTGTCGACTGGTCCGGCAACTGCGGTAACCTGACTGCGGCAGTTGGCGCGTTTGCCATCAGCGGCGGTCTGGTGGACCCGGAGCGTATCCCGCAAAACGGCATCTGCACCGTGCGTATCTGGCAGAAGAACATCCAGAAAACCATTATTGCCTATGTACCGATCACCAACGGTGAAGTACAGGAGACCGGCGACTTCGAGCTGGATGGCGTGACCTTCCCGGCCGCCGAAGTGGTGATCGAGTTTATGGACCCGGCCGATGGCGAAGGCTCCATGTTCCCGACCGGCAACCTGGTCGACGACCTGGAAGTGCCGGGCATCGGCACCTTCAAGGCCACCATGATCAACGCCGGTATCCCGACCATCTTCCTCAATGCTGAAGATATCGGTTACAAAGGCACCGAGCTGCAGAAAGATATCAACTCCGATGCTGAGGCGCTGGAGCGTTTCGAAACCATGCGTGCCTACGGCGCCGTGAAGATGGGGCTGATCAAGGATATCTCCGAAGCGGCCGCGCGCCAGCACACGCCGAAGATCGCATTTGTGGCGCCGGCAACCGACTACGAGGCCTCCAGCGGCAAGCAGATCGCTGCCGGCGATATCGACGTCTGTGTACGTGCGTTGTCGATGGGCAAACTGCACCACGCGATGATGGGGACAGCGTCCGTCGCCATCGCTACCGCAGCTGCAGTGCCCGGCACCCTGGTGAACCAGGCTGCCGGCGGCGGCGAGCGTGAAGCGGTCACCTTCGGCCACCCATCCGGAACCCTGCGCGTAGGCGCAGCAGCGGAAGAGGTCGGTGGCGAATGGACTGCCAAGAAAGCGGTTATGAGCCGCAGCGCCCGCGTACTGATGGAAGGCTGGGTACGCATCCCGGGCGACAGCTTCTAAGGTCCTCAATATTGAAACCCCTGGTTTGAAGTAACCATATGGAGGGTTGGCTTCCCTATCAGGGCCACCCCTCCGGTGCTTCTTTCAGCCCTACCTCGGTGGGGCTTTTTTTATTTTTATTTTTTAATTTCTTTTGTTTATTTTCTTTTTTTATTTTCCGGCTCGTCACCCCTCGTCAGTGTTCACAATAGGAATAAGCCGGTGGGAGGAGCTGAGTGGAATGAGTGGGTGGGAGGCGCGCCCCGCGGCGATTTTCATCTGGCTGCAGGGTGCTTTGGGAAACAGCTCCGCTGGCGTGCTTGCGTAGGAACAGAGCCTTCGCGTAACCCGAGACCACCGGTTTCCCGGCCCGACAATACAGCCGCTCCAGCACTTGCCAACAATTAAGTGCCGGTACAAAATGTAAGCCCACTTTGCGCCCCAAGAAGCAGTAGGTGCCCGCAATCGACAGGGAACAGTCGATGACAATATTACCAAGCCTACCGCAACCGTTTACCTCTCAGAATCCGTCTAAAGAATTCGGTGGAGAAAGTCAGAATATACCGCTTCGTCATGTGGCTATGTATATAGGTGTTGCCGACGTTACTCTGTCGCGAATTCACCGAGAGATGGGCTTAACATAGGTTAAGGTGGCGGTAATACGGTTTGTATATGATCGAGTACCGTTTTAGAGGAGTGTCGACATGAAAAAACTATTACCGCCTATTCTATTTTTGATTTTTGTGATTGGTATGGGATTAATATGCTGGGGAGTTGGCTCACCCCATCAAATTCATTACCCATACAACCTAGTGGGATTGCCTGTTATTGGTGTTGGACTTTTACTGGCCACAGCTGGTAAACGACTATTTAAGAAGTTAAACGCTAATATCATGACGTTCGATGAACCAACCGTGCTGGTAACTGAAGGGGTATACAAATACACCCGAAATCCCATGTATCTTGGCTTTGCTATCGCAATGCTAGGTTTTTCTGTGCTTATGGGGGCAGCGATTTCATCCTTTTTACTTACAGTCGTATTTGTTTTCTTAACTGACAGATGGTATATAGCGTTCGAAGAGCAAATGATGCGCAGAAAATTTGGTCAAGATTATGAAAAATACTGCCGTAAAGTGCGACGGTGGATTTAAATATAATAACAGAACGTTTCAGAGAGGTGGCACGTGTGGTATTTTTCATTGTGTTGGACTTGGTGTTTAAGGTGCAATGAAGATACTTTTTTCTTGCGTGCCTGCGCCCCTTAACGCAAAGTTAAACCTATTTACCAAACCCACTGACAGAGGAGGTCAAAATGAGCCATTCGGATATTTCAGAAGACCGATCAGCATCCGAGCAGATCGACCAGAAGATCGCTGATCTTGGCGACTGGCGCGGTGAGATGTTGAGCCGACTGCGCGCGCTGATCAAAGAGGCGGAGCCGGAGGTCATCGAGGAATGCAAGTGGTTTAAGCCCAGTAATCCGTCGGGTGTGTCGGTCTGGTCTCATGCCGGCATCATCTGCACCGGCGAATCCTACAAGTCGAAAATCAAGCTGACATTCGTCAAGGGCGCTTCTCTGCCCGATCCTACCAAGCTCTTCAACGCCGGTCTGGAATGCAAGGTACGGCGGGCGATCGATATTGTTGAGGGGGAGGAGGTCGATGCGGCGGCGTTCAAAGCGCTGATTCGGGCTGCGGTTGCCCTCAACAGCGCTGGTAAAGCAAAGTCAAAGTAACTTGACTGAAAAGGTGTCAGACACAATTACACTTGACCGGACGCCGTTACTCGGAATCAATACGGTCAGTGTTATGCCTTGAAAAGGAATAGGTAATGAGTATCCCGGGTAGCTCTGAAGTATGGACTCTTATGAAAGGAGCTTATTTTTATGACAGTCATTCAACGAAGATTCGTTATGACAACCAGTCTGCACTTGATGTGTATTTCGTGATCGTTAGAGAAACACCCGGGTGGGTCAACTGGCTCATGTCCATGCGCAACAAGATTGTCTCCAAACTGGGTTTGAAGAACTTGGGGCACATGTCAGATATAGACTTCAATAAGCCGAGTTGCGACTACAAGGTTGGCGACCGAGTGGGTATTTTCACGGTTTATGCCAACTCGAACCAAGAGGTAATCCTTGAAGATAAAGACAAACACTTGGATGTGAGAGTATCATTTTATATCGAACCGGAAGGGGATATCGCAACTGTTCATGCGAGTACCGTGGTGCATGTGAAAAATATGTTAGGTAAGGTATATATGTTTTTCGTCGCACCCGTTCATAAAATTATTGTGCCGACGACGCTGAAAAAATTACCCAAGGCATAAAAAGAATTTCGATGGGCGAGAAAGTGTCAGGTCCGATTATAGGTAACAACTTCTGCGCATCTGATTTGGCCGCTTGATATAAGGTGTTAAGTAAATACCGCCACACCTCATTTAGCTTGTGGGCAGCAATACCGCCTGCTTTAAGTGGGTTTTGCTTTGCTTGTTTTCGTACATGCGCTGGTCGGCCAACGCCATGCAATGGGAGATCGAGTCGGTTTCGTCGCTGCTGGCAAGGCCGAAGCTGATGCCGATTTCCGGCCAGCCTGTTTGCTTCAGTTGCTGCTCGATGTTGGCAATGCGGTCGGCGACAGTGGCGGTAAAGTACTTGATCTGTGATGGCTGGTCCGCATCGATCAGCCAGATAAATTCATCGCCCCCGGTCCGAAAGATTTCGCCTTGATCATCGAGCGTCTCCTGCATCAGCCGGGCTACCGTCTGCAGCATCATGTCGCCCTGATCATGTCCGTGCCTGTCGTTAACCATCTTCATGCCATCAAGATCGAGGAAGACCAGCAGGCTATGCTGTTTCAGCTGATGCTGTCGCTCGTTATAGGCATACCGGTTACCGACCTGAGTCAGCGGGTCGATGCGGGCATGGTAGTAGCTGCGATGGTATTCCCGTTTCTGGAGGCTGAGCCACTCTGCCAGTGATAGGAGGATGCAAAGACAGTCGACAGCCAGGGCTGCCAGTACGACGAGTTCCGGTGATACGGTGATGGTGCCCGTATAGGCATGGCTGAGCATGTAGAACACCAGCGAGCCTGCATAGATAATATTGCCGATCAAGTAATAGCGGGCAATGAAGCCTTCTCGCCGCAGCATAGAGAAACCGATCGACAGGGTGGTCACAATCCAGACGGTGGCGATCAGGTGGGAGACCAGGAAGGCCTGCCAGAATGGTAGCCACGGCAACAGGCACCCCAGCAGCAGGCAGCAGGCGGCGAGCCCATTCAGGAAGCGGGACAGGCGCCGGTATTTCCGCGGGCAGCCAAACAGTAACCGGGTAAACTGGCTGGCGCAGGCGATGGCAAACGGGAACATCAGCATGCCGCCGTAGGCGGCATTGAAACCTGTCAGGCGCAGGCTGTCATTGAACAGGCCTGCCGCCGCTGCCCAGCCGATGCCATGCAGGCCGATATAACCGGCACAGGCCAGGGTGACCGGGTAGTGGGTGCGCAGATACAGCATCAGGGCGATCGCCGCCAGTGTCAGCATCACCGCAATAGCGATCAGACTGCTGCTATTGATCTCAAATTGGTAGCGGTTGAACGCGGTCTCATTCAGCAGTTTAAGTGAGAACGGGTAGGCGTATTGCTTCGCCTCGACATACAGCAACAGGGTACCCTGCGTTGAGGCCTGAAGGGGCAGGTTGATTGCCTGATAGTGGAGCAGGTGGGGCGTCACCTGATCGGCCAGTTGGGAGAACTCCGCCAGGCGCACCGGCGAGCCATCATCGGGCTGCCAGTAGGCCACCCCTTTATCGATAAAGTTGGCGTTGAATACCAGATACCAGCGGACCTGTGGCAGGCTGTCGTTTTCCAGTCTGAGCCGGGCCATCACCGGCCCGCGATTGCCCAGCAGCGTGCCCACCGCCGGACCGGATTGTGCGAAGAGCTGCGACAGCGAGGCGTAGGAAAAGTCATCCGCCGGACCGGCGAGAGGGTGCCAGAGAGCCTTATCGGCGACGACATGCTGATCTTCGTTCCCTAGGGTGACGGTCGGCTCGGCATGAAGCAGGGATGCAAAGCCGAGTAGCCAGAAACCGAAAAGCAGCCAGCCTAAACGCGGTGAAACAACCATCCCGGAATCCTTATGAACATACTTTTAATATTGTTCGTTATCGCTTGCCGCATTTAGAGGTCGCGCCCTGAATCTTACACCGCACTTGTTTATCGGCAAACCTCTGGCGCTTGGCGTAAGGCGGATCGGCGCTCGATGGGGGAGTGAATGCTGTATTCGGTTTCCAAGCCGGGTCTATAGAGATAGTCATCAGTTGCCAGCGCCAGCATGGCGATATCGCCAATATTCCCTGCGCATCATAAGGCACAGGTAGCCACCGCTTGTCCCTGATCAACCTAAACTAATCGTTAAGCGATGCGGCCCGCCGTTCGATGTTCTGCCGTCGCTTGGTTGAGTAATCTCACGACGAGAGGGTTCGGCTATGGTATCCGATCAACAGGGCAACCAACTGTCGGGCGCTACGCCGGCGGCGGTCGAGCTGTATGAGCAGGCCGTCACAGCCTTCAATCTGTACCGTGGTGATCCGGTCGCACTGCTGGACCGTGCGATCGAACAGGCGCCAGACTTTGTCATGGCCCATATCCTGAAAGCGTACCTCTACGCGGTGGCCACAGAGCCTGATGCAACCCTGGCGGCTCGCTCATTTGTCGATACGGCGAAAGCGCTGACACTCAATGAGCGTGAAGCCTCCCATCTTGTAGCACTCGACCTGATGCTGCGGGGAAATTGGAACAAAGCAGCCGTGGCATTGGATCGTCATAACATCAGCTATCCGCTGGATCTGATCGGCTTGCAGTGCGGCCACCTGATGGACTTTTATCGCGCGAACGCACGTGATCTGCGCGATCGTATTGCCCGTGTACTGCCGGCATGGTCTGCTGAAATACCGGGCTACTCGATTCTGCTTGGCATGTACGCCTTCGGGCTGGAGGAAACCGGTAATTACGCCCGCGCCGAGGAGCGGGGGCGCCAGGCCGTGGAGATGCAGCCGCTTGATTGCTGGGGCCACCATGCGGTCGCTCACGTGATGGAGATGCAGGGCCGGGCGGAAGACGGTATCGGCTGGATGAACAGCCGAGAGCCTTACTGGTCGGGCGAGGACAACTTTTTCAAAGTGCACAATTGGTGGCACCTGGCGCTCTACCACCTGGATCTGGGTCAGATCGACCGGGCGCTGGCGCTGTATGACGGGCCGGTCCGCGAAGAGCGCAGCGTGGTGGCACTCGACATGGTCGATGCCTCCGCGTTGCTGTGGCGTCTGGCGCTATCCGGTCGGGATCTGTCCGACCGCTGGCAGGAGCTGGCCGACACCTGGGACCGCCATGCCGACGGCAAGCTCTATCCGTTCAATGACTGGCATGCGGTGATGGCCTATCTGGGGGCCGGCCGGGACCGGGATGTGGAACGGATTCGGACCGCCTATCAGGCGCCGTCCAACCAGGCGCCGGAGGTAGTGCGTTGGGCATGGGAGATCGGCCTGCCACTGGTGGAGGGATTTTCCGCCTTTTGGTGTGGCGACTATCAAGAAGCCGCCGAACGTCTGCACGGCGCCCGATTTATCGTTAACAGTTTTGGCGGCAGCCACGCCCAACGGGACGTGATCGACTGGACGCTGACCGAAGCGGCATTGCGCGGTGGTTTAACCGACCTGGCAGAAGCGCTGGCCAACGAACGGCTGGCGTTGAAGCCGCACAGCTGGGTCAACCGCAATTTCCTGTCCCGGGCCAGAAACGGTGTCGACGGTGCTTAGTCTACGGGGGATCAGCAGATGAGCGAAATACGCTATCCAAACGAAAGTCGGGAATATCGCGAGGCGCGGGATTCCTTGCTCAAGGAGGAACAAGAACTGGTAGAGAAAGTCCGCGCAGTGGCGGAAAAACGTCGCAACCTTCCTCTCGGCGGGCAGTTGAAAGAGGACTACCTATTTCAGTGGGCCAACGATGGCAAAGTAGGGCAGAGCGTTAAATTCTCCGAGCTGTTTGAAGATAAAGACACGCTGCTGCTTTACTCATTCATGTTCGGTCCGGGTTGGGACAAGCCCTGTCCCTCCTGTACGTCGCTGGTCGATGGGTTTGATCGAACCTGGTATCAGGTGACGCGACACGCCTCGTTCGTCGCGATCGCCAAAGCTCCGGCCGAGCGCATCAACGCCTGGGCCAGGCAGCGAGGCTGGTCGCAGATTACGTTGGTGTCCGGGGCAGGCTCTAGCTATCAGGCCGATTACCGATGTCAGGGCGATACGGATGATATGCAGTGGCCGGTTATGCACGTATTCAGAAAGCGGGACGGCAAAATCTTTCATTTCTGGGGCACTGAAATGTCGATGAATCACCTCGATACCGTTTGGCCGTACTGGAATCTTATGGACTTTACGCCTGCGGGAAGACCCGACATCCCGACGCCGCCGCAAACGTTCAGGTCGGAATTCCTGGAACAGAACTATCTGAGCAAGGAGTAGCCATGGATTTCACCAACCAACTGTCGGCATGGGGCCACAAACAGGTCTCGATGAGTGTGAAGGGCTTGGTGGAGCTATATTTCTTGTAGCCGACCCATGTTGGAGGCAAGAAGATGTCCGCCACTTTTGATCTAAGCGATCGCCCCGACTACGACCCGGTCATCCAGCAGATCGCCGACTACGTTCTGAACTACAAAATTGATAGCGCCGAGGCGCTGGATACCGCCCGTAACTGCCTGATCGATACCCTCGGCTGCGGCCTGCTGGCGCTACGCTTTCCCGACTGCACCAAGCATCTTGGGCCGCTGGTGGAGGGCACGGTGGTGCCGAACGGTGCCCGGGTGCCGGGCACCCGGTTCCGGCTCGATCCGGTCAAGGCGGCCTGGGACATCGGCTGCATCATCCGCTGGTTGGATTACAACGATACCTGGCTGGCGGCCGAGTGGGGCCACCCGTCCGATAACCTGGGCGGCATCCTGGCGGTGGCCGATCATCTGTCGCAAGTCCGCGTCTCACAGGGTAAGCCGCCGCTACGGATGCGTCAGGTGCTGGAAGCGATGATCATGGCGCATGAGATTCAAGGCGTACTGGCGCTGGAAAACTCGTTCAACCGGGTTGGTCTCGACCATGTGCTGCTGGTGCGGGTCGCGTCCACTGCGGTGGTCACCCGGCTGATGGGTGGTGACCGGGAGGCCATCATGGCGGCGCTGTCACAGGCCTGGGTCGACGGCTCCGCACTGCGCACCTACCGCCATGCGCCCAATGCCGGTTCGCGCAAATCCTGGGCTGCGGGGGATGCCACCTCCCGTGCGGTACGGCTGGCGGATATCTCGATACGCGGCGAGATGGGCATCCCCAGTGTACTGACTGCCAAGCAGTGGGGCTTTTACGACGTGTCGTTCAGCAAGACCAACGCCGACCAGCAGCTGAAGCCGCCGCAAAAACGCCAGTTCAGCATTTCGCAGCGGTATGGCAGCTACGTGATGGAGAATATCCTGTTCAAGATCTCCTTCCCGGCCGAGTTCCACGCCCAGACCGCCGCCGAGGCGGCGGTGAAACTGCACCCGCAGGTTAAAGACCGACTCGAGCAGATCGACAGGATCGTCATCCGTACCCACGAGTCGGCGATCCGCATCATCTCCAAGGTGGGCGAGCTGAACAACCCGGCCGACCGGGACCACTGCCTGCAGTACATGACCGCCGTGCCGCTGGCATTCGGCACCTTGATCGCCGAGCACTACGAAGACGAATTCCACGATGCCCATCCGATCATCGACCAGCTGCGTGACAAGATGGAGGTGGTCGATGACCAGGACTTCAGCCGCGAGTACCTGGAACCGGATAAACGCTCCATCGCCAACGCCATCCAGGTGTTCTTCAAGGATGGTAGCGCCACCGACGAGGTGGTGGTGGAGTACCCGATCGGCCACCGGCGCCGCCGCGCCGAGGGGATTCCGCTGCTGGAACAGAAGTTCCAGGCCAACCTGGCGACCCGCTTTCCGGCGGGCAGGTGTCGGCAGATCTTCGCGCTGTGCAAGGACCAGCCGAAACTGGAAGCCACCCCGGTAAACGAGTTTATGGAGCTGTTCGTGATCTAGCAGTAACCCGTTGGACCGCGTCGGCGGCTGTACCTATCAGCGGCCGCCACGTGTAATACTTGGCCCCGCTCCTTGTGGTTGCGGGGCATTTTTTAGGTCTTTCACGCATTAGCGGGAAAGCTTCGAACCCTTTGATGAAGCTTTAAGTGCCAGGCTAGACGCAGCTCGATCGGCCTGCGCAAGCCCGGCCGCGGTCAGTACCCAAAGGGCATACCAAGCCCGCAGCTACGGGGCCGTGCTTTGTAGCAGCCTGCTCCGTGGACGCCCGGTCATAGCGTCGACGGGACCTGTCGGTTGCGGATAAACCTACCCGGCCGGCTTCACTCCTACAGGGACGGTGCGTTGTAGCAGCCCGCTCCGGGGCGGCACCCGCGGATAATACACCAACCCGGTCGCGGTCAGAGCCCGCTGCTACGAGGGTTTTCCCTGTAGGGTGGGCACGTTTTTTGTGCCCACGCACGCTTGTTCACCAGATGTAGATGTTTCCCTCTAATCCTCGACCCGTCCCATGAGCTCCACCACCTGGTTGTCGAGGGGGTATTGGCGCTACTCGGCAGTCGCCGGCTGCGCCGCTTGCTTTGCCTTTCGGAACTCCTGCGTCATCTGATGGCCTTTAATGGCGGGTACCGCGATCGCACTAAAGCTGAGCTTGCCGAAGGTGATCAGCACGGCGGTGGCCAACGCATCCAGAAACCAGCCGAAAAACGGACCGGCCGCGCCCAGGTGGTGCGGCATCTCCGCCAGTGCCGGGATGGTCTGGATGCCGGTCACTGCATGCAGCGCCAGGGCGATCCAGAAGCCGAAGCAGTAGGGGCAGCGCCAGGCCTCGTACAGATAGGCCAGCGGGCCCGGTAGCCGGGCGATAATCGCGTTAAACCAGGTGCCCCAGTCGGGCAGTTTTTCCCAGATCAGCATGTAAATGGCCAGCCCCATCAGTGCCAGTGTGAAATTCATGGTCTGCTCCCAAGGTTAAGTGTTGGCAGTTGATTTGAATGCGGTAACGGTCGACACCGCGATATCCCCACTACGGTATTCGCCACTCTCCACCCGATCGAAACCGGCTGCGGACAGCCTGGCGACAATGGCTGGGACGCTCTTTAGGCCATGGTGGTGATCCAGATCAGGTTCCTGCTGAGCAGCACTGCCGGGCGGTGCCGTCATCGCTACGGGTTGCTCGTCCCATAGATCGTCGACGGAAATAAACCGGCCTGTCGGCTTCAGCACCCGCAGCACCTCCTCGAGCCCTGCCTCCACATCCTGCCAGTGGTGCAGGGTATTGACGGCGATCGCCAGATCGATGCTCGCGTCTTCGGCGGGGATCTGCTCGGCGCCGGCTTGGTCAAACAGGACCGGCACGCGGAATTTGCTCCGCTGGTTGTCCGCCCGGGCGATCTCGATCATCCGTGGTGTCGGGTCTATGCCGATCACGTGCCCGAAAGACATTTGCCCGGCGATGGCCCGTACTGCAGATCCGCTGCCGCAACCTATATCCAGCACGGCATCGCCATCGCGCAGCTCGCATATCCCGGGAATCGCCCGATGCAGCGGGATGTCGCCCCACTGCTCTATGTACCACTCGGCAGTTGCCGTATCCCAGATGCCTTGATGCTCGCTCATACGTCGTACTCCGGTTGCGCCGAGGAAAGAGGGCTATAGACTTGCATAGCGACTTGATCGGCTGTTCTTTCGATGGGTGTAGAATAGGGCTTGTCAGCTATCGGCTATAGAGCCATGTTTTCTGTAAAATCGGCTGATTCTTAGGTTTTCGTTTCGGGTGCCGGTGGCGGTCCCGTGTTTAGGCGGACTATGTGAGCGATCCCGTATGGAATTCGGTTTGCCCATTGAAGTGGGACATGAGTTTTTTGAGCGGATGGAACCGCATCCCCATGCTTCCCATACCGAGCATGTACTGACGCTGCTGGTGCGCGGCCGGCTGAGGATGGAGCATGGCGGGCTGGTGGAGATCGGCCCCGGCGCCGTCACGCTGGTGCCGGCGGGCGTGCCTCATCGTCTGTTGGAAGGCGAGGGGATGGAGGTCTGGTGGTTGGCTTTCTGCGCCTCCTGTGTGGAGCTGGATGAGAGCCATCCGCTGATGAGCAGCTTCCGCCAGGTGCGACTGGGCGCGCTGCCGATGTTCCAGCTGCCTCCGGAACGGCTGCCGTACTGCGTCAAGCTGATGCAGGAGTTGCAGGCGGAGGCGGCCCAGTCCACGCCCGAGTCGTTCGAGGTGATGCGCAGCCTGTTGCTGCTGTTGTTGCGTGAAGCGAAGCGGGCAGCGCCATTGGATGTGAGCGGCGGTGGGGAGCAGTCTCTGGTCAGCGACGCGCTGGCGTTTATCCAGCAACATAGCCTCGAGCCGATCTCGTTGAGGGATGTGGCCGAGGCGGTGCATCGCAGCCCCAGTTACCTGGCGAGCGTTGTGAAGAACAAAACCGGCTATTCGGTTGGCGAGTGGATCAGCCGCAGCCGGCTGAGTGAAGCCTGTTCCCGGCTGGCCCACACCGATGAGCCGGTCGACCGGATCGCCAGCCGGGTGGGCTGGAACGATGTCACCCATTTCATCCGCCAGTTCAAGAAAGCCTATGGCATCACTCCGGCGGCCTGGCGCAAGGAAAATCGGATGCATGGAGGCTGAAAACAGCCATTAAGATGCGGTTCGATCTGACTGTGGAATTCTGTAGCTGTCGGGCGGCTCTGAGGGCTAAACGATCTAGACTCTGATGTAATCTTAATCGAATTCGGCCGATAGGCGGCGATGCCAGAGAGTGCTGGAGCGCAGGGTATCGGCCGAGCTGTCTCGACAAGGAGAGATCTGCAATGAATATCAAATCATGTCTGTTGTTATCGATGGCGCTGCTGCTGCCGGGCACCGCCCTGGCGGAAAAACCGGCCAATGTGGGGCCGGCCAAGCATCAGGTTGGTCAGTCGGCCGATAAGGCTAAAAAGGTTAAAGCGGCCAAGGCGGACGACAACAAGGGGCTGGAGAAGCAGCGGGCCAAGAAAGCCGAGCAGGTACAGAAAGAGCTGGATAAGGGTTCCGAACAGGGCCAGGCATCGCGCGAGAATCGCAAGAAATGGTGGAAGTTCTGGGGCGACTGAGCCGGCCTGGCCGACCGAAGTTCAATGGTGTGGGGCGCGCTCAGTCGTTAGAATGTACCGCGACCTGAACAAGCGAGTATGCCCCCATGAATGAGCGTCCGACCCCGCCAGCCGATAACGAATGCTGTGAATCCGGCTGCAGCCCCTGCGTTTGGGATACCTACTACGAAGACCTGCACGCGTGGCAGGCACAACAAGCCAGCCAGGCCAGTGCCCAGGCGAGCGACGACTGATACCGGCTGAATTCTTTGCCCGGGGTAATTGCCCACGTTCCGGCCTATATGCCTCCTCCTACTTTCCGATTCATCGCGTCTTAGAGGGAAACATCTACATTAGCTGAACAACGCCGCGTGGGCACAAAAAACGTGCCCACCCTACAAGGCTGCTACGCCGAAAAACCTGTAGCAGCGGGCTTGGTATGCCCTTTGGGTACCGACCGCGACCGGCTTGGCGTAGACCGAAGGTGTCGCCCTCAGAGCGGGTTGTTACGGACCGCGGAACCTGTAGCAGCGGGCTCCGACCGCGACCGGGTTGGCGTAGACCGAAGGCGTCGCCCTCAGAGCGGGCTGCTACGGACCGCGGAACCTGTAGCAGCGGGCTTGGTATGCCCTTTGGGTACCGACCGCGACCGGGTTGGCTTAGACCGAAGGTGTCGCCCACAGAGTGGGCTGCTACGGACCACGGAACCCAGTAGCATCAACGGGTTACCTGCCCCAATCGACTGTCTGGATAATAGCTCCGGCGAGAGCGGCTATGCTAGTGGCATCAACCTGCAGACAAGCAAAGGACGATCGCCATGGCCGATATCTTCGACTTCATGGACTCGCTGGGGCCCACCAAGATCATCCATATCCATGAACCCGCTCTCGGCCTGAAGGCGGTGCTGGTGGTCGACAATGTCGCCGCCGGGCCGGCGATTGGCGGTCTGCGCATGGCGCCGGACGTCAGTACCGCCGAGTGCGTGCGGCTGGCACGGGCGATGACCCTGAAAAACGCCGCCGCCGGCCTGCCGCACGGCGGCGCCAAATCGGTACTCTATGGCGATCCGCAGATGCCGGCTGAGCACAAGGAGCTGCTGATCCGCGAGCTGGCTTGTGCCTTGAAGGATATTCGCGACTATATCTTCGGCCCGGATATGGGCACCGACGAAACCTGCATGGCCTGGATTCAGGACGAGGGCGGCCGCTCGGTGGGGTTGCCCCGCGCGCTCGGCGGGATTCCGCTGGATGAGATCGGCGCCACCGGCTGGGGGCTCAGCCACGCGGTCGAGGTGGCAGCCGGCTACTGCGATCTCGATCTGCAGGGCGCCCGCCTGGCGGTGCAGGGATTCGGTGCGGTCGGCAAGCACCTGGCCCGATTTCTGATCGACAAGGGGGTGGTGCTGGTCGCGGTATCGGATTCCAGAGGCGGTATCCATAACGCGGCTGGCTTGGATCTTGACCAGCTGCTGACGCTGAAGGCCTCAGGGCGCAGCGTGACTGACTATAGCGGTGGCCAGCCGTTGACCAATGACGCGATGATCGGCGTCGAGTGCGATATCTGGGTACCGGCGGCCCGACCCGACGTGGTGCATCAGGACAATGTCGACCAGCTCAAGGCCCGGCTGGTGGTGGAGGGAGCCAATATCCCGATCACCGAACAGGCCGAACGCACGCTGCACCAGCGCAACGTGCTGGTGGTACCGGATTATATCGCCAATGCCGGCGGCGTGATCTGCGGCGCCATGGAGTTCGTCCATATGAGCCAGGCGATGGCGTTGCAGGTGATCGAACAGAAGGTCGCAACCAATACCGATCAGGTGCTGAAGCTGGCGATTGAGGGCAAGATCCGGCCCCGTCAGGCGGCACTAGAGCTGGCCACCGAGCGGGTACAGGCAGCAATGGCGACTAGGCGTTGGGGGCTGTTTTGAGCCCTTTTCCAGACAATGAGCGTTGATTGTGGGTTGGGGTGAGTCGGACGAACCCCAACCTACGGCAACGACGGACAGGTGTATTGAAAACCATGATCCTGGCGGTCGATGTTCATTACCGGCAGTGCAGTGCCACCGCTGCCGGCGTACTGTTTGCGCATTGGCAGGATGCGGCAGCGGAGCGGGAACTGGTGACCGAGATTCAAGGCATTGAGGATTATCAACCCGGCCAGTTCTATAAACGGGAGCTGCCCTGCATCCTGCAGTTGATCGCTGCATTCGACCTGCGCCCGCAGGTGATCGTAATCGACGGGTTGGTCTATCTGAATGGTGCCACGCAGCCGGGAATGGGCTGCCACCTTTACGAGGCTTTTGAGCGTTCTGTTGCGGTGGTCGGGGTGGCGAAAAAGCGGTTTCGAACCCTGCCGGAAAGCTACGCGTTATTGCGTGGCGGCAGCAAAAGACCGCTTTATGTGACCGCCGCCGGCATGTCGCTCGAATCCGCCAGGGCACGCATCCTCAGCATGCATGGCCCGAACCGGATGCCACTGTTGCTGAAACGGGTCGATCAGTTGAGTCGCGGGATTGCGGATGCCTGAAGTACCGGCTAAGCAAGACGTGATTTCGGTCGCGGATAAACCTACCCGGCCGGGTCCCCTCCTACAGGGTGCAATAGTGTGGGAGCGGATTTATCCGCGACCATCAACATCCAGATTATCTGACGATCTTGCTGAAGATCGCTTCGATCTCCCGATACATCATCTCCGTCTGCTGCTCGTAGCGGCGTGAGAAATGGAACGGCATCAGCTGTTGCACCCCGGCCTCGGCGGCGATCTCGCCGCAGGCGGTGGTGGTCAGGTGGCCATGGTCGAGGGCGCGCTGCCGGTCGGCTTGGCTGAAGGCCGCTTCGCAGATCAGCGTCTGGGCGCCGCGTGCCAGAGCGACCAGTTTGGCGCGGTTGTCGGCACTATCGGCCAGGTCGGTGGCGTACACCAGCTTTTCACCCGGCTTACGGTGCAGCAACCGATCTGCCAGCGCGCCGGCCGGTTCGCAACGGCCGTTGGGACGTTGAATCGTTCTGTGGCGCTCCCCGGCCAGATAGGCGTCCTTGAGTTCGGCCAGCCAGGGGCCGGCGGCCAGGCCGAGCCATTCTAGCGCCTCCGTATCGACGGTCACCGCCGAGCAGGGCTCGTAGGCGAACGCCAGCACCGGTGTGCCGTGATCCAGCTCCACCGCCCGGATCTGGAAGCGCTCGTCGGTCAGTATCACGCCATCCGTGACGGCAAGATCAGGCAGCGGCTGGATCCGCTCGTCGCCGGTCTGCAGCCGGTAGCGCTTCAAGCTACCGCCGTGCAGTTCGGCCACCTGGAACACCGGCCCGCTATCGCCGATCCGGTCCCACAGGATGCCGCTGAGCATGCCGGCGATATGCCGTGCCAGCCCCGGCGGACCGTACAGACTGCAGGGCGCAGGGGCGCCGAGCCGGGTGCGCAGCAACCCCATAAAACCGCCGATATGGTCGATATGGGCGTGGCTGATGAACACGTCGCTGACGCTGTGGGCGAAGCGCAGCGGCAACCGGCTGGTGTGGCCCAGGTCGAACAGCAGGCAGCGGCGGCTCCAGTGGGGCTTGATCAGCAGCAGCGGATCTTCGAACAACCCGTTGATCAGTTCGGCGGTGATATCGCCACGGCAGACCCGCGGATTGCCCGACAGCGGTTTCAGTGCGGCCGGGTGGGCCAGCGAGGCGGCCGGCTGTCTGACCGATACCGGCGGTTGTTGCGATTCGGCGGTGGTCAGCGGTTGATCCGGCAGGTGGCGGGCGTCGCGCACCAGCAGTTGTTCGATTTTTTGAAGATCTTCCACATCGGTATTGGCGGGGCAGCGCAGGTTCAGTTGGCCACCATTCTGCTCGTGCAATGCGATCACTTCACCCATCAGCCAACGGCCGCCAGCAAGACGCAGACCGGTTAACAGCCCCTGCCATTTCTCGGGACACGCCTGCGGCGGCGGTGTGCCCAGCAGGGGGATGTCATCCAGCGTCAGCGTTGTCTCCCGGCCTTCGGTCAGGTAGTTCAGCCACCGCCCGGTTCGGCTCCGGGCGCGGCTGGACCGGCTGGGCCGGCTGGCCTCTGTATGGGCCTGTATCGGCAGCACCGGCAAGGTCAGACTGCGCAGCTCATTGTGCAGCGGTTGCAGCTCGTCATCCTGTTCCAGCACCGCCAGCGAACTGGCCCGGCAGGTGTTGACCAGCGCCGGCAGCAACTCGGCGGCGGCGATCCCCCGGCTGACGCCGGGCGCGTCGATAATCAGCGGATGCTCGGATACCTGCTCGGCCAGTCGGCCAACCACTTCAATCAGCGGCAGCCGGAAGCGGGCGGCATTGAGGCTGCAGAACGGCTCGAATTCAAGCAGCTGCCAGTTGTCATCGCACCAGCAGCCGAGGTTCAAAGCCGCCGGCAGGCCGAAGGCCGGCGCGCCGGGATCGGCGCTCAGGCAGAAGCAGGGGAGCCCTGCGACCTGTAGCCGGCGTGCCAGTTCGGCGGCCAGATGGCTTTTGCCGCTGCCGGGCGCACCGTACAGCAGCAGGCGGGCCTGCGGTTGCTTCAGTGTATGAAGCAGGGTTTCCAGGCCTTGGGCATAGCTGAGTCGTCCGGTTGGCGTGGCCATGGTGGCGTCCGCTTAAACAGCAAGGAGGTTCTTTAAGTATGACTCGTCTTATTCGAGGTTAATTGAGGGTTTGGCGCAGAGCTTTGGCGCGGGTGCGGCCAACAATCGCCGCGGGGCACGCCTCCCATCTGCTTTTGCTGCTTTTGCTGCTTTTGCTGGTTTTGCTGGTTTTGCTGGTTTTGTTGGTAATCAAAGGTGCTGCAGGCACTTCGGCAGCCCGATCTCCATGGCGATCGGCCGGTGGTCGGAGAGGGTGCAGTCCAGCACCCGGGCATTGCGGATCTCCAGGCTCGGCGAGATCAGAATATGGTCCAGTGCGTGGGCCGGTTGCCAGCTGGGATAGGTGTGCAGGGTCTCCTCGGCCGAAACCAGATCCAGCCCGCGCATCGCCGGCCGGCGCTGCAGATGTTCCAGCGGGTTGTTCATATCGCCCATCAGCACCACATGGGGGTGGTCCTGCACCAGTTCGCGGATATAGCGCAGCTGCCGGTCCTGGGCGCGTGCGCCCAACGACAGGTGCAGTACGATGATCAGCAGCGAGTGTTTGCCCTCGCCGAATCGCACCAGAATCGCGCCGCGGCCGGGGATCAGCCCCGGCAGCGGGTGATCTTCCACGTAGTCGGGTTCGATGCGGCTGAGCACCCCGTTACTGTGCTGGGCCAGTTTGCCGAGGTTGCGGTTCAGCTGCTGGTACCAGTACGGAAAGCGGCCCACATCGGCCAGGTACTCCACCTGGTTGACGAAGCCGGAGCGAATGCTGCCGCCGTCCGCCTCCTGCAGGGCCACCAGGTCGTACTGGCGGAGTATCCGGCCGATCTGCTCCAGCGTGCGGTTACGTTGCCGGTGCGGCAACAGATGCTGCCAGCCACGGGTCAGGTAGTGGTGGAAGGCGTGGGTCTTGATGCCGACCTGGATATTGAAGCTGAGCAGGCGCAGTGTGTCGCGCTCGGGAGAGGGGCGTGTCCGGCCCGCTACCCGGTGAAGGCCGTCGATGGATTGGGGACAGTCTAGGGCGTGCTGCGACATGGCGGTGGCATAGCTCCGTGGCGTCCGTTGGCTCTCAGCTTACTGTAGACGATTCGAAGTCGTCCAGAGCGAGCACTATCAGATGCTTTGATTTCAGGCAGGTGTTTGTCAGAGAGAGGGCTGAAACGTTGCCAGCTCGCTTTTATGCCTGCGGGTGCCGAGGGCGACCGGGAACTTGGTTCGAATGCTGATGCGGGTCGCGGTCGGTACCCAAAGGGCATGCCAAGCCCGCTGCTACAGGTTTTTCGGCGTAGCAGCCCGCTCCGAGGGCGACCGGAAACCTGGTACGAATCCCGATACAGGTCGCGGTCGGAGCCCACTGCTACGGAATTTCGGGGTAGCAGCCCGCTCCGAGGGCGACCAGGAAACCTGGTACGAATCCCGATACAGGTCGCGGTCGGAGCCCACTGCTACAGGTTTTTCGGCGTAGCAGCCCGCTCCGAGGGCGACCGGAAACCTGGTACGAATCCCGATACAGGTCGCGGTCGGTACCCAAAGGGCATGCCAAGCCCACTGCTACAGGTTTTTCGGCGTAGCAGTCCACTTTTTATGCCCGCGGGTGCCGAGGGCGACAGGCTGTTGTGAAGCCTCTCCCAACCGGCAATTTATGGACTATACCCTTAAAGCAATGGTCTTCCGGCAATCGGGCGGCGCTGACGGAGGGGGACGGGTGATGCGAAAGAGAGTCTGGGGCGCGCTGCTGGTGCTGTCGTTGGCGATCGGTTTCGCACAGGCGCGGGCGGATCAGCCTGAACAGGCCGCATCGATCAGCAAGATCGACAACGGCTACCAACTCTGGTCGCACGGCTACGCCAAGCTCAATCTGGTACGGATCGCCACCGAGCTGACCGGCACCCTCCACCTGACCGGCCGGGCCAGCGGTGGGCCGGCCAACGTGATGATGTGGTCGCGGGTCAACGGCCAGTACTACTTCTCTCGAATCCCGGCGTTGCAAAACTTCCAGGCCGACCAGCCGACCGAGTTCAGCATTCCGTTCACCTCGCCGGACGACCCGGTGACCGAAGTGGTGTTGTCGGTCGAGCTGCCGCAGGGCGGCACCTTCCAGGTGACCGATCTGAAACTGTCCGGGCCCTGAGCGGCCCGGCCATCTTTGCGGGGCTGGCGAGCGCCGTCTATGTTGATCGATAACCCATATCACTGAACAGGCAGGGCAGATCATGGCAGACCATATCTACAAGAAAGTGGAAGTTGTAGGCACCTCGACCGTCAGCATCGACGATGCGATCCAGAAGGGCATTGCACGGGCCGCTGACACCATCAACCATGTCGAATGGTTTGAAGTCAGCGAGATTCGCGGCCATGTCGCCGGCGGCAAGGTCGACCACTTCCAGGTGGTGATGAAGGTCGGTTTCCGGCTCGATTGAGCAGATTGACGGGATAGAGGAATCGGCGGTCAAGCCGCCGTTTCATCAAGCGCGATTTCCAACTGCTGGAAATGCTGCCAACCGGACGGGGTTACCTTGAGCTGTCGGCTGCTATCGACTCGTTGCAGATAGCCGAGCGCTAGATAGCGTTCCAGCAGAGCGTGCGCCAGCGGGCCGGCCAGATGGAAGCGGCGCTCGCTCCAGTCCAGGCAGGGGCGTAGCGGCGGCAGATCCGCCAATGTTATCCCCTCGCCGATGCCCAGCTCGTGCAGATAGCTCTGCCCAGCCGGTTGCAGTACCACTGCGCCGCCGGGTTGCTCCGTTATAAATCCTCGCTCGATAAAGCCCTGGTACAGCGTTACACCCAAACTGCCGGCGATGTGGTCGTAACAGCTGCGTGCAAACCGCAAGCTGGCCGGAACCTTGGGGCGGGGCCGGGCCGGCGCATCCAGCTGAGTCAGCCGCTGAAGGGCTTCCAGCGCCTGTGCTACCTCGTCGGAGGCCAGCCGGTAATAGCGGTGGCGCCCCTGTTTGACTACCGACAACAGGCCCTCGTCCGCCAGCCGGACCAGGTGGCCACTGGCGGTCTGCGGCGTCAGCCCTGCGGTACGGGCCAACTCGCCTGACGTATAGGCCCGGCCATCCATCAGTGAGACCAGCATGATGGCGCGACTGGGGTCGGCGATCAGCCCGGCTAGGCGGGCGATCTGAAAATTATCCTGCATCGTTTTTCTTCGCGGCGACAATTGCCGAATTATTACCTGGAAGTTTGTCATTGTACGGCCGACTCGGTGTGCCGTTTCCGATGTAGGGGCGACTTCAATCGACCACGAGGGCCGTGTTATGTCGGTTTGGCTCCGGCCGGGCAGGTTCAGCCGACCGAACGCCGGTAGGCGTTTCAGCCCCACGCTGAAGTTCGACGTTCACCGAATCCACAGGGTATTCCAGCCACCAGCGCAATTTAGCAGCGCACTATACCCGACAACCCTTAAACCTCCGAGCCCGCACGAGCCTGGATATTACGGTCCGCGCCGAAACATCCGTCCAATCTCTGCCGTTAGGCTGGGTAGCTGTTTTGCCAATCAAGTTTTCCAGTCTTTTCTAAGTAAATGGATCACCAAGGAGATGACCATGATCGCGGTACTGTTTGAAGTGGAACTGCACGACTGCCATAAGCAGCGTTACCTGGACCTGGCCGCCGAACTGCGCCCGTCGCTGGAGCGGATTCCCGGCTTTATCAGCATCGAACGCTTCCAGAGCCTGGCCAACAACGACCGTCTGCTGAGCCTGTCGTTCTGGCAGTCGGAACAGGCGGTACTGGAGTGGAAACGGTTCGAAGCCCATCAGCAGGCCCAGCAGGAGGGGCGCGCACGGTTGTTCAAGGATTACCGGATCTCCATCGCCCAGATCGTGCGCAGCTACGATATGGCCAGCTCGAAGGCGGAGGCCTGAGATGACGCTGTTACTCGACCAGGCGCAGATCGCCGACCCGATCTCTCACTACCGTAGCTTCCAGCGGCAGAGATCGGTCTATTTCGATCCGCTCAGCCAGAGTTTTGCGCTGTTCCGTTATGCCGACTGTCGGGCGGTGCTGGCGGCGGAGCAGGCGCAGGTGGCGACGCTGGCCAACGACGAGCGGCGTCGCCAGCTGCCGGAGCGGCTGGTGATGCTGATCGACAGCCTGGTGCGAGTCAGTAATCCGCCGCACCACGGCCCATTGCGAGAAATGACCGGCAGGCTGATGGAGTCGTTGTCGTCACTCGAGGATGGGGGGCCGGAAGAACTGTTGGATCGATTGCTGGTCGGTCACCGGGGCGATCGGCTGGATTGGAACCTGTTCGCCCGCCAGTTGATGCCGCAAATGCTGCTACAGTCGGTTGGCATGGCGGAGGCGGCCCGGCAGCGGGTGATCGAGCTGTTGCCGACACTGGTTCGACTGATGTTGCCACAAAAACGGTCTGATGACTGGCAACAGATCGACCGGGCCCTGGTATCGATCCAACAGCGGCTATTACGGCTGCCATTATTCGAGGTAACCACCGATATTGAACCGGAGCGCAGAGTGATGGCCTTTATCGGCCTGCTGATCCAGAGCTTCGATGCCGGCCGGGGGCTGCTCTGCCACGCTTTGCGAAGGGCGCTGCTAAGCGATGCCGAACAGATCGGCAGCGGCTTCGTACAAGAGGTGTTGCGCTTCGACAGCCCGATTCAGCTGACCCGCCGTACCCTGGCCGCCGAGCTGCAGTTGCCGGTCGGGGACGATGAACCGGGGGCAACTGCCGAATGCGTTGGGACGCTGCCGGCCGGGACCAAGCTGGTACTGATATTGGCAATAGCCAACCGGGATGCGGAACAGTTCGCTAACCCGGACATTTTCCAACCCGGCCGCTCCAACAGCGATAGCCACCTGACCTTCGGTGTTGGTGGCCATAGCTGCCTGGCACGCCATTATGGCGTGGCGCTGACGGTGCGGATCATCAACCTCCTACTGGCACGCTATCCATCGATGCGGTTGCTGGAACAGCCGCTGGCGATGGAACCGCTGGTCAATGCCCGGTTGCCGCGTCAGTTACCGATCCGACTTGGTTAAGCAGGACCGGTTGTACGACTAACCCGGTGGTTTAGGCTCGGCAGATTTTTCGACCACCGGCTCAGGCTGGGCCTCTGGTATCGGTCCCAGCGGCTTTTCCCGGGAAGTTTTCGGGGGCGTCTCCGGGGCCTGTTCGGGCGTTTGCTGCCGCAGCAGGCCGATCAGTCCCTTGGTGTACTGGCGGGTGGCGCGCCTCAGCAGCGACAGGTACTGGCTGCAGTTCTCCATCTTGCGCATATCGATGCGGCCGTTGCTGCCGGCTTCGATCAACAACGCCTGGCCGGTGTCGTACTGCTTCTCGAAATCATGCAACAGGGCGGTTAGCGCCTTGGCATCCTGTTTTGCCAGTTCCTGACCGCTGTTGGCAAGCCGCTCGACCAGCTCGCGCAATTTGATCACCGCAGTGGCAAGATCGTCCGGCAGGGTGCTGATGGTGATCTCGTGCTCGCGCAGTTCACGCAGGCTCTCGATCATCGTGGCACTGCGGGTATTGATGCGCAGCGCCTGCTGCAGGGTTTGGGCGACGTTGGCGGCCAGCGCGCGGCGGGAACAATCGGCTATAAAGTCGTTGATCGCGCTGATCAGCTGAGACACCACGAAGCGCGCCTCCGGTGTCTTGCTGCCCAGAGTCGCCTGGCTGGCATCATGCAGCAGCTCGCCCAACTTTCTCATCATCCGCTGTTGCTCCAGCTGCAATGCCTTGATCGCCATATCGGGCACCTCGGCGGTGACCCGGTCGAGATACTTGGGCCGCGATGCCTGCTCCTCCTGGGAGTGAAAGCGACCTTGCAGGAAGCGGGTCAGCCGATCGGACAGCGGGATCATCGCCAGCACGCCGACCAGATTGAACACCGTATGGAACAGTGCCAGTGATACCGCCGGCGCGGCGTCCAGCTTCAGTGCCTCGCGTACCATCTCGACCAGCGTCAGGAAGAAGGTCAGCAAGACAAACGCGATGGCGGCGGCGATCAGGTTGAACACCACATGGGCGCCGGCCAGCCGGCGAGCATTGGCGCTGGCCTTCAGTACCGCCAGCAGGGCGGTGACGGTGGAGCCAATATTAGCGCCGATCACGGCGGCAGCACCGACCATCAGCGGCAGCATACCGGTGGAGACGGCGGTCAGCACGATTGCCAGTGAGGCGCTGGAGGATTGCATCAGCGCGGTCAGCAGGATGCCGAACAACACCATCGCCAGTAGATGCCAGATACTGTCGGGCCTGATCCAGGAGAGGTCGATATGCTGCTCGACACCGCTGAACGACTGCTGCATCAACTGCAGGCCGAGAAACAGCAGACCAAGTCCGGCCAGCGCACCGCCCAGCGACTTTCTACGTATGTGGCCGCTGAAGATGTACAACAGTGTGCCTAGGCCGACCGCCGGCAGCGCGAGGATCTCCACCTTCACCTTGAAACCGATCACCGCCACGATCCAGGCGGTCATGGTGGTGCCGACATTGCTGCCGAAGATCACCCACAGCGAGCGACTGAGATCCAGCAGGCCGGCATTGATAAAGCCGATTACCGCCACCGCCACCGCGCCGGAGGACTGCACCAGCGCTGTGATAGCGAACCCGGAGGCGAACGCCCGCTTGCGAGTCGAGGTGCCGGTCGCCAGTATATGTTGCAACGCATAGCCGCCAGCCAGTTTCAGGCCGTCGGTCATCATCCCCATGCCCAGTAGAAACAAACCCAGCCCGCCAATCAGGCCGGAAACAAGCGCCCAGGTACTGTCCATCGTCGATCCTTAATCTTGGCCGGGGCAGGGAGTTGCCAGCCGACTGCTGTTTCCGTCTAACTATAGATATTTACGGATAAAGCGGTCGAGAATTGCTTGATGCGCTGCCCGCTGGCACTGAACCAACCGCAACGACCTGTAGTCGAATCCGTAGACGAAATGGCTGAAACAGCCGAACAGACGGACTGGCCCGCAGGAGCGTCTTCCATGAAATCGACCACCTTACTGCTTGTCGCCACACTCGCCTCCGTTGCTGCAGGCACCAGCCGTGCCGATCAGGCGATCTTCGCCGGCGGCTGCTTCTGGTGCATGGAGGAGGCTTTTCAAAAACTGGACGGCGTTAGCGAAGTGATCTCCGGCTTTACCGGTGGCACTCTGGAAAACCCCACCTATGACGGCAACCACGAAGGCCACTACGAAGCGGTACAGGTGACCTACGACCCGAAAATAATCACTTATCAGCAGCTGCTGAAAGTCTACTGGCGTAATATCGACCCGTTCGACGACAAGGGCCAGTTCTGCGACAAGGGCCACAGCTACCTCAGCGCGATCTTCGTCGCCGACGACGAACAACGCCGGCTGGCCCGCGTATCGAAAGAAAAGGTGATCATGCGCTTCGCCGACCAGACGGTGGTCACCCCGATCCTCGCCGCTACCACCTTCTACCCGGTGAAAGCGCACCACCAGGACTACTATCTGAAGAACCCCTGGCGCTATAAGTTCTACAAAGCCGCCTGCCGCCGCACCGACCGGCTGGAGGAGATCTGGGGCAGGCCGGAGAAGCATTGATTCCTTCTTTTAATATCAATCTATTCCCTTAGCCAGTATGTGTTTGTTGAGTGTATTTGTATAAACGTTCGTTTTCTGGTTGGTGTTTAGTTTCGTCCCGGATTTGGAGCAAACAAAGCGCGGCTTCTAACCAAAGTAGTGCTGGTGGTGTTACTTTGGGCTAGCGATTTTCATAAAAATTTAGCAGAATCAAGAGGATGGACACGTGGGCAGTGATTGTTCCGCATATAGCTGGTATGCAAATGCAGCATTGTACGAAAGCCGGACTAAGAGATGTTAATATTTTTCTATATCAAGAATATGACTTTACCTGTGATCGGGGGTTATTAATAATAATGGATGAATTTAAAATAGATTCGTCATCTTTGCCCGGGCTATATAGATCTGCAGATCAAGCCTCTCTTTATGCGCAAAGTGCCTACTTTTGGGGATTAAGGTGGTATCTTTTGCTACTCATTGGTGCTGCATTTATTTCGTATAGTCGCCCGAGTGATATTGTGGGTGCGCTGATATCTTCAATTTTGTTCCTTGTTACGCTCGGTATACTTATATACATACGTGTGAAAAGACCTGATGATATCTGGTATAACGGAAGAGCCGTTGCTGAATCTGTAAAAACTAGATCTTGGCGTTGGATGATGAGAGCGGGTACTTACGGTGATTCTGAAAATATTGAAGTGGTTTCAAAGAGGTTTGTTGACGATCTGAAAGCTGTGTTAGATCAAAATAAAAGCCTTTCGCATTCTCTGCAAACTAGTATATTAAGTGATCCAATATCCGAAACAATGAAAGAAGTTAGAGCTTTGACGGTGTATGAACGATTAAAGATATATGTGGAGCACCGAATTATAGATCAAGCTAATTGGTATTGGTTTAAATCTGCGTTTAACAAGCGACGAGCCAAACAATGTTTTTGGGTCTCTGTGGTATTGCATGTCTTGGCAATAATAATGTTGCTGTGCAGAGTAAAAGACCCATCTCTTTCGCTTCCTGTAGAAGTGGTGGCAACTGCGGCAGGAGCTGCTTTAACTTGGTTGCAGGCTAAAAAATATAATGAACTGAATTCTGCATATGCTTTGGCTGCACATGAGGTTATCCTAATAAAAGAAGAGTCAAATTATGTTAGTAGTGAAAAGCAATTATCTGAATATGTTATTAATAGTGAAGCGGCCTTTTCACGAGAGCACACCCAATGGACGGCTAGAAAAATGGGTTAGTGTACAGATTGATGCTATTTTTAATAATGAGATAGGGTGAAAAAAGTCTTGTATAAAATTTTATCAAGTAGATGTTTTATGAATTAAGTGAAGTATCTTTTTTAGTGGTAGGTTTTGTTGGTTGGGGTGAAATTGTCTTTTCTTTGAGCGGTCTCTCTATAAGGAAGATGGGAATGACTAAGAAAGTATTTATAAGCTATTCGCATAAGGATGAAGCTTTTCGTGATGCCCTTGATGAGCACTTGTCCAGTCTTAGAATTAATGGAATCATAAATGATTGGCATGATAGAAAGATAGTGCCGGGACAAGATTGGGATAGTGAAATCTCAAAAAATTTACAAGAGTCAGAGGTTATAATATTTCTTGTAAGTTCAAGCTTTCTTGCTTCAGGGTATTGCATGGAACTAGAAGCTAAGAAAGCAATGGAAATGCATGAAAATAGTAGTGCGATACTAATACCAATAGTTGTTAGAGCATGTGATTGGGCAGGACATGAATTCTCAAAATGTCAAGGCCTTCCAAAAGACACAAAACCTGTAGCATCATGGGATAATGAGGATGAAGCTTGGCTGGATGTAGTAAATGGTTTAAAAAAATATCTATCTAGCTTTAGTCCTATTCGTAGTATAAAAAATGTGCCTTCTAGCAGTGAAAAAATTTCACTTAATAGTCAGGTGTATGAGTGGCTCGATGATACAGAAGTTGTTCTCACTCATCGTAAAGTTGATAAAGTCAAACTGTCAGATATATATGTTACTATTGACTTTGCGGTTGAGGGAGAGGTGGCTAAAAATGAAATGTCGGTGGTTTCATCTTCTAGCTTGAAAAGAAAAAAAGGGTTTTATCTTGTGTCGGGCGAGGAACAACAAGGTAAAACTAGTCTTCTTAAGGATTTGTTTAAGTATTTTGCGCTTAGTAAGAAATTTGTTATTTATGTCGATGCAAAGGATATTAAAAGTTCTGACTTAAATCAAGTGATACAGCGTGCTGCTCGTGAACAGTATATCGGTCTGGAAGTCGAAGGTGCTTTAAAAGAATGCGAGATTATTTTCTTGCTGGACAATCTTGATGAAATAGGGCTGAATCAAAAATTTAGGTCTAGGTTTTTGAAGCAGGTTAATGATGAGCTTGGTCATGTTGTTATTACGTGTCATTCATCATTTTCGTATGTTACCACAGAAATTCCGGAACTTGATAATTATATTATTCTTGAGATGCTGGGGCTTGGACATCAACGTAGGGCCGAGCTTGTAGAGAAATGGATATCACTTGGAGTAGAAGAGTCCATTGATGATGAAGAACTCTATTCTAAGTGTGATGAGCTGAAGGAGCGATTGGATACAGTAATAAGAAAAAATATTGTACCGGCTAAACCGGTTTACGTTCTTATGCTTTTACAGATGTTTGAAGCGTATGCTCAGCAGAATCTAGACTTGACTTCTCACGGCCATTGTTATCAGCAGCTTGTTTATAAGTCTTTTGATCAAGCCAAAATTCCTCCATCTGAAATAAGTAAGTATATTAATGTTCTTACTGAGTTGTCATGGGAGATACATAAAAATGGTAAAGGGTTGAATGCTCATCAGCTGGATCGATTCTTTTTAGGTTATGGGAAAACATATTTGCCTGTAGATCAGAGTGATGTTGTTGATAGGCTTAGGAAAAGTTTAATATTGACTGATCGTGAATACAGGGTTGAGTTTAAATATCAATATTTGTTTTATTTTTTTGTTGCAAGAAAAATTGCAGAGTCTTATTCGACGGATAAATCTATTAGGGATGAAGTTCAGGAGTTATTGAGGAACCTTCACAGGGAAGACTATGCTAATATTCTTGTGTTTGTCAATCACCATACAAAGGAGTCTTGGGTTCTTGATGAAATAAAGGGAGTATTATCGGGGCTTTTTAATGATGATAGTCCCGCTGAATTATCTAAAAGCCAGCTTTCATTTATGGATGAGTTTATAGCTCAGATCCCTGAGCTTATAATTGAACAGCGGGAAATAAGAGAAGAGCGCGAGAAGCATAACAAGAAGCTTGACTTTGCTGAAAGGGAGAAGGTTGAAGTTGAAAGTGAAGATTTTGAGTCTCTTCACTTGTTGGCAAATATAAATAAAACATTTAAAGGCATGGAAATAGCGGGGCAAATTATAAGAAATAGGCATGCATCGCTGACTAGAGATAGCCTATATGATCTTGCAAGTCATGGTGCTCTTACCGGATTAAGGTTTTTGAATTACTTTATAAATATTTCAGATGTTGCTAAAAGTGAAATAATTAGAATAATTGAAAAAAGTTTAATGGAGCACCCAAATCTTACGGATGATGATATTCAAGCTTCTGCGAAAAACGCATATTTGCATCTCACCTATGGTGTGATTGATGGTGTGGTTAAGAAAATCGCAGCGTCTATAGGGTCGAAAGAAGCTGGACAAATATATGATCTGCTGGAGAGTAATGAAAATACGCCTGCAATAACTCTTTTGAAACAGGCTATTGAATTAAAATTTTCTAGGTCTTTGGATGTTCAAAAAATAGAGATGTCGACTAGAAAGTTAAAAGATAATCCTGTTTGTAGTAGAATATTAAAGGAGATGGTTATACAGCACATTTATATGTTTCCTGTGGATTATAAGGTTAAGCAGCAGCTTGCTAACTTGTTGTCTATATCTGTTCGTGGTCAGAGGTTGATGGATATTAAGAAGTTAGGTAAGGGGGCAATGATTTAGTACGGTTGTTTAGATTCTATATTGTTAGTTTAGGACGAATATGACCGATTATTTTCAGATCGATATCGGTTTGGGAACTAACATGACCGCGGAATGAAAGTGGCGCAACAAAGTGAGGGCAGATGAAATTTTCTGATCGTCTTCCAGTAACAACAGGGAGCTGGCGGTTGAAGTTGTCTCGATTCAACAGATTCTAATACCGGCATCAAGGCTGCGCTATGCTGCAGCCAACAGGTTTCTCGCCCTATGGTTGAATGACACGCAAGGAGTGCCCATTGGCTGCAGCAAATTTACTGGCGTTGATCGATGATATTGCCACCCTGCTGGACGATATCGCGGTGCTGTCCAAGGTCGCGGCGAAAAAGACCGCCGGGGTGCTCGGTGACGATCTGGCGCTGAACGCCGAGCAGGTCTCGGGCGTCAAGGCGGAGCGCGAGCTGCCGGTGATCTGGGCCGTTTTCAAGGGCTCGCTGATCAACAAGCTGATCCTGGTGCCGGCGGCATTGCTGATCTCCGCCGTGGCGCCCTGGCTGATTACCCCGTTGTTGATGATCGGCGGTGCCTATCTCTGTTTCGAGGGGTTCGAAAAGATTCTGCACAGCATCAGGCCCGACAGGGAGGCGCATCAACGCGAATTGGCGGCGATCGCCGACCCCAACGTGGACCTGGTGGCGTTCGAGAGGGCGAAAATAAAAGGTGCCATCCGTACCGATTTTATCCTGTCGGCGGAGATCGTGGTGATCGTTCTGGGGACCGTCCAGGCGGCGGCGTTCAGCCTTCAGGTGGCGACCGTTTCCAGCATCGCGTTGGCGATGACCGTGGGGGTGTATGCGCTGGTGGCGGGCATCGTAAAACTGGATGATGCCGGGCTTTATCTGGTTCGGACAGGCGCCGGGGTGAGGGCGGCGCTGGGCCGGTTCCTGCTGCGGTTGGCGCCCTGGCTGATGAAGGCATTGTCGGTGGTCGGTACCGCGGCGATGTTTCTGGTCGGCGGCGGTATTCTGGTGCACGGCGTGCCCGGCTCGCACGCGTTTTTTCACCATCTCTCTGAATCCGCCGGGGCGCTGCCGGCGATTGGTGTTGTCATTGGTGGATTGCTGCCGATGCTGATCAACGCCGCTATCGGCGTGCTGGCCGGTGCCCTGGTATTTGCGGCGGTGGAATATATCGTCCAGCCGTTATTGAGATTGCGTAGTTAAGCCGCCATACCAACGGACGAATCGTCCCTTGTCGGCCTGACAAACCCCCTGGTTGCTCGTATCATTCATCCCCTGTTTGAATACGGAGACACGGCATGTCTGATTCCCCTGTACGCCTGACCGAATACAGCCACGGTGCGGGCTGTGGTTGCAAGATTTCCCCCAAGGTATTGGACCAGATTCTGGTGTCGCAGCTGCAGCTGCCGGAGTCGCCCCAACTGCTGGTGGGCAACAGCAGCAAGGATGATGCTGCCGCCTACGATCTGGGCGACGGTCAGGTGGTGCTCAGTACCACCGATTTCTTCATGCCGATTGTAGATGATCCGTTCGATTTCGGGCGGATCGCCGCCACCAACGCGATCAGCGATATCTACGCGATGGGCGGCATGCCGCTGATGGCGATCGCCATCCTGGGCTGGCCGATCAACAAATTGCCGCCTGAGGTCGCCCGGCAGGTGGTCGACGGCGGCCGCCGCGCCTGTGCCGATGCCGGCATTCCTCTGGCCGGCGGTCACAGCATCGATGCGCCGGAGCCGATCTTCGGCTTGGCGGTGACCGGCCTGACCAGCCGCGAACAGCTCAAGCAGAACGACCGCGCCCAGGCCGGCGACCGGCTCTACCTGACCAAGCCGCTCGGCATCGGCATTCTGACCACCGCCCAGAAGCAGAAGAAATTGCAGGCCGAACATACCCACTTGGCACGCGACATCATGTGCCAACTGAACAGCGTCGGTGCCCGGGTGTCCGCGCTCGAGGGGGTCAATGCGATCACCGATGTGACCGGCTTCGGCCTGATGGGCCATCTGCTCGAGGTGTGCGAAGGCAGCGGGCTGCAGGCGCGGGTGGATGCATCTGCCGTGCCGCTGATTCCGGAAGCGGTGGCCTATCTGCAGCAGGGCTGCGTACCGGGCGGCACCGGTCGCAACCTGGACAGCTACGGCCATAAGCTGGCGCCGATGGCACCGCACCTGCAGCAGCTGCTGTGTGACCCGCAGACCAGCGGTGGCCTGCTGATCGCGGTGCGGCCTGCGATGGCCGCCGCGCTGGAGACGTTGCTGGCCGAGCAGGGTGTTTGCCACCGCAGTATCGGTGAATTGCAGCCGGCGGATGGCGAGCATCGGGTGCAGGTGACCGGTGAGGTGGCACTGTGAGCCGTCCCGATAGCGGCGAGTTTCTGTCGATCTTCCTGAACGACATCCCGCTGATCGACACCCGCGCGCCGGTGGAGTTCGACAAGGGCGCCCTGCCAACCAGTCACAGCCTGCCACTGATGACCAACGAGGAGCGGGCGCAGGTCGGCACCTGCTACAAGCAGCAGGGCCAGCAGGCGGCGATCGAGCTGGGCCATCGGCTGGTCAGCGGCCAGATAAAGGAACAGCTGGTCGCTCGCTGGGTCGAGTTCGCCAATCAGCATCCGCAAGGTTACCTCTACTGCTGGCGCGGCGGGTTGCGCAGCCAGATCTGCCAGCAGTGGATGCGCGAGGCGGGCTGCGATTATCCGCGCATCACCGGCGGTTACAAGGCGATGCGTCGCTTCCTGATCGACGCCTTCGAGCGGATCTGCGCCGAGCAGCCGATGTTGCTGCTGGGCGGCCGTACCGGCTGCAACAAGACCCAAATGATCGAAGAGTTGCCGCAGGCGGTCGATCTGGAAGGACTGGCGCACCATCGCGGCTCCAGCTTCGGTCGTCGTCCCGGCGGCCAGCCGACTCAGCTCAATTTCGAGAATGCCTTGGCGGTCGACTTGCTGAAGGCGGAACACCAGCCGGCGGTGCGTGCCGGCCAGCCGATCCTGCTGGAGGACGAAGGGCGTCTGGTGGGGCGTTGTGCACTGCCGTTGCAACTGCAGAAGGCGATGGCGCGTAGCCCGATCGTGCTGCTGGAGGTGCCGCTGGATGAGCGAATCGAACACAGCTACCGCAACTACATTCTGCATAAGCTGGCCGAGTGGCAGCAGCAACTGGGCGAGGCGGCGGGCTTCGAGGCGTTCGCCGATGACCTGAGCCAGTCGCTGTACCGGGTGCGCAAGCGATTGGGTGGCGTGCGGTATCGCGATATCGGCGAACTGCTGGTGCGGGCACTCGCGGCCCACCGCGATGGCAGGCCGGCGCTGCACCGCGACTGGATACGCAGGCTGCTGGTCGACTACTACGACCCGATGTACGACTACCAGCTGAGCAAGCGGGCGGAGCGGATCGTTTTCCGGGGCGACCGGGCCGCGGTGCGCGATATTCTGTCTTCAAAAACCGGCTTTTTAAAAAGTAAAACTGACTGAACCTGACTGAAAGAAGCAAGGAGCTTTTTATGTCTTTCCTGCGTCGTTTTCTGGCCCTGGCACTGCTGCTGCCGGCACTGGCCCGGGCCGATACCTTCGTGTTCACCGCCATTCCGGACGAGGACGAATCCCGCCTGCAACAGCGCTTCGGCAAGGTGGCCGACTACCTGAGCGACCGGCTCGGCGTGGAGGTGCAGTACATCCCGGTCAAGTCCTATGCCGCGGCGATCACCGCGTTCCGCAACAACCAGGTGCAGCTGGCCTGGTTCGGCGGCCTGTCCGGCGTGCAGGCGCGCCGCCTGGTACCCGGCTCCGAAGCGTTGGCACAGGGCTACGAAGACCAGTTCTTTAAAACCTATTTCATCGCCCACGCCAGTGCCGGGGTCGAGCCGGCTGACCAACTGAGCGACTCACTTCGGGGCAAGACCTTCACCTTCGGCTCCAAGGGCTCCACGTCGGGCCGGTTGATGCCGGAGTTCCATCTGCGCGAACAGTTCGGCGAAGCGCCGCAGAAGATCTTCTCGCGGGTCGGCTTCTCCGGCGACCATAGCCGCACCATCGCCCAGGTGCAGTCCGGCGCCTACCAGATTGGCGCGGTGAACTACAGCGTCTGGGAAAGTGAGCTGGCGCAGGGCAAGATCGACCCGGACAAGGTGCGGGTGATCTGGACCACGCCGAGCTATCCGGATTACCAGTGGACCATCCGTGGCGATGTGGACGGCCGTTTCGGTGACGGTTTCAAGGAGCGGGTGCGCAGGGCGATGCTGGAGTTGAACGATCCCGAGCTGCTGGCCAGCTTCCCGCGTCAGCGCTTCGTGCCGGCCAGCAACAGCGACTATGCGCCGATCGAAGCGACCGCCAAGGCGATCGGCCTGCTGGATGACTGATCGCACCGGCAGTTCCGCCGTGCTGTTCCAGCTGGCCCGGCAGTCGTTGAGTTACGGCGAGCAGCGGGTGCTGGACGATATCACTCTGACCATCCGGCATGGCGAGAAGGTGGCGCTGCTCGGACCCTCCGGGGCGGGCAAGTCGACACTGCTGAACCTGCTCTACCGGCAGCAACCGGAATGCAGCGCGTGGCAACCGCAGGGCGGCGGGCTGGTCGACCTGCTGTCGGTCTACCAGAACATTTTTATCGGCGCGCTGGACCGGGTCGGCAGCCTGCCGGCGTTGTGGAATTTGCTGTGTCCGCTGCCGGCCCACCGCCGGGCGATCGAAGCACTGGCCCAGCTGTTGGGGCTGCAGGAGAAACTCTGGCAGTCGGCGGACAGGCTGTCCGGCGGCCAACGGCAGCGGGTCGCCATCGGCCGCGCTCTCTACCGCCAGCAGCCGGTGTTCCTCGGTGACGAGCCGGTGTCTTCGGTGGACCCGCTGCAGGCCGAGGCGCTGCTCAAGCATCTGCTCGAAAAGCACGAGACCGCCGTGGTCAGCCTGCATAACCGCCAGCTGGCACTGGATCATTTCGACCGGGTCGTGGTACTGCGCGATGGCCGCATCTGCTGCGATTGCCCGGCCAGTGAGCTGAACGCCGCGCGACTCGACGAGTTCTATCAGCAGCCAGACTCACCGGCCTACGAGCGACCGGAACCGGCCAGCGAAGGCTGGGTGATCCGTACCTCATGATTGCGCTGAGCGGCCTGCTACCCAGCCGGGGTTCCAGCGCACGTACGCTGAACGGCGTCTGCCTGCTGATGATCGGCGGCGCGCTGCTGGCGCTGATCGGCGCCGATATCCAGCTCTACTCGGTGGATCCCTGGCAGGAATTGTCGCGCATCGGCCTGGGGCTGCTGCAGCCGGGCTGGCGCGATTTTCCGACCCTGCTGGAGGCGGTGGGGCAGACCGTTGCCTTTGCGCTGCTGGCGGTGGCCCTGGCCGCGCCGCTGGGGCTGTTGCTGGCGACGGTCTTCCACTGGCTGCCGGTTCGGCTGCTCTGTGCGGCGCTGCGTTCGGTGCACGAGCTGTTCTGGGGGCTGATCTTCATGCAGCTCTATGGGCTCAGCGCCACCACCGGGCTGCTGGCGATCCTGGTGCCCTTTACCGGGGTGTTCGCCAAGGTGTTCGCCGAGATCTTCGAGCAGCAATCGCCGGAGCCTGCGCGGACGGTGCCGCCCGCCGCCGGGGGGCTGAAGCGACACCTGTATACCCTGATCCCCCAGTCCTGGCCGGCGCTGGTCAGCTACACCCGCTACCGGTTCGAATGCGCGTTGCGCTCCAGTGCGATTCTCGGTTTCATCGGCCTGCCGACGCTGGGCTTTCATCTGGAGACCGCCTTCAAGCAGGGCCAGTACAGCGAAGCCGGTGCGTTGCTCTGGGCCTTCCTGCTGCTGATCGCCAGCATCCGTTTCTGGCTGCGGCCACGGCTGATTCCGCTCTATCTGCTGGCAGCGCTCTGGCTGCTGCCGGAAACGATCGGTTTCAGCAACGGCGGCTACCTGTGGCAGTTCATCAGCAGCGATATCTGGCCGGCGGCAGTGCGGGCAGGGGAGTGGGGAGCGGCGCTGGACTGGTACGCCATGATGTTCAACGAACAGCTCTGGCCGGGACTGGTGCAGACCCTGCTGCTGACCCAGATCGCCCTGGTATTGAGCGGGGTCGTGGTGCTGGCCACCTATCCGTTCGCCAGCCGCGCGCTGGCCGGGCCGGTGCTGCGCTGGCCTGGCCGCTTCCTGCTGCTGGTGCTGCGCTCGACGCCGGAGATGGTGCTGGCGTTTGTGTTCCTACTGCTGTTCGGCCCGTCCGGGCTGCCGGCGGTACTGGCGCTGGCACTGCACAACGGCGGCCTGATCGCCTTCCTGGTGGCCAACGACAGCGATGCCGAGCGCAACGGCCCGCATGCCCGTCCGGACGACCCTAAAGGCCTGATGCGCTATGCCTATATCGAAACGCCGCGCCGCTTCCCGGCGCTGCTGGCGCTGCTGTTCTACCGCTGGGAGGTGATCCTGCGCGAGAGCGCCATCATGGGGATTCTGGGCATCGCCACGCTGGGCTTCTATATCGACTCGGCGTTCGAAGAGATCCGCTACGACCGTGCCTTCCTGCTGATCGCGGTGACCGCGCTATTGAATATGCTGGTCGACAGCCTATCGCGCCGCTTGCGGCGGTTGGCGCGAAGCGATCGGGCGGGGCTGTTGTCACGCCGCCATTGAAGGGCGGTAACCCGAGGCTGCTAACGTCATCGGCGTCAATGCGTTGGTTAACGCGAGTAAAGGGGGTTAACTGTTGGTATGAGGATTCTGGGATGAAAGGTCGGCGGCTTATCACGTCTGTAATCTATCTTGTCTTGATGGCCGCTGGCGCTCAGGTACAAGCATCGAGTGCAGTCGGTTATCAGGCCAGGGAGGTCCATGTAGCTGACCGAGGGGCGGCTATCAATGTCGATATCTGGTATCCGACAGCAGCGGAAACGCCTGTTGAGGAGATTTTAGGCAACAAGATCTTTCAAGGTGTGCCCGCCAGGAAAGGCGCGGATATGGCCGGCGGCAAGTATCCGCTGGTACTGCTGGCTCATGGCGGGCTGCGATCCGCGCCACGGATGGGTGGCTGGATTTCGGCTAACCTGGCATCGAGGGGATATATCGTGGTGGTGCCGCATCCGCCGCACTTAACCGACAACGATGCGGGCCTTGCCGTCAGCGAGCCATGGAAGCGCCCGAACGATCTGCGCAGTGCATTGGCCGAGCTTGTGCAGGACCCGGCGTTTGGCGGTCATATTGACGGTGACAGGGTCGGGGTCGTGGGGTTCTTCATCGGCGGAACTTCGGCGCTTGCATTGGCCGGCGCCCGGCTCGATCCGGATAAATACCGGCGATTATGCGAAAGTGACGCGTTGGCGATGGACTGCGCCTGGTTCGAGAAAAATGGTGTGGACCTGCACCGGATCGACTTTGCAAATTTTAAGGTGCCAATAAACGACAGCCGCATCAAGGTGGTGGTGGCGATCGATCCTGAACTGGGTCATGTATTTACCCCCGCAAGTTTGTCGGCAATAGAAACTCCGGTCAGCATCATCAACCTGGGCGGGAAAAAGGAGATAAACCTGGCACTGGATAGCGCGGGTTTGGCAGCTTCGATACCGATGTCCGGTTATCGGCGTGTGCCTGAGGCAACGCCATTCAGCGCTTTCAGCCTGTGTAAAAAGAGAGGGCTGAAAATTCTGCGGGCGTTAGGCGAGGACCAGCGCCTCTGTCAGGATCAGGCTGAGCGGTCGCGCGCGGAAATTCACTCTGAGCTGGCCGATATGATCGCCGGCTCGCTTGAAAAATATCTGCAGCCTCCTGTGCAAAACATCGACGGGGCAAGTTCGCCATAACAAGTTGGTAACGAGAACCGGAGCAGGCCGTCATGTCGGTCGGCACGGTTGGTTGGCGTGAATTTGGCGAACCCCTGCGTATCGACAATGCCCGCCTGTTCTTATTAAGAAGTATTCTTATTCGCACTGCTCTAATCTACAATGCCAGCGCTTCTTTAATTGCGTCCTGATAGCTCCGCACTGCGTTCTCTTCACTGATAAGGAAAATCATCTTGCGTTATCTGGTTTTGGTTACTGCCCTCTGGGCAGTCTCGTTCAGTCTGATCGGCGTCTACCTCGCCGGTCGTGTCGACAGCTATTTCGCGGTAATGACCCGCATTATCCTGGCCGGGCTGATCTTCCTGCCCTTTACCCGCTGGAGTGGCCTGCCCGGACAGCTGAAAGGCGGCATCGCCCTGGTGGGCAGCCTGCAGTTCGGCGTTACTTACGTCTGCCTGTACCAGTCGTTCCTGTACCTCACCGTACCCGAGGTGCTGCTGTTCACCATCTTCACGCCGCTGTATGTCACCCTGATCGATGATGCATTGAACCGCCGCTTCTCGCCGGCACCGCTGATAGCCACGGCGATCGCCGTGTTGGGGGCAGGGGTGATCCGCTACGACGGCCTGAGCGACGACTTCCTGACCGGCTTCCTGCTGCTGCAGGTGGCGAATATGGCGTTTGCCGCCGGACAGGTCGGTTATGCCAACCTGGTTAAGCGCTATCCGGTAGATCTACCGGCCTGGCGTTCGTTCGGCTATTTCTTCCTTGGCGCACTCTGCGTAGTGCTGCCGGCTTATCTGCTGCTGGGCAATCCGGATAAATTGCCGTCTACGGTTTTGCAGTGGAGCGTACTGGGCTGGCTGGGCGTGGTCGCCTCCGGCGCCGGTTTCTACCTGTGGAACAAGGGTGCCTGCCAGGTGGATGCCGGCACATTGGGGATCATGAACAATGCGCTGGTACCGGCCGGCCTGATCGTGAATATCCTGATCTGGAACCGGGACGCGGATATCGTCCGGCTGCTGATCGGCGGTGCTATCATCGCCCTGTCGCTCTGGGTCAACGCCCGCTGGAACCGTTGGTTCCAGTTGTCCGCCAAGGCGGCGTAACGAGAATTGGATTGCAACGAAAAGGGCGGCTCATTTGGGTTGCCCTTTTCTGTTGGCTTCGATTTGCTATGGTGTAGATCCTGAATTGTATGGGATGCTGAGTTCACAAACCTTAAGGATCAGGGCGCTATGAAAAGGATGTTCATTACTCTTCTGTTTTCTTCAGTACTGCTTGCCGGTTGCGCCGCGACCGGGCCGCAAAGTCAAAGAACCCATACCGTAGCAGGAATCGACGGCGTCGCTTGCGTCGGCCAGGTGATGTCGCCGCCGGGCGGATTTGTCGAAGTGATGGACCCTCCACTGTTGGAAAAAGCGCTCGGCGTCAGCGGCAAGGGCGGCCTCTGCGAGGGGCGGGTCTTCGAGGCGGCTGAACCGGTCGCGGTCTACCGGGTCTGGAACAGCGACAAGAGCTATACCTTGTACGGCGGCTGGTGGTCATTCGAACCACCGCACGGAACTAAGGCGCAATATCGCGAAGCCAACGCGATCTGCCCGTCATGGAGTACCCTGGACCGCGTCAGCCGCTGCACCTTGAAGGTCGGCAGCAGGGTGGTGGTTGGCCCGGGCCAGAGCGCCCAGTGCCAGGATTTCAGCTATGCCAAGTCCGCCGTCAACCAAGTGTATATTCCCAACGATGCCCGGAACGATCTTGTCTATGTGAAGGATTGTGATGAGTTGCGCCAGGATAATTGGACCGTGCATTGAAACGTGGAGAAGATGATATTGGAAGTCGCAATACTCAATGTAAAACCCGGCAAGGAAGCCGATTTTGAGCAAGCCTTCGGCAAGACTCAGGCGATTGTCTCAACCATGAAGGACTACCTATTGCACCATTTCTATGATTCTTTCCCCACCGTAGAGCGCTATACCTCTGTGTACGAAAATGCACACTAAGGTATTTATGAGGAGGCTGAGAGCCGCTACTAGTTATCCGGTTCCAGATTCAATCCTGTAAATGCGGACAAGCACCGGATTGCCGGACCATGCGGGGCGCGGCTCCCACTTCCCACTTCTCAGCGCTGGCACAAGGGCGCGATAACGACTTACTTTAATCCAATGGCCAGTCAGGCCGCACACCGACACGGTGGTCGGTAGCAGCCGGTTGGAGGCGCGCCCCGCGGCGATTATTCCACCGGTGCCGCTTTTGGCCGGCCTGAGTGGCCAAACAGCTCCTCTTTATAAATCTGCCATACTTCGCCACGGCCGATCGCCAGCAGCATTATCAGGCCGCCCGGCACCAGCACCAGGATCAGCAGCGGGCCCGCCACGTAGGAAAAGAACATCTGGTAGGGCAGGTACAGGCCGTAGCCCAGCATAAGTTTGATAAACGACTTCATAGAGATCTCTTCTTGATAAATGAGCGCGCTCAAAAAATAAATTGAGCGCGCTCATTAATCAAGAGCTTTCGCTGGCAAAGTGCGGTAGGCTTGCCGACAACGACTCAAACCAGCATTCGAAGGCCTCAGATACACACGATGGCGACCACCAAGCGACAGCTCACCCGCGAAAAAATTCTCAATGCCGCCTGGCATCTATTCAATCAGCAGGGCTATCAGGACACCAGTACCCGTCAGATCGCCCGCCAGGCCGGGGTGGCGGACGGTACCGTGTTCAGCCATTTCCCGACCAAACTGGAGATGCTGAAAGCCGGTATAGTGGCGCAGGTGGACAGGGTGTTGACCGAAGCGGAACAGCAGGATCCGGGCGGTTCTCCGGCTGAGCGGCTGCTGCACTATGCCGGTTATCTATACGGTTACTATGCCGACAACAGCGAGTTCAGCCGTGAACTGTTCAAGGAGACAATTTGGCAGCACGCGGAACTACAGCCGCAGATTGAGGTCTTCAAACAGCGCTTGATGGCCGATCGTCAGGACCCGGCCTATGCCGAGATCATGATCGACTGCTATTTCATGACGCTGCTGTACGGCCTGAACCAGCGCCAACCCAGTGCCAGCCGGATGCTGGAGCGCTTGCGGGAAAAATTGGCACGGCTGGGCGAGCCCAATGTCGTCAACGCCTGAGAGTGACTGTCATAAAGGAGGTAAGAACGGGATGAGCAAGGATATAGGGCTGACCCATGTGGCGCTGACGGCCAGCGATATCGCGGCCAGTGCCGATTTCTATGCGCGCTATGCGAACATGGCGGTGGTACACGAGCGTACCGATGAAGCCAGGGGCGTTCATGTGGTCTGGTTGTCGGATAGAACGCGGCCGTTCGTGCTGGTGCTGTCCCGATCGGATCAGCCGACTCCGATCCTGGGGCCGTTCGCCCATCTGGGCGTGGGGTGTACCAGCCGAGAGGAAGTGGATCGGCTGTGCGATCAGGCGCGGCAGGAGGGGATTCTGGCCAAGGAACCTGTCGATTCGGGTTACCCGATCGGTTACTGGGCGTTTATCCGCGACCCGGATGGCCACACGCTGGAACTGTCCTATGGCCAGGAGGTCGGTTTGACGGTTGAGCGATCAGAGTAAATGGAACAAACCGAACCGGCCGGTAAAGAGATGATGGCCGCCGAAAATACGGGACGTTGAATTGACGGAGATTGCTGTGTCCCACTTCCTGCTGTCACAGATTCTGGTCGCCATCGCGATCTGTTTCGATCTGCTGTCGTTCCAGTTCAAGGAACGCAAGCGCATTGTCGCGTGCCTGGCCTGTGCCGGGGTGCTGATCTCGTCGCACTTCGCGTTGCTGGAGCAGTGGACCGCGGCGGCGCTGATGTCGATCGCCACGGTGCGTTACCTGACCTCTGTGTTCACCACCTCCCGGTTGACGATGCTGCTGTTTGCGGCGGCCTCGGTTATCAGCACCCTGTTTACCTATGCCGGGCTGATCAGCCTGCTGAGCTGTAGCGGTTCGCTGTTGCAGACGGTGGCGGCGTTCCAGCGTGACGACAGGCGGTTGCGGTTGCTGATGATCGTCGGTACCAGTGTCTGGTTGCTGCACAATTACCTGGCCAATTCGCCGGTGGCGGTGGTGATGGAGGCGCTGTTTATCGGCAGTAACCTGGTGGGCTACTACCGTCACTATATTCGGCCGCAGCGCTCGGCAGTTTGAGCTGCTACGTTTATCGATCCATGCGTCGATGTTCAGATTTACTCGGATTCACAGTGTATCTGAATCAACCCAAGGCCCGATTTTAAGGCCCATTTCCCCATCCGACTTGCCTGCAAGGCATTGATTTATGGATACTACGCGCCATCCTTCCTGTTCGTTAGCGGCAAAACCGCTTTTCGTGCAGGCCGGCCGGGGAGTTCGGCCGGAATAACAATAGTTTTCCGGAGTATCAGTGATGAGTATCCGCACCCTTGCGAAAGCGGCCCTCGCCGCAGCTGTTCTGTCTTGCACCGCTGTTCAGGCGGAGCAGGTGCACGTGGCGACCACCGCGATTGTCGAGCACCCGGCGCTGGATTCGGTGCGCGACGGCATCAAGGCCAAGCTGGTCGAGGCTGGCTATACCGAAGACAAGATGAAATTCACCTACGAGAGCGCCCAGGGCAACCCGGCGATCGCGGCGCAGATCGCCCGCAAACTGGTCGGCGAGGCGCCGGACGTGATCGTGGCGATCGCTACCCCGTCGGCACAGGCGGCGGTCAGCGCGACTCAAGAGGTCCCGGTGGTGTTCTCGGTGGTGACCGATCCGCTGGGAGCCAAACTGGTCTCCAACCTGGAGCAGCCGGGCGGCAACGTCACCGGCCTGTCCGATATGCTGCCGGTGGCACAGCACCTGGCGCTGCTGAAGGAGATCGTCCCCTCGCTGAAGCAGCTGGGCGTGCCCTACAACCCGGGTGAGCCGAACGCGGTCTCCATCGTCGAGATGATGAAGATCGAAGGCGCCAAGATGGGTATCGAGATCGTCGAAGCGCCGGCGCCGAAATCCTCCGACGTGATGGTGGCCTGCCAGAAACTGGTCGGCAAGGTGCAGGCGATCTACACCCCGCTGGACAACACCATCATTACCGCGCTGGAGTCGGCGATCAAAGTGGGTATCGATGCCCAGATCCCGGTGTTCTCCGCCGATACCGATTCGGTGGAGCGTGGCTCCGTCGCGGCGCTGGGCTTCAACTACGCTGACCTGGGTCGCCAGACCGGCGAGATGGTACTGCGGGTGCTGAACGGCGAGCAGCCGGGCCAGATTCCGGTACAGATCGCCGAAGGCACCAACCTGTACGTGAACACCAAGACAGCCCGGATGATGGGGGTTGAGATCCCGGAGTCGGTGCTGTCGCGCGCCACCAAGGTGATCCAGTAATCAGTCATCCGTTTAGCGGTTGATCGAATCACGCCGCGTGGGTCCGTTTTTCGCAGCTCTCAAGTGGCGATAGGCGGGCCGCGCGGCGCGCTTTTTTGACGTTTTTAAACGTCGTATAGAGTTTTCAGGCGCTACTGCGTTTTATCAATCAGGAAGAGTGTATGTCCTTGTTTGCCTTTATGGGTACGCTGGAGATAGGGCTGGTCTATGGCCTGGTGGCCATCGGCGTCTATCTGACCTTCAGGGTGCTGGATTTCCCCGATCTGACCGTCGACGGCAGCTTCACGCTGGGCGCGGCGGTGGCGGCGTCGATGATCGTGACAGGTTTCAACCCCTATCTGGCGACCGGCTGTGCCGCGCTGGCCGGCGCGATGGCGGGCATGTGCACCGCCTGGTTGAACCTGCGTTTCAATATCCTGCACCTGCTGGCCAGTATCCTGACCATGACCGCGCTCTACACCATCAACCTGCGCATCATGGGCAAGCCCAACGTGGCGTTGATCATGGAGCCGACGGTGCTGAGTCCGTTCGAGGCGCTGGGCATTCCGGCGATGTACCTGAAGGTGATCTTCGTCGGTATCTGCGCGTTGCTGTTCGGCCTGCTGATCGCCTTCTTCCTGCAGACCCAGTACGGCCTGGCGATGCGTGCCACCGGCGCCAACAAGCGGATGGCGCAGGCCAATGGCATCGTCATCAAGGAGAAGATCTACGCCGGCCTGGCACTGTCCAATGCGCTGGTGGCGGTGGCCGGGGCGCTGTTCGCCCAGACCAACGGTTTCGCCGACTCCACCATGGGGATCGGTACCATCGTGGTCGGCCTGGCGGCGGTGATCGTCGGCGAATCGCTGATTGGCACCCGCAACATGTGGCTGATCGTGTTCAGCTGCATCATCGGCTCGCTGCTCTACCGGCTGGCGGTATCGATGGCGCTGAACGCCGACTTCCTCGGCTTTACCGCCTCCGATCTGAACCTGATCACCGCCGCACTGGTGGCGATTGCACTGGTGCTGCCGCAGCTGCGCCGTGAATGGAAGGCGCGTCAAGCGGCCCGGGAGGCGCAGTCATGATCCGTTGCGAAAACCTGCGGGTAACTTTCAACCCCGGCCTGCCGACCGAAAAGAAGGCGCTGCGTGGCGTCGATCTGGTGATCCCAGAAGGGGAGTTCGTCACCGTGATCGGCTCCAACGGCGCCGGCAAGTCGACCCTGCTGAACGCCATCGCCGGCGATATTCCCGCCTCCGGCGGCACCATCCTGTTCGGTGACAAGGACGTAACCAAGTTGCCGGCCACCGGCCGTACCCGCGACGTGGCGCGGGTATTCCAGGACCCGCTGGCCGGCACCTGCGGCAATATGACGGTCGAAGAAAACATGGCGCTGGCCTACGGGCGGGTGGAGCGGGGCAACCTGTCGTTCGCTCTGAACGACCGGCTGCGCGAGATCTTCCGTACCCAGTTGAAGCGGCTGAACCTCGGTTTGGAGAACCGCCTCGACGCCGAGATGGGATTGCTGTCCGGTGGCCAGCGCCAGTCGATCAGCCTGCTGATGTCGGCGTTGCAGCCGAGCAAGATCCTGCTGCTGGACGAGCATACCGCCGCGCTGGACCCGAAAACCGCCGCGCTGGTGATGGATATCACCAGCCAGATCGTTGCCGAGAAGAAGCTCACCGTGATGATGGTGACCCACTCGATGCGCCAGGCGCTGGATTACGGTACCCGCACGCTGATGCTGCATGAGGGTAAGGTGATCTTCGACCTGTCCGGCGAGGAGCGCAGGCAGTACCAGGTGAAGGATCTGCTGGCGCTGTTCGCCAAGGCGCGTGGCGACGGCGAGGAGCTGGACGACGACAAGCTGCTGCTGGGCAGCTGATAGTCTGCGCCAGGCAGACTGATGGCTCCAGAGTTGTTCGCTTTATTGGCCGGGGGATGGAGAGATCGGCTTGGCACTCTGCAACGCAGTCCCCCGGCAATAACGTAACGCTGTTCGGTTAAGTGGCAGGAACGGTGACTGTAGGGTTGACTCGGTGTGCCCTTCGGGGATCAGTCGACCAGGAGCCTGCAGGGCTCCACAACCGCCTGCGGCCGCGCCCCATCTACAATAACGGTCGCCCCGCCGAAACGGTGCGATGGAACAGTTTTTGACCATTGCTGAACGCCCACTTCCAGCCTTTTGCGTCCGGGTCGAATGCCAGGTAGAGAATTCAAACTGATGAGTAAGGGCTGCCGAGTGTGTCATAACCGTACCTGCAACTGTGTTCTTGCTAGGAGGTTAGATCACCGGTGGCCCTTCATAGCATCTACAAGGTGATGCGACCCCGGGAGCAGATATTTCTCCATTCGCGAACGGCATTGCCTGAACCGAACAGGATTACGTCTTAGGAGGGGCTTTGGCCGCGACCTGTGCACTGCATCTGTCTTACCAGGTGCTGCCGGAGCTGCGCCTGACGTTCACAACCCGGGCTGGATATAACCAAGCCTGATATTGCTGTCTCGTAGAAGTGCTGTTCGAGACAGGGGCGCCCGCAATACCGACAGGCGTTAAAAGCGGCTTGCCAAATAATCGTAAGCGCCTGTTGTAGCAGGGAATTCAGCTGCGATTTTTCTCCACTCGTGGTACCAGCACCATCCTCCCAATAAGACCAGTCGTCCCGCAAGCCCCGTATTCCGGGGCTGGCATCATGCCGGTCGGATAACTGGTTCTAACTGCTCTCGACCAATGATCCTACTTTTGATGACAACGGGGCTTCGCAGTGCCGCTCTGCAGAGACAGCAGCCAGAACCCGACGGAGCCCGTTAGTAATTGGATGTGAGGAGTTTGGCTCCTGCCGCCTAAAAAAATAACAAGCTCCGACAGGAGGTTTACATGACTTTCAATGCTAACGAATTCAATGCCGGCGAAGTGATCGAGCAGGACCGCAATCACGTCTGGCACCATATCACCCAGCACAAGCCGTTCGAGCAGAACGACCCGCTGGTGATCGTCAAAGGCGAGGGGATGCGGGTCTGGGATGCCAAGGGCAACGAATACCTGGATGCGGTCTCCGGCGCGGTCTGGACCGTCAATGTCGGCTATGGCCGCACCGAGATTGCCGATGCGGTGCGCGACCAGCTGGTCACCATGAACTACTTCGCCCAGACCGCCGGCAACGTGCCGGCGGCGCAGTTCGCCGAGAAGCTGCTGGACAAGATGCCGGGTATGAGCCGCGTCTATTACTCCAACTCCGGTTCAGAAGCCAACGAGAAGGCGTTCAAGATCGTCCGTCAGATCGCCGAGAAGAAATACGGCGGCAAGAAGTACAAGGTGCTGTATCGCGAGCGCGACTATCACGGCACCACCATCACGGCGCTGAGCGCCACCGGTCAGTTCGAACGCAAGAACCAGTACGGCCCGTTCACGCCGGGCTTCGTCGAAGTACCGCACTGCTGCGAATACCGTGCCCAGCCGGAAGCCGATCTGGACAATTACGGCGTCTGGGCGGCCGATCAGATCGAGAAGGTGATCCTGGCTGAGGGGCCGGACACTGTCGGCGCCCTCTGCCTGGAGCCGATCACCGCCGGCGGCGGGGTGATCGAGCCGCCGCAGGGCTACTGGCAGCGGGTGCAGGAGATCTGCAAGAAGTACGACGTGCTGCTGCATATCGACGAAGTGGTCTGCGGCCTGGGCCGTACCGGCAAGTGGTTCGGCTACCAGCACTACGGCATCCAGCCGGACATCGTCACCATGGCGAAAGGGGTTGCCTCCGGTTATGCGGCGATCTCCTGTACCGTGACCACCGAGGCGGTGTTCGAGGCCTTCAAAGAGGACGATGACGCACGCATGGGCTACTTCCGCGACATCTCCACCTTCGGCGGCTGCACCGCGGGCCCGGCGGCGGCGCTGGTTAACATGCAGATCATCGAGGATGAGAAACTGCTGGACAATGTGGCGCTGCAGGGCGAATACCTGCGCGGCCGGCTGAACCAGCTGATGGAGAAGTACGACGTGATCGGCGACGTGCGTGGCAAGGGGCTGTTTGCCGGTTTCGAGCTGGTGAAAGACCGTACCACTAAGGAGCCGGTCGACGAGAGTCTGCCGATCGCCATCGGCGCCCACTGCATGAAGAACGGCGTGATTATCGGGCGTACCAACCGTTCGTTCCGCGAGTTCAACAACACTATCTGCCTGAGCCCGGCGCTGATCGCCAGCCGCGAGGAGATCGACTGCATCGTCGATGCGCTCGACAACGCGCTGGCGGAGCTGGCGCCCAACTGAGTTCTGTTGCAAGCCTGACAGGCACTCTGGCGGCAGCAGGGACGGCTGCCGCATTGCTCAAAGCCGTTTGGTCTGACAAAGATTACGGACAGCCGCGACAACGATCGCGGCTTTTTTTGATTCATCGCGGGTTAGAGGGAAACATCGGCATCATATGTACAAGCGCGCGTGGGCACATAATACGAGCCCACCCTGCAAGGCTACCGAGACCGCTCTTCGTGGCAGCCCGCTCCGAGGGCGACACTTTCGAACCCCACAAACCTTGTCGTGATCGGTAGCCAAGAGGCATGCCGAGCCCGCTGCTGTCGAGCCCGCTGCTGCCGGGGCCGTACTCGGCATGCTTGGAGTCGACGTAGACAGGGCCGCCCGACCAAGGGGGGCCTGGCGGCAAGTTTATGACTGTCATGGAGGATTCCCTCTAAAGCGCGAAGAACCTTTTTTTATGGTTAGTGCCGTTTTTAATGTTAATTTTGTTCAAAATTGCGGGTGCGGGACCCCGGCAGTGGCTACCTATACTCAAGTCAGGGGTAGGGAGGCTGCCGAAGTAGTAGTAGGGGCGAGCCGGTATCACCAGCCGCCTCGGTTAAGCGAAATAACTATAATAAGGCATGGCTATGTTTCAACTCTTCCACTTGTCGCAGGACAAGGGTACCAGTCTGCAGCAGCAGTTGCGTGAGCAGATTGCTGCTGCGATTCTCAACGGCAATATCCCGCAGGATGCACCGTTGCCATCGAGCCGTAAACTGGCAAAACAGCTCAACGTGGCACGAAATACGGTGGTGCTGGCGTATGAGCATCTGCTCGATGACGGTTACCTGATCGCCCGAGAGCGCAGTGGCTATTATGTCAATCCGGATATCCTGGCCGGCAAGGTGGCGCTGGAAACCCCCCAGCCCGCCAGTGAGGCTGGCCTGCACCGGCCGGACTGGGATTACCGGATGAAAAGCCGGCCCTCCCAGCAGGCCAATATGGTCAAGCCGCGTGACTGGCAGAAATATACCTATCCCTTTATCTACGGCCAGTTCGATCCCTCGCTGTTTCCGACCAACAACTGGCGCGAATGCTGCCGCGATGCGGTAAGTGTGCCGGCGATCCGTGACTGGGCGTCCGACCGTTTCGATAATGACGACCCGCTGCTGATCGAGCAGATCCGTACCCGCTTGCTGCCACGACGGGGCGTCTGGGCGTCGGCGGACCAGATCCTGGTGACCGTTGGCGCCCAGCAGTCGCTCTATATGATGGCCCAGCTGCTGCTGGATCAGGACAGCCTGATCGGCCTGGAGGAACCGGGCTACGTCGATATCCGCAATATTGCCTCGATCCGGCCGTCGAGTGTCCGTCCGATCGAAGTGGACGACGACGGCATGGTCGTCGACGCGCGGTTGGACGATTGCGATCTGGTGTATACGACGCCGAGTCACCAGTGCCCGACCACCGTGACCATGCCGATCGAGCGACGTTACGAGTTGCTCAAGCGTGCCGACGAGCATGATTTCATCATTATCGAAGACGACTACGAGAGTGAAACCAACTTCAAGTCCAACCCGATTCCGGCGTTGAAGAGTCTCGATAAGAACGAACGGGTACTCTATATCGGCAGCCTGTCTAAAACCCTGGCGCCGGGGCTGCGGCTCGGCTATATGGTCGGCCCGACGGAGTTTATCCGCGAGGCGAGGGCGCTGCGCCGGCTGATGGTGCGTCACCCCGCCGCCAACAACCAGCGTTCGGTGGCGCTGTTCCTGGAGCGTGGTTACCACGACGCGTTGATCATGAACATCATGCGTTGTTACGAAGCACGCTGGCATGCGATGGACGAGGCGCTGAATACCCATCTGCCGGAGTCGCACAAGCAGCCGTCCTTCGGTGGCTCCTGCTACTGGGTGCAGGGGCCGGAAGGCCTGGATGCCCGTGAATTGCAAAAACGGGCGATGGAGCGTGACATCCTGATCGAACCCGGTGACATCCACTTCCTGCGTCAGCCGCCGCCGCTCAACTATTTCCGGCTCGGTTACTCGTCGATCTCCACCGACCGGATCGAACCCGGTATCCGTCTGCTGGCGGAACTGATCCACGAGATGGTTTAAGCGCGGCTGTAGGGTGTACTTCAGTGCACCACCGCCGTAGGCGGCTTGGAGCCCTTTGGGCTCCTGGTCGGCTAAAGCCAACCCTACAACACAACCGCAGATTCCGGCTGTAGGGTGTACTCGGTGTGCCCTTTGGGTATTAGTACACCACCGCCGTAGGCGGTTATATCCGATCTGATTCCCGGTGGGCTTATTTTCGATGTCAAAAAGCCACCTCAGAGGCTGCAATAGTTTCTGAGGTTGTTTTTTAATCTATTGAAATACAAAAGAAATAGCTCTCAATTCGGGCTGGCCCAATGCTGGCTTAACAGCTCCCCCGTATCTGGTCCTACTCCCAATTCCGCCCCCCTCCTAATCTTGATCTCACGTTAACCGGGCAGCTTGGCAATACCGTCGGCACCTGGTTGAACCACCCGCAATAACAATTAGAAGGGAGTGGCGACATGTTGATCGGTGTCCCGAAAGAGATCAAAAACCACGAGTATCGCGTCGGAATGGTGCCTGCCAGCGTGCAGGAGCTGACCAGCCGTGGTCACCAGGTGGTTGTGGAAACCAACGCCGGTGAAGGTATCGGCTTCAGCGACGACGACTACCGGGCGGCCGGCGCGTCTATCGCCGCCAGCGCCGAAGCGGTGTTCGCCGAAGCGGAGATGATCGTCAAGGTGAAGGAGCCGCAGGCGGTGGAGCGCAAGATGCTGCGTCCGGGCCAGCTGCTGTTCACCTACCTGCACCTGGCGCCGGACCCGGAGCAGACCCACGACCTGATCGCCAGCGGTGCCACCTGCATCGCCTATGAAACCGTCACTTCCGACAAGGGCGGCCTGCCGTTGCTGGCGCCGATGTCCGAGGTTGCCGGGCGGATGTCGATCCAGGCCGGTGCCGCCTGCCTGGAGAAATCCAAGCAGGGCCGCGGTGTACTGCTGGGCGGTGTGCCCGGCGTCGAGCCGGCCAAGGTGGTGATCATCGGTGGCGGTGTGGTCGGCAGTAATGCCGCCCGTATGGCGGTCGGCATGGGCGCCCAGGTGGTGGTGCTGGACCGCTCGGTCGACGTGCTGCGCCGACTGGTCGCCGAATTCGGCACCAGCATCCAGACCGTCTACTCCAGCAAGGCCTCGCTGGAAGCCCACGTACTTTCCGCCGACCTGGTGATCGGCGGGGTGCTGATCCCCGGTGCCGCGGCGCCGAAGCTGGTCACCGCCGAGATGGTCAAGCAGATGAAACCGGGTGCGGTGGTGGTCGACGTGGCGATCGACCAGGGTGGTTGCTTCGAGACCTCCCGCGCGACCACGCACCAGGAACCCACTTATATCGTTGACGACGTGGTGCACTACTGCGTTGCCAACATGCCGGGCGGTGTTGCCCGTACCTCCACGCTGGCCCTGAACAACGCCACGCTGCCGCACATTCTGGCACTGGCCGACCTCGGTTGGCAGGAAGCGATCCGTCGTGACAAGCATCTGGCCAACGGCCTGAACGTGCACAACGGTCAGATCACCTGCGCGGAAGTCGCAGAAGCCCTGGGCCTCGAGTACGCACCGTACAACGCCTGATTAAATCCAACACACTCTGTGGCGACAGTTGTCTCGCTGTCGCCCAATACAATAAGAAGGAATACGAATATGGCACGTATGACTCCAAGTGAAGCGATGGTGGAAACCCTCGTCGCCAATGGTGTAACCGAAGTCTTCGGCATCATGGGCTCCGCGTTCATGGATGCGATGGATATCTTCGCTCCGGCCGGTATCCGGCTGATCCCGGTAGTGCACGAGCAGGGCGCCGGTCACATGGCGGATGGTTTCGCACGCGTTTCGGGTCGTCACGGTGTTTGTATCGCTCAGAACGGTCCGGGTATCACCAACTTCGTAACCGCTATCGCAGCGGCCTACTGGGCACACTCGCCGGTGGTCTGCATCACCCCGGAAACCGGTACCAACTCCCAGGGCCTGGGTGGTTTCCAGGAAGCTCAGCAGCTGCCGTTCTTCGAAACAATCACCAAGTACCAGGTAAGCGTGGTCAACAACAGCCGTATGGCCGAGCTGACCGCCCGCTGCTTCGACCGCGCAATGCTGGAGAACGGCCCGACTCAGCTGAATATCCCGCGTGATCTGTTCTACGGCGATATCGACTGCGAAATCCCGCAGCCGATCCGTATCGAGCGCTCCGCCGGTGGCGAACAGGCGCTGAACGAAGCGGCCGAACTGCTGGCCAACGCCGAGTTCCCGGTGATGATCTCCGGCGGCGGTGTGGTGCTGGGCGATGCCTGGGAAGAAGCGATCGCACTGTCCGACGCGCTGGGCCTGCCGGTGGTAAACAGCTACCTGCATAACGACTCCTTCCCGGCGTCTCACCCGATGTGGTGTGGTCCGCTGGGTTACCAGGGCTCCAAGGCCGGTATGAAACTGATGGCCAAAGCCGACGTGGTGCTGGCGCTGGGCACCCGTCTGGGGCCGTTCGGCACCCTGCCGCAGCACGGCCTGGACTACTGGCCGAAGAACGCCAAGATCATCCAGGTCGATTGCGATCCGAAGATGCTGGGCCTGGTTAAGAAGATCGACGTGGGCATCTGCGGCGATGCGAAAGCCGCTGCCAAGGCGCTGTTGGCCCGACTGGCAGAAAAGTCGCCGAAGTGCCTGGAAAACCGTGCTGAGCGTGAAGCAACCATCGCCGCAGAGAAAGCGGCCTGGGAAGCGGAGCTGGACGACTGGATCCACGAGAAGGACGAATACTCAATGGATATGATCGCCGAGCAGCAAGCGGAAGAGGGCAACTGGCTGCATCCGCGTCAGGTGCTGCGCGAGCTTGAAAAAGCGATGCCGGCCGACGTGATGGTGTCCACCGATATCGGCAACATCAACTCCGTCTCCAACAGCTACCTGCGCTTCGAGCGTCCGCGCTCCTTCTTCGCGGCGATGTCGTTCGGTAACTGCGGTTACGCGCTGCCGACCATGATCGGTGCCAAAGTGGCTGCGCCGGATCGTCCGGGCATCTCCTACGCCGGTGACGGCGCCTGGGGTATGTCGATGATGGAGATCATGACCTGCGTACGCGAGAACATCCCGGTCACCTCCGTGGTATTCCACAACCGTCAGTGGGGTGCCGAGAAGAAGAACCAGGTCGACTTCTACAACCGCCGCTTCGTAGCCGGTGAGCTGGAGAACCCGAGCTTCGCCGCCATCGCCCGCTCCATGGGCGCCGAGGGTGTCACCGTCGACAAGCTGGAAGACGTGGGCCCGACGCTGCAGGAAGCGATCCGCAAGCAGATGGAAGAGGGCAAGACCACCGTTATCGAGATCATGTGTACTCGTGAGCTGGGCGACCCGTTCCGCCGCGACGCACTGTCCAAGCCGGTGCGCCACCTGGAGAAATACAAGGACTACGTGTAAGTCCGGATGCTGTAACCGGCATCGAAAAACCGGAGGCCTGCGGGCCTTCGGTTTTATCTTTCCCGCCTGCTTTTTTAACGCAGAGCCGGCCGGAAAGCTAAAAACGCATTGCGGAAGAGGATCGGGCGATGTTTGCAGGTATGGATAGCACGATGCTGGCGATCACCGCGCTGGTGGTGTTCATGGCGGCGATTATCCGCGGTTACGCCGGCTTCGGCTTTGCCGCGATGGCGGTGGCCGGCTTGTCGATCTTCCTGCCACCCACCTCGGTGGTGCCGGCGGTGCTGCTGGCCGAGATCGGCGCCGGGCTGACCCTGCTGCCGAGCGTCTGGCGCCAGACCGACTGGTTCCAGCTGCGCTGGATTTTGTTCGGCGCCTTGATCGCCACACCGCTCGGCCTGGCGCTGCTGGCCAGCCTGTCCAGCTTCACCATGCGGCTGGTGATCTCGTCGGTGATCATGCTGGCGGCGGCGTTGATCTGGCTGGGTGTGCGGATTCGCAACGGCGGCCAGCGGCGCTCGATCTTCAGCGCCGGCATCGTCTCCGGGCTGGCCAACGGCTCGGCCGGGATCGGTGGCATGCCGCTGGTGGTGTTCTTCCTCTCCAAAGATGAGGAGACCGGCCGGGCGCGCGCCACGGTGATCACCTATGCGCTGCTGCTGGATATCTATACCTGCACGCTGGCGGCGGGCGAGGGGCTGATTACCGGTGAGGTACTGGAACTGGCGTTTTTGATTTTGCTGCCGGTCGGGTTGGGTACCTTGGTCGGCAGTCTGCAGTTCGCCCGCCGGCCGCCGGAATCCTTCCGTAAGTTCACCCTGGCGCTGCTGATGCTGATCTCCGGCGGCGGGATGTTCCGGGCGCTGAATCAGCCCTGAGCGGTTTACCAATAACAACAATAACGCTTGCCAACGCCTTCCGCTTGGCGCCGGGCATCGATAAAAGGAACCTGTGATGAAGGCTCTGAACAATATTTTCAAACGTGCCAGCGAAGACCCGCGCCGGGTGGTGCTGGCCGAGGGTGAAGATCCGCGTATCCTCGAGGCCGCCGTGATCGCGACCGAGCGCGGCATCGCTAAGCTGACCCTGCTGGGCAACGTCGCCACCATCCAGGCGACAGCCGCGCAGCAGGGGCTGGATCTGACCGGCGTTGCGCTGCTGGACCCCGCCGACTCCGCTGACGCGGCGCGTTACGCCGAACAGCTCTACCAGCTGCGCCAGGCAAAAGGGATGACCCCGGAAAAAGCCGCCCAGCTGATGCAGGACCCGCTGCACTATGCCCAGATGATGGTGCACCTGGACGACGCCGACGGTTCCGTCTGTGGCGCGGTCTATACCACCGGCGATACGGTGCGGGCGGCGATTCAGATTATCGGCATGGCGGATGACGCCAGCATGGTATCGAGCTTCTTCCTGATGATGCTGTGCGAGCCGTTCCATGAACTGAAAGGGGGCGTGATCTTCTCCGACTGCGGCCTGGTGATCGATCCGGATAAAGAGCAGCTGGCGCAGATCGCCCTGTCCGCGGCCAACAGCGCCCGCACGCTGCTCGATGAAGAGCCGCGCGTGGCGATGCTGTCGTTCTCCACCAGTGGCAGTGCCCGTCATTCGGCGGTGGATAAAGTGGTGGCGGCGACCGAGATCGTCAAACAGCAATGCCCGGGTCTGGCGATCGACGGCGACGTTCAGCTCGATGCTGCCATCGTCGCGGAGATCGCCGAACGTAAGGTCGCCCAGTCGCAAACCGGTGGCCGGGCCAACGTACTGGTGTTCCCGAACCTGGAAGCCGGCAACATCGGCTACAAACTGGCCGAGCGGATCGGCAAGGCGGACGCCATCGGCCCGATCCTGCAGGGGCTGAAAAAACCGGCCAACGACCTGTCCCGAGGTTGCAGCGCCAACGATGTGGTGAACGTCATCGCCATCACCGTGGTACAGGCCCAGACGCTTTAATTCCTTTTCTATAAGTACGTTTTTGAGCCGTTACCGCTGCGGTAACGGCTCATACGACTGAATTGTAGGGCTGGCTCCGGCCGGGCAGGTTCAGCCGACCAGGTGCCCGCAGGGCTCCAACTCTCCCTCATCGCGCCAGCCCTACCTCATACGCAAAATAACCAAAACTCCCTCTTTGGTACTACGCCGAAAAAAACACTGGCTCTAAGCGCTTTCGCCAATCCCCCGTTTAATGGATGGAACAACAAAAACAACGGTAGTAAGAGGGGGAGTAGCCCATGGCCTTGGAACGTTACGGCTTTATCGTCAAATCGGCCGATCTCGAATTCCTGAAACACCACGCCCGCCTGAAAAGCGACGCTTTCGATATGTCGATCTCCGGCGTCAGCAATGTTGAAGAAGCGATGCTGGTGGCCCAGGAGATGATCACCAAGGGTATCCAACTGATCGAACTCTGCGGTGGTTTCCTGCCGGAAGACGCCCAGCGGGTGCGCGATGCGATCAACGACCATATCCCGGTCGGCGTTGTGCAGTACAGCGACGAGGAACGTGCCCGCCTGAAGCGCGAACTGGCCTGAGAGGTGATGTCATGACTGCAACCCGGAAAATCATCATCGCGGATGGATCGCCGCTCTACCGGCAGGGTTGCCGAATCGCCGCAGAACTGTCCGATCTCGATGTCGAGCTGCTCAGCTGCGACAGCCTGGTGGATGTGCTGCTGCAGCTGTCGTGCCAGTCCAAAGTGCAGCTGCTGGTGATCGACGCCAACCTGCCGGGGCTGGCCAACTTCGCCGCGCTCAAGTCGATCGGTCGCGAATACGGCGTCGGCGTGCTGTTGATGACCAACAACAATGATCCGGCCTTCGCCCGGCGGGCGTTCTTCAACGGCGCCCACGGCGTGATCGGCAAGGATGCTGCGCTGGAGACCCTCGCCGAGGCGATGCAGCGGGTGTTGGCTGGTGGTTTCTGGCGCCCGGTAGCGGACCCAGGCGTCGAGCTTCGTCAGCGCGAACGGGTCTATTTCAGCTATCTGCTGCGCCGGCTCTCCGAACAGGAGAAGAATGTGCTGAACTTAGTAAAGGACGGCTTGCGGAATAAGCAGATCGCGCAGCGGATGTGCCTTACCGAACATACGGTCAAATCCCATATGTCCAGCATCCTGCGCAAGCTGAATGTTGAGAACCGGACCCGGCTGGTGATGGCGGTCCAGCAACTGCCGGGGATGGACCAGGAACAATTGAGCGCCTGATGAGGGCGCCAGCACCGATGGGGGGTGTGATATGTCTACTGCATTCAAAGTTTCAGACCTCGCGGTACAGCAGAACCGCCGCTACGCCCGGGCCTGCGCCGAAGGCCTGGCCGCCATCCGGCGCCAGCGGCCGCGCATCCAGTGCATCACCAACACCGCGGCGATGGATTTCACTTCGGAGGTACTGCTGGCGGTCGGCGCCAGGCCGTCGCTGACCCTGGGGCTGGAGGAGATCCAGGAGTTCGTCGCCAGCGCCAACAGCCTGAGCGTCAATATCGGCACGCTGGATGCCAGCCGCAGAGCGGCGATCCGCCCGGCGATCGAAACCGCACTGGATTACCAGAAGCCCTGGGTATTGGACCCGGTGTCGGTGTACGCCTCGGAACAGCGCTGCAACTACGCCCGTGAATTGATGGAGCTGCGCCCGTCGGTGATCCGCGGCAACAGCGCCGAGATTCGCGCACTGGCGGGAACCGACGAGCCCGACGCCGCCTGGAAGCTGGCCCAGCGTACCGGCGCGGTAGTCGCCCAGACCGGCCAGGCGGATATCGTCACCGACGGCCGGCGCGCGCTGATGGTCGCCAACGGCAGCGAGATGCAGACCCACGTCTCCGGCATGGGCTGCGCGGAAACGGCGCTGGTCGCCGCCTTCCTGGCGATCGACCACGACGCCTTCGATGCCACCATGCAGGCGTTGCTGGCGATGGCGGTAGCCGGCGAGATCGCCGCCGAACGGGCCGCCGGCCCCGGCAGCCTGCATATGCATATGCTGGATACCCTATACAGCCTGAATGCCAGCGCGCTGGAGATGCACAGCCATATCGTCGCCTGCGAAGACGCCTCGATGGTCCGGTTGGGGCAGGGCGAGAAGCAGATGCAGTGGTAACCTCTGACCGGTTTCTTCTGCAATGAAGAAACCGGCCATTTAGGCGTATCGCCAGTCGGCGGGAGCGATGTAAACCCCCGTAGGGCCGCATCTGGGCGGCCAAGCGGCTAATACGGAAAGTCGGGCCGACTCGGTGTGCCCTTCGGGGATCAGTCGGCCAGCAGTCCGCAGAACTCCAAAACCGACAGCGGCAGTAGCGTAGGGTTGGCTTCAGCCGACCAGGAGCCCGTAGGGCTCCAAGATAGGTTTCCCACGGGAGAAACTACAAGGTCATTCCATTTGCAACAGAATTTTGCCTTAACCGAGCAGCATTCGGCATTCCAGCCGCTTTTTACTTCTGCCATCTCGTTTCTGCCGATTTCCACCACCGTCCCCGTTGCAATCCCCGCTCGACAGATTTTCTTCATTTCCCAGCTACCCTCATTACCGATCAGGTAATACCCGGAGTACAACTTGGAATCCGCTCCGGTTATGGCCAAAAATTTTGATTCAGCAAAATAATTATTTGATTTAACAAAGCTTTTCTTCAGTCGCCTAACAAAAAATTGACTATATTTGCTGTCCTGTGCAGTCGTTAGGCTCGTCCGTTTCTTGAAGTCATAAAGCCCTATACCAATTAAGCTGTTTGAAGAGGTTTAGCATGTCCACTCCCAACAAGGACGTTATCGTCGTCGATTCCTCCGTTGCCGACTGGCAGAGCCTGCTGGACGGTGTCGCTGAAACTACTGAAGTGATCGTTCTGGATGCTGGGCGCGACGGCCTTGCCCAGATCGCCGAAGCACTCGCCGACCGATCCGATATCGATGCGCTCCATATCGTCTCCCACGGTAGTGCCGGACTGCTGCAGCTGGGCAATGCCCGGGTGGATAGTGCTTCCCTCGACGGCTATGGCGACGAGCTGGCCACTATCGGCAACGCGCTGGCCGAGCAGGGCGATATCCTGTTGTATGGCTGCAACGTGGCGGCGGGTGCAGACGGTCAGGCATTTGTTGCGGCGTTGGCCGAGCGGACCGGCGCAGATGTCGCGGCGTCCGATGATCTCACCGGCTCGGAGCGGCTGGGCGGAGACTGGATGCTGGAACACCAGGTGGGCGATATCGCGACAGACAAGGTGCTAGCTTCTCAAGCTGACCTGTTGCTGGCGTCCACCGTGTTCGATTTCTCGGATGCCACTAAAGATGGCGATTTTGTCAATCAGACGGTTGCTGGCGTAGAACTGACCATTACGTCTGATGCAACGTCAGGGAACTCTAGTTACAATGTTATTAATGATTTCGGTGGCGCCGCGGGTACCTCGGGTAACGCTTTCTGGACGTACTCTAAAAGCGTCAATACCGCTACTATTTCTTTCGATAGCGCGGTGACGGTGAACAGCCTGCAGGTAGTTTCGAGTGAAACGAGCCAGTGGACCTTTTCGGTATCGGGTGCCTCCGATATCACAGCCCAGGTTGGTTTTACGGACACAGCGGTCAACCTTAGCGCTTTTGGCAATGTCAATGAGATCACCATCACAACAGACGAAGGCGATGGTACTGACTTTGCAATTGATACCATCAACTTTACCGCTCCAGCCGGCCCTTCTGTCACCGACGGCAATCTCTCCATTACCTCGTCGGGATCGGGTACCGGCGGCGCCTACAAGATCGGCGATACCGTTACCGTCCAATGGGACAACAGCGCCAGTGGCGATAACAACTCAGGCATTACCGGCGTCACCGCCGATTTCTCCGCCTTCGGTGGTGGCGCGGCTGTTGCAGCTTCAAATAGCGGCGATATCTGGACCGCCTCCTACCTCCTCACCAGCGGCACGATAGATGGCAGCAACCTGAACGTCTCGATCAGCGCCACTGACGGCAACGGCACTACCACAACCGCCGATTCCAGCAATCTGACGGCGGATAACCAGGCACCCACCGTCACCGATGGCAACCTGAGTATCTCTGGTGCCAGCGGTACCAGCGGTGCCTATAAAGTCGGCGATACCGTGACCGCCACCTGGAACAATACCGGCGCTGGCGACAACAACAGCGATACCATCACTGGCGTGACCTTCGACTTCTCGGCGTTCGGCGGCGGTTCAGCGGTAGCCGCCAGCAACAGCAGCGGCACCTGGACAGCAACCTATACCATCACCGAAGGGGCGATTGATGGCACCAGCCTGAACGTTTCCGCCACCGCCACCGATAATGCCGGCAATACCACCACCACCGCCGACAGCAGTAATGCCACGGTAGACAGCCAGTCGCCGACGGTCACCGATGGCAATATCAGCATTACCAGCAGCGGCTCGGGGAGCGATGGCGCCTATATTATCGGCGATACCGTCACGGCCACCTGGACCGATACCGGCGGCGATGCCAATAGCGACACCATTGCCGGCGTGACGGTCGATTTTAGCCAGTTCGGCGGCGGTTCTGCAGTCGCCGCCAGTGAAAGCGGGGGCGTCTGGACGGCCAGCTACACCCTCACCAGCGGCTCGGTTGATACCAACAACCGAAATGTGGCTGTCACAGCCACCGATAACGCCGGCAACACCACCACCACCGCAGATACCTCTAACCTGACAGTCGATAACCAGGCACCGTCCGCGCCCTCGACACCGGATCTGGCGGCTGGCTCGGATAGCGGCGATTCGACTACCGACGATCTCACCAACGATACCACCCCCACCTTTACCGGTACGGCGGAGGCGGGCGCAACGGTGACCCTGTACGACACCGACGGAACCACGGTACTGGGCATGACTACAGCCACCGGTGGTAACTGGAGCATCACCTCCAGCGCACTGACCGCCGGCAACCATACGGTAACCGCGAAAGCCCAGGATGCCGCCGGCAATATATCGTCGGCCTCGTCAGGCTTGACGATCAACGTGGATACCAGCGGTCCGGCGGTCAGCTCGGTCAACGTGCCGAGTGATGCGACCTATAAAGCCGGTGATACGCTGGATTTCACCGTCAACTTCGATGGCAACATCAGCGCCACCGGCACCGACTCGACACTGGCGCTCACCATCGGCAGCGAGTCCGTGACGGCAGACTACCTGTCCAAAACGGCGACCAGCATCACCTACCGCTATACGGTTCAGGCCAACGATCTCGATGCGGACGGTATCGCGGTCGGTGCATTGACGCTCAATAACAGCAGTATCACCGACAGCAGCGGCAACAGCGCCGACCTGACCCTGAACAGTGTGGGCAGTACGACGGCGGTGCTGGTCGATGGCGTACCGCCGGGCACGCCGGCCAGCAGTTCGCTGGCGGTGGATGAAAATTCGGCAAACAATACCGCGGTCGGCACGGTCAGCTCGACGGATGCGGTGGGTTTCACCCTGACCGACAATGCCGGCGGCCGCTTCAGCATCGATAACAGCGGCAACGTCACGGTGGCCAACGGCAGCCTGCTGGACCGGGAATCGGATGCCAGCCACCAGATCACCGTGCAGGCAACCGACTCGGCCGGCAATACCAGTTCGGATACGCTGACGGTGACCGTCAACAATGTGAATGAAGCGCCGACCGTTTCCTCCGCTCCCACCGTCGGTACCGCGCCGGTAACCGACTACACCTTTAGTGCAGCGGACTTCAATTTTAACGATGTGGATGGCGATGCCCTGCAGAGTATTGCCATTACCGCTATCGGCAGCGGCACGCTGAAGCTTGCCGGCAACGATATCAGTGGCAGCCTGCCGCAAACGGTCACCAAAGCCCAGCTCGACAACGGCGACCTAACGCTGACGCCGGATGGCAACGGCGATCAGACCTTAACGTACAGCGTATCGGATGGCAGCCTGTCGTCGTCATCGGCAACCATGACGGTGACTATCAACAATACTCCGGTGCTGGCGGATCTAGATGGCACGCCGACCTATTCCGAGGCAGCGGCAGCAGCGGTAACACTGGATACCGATGTCACGGTCAGCGATACGGAGATGGATGCTCAGAGCAGCGCCGGTGATTACAGCGGTGCCAGCCTGACCCTCAGCCGTAACGGCGGGGCAGACAGCCATGACAGCTTCGGCTTCGATACCGATGGTGCAGGTTTCACCATCAGTGACGGCAATCTGCAGAGTGGTAATCAAACCTTCGCTACCTTCACCAATAGCGGCGGTACCCTGACCATCACCTTCAATAGCATCGAAACAGCTGCCACCTCGGCATTGGTGGATGAGGTGTTGCAGCGCATCCAGTACAGCAACAACGATGATGCGCCCGAGGCCAGCGTACAACTGGATTACAGCTTCTCCGACGGCACCTCCGCGGCCAGCGGCAGTGTCTCGGTCAGCATCACCGCCGAAAACGATGCACCGGTGTTCAGCGGTCTGGATAACACACCGACCTTTACCGAAGATAGCAACGCCATCGTGCTGGATGCCAATGCCACGCTGGCCGATGCGGAGCTGGATGCCGCCGCTTCTGGCGATGGCAGTTATGACGGCGCTACCCTGACCATCGCCCGTAACGGCGGCGCCAATACTGAGGACCAGTTCAGCGCCTCCGGCACCCTGGGCGCGCTCACCGAGGGAGAGGCACTGACGGTCGGCGGCACCACCGTCGGCACCGTCACCACCAACAGCGCCGGCACCCTGCTGCTGACCTTCAATGCGTCTGCAACCTCCGCATTAGTGGACAGCGCCTTGCAGCAGATCGCCTACAGCAACAGCAGTGATATGCCGCCAGGGAGTGTGCAACTCGACTACAGGTTCAGTGACGGCAATAGCGCTGATCAAGGCAGTGGCGGTGCTAAAGAAGCCTCCGGTTCGGTAACGGTGGGGATCACTGCCACCAACGATCTGTCGGTTATCAGCAACCTCAACGGTGATAAGGTCAGCAACTACAAGGCCGGCAGTGGCGCGGTGCTGCTGGACAAGGGCGCTGATGCTGCAGTCGCCGACGCCGACGGCACCGGCTATAACTATGGCGCCGGCAATAATAGCGGCTCGCTGACCGTCAGTATCAGCAACGGCGGCGTGGATGCCGAGGATGTGCTGGCGATCAATGACGAAGGCACCGATGCGGGCCAGATTGGCCTTGATGGCACCAATGTCACCTATGGCAATGTCACCATCGGCAGCTTCAGTGGTGGGGCCGCCGGCAGCAATCTGGTGATTACCTTCAACGGTAACGCCGATGATGCGGCGGTCGGCGCGCTGCTGCAGAACATCAGCTACGAAAACACCAACACCAGCGCGCCGGACAAGACCGCCCGGACCTTCAGCTTCGTACTGGAAGATCAGCAGGGTGGCACCAGTCAGGCCGCCAGCACCACGCTGAGCTGGTATGTGCCGTCGAGCGGGGGTGGAAACACCGGCGGCGGTAGCACCACCAACGACACCGTCGACGGGGTGACGGTCAAGAAAAACACCACCACCAATACCGACGGCACCACCTCCAGTACCGTCACCATCGACCCGGTGGCCAATGATCGCCAGGAGGATACTGGCACCGACAACGGCGACAAGGCAGACATTCCGCTGCGCCAGGAGGATGATGGCAATGCGGCGCTGAAGGTGGCGATCCCGACCGGGGTGGGCATTACCGCCGAAGGCAATGACCAGGCCAAAACGGCCCAGGACAGTATTGCCGACCTGATCCGCTATATCGACGAAACCGCCGACGACAGCAGCGAAGCGGCCGACAAGGGCGATATGCTGCAGGGCGGTCAGCGCTTCCTGGAGACCCTGCAGGAGGGTAATCTTTGGGTCAACAAGCTGACGCTGACCACCAGCGGCAGTACCGCCCCGGACAGCCCGATCGTGGTCAGCGGCAACAGCCAGACCACCGGCAGCAGCGGCAGCGACAGCAGTCAGGCGGCGCTGGTGATCGACACCCGCAGTCTGCCGAGCGGCACCCTGCTGCAGCTGGAGGACGTCGAGTTTGCCGTGGTGGTGGGCGAGGGCACGGTCATCCGCGGCGGTAGCGGCTCGAACACGGTGTTCGCCGGCGCCGGCAGCCAGGATATCGTGCTGGGTGCCGATGATGATCAGCTCTACGGCGGCGCCGGCGACGATACCGTCGGCTCCGAAGGTGGCGACGACCTGCTGTTCGGCGAGTCGGGCAACGACACCCTGTTCGGCGGCGACGGTGCCGATACCCTGCACGGCGGAGCCGACAGCGATACCGCCACCTACGACGGCAATATGGACGATTACGAGGTGGTGCAGGTCAACGGCGTGGTAACGGTCACTCGCAAGGACGACAGCAGCGACAGCGACACCCTGGTCAATATCGAGCAACTGACCTTCGCCGATGGCAGCTTCAACCCGGTCTACGGCAGCGAACTGCAGGCGGTCGCCACGCTGTACAGCCAGGTGCTCGGTCGCCAGGCGGACCTCGGCGGCTTCCAGTGGTGGACCCAGGACAGCGCCACCGGGCTGCCGCTGGGCGGTATCGCACTGGAGTTCCTGCGCTCGTCTGAGTACCAGGCAAGCAGCGGTGTCGACTTCGATAGCCTGAGCAGCGACGACCAGCTCGAGCAGCTCTACCTGGCGGTGCTGGGCCGTGAATCGGACACGGAGGGCAAGGCGTTCTGGCTGGGCGAACTGACCAACGGTTCCACCATCGAGCAGATCGCCGGCGCTTTTGTAACGTCGGTGGAATTGAGCGGCCAGTACCTGCAGGGCGAGCAGTGGGATTTCAGCATGTAGTGAATTGCTGAACCGTCAACGGCTAACGTGAAAAACAATGCCGGGCAGGTGTGAACTTGCCCGGCATTTTTCTTTTGGCCCAACCACTATTTGATCCGGCAAAACTTTTATTCGCTTAGCCAAAACTTTTCAGAATTAGCTCGGCTATCCTTGTCAGTTACTCGCTGTGCCCATCGCTTCAGGAGGGTGCTGGGGCAGCTTGTGTCAGATTGGCCGTTCGGCTTTTGACAGCATAAGGAGCATTATCAGGATGGATGCCACCATGGATGGAAAGGTTGTGCTTGATACCCGCAAATTGAAGGCCCGCCGCAAGCAGCTCGGCTATAGTCAGGAAGCTCTCTCCTACGAGTGCGAGAAAAAACGCCTGAAGGTTTCGCTGGCGACCCTCAAGCGAGCCGAAACGGGGAAGCCCGTGACCTATCGTACCGCGCGGGACCTGGCGGAATTCTTTTCGCTACCGCCAACGGAGCTGATGGCACCGAAGCGTGAGGCTTTTTCGCCGAACCGATATTGTCCGCCGATGTGGAATGAGGTTGAACGACGCGGTTGTCTGCCTTCCTATGCACAGCCGTCCGGGCAGTGCTGGAGCCAACAGAGCGCTTTTGACTATGCCCAGATACACGAAAATACAGTGGCTTATGTCGTGCCCGAACCTGATGGCAGCGAGAGTGAGCATGGCCATGCAGATAAACTATCTGAGCGCACACTGCGCCGAGCCGATCGGCTATGGCTTAGCGTAAATCCTCATGTATAGCCTGCCTGGTTTCTTAACCTGGATGTAAGTTCTGCCGTGAATCCCGCCAGGGCAGGTATGGGTGAGTAGTGCCGCATGGCGGGCTACATGGAACTAGAGAGCGCCCAGCGTCTGCTTTGGCTGTTGATCCGTCAGACATTTTTCCCGCTTATTTGATTTGCCAAAACTATTATTTGATTTGCCAAAATCCGCACCGGCTAGAATCGGTCTTAATAGGGTATCTGAGTGGTCCGGCGATCGTTGGATCGCTGGCCCTAACCGACTTCATCAGCCGCAGTGTATAGCTGCCGTTCAGTGAGGTTGATCAGCGCTGTATAGGAGGCAGCTGTGTGGATTAAGGATAAGGCCAATTCTCTAATCGCGGGGGCGAGGTTCCAGAGTGACGCGAGGGAAGCAAGGGCGGTATCCGGTTCGGATCTCGTGCCTGAATCAGATGATCCGCAAGGTTGCGCCAGATTGCGGCTGGGCAATATCTGGTTAGCGCAGCCTCTCTGCGCCGCGCATCAGTCACAGTGTGCCGGCAGCGGCGCTGCGGGTATCGATGACAGCGGCTACATGCTGGTCTTTCCGAGTAAAGCGGCCAGGCTCCGGGTTGGCAACATTCAAAGATGTTTCCAGCCGGGCGAACCGTTCCTCTATCGCGCAGGCGTTGACGCTGTGCTGGTCGGGCAGGAGGTTTTGACGATCAGTATTCCCACCGCCGATCTGCAGCAAAAGCTGCCTGCGCTTCAACGGACCTGTCCACTGGCACTGAACCCCGCGTCGCCGGTGGTACAGATGCTCTGGCGCTACTGCAGTGACAGCCTGGCATTGGGACAGTGTATTGGTGAACGGCAGGGGCAGTTGTTTAGCGAGCAGATTGTCAGCTTGCTGAACCTGGAGCTGATCACCGTGCTGAACGGCGCCGAGAACAATGGCTGCGACATGACGGCGGTCCACCGAGGCCGTATTTTCGATCTGATCAATGCTGAATACGGTAATGCCGAATTCTCGCTGACCCGGCTCGCCATACAGCTGCACCTGAGCCGACGTTACGTGCAACGAATTCTGGCGCGCCACGGTACCAGCTTCAGCGATTATCTGCGCACCGTACGACTGGAAGCGGCGGCCGTGCAGCTGAGCCATGCGCAGCCGCCGCTGAAACTGGCGCAACTGGCTGAAGACTGTGGCTTCAGGAGTCAAAGCAGTTTTAACCGGGCGTTCAAGCGCCACTTTGGCCTGACGCCTCGTGCTTATCATGCGGAGGTGGTGGCGCAGCGCGAGTTACAGCCGCTATGAGCGGCCCCGCCTCCGCTGGTTTACCCGCAATGGAACCCTGCGGGCTGCTGGTCGGCTGGTTCTGCCCGCCGGAGCCAACCCTGTATGATTCGCAGTGTGTTGCGCTGGCTGTCGGGCGCCACCCGGGGCGCCAACATTAATCAGTGCGTTTACTACGCGTTGCGCAACAGATTTAACAGACCCCGTTTGCCGGCCGGGTCCTTGACGGTGACCAGTGCGCCATCCTTCGGGAACAGCTTGTCGCGCAGGCGCGATAGCCAGAAACGCAGCGCGGCGACCTGCTGCATCGCCGGCAGCCACTGCTGTTCCTCGTCGCTCAGCGACCGGCGGGCCTGATAGCGGGTGAGCAGCGCGTCCGCCTTGGTCTGATCGTACTGGCCGCTGACCTCGTCGTAGCACCAGGCATTCAGGGTAACCGCGAGATCGTATAGAAAGGGTGCCGAGCAGCTGTGGTAGAAATCGATCAGTCCGCTCAGCCGCTCGCCGTCGAACAGCGCGTTGTCGGGGAACAGGTCGCCATGGATCGGTCCCTGCGGCAGGTTGGTCCAGGGAATCTGGCCGGCATCCATCAATGCGTGTTGCAGCAGATCTTTATCGGCATCATCCAGCAAGGGCAGGATCGGGGCGGCGGTTTCGGTACACCACTGGTGCAGATGCACGTACTGATCGACCGGCAGTTCGCCGGCCAGTTGATGGCTGCGGGCCAGGGTGGCGCCGATGGTGCTGCATTGGTTAAACGTTGGCGTATCGAGCGGGGCACCGCTGAGCCGGTTCATCAGTACCGCCGGGCGGTTGTTGAGTTGGCCGAACAGGGCGCTGTCATTAAGATGGATCGGTTGGGCGCAGGCCAATCCGCTGCTGGCCAGGTGGTCGACGAAACCGAGAATGAACGGCAGTTTGTCGGCGCTGACCGACTCGACCAGCGTCAGTACGAATTCGCCAGCGCTGGTGGTGACAAAATAGTTGGTGTTTTCGACGCCGGCTTCGATGCCGCGGAAATCCTGCAAGGTGCCGACCTGGTAGTGAGTCAGGTAGGCTTCGAGCTCCGGCCGCTCGACGGGGGTATAGATCGACATAGTCCTCTGGGTCCTTCAGCGGGCCACCAGTCCGTGCAGGGGGCGGCCCGTTACTACGGGATTCAGCCGTTGGCGGCGAGTTTGAGTTCCTTGCGGCTCAGCCACTGGCAGAGCTGGTCGGCACAGCTCTGGCGCACCAGGATGTCATGGCTGTCACTCAGCGGCAGCAGCTGCACGCCCTGTTCCTTCAGTTGATGATGTGCGGCGCTACGTCTTGCCACGCCGTCGCGGTGTTCTTCGCGGGTGTTCTGGCTCTCCAGCAGGTAGCGGATCGCCGCTTCGCTAAGTCGCAGTCTCTGCTGGCCGTCCTGCTGGTCGATCTGCAGGTCGTCGCCAAAGGTTTCCTCCAGCGCCTCCTGTACCGTCAGATTGCGGCCCGGTGTCGGCAGTACCAGCCAGTGATGGGCATCCAGCCAGAGGATCGCCAGCGAACCGATGCAGCTGAGGCGGGTTACCGTCAGTGGTTGTTGCACGCCCATCACCTCGCCGACCGCAATCAGCAGCGCCAGGTTGTCGGGGTCGGTGTCCAGCTTCAGTTCGCCGATAAACGGTTGCTCGCGCACCATCAGTCCGCTGACGGCGTAACGGCTGTCGAACTGAACATTGATGTTCAGGTGGGCCAGCGGGCTGGCGATCATCGGCAGCTCAGCGGTCTGGCCCGCTTGTAGTTCAATCGGACCGGTCATCTCATTTCGCCTCCGGTTCGAACTGGCCAACCATGTCCATGCCGCTGGCCTGCAGGTCTGCGTGGTAAGAGGAGCGTACCATCGGGCCACTGGCGACGTTTTCGAAGCCCAGTTCATAACCGAGCACTTCATACTCTTTGAACTGCTCCGGCGTCACGTACTCTTCAACCGCCAGATGGTGCTTGCTCGGTTGCAGGTACTGGCCGATGGTCAGCATATCCACGCCATTGGCGCGCAGGTCTTTCATGACCTTGAGCATCTCGTCTTTTGTTTCGCCCAGGCCGACCATCAGGCCAGATTTGGTGGTCACCTGCGGATGCAGGCGCTTGTACTGGTACAGCAGGTTCAGCGACCAGTGGTAATCGGCACCCGGGCGGACCCGGTCATACAGGCTAGGCACCGTTTCCAGGTTATGGTTCAGTACGTCAGGCAGGTCGGTCGACAGCGCGTCGAGCGCCGCGTCCATCTTGCCGCGGAAATCCGGTACCAGGATCTCCACTTTCAGATTGTCGTTCAGCGCCCGGGCTTCGCGTACGCAGGCCGAGAAATGCGCCGCGCCACCATCGCGCAGGTCGTCGCGATCTACCGAGGTGATCACCACGTAGCGCAGGCCGAGCTGCTGGATGGTTTCTGCCACGTGACGCGGTTCTTCCGGGTCAAGCGCCATCGGCCGGCCGTGAGCGACGTCGCAGAACGGACAGCGACGGGTACAGATTGCACCCATGACCATAAATGTGGCGGTTTTCTTGCTGAAACACTCCGCCAGGTTGGGGCAGGAGGCTTCCTCGCAGACGGTGTGCAGCTTGGCGCCACGCAGCTGCTGTTTCACCTTGCTGACGTTTTTGGCGTTGCTGTGGGCGTCGATGCGGATCCACTCCGGTTTGCGCAGACGGGGACGGTTAGGGTCCGGCTTATGGCGCAGTTTCGCCATCTTGGATTCGCCTTTCAGTTCTCGTAACGGGATCAGGTCCATAGGAACCTCCAACAGGAGTGGATCGAAAATTCAATGGGTAAACAGGCGGTTAACTTAGGTAGCGACTCAGTTCAGTAGCGGTGTTCGCTGCGGGTCGCCCTCAGAGCGGGCTGTTACGGCATCGCAGCAGCGGGCTCACAACCAGTACCTAATTAACTGCCTGTTTGATAGCCCGGCGTCGCAGCGCCGGGCTGGCTCCGGCATGGTATTCACCGTGCCGGTTACGCTTCGGTAAGCAATTAACCGCGGTAGTAGCGCTGTTCGATGAACGGCATGCGGGCAACGGTCATCGGCAGCTTCTTGCCACGGACGTCGGCGAACACCTGGGTGTCCAGCGCGCTGAACTCGGTTGCCACGTAACCCATCGCCACCGGTGCCTCTACGGTCGGGCCGTAGGTGCCGGAGGTAACCACGCCGATCTCGTTGTCGTTGGCGTCGAACAGCTTGGTGCCTTCGCGAACCGGTGCACGGCCTTCGCCGATCAGGCCGATGCGCTTGCGGGTCCAGTTCTTGTTGGCGATCTGATCGAAGATCTTGTCGGCACCCGGGAAGCCACCGGCACGCTCGCCGTCGGCACGACGGTTCTTTGAGATCGCCCAGATCAGGCTGCCTTCCAGCGGGGTGGTGGTGGTATCGATATCGTGGCCGTACAGGCACAGACCGGATTCCAGGCGCAGTGAGTCGCGGGCACCCAGGCCGATCGCTTCGATCTCCGGCTGTGCCAGGAACAGGCGGGTCAGCCGATCAGCGTCAGCGGCCGGAATGGAGATTTCAAAACCGTCTTCGCCGGTATAGCCGGAACGGGATACGAAGCACTCGACACCGTCGATCTCCATGATGCGGGAATCCATGAACACCATGTCGTTGACGGCCGGCTGGATACGGGCGATCGCCGCAGCTGCTGTCGGGCCCTGGACGGCAACCAGTGCACGGTCGTCCAGCACTTCCAGCTCCACACCTTCACCCAGGTTGGCACGCATGTGGGCGATATCCTGGTCTTTGCAGGCTGCGTTGACCACGACATAGATATAGTCGCCGTAGTTGGTGACCATCAGGTCATCCATGATGCCGCCTTCGTCGTTGGTGAACAGCGCGTAACGCTGCTTGCCAACCGGCAGGTCGATGATGTCGACCGGTACCAGCTTCTCGAGCGCAGCGGCGGCGTTGGCGCCGGTCAGCTTGACCTGGCCCATGTGAGAAACATCGAACAGGCCAGCCTGCTCACGGGTGTGCAGGTGCTCTTTCTTTACGCCCAGCGGGTACTGCACCGGCATCTCATAACCGGCGAAGGGAACCATTTTGGCGCCCAGCTCGACATGCAGATCAAACAGCGGGGTTTTCAGCAGATTTTCTGACATCTCGTTTCTCTCTAGATTCAGTTACGGCGGTTGAATTAAAACTCCTGTCCCGGCGACCGGCGTGGCCGGTCACCGGACAGCAACAGAGCAGGCCGATTGCTTAACTGTCGCGGACAGGAAAAACATTTGAACGGCTAAATGTTCAGTGAGATATGCAACCCGCCGGTCTGGCAGGTTAGCAGGCTGCATATCTCGCTGGGCACTTGCCTGGTGGGTGATATGAGGGTGCTCATGCGTTGGCTCTCTTCTTATTGTTATCGGTATCACCGCTGCAGCAGGGCAGGGCGGGCGATTCTGGTGCGACTCCGGTGTTGGGCGGCGTGTGCCGTTGTTAACAGTAAAGCAGGCCTCGGCGTATCCGGGGTGGCCGTGGCGGTCGTTTGGCTGCAGGATCTTTGTTCCGCATTGACGTCTGAGGCCGCCGTAAGAAACTGATAAGCCAAATCGGGGAATCAAGTTTCTTATAGGAAACAAAATTAGTGGATGGGGAAACGCATTGCAACCAAAATTTGCGCATCGGGCACGGTTTTTTATCTGGCAGGCCGCGTAATGGCGGTGGTTGGCGTGGTAGCCCGCGTGTTATGTCCGCGGGCAGCCAAGGCTGGTATGGGTTTCAGGCCGGGTCGCATATGAATCTATCCGGCCGGAAACTTGCTACGAATCCCGATATAGGTCGCGGTCGGTACCCAAAGGGCATGCCAAGCCCGTTGCTACGGGTCTTCGGCGTAGCAGCCCGCTCCGAGGTCGACTGGGGGGAAGGCTGGGTTGCGGATGAACCTACCCGGCCGGAACCGCGCCTGCGATCCGTGTGTTGGTTGCGGGCTGGCTTCTTAGCGGGGCAGTGTCTCGTGGCGGCCCGCTTTTATGCCCGCAGGTGCCGAGCGCAGCCGAAAGCCTGGTGCGAATCTAGATACAGGTCGCGGTCGGTACCCAAAGGGCATGCCAAGCCCGTTGCTACGGGCTTTCGGCGTAGCAGCCCGCTTCGACGGCGACCGGAAACTTGCTACGAATCCCGTTACAGGTCGCGGTCGGTACCCAAAGGGCATGCCAAGCCCGCTGCTACGGGCTTTCGGCGTAGCAGTGCGCTTCGACGGCGACCGGAAACTTGCTGCGAATCCCGATACAGGTCGCGGTCGGTACCCAAAGGGCATGCCAAGCCCGTTGCTACGGGCTTTCGGCGTAGCAGCCCGCTCCGAGGGCGACTGGGGGGAAGGCTGGGTTGCGAATGAATCTACCCGGCCGGAACCGCGCCTGCGATCCGCGTGTTGGTTGCGGGCTGGCTTCTTAGCGGGGCAGTGTCTCGTGGCGGCCCGCTTTTATGCCCGCAGGTGCCGAGCGCGGCCGAAAGCCTGGTGCGAATCTAGATAAAGGTCGCGGTCGGAGCCCGCTGCTACGGGTTTTCGGCGTAGCAGTGCGCTTCGACGGCGACCGGAAACTTGCTACGAATCCCGATACAGGTCGCGGTCGGTACCCAAAGGGCATGCCAAGCCCGTTGCTACGGGCTTTCGGCGTAGCAGCCCGCTTCGACGGCGACCGGAAACTTGCTACGAATCCCGATACAGGTCGCGGTCGGTACCCAAAGGGCATGCCAAGCCCGCTGCTACGGGCTTTCGGCGCAGCAGTGCGCTTCGACGGCGACCGGAAACTTGCTACGAATCCCGATACAGGTCGCGGTCGGTACCCAAAGGGCATGCCAAGCCCGTTGCTACGGGCTTTCGGCGTAGCAGCCCGCTCCGAGGGCGACTGGGGGTAAGGCTGGGTTGCGAATGAATCTACCCGGCCGGAACCGCTTCTACGGTGCATGGAGTGGCTAGCCGCCTGGGGCAAAAGCGCCCGGTGGCGGCCCGTTTTTTATAGGGGGGGATTATCAGGCGGTCACCCAGAGCACCACCGCGTCCTCCTCGCTGGTGGAGACCAGCGCGTGCCCCATGTCGCAGTCATAGTAGGCCGAGTCGCCACTGTGTAGCTCAACAGGTTCATAGAACTCGGTATACAGCTGCACCGAGCCACTCAGTACGAACAGGAACTCCTCACCGTCGTGACGTACCCAATCCTGGTATTCGCTGAAGCTGTGGGCACAGACCCGGGTGCGATAGGGGATCATCTTCTTCTGGCTCAGCTGGGTCGCCAGTAGTTCATGCTCGTAGGTCGGTGTCGGATGCGGCTTGCCTTCGCCCAAGCGGGTGATATCACGCCGGCCGGAGGCCTGGGCGCGCTGCTCGGTCGGTTTGGCGAACAGCTGCGGGATATCGATGCCGAGCCCCTGGACCAGCTTCTGGACCGCGGCAAAGGTCGGCGAAATCTGTTCGTTCTCGATCTTCGACAGCGTAGAGCGGGCCAGGCCGGTGCGCTTGCTGGCTTCTTCCAGTGTCAGGTTCTGGCTCAGTCGTATCTCCTTGACCCGCTTGCCCAGCTCCAGCGGTTCCAGGGTCGCTTCGCCGCTGGCCAGTGTCAGTTTCCCCTGGTCAGAGGTCTTTTCCTTCTCTTCTATCAAGAAGTGCGGTTCGTCAGACATCGGCAAACTCTCCCGTACCGCGCAAGGCGCGCTGTACTCATCTATATAAAGGTCAGTCCCTATCGGTGGACAAATCTAAGTATACCTGAAAATCGGTGTACGAAGTTTCCTATAGGAAATATTTGTTGCCAGATGTGAAAACTGTTGCTAGTCTGAATCACAGGTAACCCACACAGGGTTCGTGGCTGAATCCAGCCTCATATATAAGGATGAGAGTCGGGTGGCCCCCGCCACAGACAGGACCGAACACAGGTCCACCTGCAGAGGGCAGAAAGTGCAGGGTCGGTGGCAGAGATAACAATAAACCGGAGGCATCAGGCAATGCTGCTGAGCATTTTCGACCTGTTTAAAATCGGTATCGGTCCGTCCAGTTCCCATACGGTCGGCCCGATGGTGGCGGCAAACCGCTTCCTCGATGAACTGCATGCAAATGGCCAGTTCGACAAGACCCAGGCTGTAAAAGTACACCTCTACGGCTCCCTGGCGATGACCGGTAAAGGTCACGCCACCGATATCGCGGTGATGGTTGGTCTGATGGGCGAACAGCCCGATACGGTCGACCCGGACATGGTGCCGGTCTACGTCGAGCAGATCCGCAACGATCACCAGCTGAACCTGGACGGTAAAAAGCAGATCACCTTCGATCCGGAGGTCCATCTGCCGTTCAATTTCGGCGAGTCCCTGCCGAAGCATCCCAACGGCATGCGTTTTCAGGCGTTCGACGACGCCGGCATTATCGTGCACGACAACATTTTCTATTCGGTCGGCGGCGGTTTCGTGTTGAGCGATGCCGAAGCGACCAAGGGGGCTGTCAGCGGTGGCCGGACCAGCGTGCCGTTCCACTTCAACAATGCCGCCGAGCTGCTGGTGCTGTGTAAAGAGCACCAGATGAGTATCGCCGAGCTGGTGCTGGCCAATGAGTATTCCCATACCGATAAGGACGAAGTCAGCCGCAAGCTGATGCAGATCTGGCAGGTGATGGACGGCTGCATCCGCCGTGGTTGCGAGCAGACCGGCGAGCTGCCGGGTGGCCTGCACGTCAAGCGCCGCGCCCATGAACTGCGCCGCGAGTTGATCGAGCAGCCGGAGAAGGCGCTGAAAGATCACCTGACCGTGATGGACTGGGTCAACCTGTTCGCCATCGCGGTCAACGAAGAGAATGCCGCCGGCGGCCGGGTGGTGACTGCACCGACCAACGGTGCGGCCGGTGTGATCCCGGCGGTGCTGGCGTACTACGATCGTTTCGTGCCGGGTTCCAACGAGGAGGGGATCAAGACCTTCCTGACCACCGCGGCGGCGATCGGCATGCTGTACAAGACCAACGCGTCGATCTCCGCCGCCGAAGTGGGCTGCCAGGGTGAGATCGGTGTGGCCTGCTCGATGGCGGCCGGTGCGCTCTGCGCGGTACTGGGCGGCACCATCACCCAGGTTGAGAATGCCGCCGAGATCGGCATGGAACACAACCTGGGCCTGACCTGCGACCCGATCGGCGGTCTGGTACAGGTACCCTGCATCGAGCGCAACACCATGGGTGCGGTCAAGGCGATCAACGCGGCCCGGCTGGCGTTGCGCGGTACCGGCGAGCACCACGTGTCGCTCGACTCGGTGATCGAGACCATGCGCCAGACCGGCGTGGATATGCAGGACAAATACAAGGAAACCTCCACCGGCGGCCTGGCCGTGAACGTGGTGGCCTGTTAATCGGCCTGTTGGCAGGCTCTTTAGAACAATAACCAGTTGAGACAGAAACCATGAGCAATCTGTATCAGAACAGCGAAACCGAACAGTTTTTTACCCAGGATCTGGCCGCCGCCGACGCCGCGTTGCTGAAAGCGGTCGACGACGAGTTCCGTCGCCAGGAAGATCAGATCGAGCTGATCGCGTCTGAGAACATCGTCTCCAAAGCGGTGATGCAGGCGCAGGGTACTGTGCTGACCAACAAGTACGCCGAAGGTTACGTCGGTCGCCGTTACTACGGTGGTTGTGAATACGTCGATGTAGCGGAAGCACTGGCGATTGATCGTGCCAAGCAGCTGTTCAACTGCGAATATGTCAACGTTCAGCCGCACTCCGGCGCCCAGGCCAACGGCGCGGTGTTCATGGCCCTGCTGCAGCCGGGCGACACCATCATGGGTATGTCGCTGGATGCCGGTGGTCACCTGACTCACGGTGCCCGTCCGGCTCAGTCCGGTAAGTGGTTCAACGCCGTTCAGTACGGCGTATCCAAAGAGACGCAGCGGATCGACTACGACGAGGTCGAGAAGCTGGCTGAAGAGTGCCAGCCGAAGCTGATCGTTGCCGGTGGTTCCGCGATTCCGCGCGAAATCGATTTCGCCCGTTTCCGCGCCATCGCCGACAAGGTCGGTGCCTACCTGATGGTCGACATGGCGCACATCGCCGGCCTGATCGCTACCGGCGTTCACCCGAGTCCGCTGCCGCACGCTCACGTGGTGACCACTACCACCCACAAGACCCTGCGCGGTCCGCGTGGCGGCATGATCCTGTCCAACGACCTGGAACTGGGCAAGAAGATCAACTCTGCGGTATTCCCGGGTCTGCAGGGCGGTCCGTTGATGCACGTGATCGCCGCCAAGGCGGTTGCCTTCGGTGAAGCGCTGCGCCCGGAGTTCAAAGGCTACATCCAGCGTGTCGTCGAGAACGCCAAGGTACTGGCTGAAACCCTGGTTGAGCGTGGTTGCGATATCGTCACCGGCGGTACCGATACCCACCTGATGCTGGTTGACCTGCGTCCGAAAGGGCTGAAAGGCAATGCGACCGAAGAGGCGCTGGAGCGTGCCGGCATCACCTGCAACAAGAACGGTATCCCGTTCGATCCGGAAAAGCCGATGGTGACCTCCGGTATCCGTCTGGGTACGCCGGCCGGTACCTCTCGCGGTTTCGGTGTCGAGGAATTCCGCCTGATCGGTAACCTGATCGGTGATGTGCTGGACGGCCTGGCGGCTAATCCGGAAGATAACGGCGCGGTGGAAGCAGAGGTTCGTGCCAAGGTGGCCGATCTGTGCAAGAAGTTCCCGCTGTACCGCTGAGTTTGCATAGACGAATTTGAGCTGAAGCTCGATCGGGGAGTGGCTGCTCCCCAGTTGAATGCCAATAAATTCAAAGAATTAAGAGAGAGTTATCATGAGCAACGTACCTTCTAACCTGAAATACGCCGCGTCTCACGAGTGGGTGCTGGACAACGGTGACGGCACAGTAACCGTTGGTATCTCCGACCACGCTCAGGAGTTGCTGGGCGACGTGGTGTTCGTCGAACTGCCGGAAATCGGCCGTGAAGTGAATGCAGGTGAAGAGTTCTCTCTGGTGGAATCCGTAAAAGCGGCGTCCGACATCTACGCGCCGATCAGCGGCGAAGTGGTTGCCGTCAATGAAGCGCTGGAAGACGCCCCGGAAACCGTCAACGAAGAAGCGTACGAAGGTGGCTGGATCGCCAAGATCAAAGTTGCTGATGCCGCTGAGCTGGAAGCCCTGCTGGACGCTGATGCGTACCAGGCAAAAGTTGCCGAAGAGGGTTGATCGTAGTGCGGGACTGTGAATAGGTGCAGTCCCGCACTAACTGTCCTCCGATCGACTCTTCGAAGCAAAGCGGGGGAGGAGTGCAGGCCGACCCCGCACCCTGTTTGTCGCCACCGGGCTCGCTAGGGAGCCCGGTGGTGGACAACCGGGGTTTGTTTAATTCTAGCCTTACTGCCGTCAGGCTGACACAGCCGGCAGCAAGGCCTCTGACAGGTTTACTACTATGGCTGTTGAAACTCGCGCACTGAGTGAACTGGAACAGAATTCCGAGTTTACTCGTCGTCATGTTGGTTCTGATGCCGCCGAGCAGCAGGCGATGCTGGCCGAGCTGGGCGTTGATTCCCTGGATGCACTGATCGAGCAGACCGTACCGGATTCGATCCGTCTGGACGATGCCCTGGATATGCCGACCGGCGTGACCGAAGCTGAAGCACTGGCGGAGCTGAAAGCCCTGGCCTCGCAGAACAAGGTCAACAAGTCCTACATCGGTATGGGTTACTACAACACCCTGGTGCCGAATGTGATTCTGCGCAACGTGATGGAAAACCCGGGCTGGTACACCGCTTACACGCCGTACCAGCCGGAGATCGCCCAGGGCCGCCTGGAGGCGTTGCTGAACTTCCAGCAGATGGTAATGGACCTGACCGGCATGGATCTGGCCAACGCCTCCCTGCTGGATGAGGCGACCGCTGCTGCTGAAGCGATGACGCTGTGCAAGCGCTCCAACCGCAAGAAGAGCAACAGCTATTTCGTCGCCGACGACGTTCACCCGCAGACCCTGGACGTGATCAAGACCCGTGCCGAATACTTCGGTTACGACATCGTGGTCGATTCCGCTGACAAGCTGGCCGACTACGACGTCTTTGGTGCCCAGCTGCAGTACCCGGGTACCACCGGTGAGATCAGCGATCTGAAAGCCCTGATCGAGAAAGCCAAAGAACAGCAGGCGATGGTCGCCGTAGCGACTGACCTGCTGGCGCTGGTGCTGCTGAAATCGCCGGGCGAGCTGGGTGCCGACGTGGTGCTGGGTTCCGCACAGCGGTTCGGTGTGCCGATGGGCTTTGGTGGTCCTCACGCCGCTTTCTTCGCTGCCAGCGAGAAGCTGAAGCGCTCCGTGCCGGGCCGTATCATCGGTGTCTCCGTCGACTCCAGCGGTAACCAGGCGTTGCGCATGGCGATGCAGACCCGTGAGCAGCACATCCGTCGTGAGAAGGCGACTTCCAACATCTGTACCGCTCAGGCGCTGCTGGCCAACATGGCAAGCTTCTACGCGGTCTACCACGGTCCGGACGGCCTGAAGACCATTGCCGAGCGCGTGCACCGGCTGGCCGCGATTCTGGCCAAGGGGCTGGCAGAGAAGGGCGTCCAGGTAACCGACAGCTACTTCGACACCCTGACGCTGACCGCTGACGACGCTGATGCAATCTACCAGCGCGCGCTGGACGCCGGCTGCAACCTGCGCAACTTCGGTGACGGTCGCCTGGGTATCAGCCTGGACGAAACCACTCGCGCGGCCGATGTGGCCGAGCTGTTCGATGTCGTGCTGGGCGAAGGTCACGGTCTGGAGATTGCGGCGATCGACGCCCGCATCACCGGTGGCGAAGCGACCGGTATCGCTGCAGAGCAGCGTCGCGAAGATGCGATTCTGAGCCACCCGACTTTCAACAGCTACCAGTCCGAGACCGAGATGCTGCGTTACATGAAGCGTCTGGAGAACAAGGACTACTCGCTGGTGCACGGCATGATCCCGCTGGGCTCCTGCACCATGAAGCTGAACGCCACCGCCGAGATGATCCCGGTGACCTGGCCGGAATTCTCCAACATGCACCCGTTTGCACCGGCCGATCAGGTTCAGGGTTATCACGCGATGCTGCATCAGCTGGAAGATCAGCTGGTTGAGATCACCGGCTACGACAAGGTCTCGCTGCAGCCGAACTCCGGTGCCTCCGGCGAATACGCCGGCCTGCTGGCGATCCGTAAGTACCAGGAATCGATCGGTGAAGGGCACCGTAACGTCTGCCTGATCCCGTCTTCCGCGCACGGCACCAACCCGGCGTCCGCGGCGATGATGGATATGAAGATCATCGTCACCGCCTGTGACGAGAAAGGTAACGTCGACGTGGCGGATCTGGCGGAAAAAGCCGAGCAGCACGCGGAAAACCTGTCCTGCCTGATGATCACCTATCCGTCGACCCACGGTGTCTACGAAGAGGATATCGTCGAGATCTGCCAGATCATCCACAAGCACGGTGGTCAGGTGTACATGGACGGCGCCAACATGAACGCGCAGGTCGGCATCTCCAAGCCGGGCATGATCGGCTCCGACGTCTCTCACCTGAACCTGCACAAGACCTTCGCCATCCCGCACGGTGGCGGTGGTCCGGGCATGGGGCCGATCGGCGTCAAGAGCCATCTGGCACCGTTCCTGGCCAGCCACAAGGTGAGCCCGGTTGAAGGCCTGAACCCGGAAAACGGCGCGGTCGCTGCAACGCCGTACGGTTCCGCATCCATCCTGCCGATCACCTGGATGTACAACCGGATGCTGGGTAAGGACGGTCTGAAGAACTCTACCCAGAACGCAATTCTGGGCGCCAACTACCTGGCCGAGAAGCTGTCTGAGCATTACCCGATCCTCTATCGTGGCCGCAATAACAAGGTGGCGCACGAGTGCATCGTCGATATCCGTCCGATCAAGGAAGCCTCCGGCGTGACCGAGGAGGATATCGCCAAGCGTCTGATGGACTACGGTTTCCACGCGCCGACCATGTCGTTCCCGGTAGCGGGTACGCTGATGATCGAGCCGACCGAATCCGAATCCAAGGCCGAGCTGGATCGCTTCATCGATGCGATGGTCAAGATCCGTGGCGAGATCGAGCGGGTGCAGAACGGTTCACTGCCGGCGGATAACAACCCGCTGTGCAACGCGCCGCACACCCAGGCCGACGTGATGGGCGACTGGAGCCGTCCGTACAGCCGTGAAGAGGCGGTGTTCCCGTCCGAGTCTGCGCGTGCTGCCAAGTTCTGGCCGGCGGTCAACCGCGTCGACAACGTGTACGGCGACCGTAACTTCATCTGCTCCTGCCCGAGCATCGACGCGTACCGCGACGACGAGCAGGCTTGATGAACCCGGCTGCGGCAGCCTTTGGGGTGCCGTAGCCATTCCGGTCGGAGCGGGACTTTTTCGGTCCGGCCGGGCATCCCCCGTTCACGTTTGTCAGGCGTGAACCGCAGCGGTGACGAGCCGTTGCACCTGTAAAAGCAATATGGCTTTGTACGGCTGCCTAGAGGGTGGCCGTTTTTTTTGCTTAGAGCTTCGTGCTATGGGCAACAGGAAGCGCGCTCCCTTTGGCGTACCGTCATGCTATAGTGCGCCGCTCTTTAGGATTAACCAGACGAGATAGCGATGATTACCAACGAAATCCTGCGCCGGCTTACCTCCACTCTAGAGCTTGGCGAGGAACAGATGCTGGCGCTGTTCCAGCTTGGCGGCTGTGAACTGGCAGCGGACGAGTTGCAACGGATGTTGTTGAAGGACCATGAGCCGGATTTCCTGAAATGCTGGGATGAGCGGCTGGTCGCTTTTCTCGACGGATTGATCACCGAACGACGCGGGCCGCGCGATACCAATGCCCCGGCACCGCAGATCGTCAAGCTGACCAACAATGCGGTGCTGAAGAAGATCCGTATCGCGCTGGATCTGCAGGAGCCGGCGATGTTGCAGGCTTTCCAGCAGGGTGGTGTAGAGCTGAGTCGGCCGGAGCTGCGAGCACTGTTCCGCAATGAACAGCATAAGCATTACAAGGCTTGCAGTGACCAGATGCTGCGCGCGTTGCTGGTCGGTCTGGAGGCACAACTTCAGGCGCCGTCCTGATCGCCAACGTCTTGTCTTAAAAGTCTTCGGGCATCGGCCAGGTCAGGCTGGTGCCAGCTCGCTGGGCGGTGTCGCTGTCGTGCCGGTTGCTGGTCAGCATACCGTTATCGGTTGAAACGATAGCGACCGGCCAAATCCAACTTCAATCGCGAATTCCGCCGGATTACCGGCCTGAGCCCGACGCCATCGAGCCATGAACGCCGTCCTGATCGTCGGTCCGCCTGAGTCTTCAGGCTCGCGCTGCACACTCATTCATCTTCCGGTTCCTGGCGTGCCTGGCTGTCAGCCGGGTGATATTCCTTATTATTCGATCTGTAGTCATACCAAAGTCTTATAACAATGATTTATAAAAATTCATGTCAAGGCTATATTCGCTAAAGTATGGCTTGGATGCAGGATAAATTCATGAATGAGCCTCCAATTCATGAAAATATGTTGAGCTGCCGCCATTAAAATTGGCCCCCCAATAATAAATCTAATAAGCACAGCGCATTAAGCGCTGGCATACGGGAGGACCCACCCTTGCAATCTTTTGTTGATTTCATGAATGGCATCATCTGGAGTCCGGCACTGATCTACCTGTGCCTGGGCGCCGGTCTCTTCTACTCCATCATGACCCGTTTCGTCCAAGTGCGGATGTTCGGCGAAATGTGGAAGCTGCTCCTGTCGGGCAAAAGCTCCGAACATGGTATCTCTTCGTTCCAGGCGCTGGCGGTTTCGCTGTCAGGCCGAGTCGGTACCGGTAACATTGCCGGTGTCGCCGCGGCGATCGGTTTTGGCGGTCCTGGTGCGGTGTTCTGGATGTGGGTAGTTGCCTTCCTGGGCGCTGCTACGGCCTATACCGAATCCACCCTGGCACAGATCTACAAGGAGAAGCAGGACGGCCAATACCGTGGCGGCCCGGCATTCTACTTCGAGAAGGCGATGGGCCAGAAATGGTTCGGCTGGATCTTCGCGATCGCTACCATCATGGCCTGCGGCCTGTTCCTGCCGGGCGTTCAGTCCAACAGTATCGGTAATGCCGCGGAAGCTGCCTTCGGCAGCGGCAGCATGATCGAGACGGCGATCGGTACCATCAGCTTTGCCAAGATCATGACCGGCACCGTTGTGGTACTGATCCTGGGCTTCATCATCTTCGGTGGTGTTAAGCGTATCGCGAACTTCACCCAGGTGGTGGTTCCGTTCATGGCGCTGGCCTACATCATCATCGCCTCGGTTATCGTGCTGCTGAACATCGACATGCTGCCGGAGATCGTCGGCATGATTCTCGGCGATGCCTTCACTCCGATGGCGGGCCTGGGCGCGGCGATCGGCTGGGGCGTCAAGCGCGGCGTATACTCCAACGAAGCGGGTCAGGGTACTGGTCCTCACGCGGCTGCGGCGGCAGAGGTTGAGCACCCGGCACAGCAGGGTCTGGTACAGGCGTTCTCCGTCTACATCGATACTCTGTTCGTCTGCTCCGCAACGGCATTCATGATCCTGATCACCGGTGCTTACAACGTGCACGGTGCCGGCGAAGCCTTCCTGGTTCAGAACCTGGCGGGTGACGTTGCCGCTAACGGTCCGTTGTTCACCCAGATGGCGATCGAGTCGGTATTGCCGGGCGTCGGTAATCCGTTTATCGCGTTCGCGCTGTTCTTCTTCTCGTTCACCACCATCCTGGCGTACTACTACATCGCGGAAACCAACATCGCCTACATCCAGCGTTCCTTTAAGATCCCAGGTCTGACCGGCGCTCTGAAGGTCGGTCTGATGGCGGCCACCTTCTACGGTGCGGTGAAGACCGCCAACCTGGCATGGGGCCTGGGTGACGTGGGTGTCGGCCTGATGGCTTGGTTGAACATCGTCGGTATCCTGATCATCTTCTTTACCGCGAAACCGGCTCTGCTGGCGCTGAAAGACTATGAGGCACAGCGCAAGGCAGGTGTTGCTCGCTACACCTTCGATCCGGAAAAACTGGGCATCAAGAATGCCGATTTCTGGGCCAAGCAGGCCAAGGAAGAAGCTGAAGCTCAGGCTGAAACTGAGAAAAAAGCTGCCTGATACCCCTTTGGGCTAATGCAGCGATAGCAAAAGGGCGACCATAGGGTCGCCCTTTTCGTTTGTGTGCGCCAGGCATGGCGCGTAGCGCCTTGACTGGCGCTGTTCCGGTACGCGTGGTGGCGGCCGGATGACTTGGTGGTGAAAGTCCACTGTCGGCCCGGCAAGGGGAACGATTAGCCGAAC